>JBDRUT010000006.1:0-97517 GCA_039801465.1 Caldifarciminota bacterium
GTATTTGGGCAGATATGGAAACAATTCCATTCGGCTTCAAATATAAGGTCGGTCCTCCGCCAACAGTTGACTCTGCAAGATACAACAAGAAATTCCCCGGCAAAGGTGCAGCACTCTGTTGGGATGGTGCAAATGCAATCTATGCGACCAAAGGTAATGGCACATTTGAACTCTGGAAATATGACCTTGATAGTGCTCACTGGTACTTTGAGTCTTGGATTCCTTCAACCAAAGGTGCAAAAGGCGGCACTTCACTATTCTTCAAAGATGGTCTACTCTATGTCTTAGTCGGCGGACTAAAACCGGAATTTGACAACTTCTTTGCTTATGACCCAGTTGGAAAATCTTGGGCAACCCTACAACAAGCACCTGCTGGCGCTACTGCTAAACCATGGAAAGATGGCAGCGCGATTGTTGCAATTGGCAACAAGATTTATGGTATCAAAGGTGGTGACAAATACAACTCATTCTGGGCTTATGACATTGGAAGCAATAACTGGACTGAAGTTGAATCCTGTCCACAGAATCATCCTAGCCTTGGTAAGAAGAATAAAGTTGGTGATGGTGGTGCAATGACGACTGATGGCTCAGTTGCTTATATGATTAAAGGTAAAGGCAAACAAGACTTCTGGATGTATACACCGAATGCAATTCCACCTGACACTGGTCTCTGGACACCACTGGATACAATTCCAAGACTGTGGAAGAACTCAGTACCGAAGACCGGTGCGGCATTGGCTTATGCTAATGGTCGTGTCTACTTACTCAAAGGTAATAACTCACCTGAATTCTGGCAATATGGTCCATACAAAGCATTGGCAGTAGCGGAAATTAAACCGACTACTAACTCTGCGGTTATGACGGAAAATTCAATCACGAATCTCAGCTTCAACTTCAGTGTCAATCCGAATCCATTCAATAAGTTCACGACAATTCGCTACACAGTGCCTGTTTCCGGTAAAGTCACAATTAAACTCTACAACTCAACTGGTCGGTTGATTGAAACCTTAACTGACGAATATCTCACTGCTGGCACTTATACCACCAGACTGACTGCGAAGTCACTTGCGAGTGGCATTTACTTCTTGAAGTATGAAGATGCGAAGAACTCCAGTGAAGTCAAGCTCATTGTCCAATAATGTAGAATTTGTCTGACATCAGAAGGTGTCAGACCCAGACCAGGGGAGCGAAATTCGCTCCCCTGTTGTTTTTTATATTGAAATATAGTTCTATAATTCCCCTCTCCCCTTTGTGGGAGAGGGAAAGGGTGAGGGGTAAATATCCATTATCTCTCAACCTCACCTTCTTCCTCTCCCATTTAAGGGAGAGGAGGTTATAGCTACTTTTATGGATGAATCAAACATCCCTTCTCCCCTTGTGGGAGAAGGTTAGGTTGAGGGGGAAATAAGATGAACAGCATAAATTTTCCCCTTCA
Organism: Caldifarciminota bacterium; assembly: GCA_039801465.1. Lineage (GTDB taxonomy): Bacteria > Hydrothermota > Tepidihabitantia > Tepidihabitantales > CAIPLT01 > JAOABV01. The sequence continues at coordinate 1,436 of JBDRUT010000006.1, forward strand.
CTTTGCTCATCACACATCAAGGAAGAAAAAATCTATAATTTCATTTGGGAGAGAATCAATCATTCCCTCTCCCCATGTGGGAGAGGGTAAGAGTGAGGGGAAAGATGACTAATCAAAATAAACCTTTTTTTATTATAAAGCAAACAAACTTTTTTAGGAGAAATTATGAAGAAGAAACTACTGGTCTCATTTGCAAAACATTTAAGAAGAAATATGACTGATGCAGAAAGAAAATTATGGTCTCGAATTCGAAACAACCAATTAGGAACTAAATTTAAAAGACAAGAACCAATTGGTAAATACATTGCTGATTTTGTCTGCTACGAAAAAAGGATTATAATTGAACTTGATGGCAGTCAACATATAAATAGTCAGAGAGATAAAATTAGAGATGATTGGTTCGCAAAACAGGGCTTTAGGGTTTTACGATATTGGGATAATGAGGTGTTAAACAATATTGAAGGTGTGCTTATTGATATAAAAGAACATATTTCACAATTGCCTTAATTCTCTTTCACCTAATAAAAAGAGGCAAAATATTCTTTTCTCTTTTTAGAAGAAATTAGGAGACTTTCACCCTCACCTTTTTTCCTCTCCCATCAAGGGAGAGGGGATTTACAGTTTCATTAGTGATAAAAACAAACATTCCTTCTCACCTTGTGGGAGAAGGTAAGGTTGAGGGGAAAGATAAAATGTGTAAAGTCCCTTGGGGCTAGGGTGGGGCTAGCCCTATGCTAGCCCAATCCCAGCCTAATGCATACAATATCTTACCCGATACTCGGCATACCAGGTCGCATACCAGTTAACCCAATTTGCCTATTATTAAAATTATAAATTGTCCAAATATTCGTTAGTTGTTTTATTCGGTTAAATCCTTCTCTTCTGTGCTCATCAATTAGTTTATCAGATTCAGTTTATATCAGTTGGGATAAAAGCCTGATTGAAAATCCGATAGAAAATCCGCTTAGGTAAGTTCTAACTCATTTTGACTTTATCTTGCTTTCCCCCAAATGTCAAATGCTTTTAGTTTCGGACGCTTTTCTAAACTTAGAACTCTTTTTTCAACCCAAATTATTCGCTTTAATGGTTTGCTTGTTTAATTGGTAAGAATTATTCAGTTGATTTTTTATTCCTCTTGGGTAAATTTACTTTTTTGCTTAATTAACCAATACAAACCGATTGCCTAATACTCTTTCTGGCAGTTCTAATTGGATAAAATAGATACCAGTAGGTAAATATCGATTGTTCTCATCAGTGCCATTCCAAAAGATATTATCTTTTTTAGAGTCTAAACTCAATGTGCACACACATCTGCCTAATGCGTTATAGATTTTTATTTTTGCCGATTGATTACCGAAAAAAGAGTAGTAAATTTTCATTAATTCACCGGATTTAATTATATTGGGATAAGTCTTTAATTCATATCTGAGGATTTTATTATTTTGGTTTTCTTCAGTAACCGTCAGTCCAGTTCCAAAGAATCGCATAATTGAATCTAAAAGAATTGCTTTGGTTGATGGTGCTGAAGCATCAACTAAGCCACCAAGTTCAAATGATGTGCCGACTGTTCGATAAATTCTTCCATTATGAGCAACCGCACAACCATAATTATCATCCTGGTCTTTCAAGATGACAAATCCGGTTGTCGGTTCCAAATGGTCAATTGAATTATTAGCACCAGCGTAATTAAAATACATTCCTTGAGTAAAAGTTTTGGATTGTCCAATTATTGGTCCTAAATTATTTGTTCCAACTTCAAGTCCGAAAATGCCAAATTGCGAATTAAAATTATAGCCACCCCGATAAGGGTTTTCGCACCAAACATTACTTCCTTCTAAATACATCCGACCACCATTTTGAAGATAATTTTCTAAAGCGATACCTTCTAAACTCATTGCACCGATAATATAATCATTAGGATAGATACCACAGTTAACAAAAATTGACTGATAAGCATCAAGTTGCGGAATAACAAGTAAAGATGTTGTATAATCACCAATATAACCCAGATGTGTCAAGATTGAATCGATTTGAATACCTGAATTGGATAATGCTGGATTCCAGACAAGATAATCGCGTTTACCAACAATAAGACTAAAACTAAAAGTATCAAGAAAACTTCCTTCATTAACTATAAGTCGAAATTGGACTTTATGTCTATTCGGACAATTGGGAGTTACAACAATAGTGTACGGGTCATTGGCATTTTCTTCAGTGCTATCAATTGGCAATTCGCCAAAATTTCCTATCGGGTCTGAAATAGAAAGATATTGGTCTTGACTCTCAAGAAATGTTATTAGATCTGTAAAATTAGCACCGCCGATATTTTTTAATACGGCGGTAATATTAACCGTCTCTCCGGGGTCTAAACGACCATTATTATTACCGGTTTGGTCGTTGATATTAATTTTAACTAAATCTAAATAAGGTGCGGTTCCTAAATAATTTAAACTGACATCATCGGCAAGGACCCTTGCCCAACAGGGGTTACTTCAACATCCATTGGTCGTGTCAAGCAAAGCAATCTGAATCTTCTTAATATTGTTCTGATTGACTCCAGGTAGATTATTGAGTTCGTCATTAATATTAAAACTATAGGTATGCCAGTTGAGCGTATCGTTAACATTAATGATATGTAAGGTTGGACTATTATGCCAAGGACAATGCGGCGATTTGTAAGCAATGCGGGTTTCACCTAAGAGATTATAATTGCGGTCCGAATACCTCAATGCGATTGCCGATGCGGACCAATAATATGGTGATGGTGATGGATGTTCGTATGCATATAGTTTTGCTGAAATACTAAACTGTAAATCTGTAGTCGGAATATTAACCGTCTGATGTATTTTGGCTAATGTCGCATGATGTTTTTTTACTCTTAATTCATTATCCGGGTCTGGGGCAAACTTGCTTAAACAATCAATGGTATCGCCATAAGTCGGGTCAATTAAACTCATCACCCAGCCAATTCTTAAATCTTGTTCAAAATCGCCGTTAGTAATTAAAACTCTACCACGAGATAAATTTAATACTATTAATAAAATACCGACTATCCAATTTCTGTATATCACAAAGTGATTATACAAAAAATAACCACCGGAGCAAGAGATAATACTTTTTTGAACTCCGGTGGTTTAGTTATTTAGTTAAGGATAACTATGCGATTAACAAAAGATTTTTCTGGTAGGTCTAATTGAATAAAATAGACTCCGGTCGGTAAATATCGGTTGTTGTCATCTGTTCCATTCCAAAAGATATTATCTTTTTTAGAGTCTAAACTCAATGTGCGCACACATCTGCCTAATGCGTTATAGATTTTTATTTTTGCCGATTGATTACTTAAATAAGAGTAGTAAATTTTCGTTAATTCACCGGATTTAATTATATTGGGATAAGTCTTTAATTCATATCTGAGGATTTTATTATTTTGGTTTTCTTCAGTAACCGTCAGCCCAGTTCCAAAGAACCGCATAATTGAATCTAAAAGAATTGCTTTGGTTGATGGTGCTGAAGCATCAACTAACCCACCAAGTTCAAATGATGTGCCGACTGTGCGATAAATGCCTGCATTGTATGCGACTCCGCAGTTATAACTATTGTTGCCATCAACGAAAATCACAAAGCCGGTTGTTGCATTGATTCGGTCCATATAATTATTTTCACCGGCATAATTGAAATACATACCTTGAGTAAAAGTATTATTAACACCGACCACTGGTCCCATATCCGCACTACCATCAGAAACCCCTTGAATACCAAACAGCGGTCCGAAATTATGTCCGCCGACTTGCGGGTCATAATACCAGACTTCGCCACCTTCTAAATAGACACGACCGCCATTATTAAGATAATTTGTGATTGCAATTGCTTCAGCACTATTAGCAGTAATCCGATAATTATTCGGATAGACACCGCAACAGATAAAGATTGAGTTGTAGATATTAAGGTCAGGTTCTTGCAATAAATTAGTAGTAATCGCTCCGGAGTATCCTAAGGCATTAAGCGTATTATGGATGGTTTGACCAGGAGTTGGCGTTGGGTCTGGATTCCAAACCAGATAATGATACTTGCCGACTACTAAATTAAAATTAAATGTATCAAGATACCAACCTTCATTGACAACTAATCGGAACTGAACGAGATGACCTTGGGGACAATTAGGACTGACCGAGACAACATACGGGTCATTCGTATTTTCTTTGATACTGTCAATTGGCAATGTTCCAAAATATCCTGAGTTATCTGTGATTGTAATATACGGGTCAGTAGTGAAAAGATTAGTTGCTAATTGAATAAAGTTATAGCCACCAATGTTTCTTAAAATTGCAGTTAAATTAGCAGTTTCTCCTGGGTCTAAACGGCCATTATTATTGCCAGTTGGGTCATAGACATTGGTGCCATATAAATCAAGATAGGGATTTGTTCCCGTATAATTTAATGAGACATCATCAGCGAGGACCCTCGCCAGACAATGGCCCTGTCAACACCCATTAGTTGTATCAAGCAGTGCGACTTGGATTTTTCTAATCTGGTTGGGATTAACTCCGGGTAAGTTTGCCAACTCATTATTAACATTGAACCGATAATCATACCAATTATTCGGGTCAGTTACTGGTATAATATGAACAGTATTTGTGCTTGTCCAAGGACAATGGGGTGACATATGAGCAATTCGGGTCTCACCCAGTTGATTGCCATTAGCATCTAAATAGCGTAAGCAGACCGCGGCAGCTGCCCAATAAGTTGCGGATGTATTATACTCATAAGCATATAATTTTGCCGAGACGCCAAATTGTAAATTGGTAGTTGGAATATTTACGGTCTGAGATAATTTAGCATAAGTCTCATCGTATTTTTTCACTCGCACTTCATAATCCGGGTCAGGATGAAAATAGGTCTGCCGGTCAATCGTATCATAAGTGTTAGCAAGACCAAAAATACTATACCAACCAGTGCTTAAAGGATATTCAAAGTCTCCGTTAGTAAGTAGCCGGCCCGCGTTGCTAATAGTAAAGAGTATTAACAATAACAATAAATGCCTACCCATGTCACCTCCTTATTTTTTTACAATGAATTTACCGGCGCTATTGCCCTTAGAACTTTGCAAGAGATAGAAATAGACACCGGCATTTATTATATTATTAAAATTCCAATTAACACATTCGGATTTGCCGGATGCAATTCCACTGAGCGTTCTGATATTTCTTCCTTGAGCATCAAAGATTGAGATTAGGTATTCTGTGCCAAAAGGTAAAGAAAATGAGAAACTTGTGCGATTAACACAAGGATTTGGTATAACTTTCACATTCGCATCATAAATAACAGTAGGAGTTTTAGGCGCTTCATCTATTCCAACATAAGCAAGTTCAGTGAGTTTTATTTTCGCACCTTGGTGGATGCGTTTGGTAATATTGATAACTGTTGGGTCTTGAATCATTGTCACAATCTCACATCGCTCTGCTACCCAATTCTGAGAAATTGAGAACGGATAACTTACCGTAACTGAATCTTGATAGGCAAGGGTAACTTGTGTTCCAATATGGTCTGGAATATAATCGCGCGCAACATGATTATGCCATAAGTCACCATTAGGTGTTGGTTGATAAATACTATCTTCAGTTATCACAAAGAGCACATTATGATATAATGTCGCATTCGTATCACTGATAAAACGAGCATAAATTGTACCGGTTCGAGTTGTTGGATTATAATTTCCCCAAATGCGTGCAGTAATTCGTGACGGAACGCCCATCCGTTGCACAATCAAATTTTCCCAATTAGAATAACTGCTACCTGCGCTATAATCACCATCAATCCATAACCAAGGAGTATAATAAGTGGTGCCCGGCATTGGTAAATAGAAGAAACGAGCACGGGCTTCAGCACTATACATACCATAACTGGAATAACTGGAATTGACATGCATCTCGATTGATGCAACTTCATTAGGATAATTATAGGAGATTTGAGCCAGTGTCCCACTGGCAGGATTACATGAGGCTCAGCCTTCAGAATAGGCTTCTTCGCAGACAACAACTCTTCTGCCTTCTGTAGAATTTATCAGTCCAAGGCTGAAGAGAATAAAAAAGATAAGACCAAGTGTGCTGAACACTTTGGAGTTCATTAAGTACCTCCATAAAGATAAATATTTCATCAATAGTATTTTACTAAAATCTTTGATGATTGTCAAGCAAAATCTCGGAACGGCTCTGAAAAAACGTCGCAGAAAACACTGAAGACAGAAATAAAGTTCAAAAGTTAAAAAGTTCAAAGGTTCAAAAGCGACACGCAGTGTCTTCCTGAAACGCGAAGCGTAGATGGAGTGAAACGACATCAATTTAATTCAGGATCTCGCGAGAATAAGAATTAGATTCCGAAACGATTTCAGCATGACAGAATTGGGTCTATGAGATGCTGAAAACAAGTTCAGCATGACAAAATGGGAGTGAGTGTCACCCTGACTGCTCATTGTGTCTTCCTGAATTTATTTCAGGGTCTAAAGTTTAAAGGTTCAATGGTTCAGAAGTGACACGCAGTGTCACCTGAATTTAATTCAGGATCTAAATAAACACGGAAACAACAAGGTTCAAAAGTTTAAAGGTGGAAAAGTCTCATACTCTTTGCATTTTAGTTTTTCATCTTTAGTTTTGCATTCTGAATTTTATGTTCAGTAGGACAAAATATGTCCCAAAAGTAATTTCTTATTCTTTACCAGCAGATTGTGGTAAATAGTGAATTTGGGTGTTATAAAATAATTTATTTTACTAGACCCATAAGGTCTGGATAAAAAAATATCTTTGCTATCATTAGCAGATTTCAGTGTTATTAAGATAACTTGTTATATAAAAAAACATAGGGTGGAGCCCCACATCCACCCTATGCAGAGGATATATGAGGAGAAAAGGTAGGAGTTATGTTTTTTCTTTTAACTTAATCATCGCTACTCGTAGTTATCGAACTATAATTTTAACTTGCTGATGATTTCTCGTATCTTGGTATCGCAAAAAGTAAACACCACTTGTAAGATACTCACCATCCATTTTTAATATATAATAACCCAAATTCTGATATTCGTCAAGTAGATTTTTAATTAATCTACCTTCAGCATTGTAAAGTTTGATTGAGACTTTGCCGGATACAGGAACTGTGTAACGAATTGTGGTAAACCTATTGAATGGATTCGGATTCACTGTGAAGCTGAAATTGAGATTAGTGATTGAATTTTCAGTCATAACCTGAGAGTTAGTAGTCGGTTTAATTTCAGATGAAGCCAATGCTTTGTGTGGACCATATTGCCAGAATTCAGGTGTCTTATTACCTTTGAGTAAGTAGACACGACCATTAGCATAAGCCAATGCCGCACCAGTCTTCGGTACTGATTTCTTATGAAGTCTTGGAATTGTGTCCAGTGGTGTCCAAGCATTAGTCGTAGGATTATACATCCAAAAGTCTTGTTTATCTTTACCTTTAATCATATAAGCAACTGAGCCATCAGTCGTCATTGCACCACCATCGCCAACTTTATTCTTCTTACCAAGGCTAGGATGATTCTGTGGACAGGATTCAACTTCAGTCCAGTTATTGCTTGCAATGTCATAAGCCCAAAACGAGTTGTATTTGTCAGAGCCTTTAAGACCGAAGATTGTTTCGCCAATTGCGACAATCGAACTGCCATCTTTCCATAGTTTGCCAGTTGTGCCACCAGGTGCTCTTTGTAGTGTTGTCCAACTCTTTTCATTAGAATTATAAGCGAAGAAGTTCTCGTATTCCAGTTTCTGTCCGCCGACTAGGACATAGAGTAGACCACCTTTGAAGAAGATTGATGTGCCACCTTTGGCACCTTTGGTTGAAGGAATCCAAGACTCAAAATACCAGTGAGCACTATCAAGGTCATATTTCCAGAGTTCAAATGTGCCATTACCTTTGGTCGCATAGATTGCAGTTGCACCATCCCAGCAGAGTGCTGCGCCTTTGCCTGGAGTTTTCTTGTTGTAGCGTGAACTATCCGTGACCGGATATTTAAGACCAAATGGAATTGTCTCTAATTCTGCCCAAACACCAGGATTACCCATCGTATATTTCTTGAATTCTTTGGATTTGTTACCGCGGAATGCATAGAGAGCGTAGATTTTTTCTTCAGGAGCAGCAGTGAGTGCGCCGCCATCTTTGACATATTTGCCAGCAACATTGGTTGGCATTGGTTCCAGTTGTGCCCAGCCTGGTATTGGCGGCGAAATTGTCTGTATTGTGAATGTTCTTACTGGTGAATAAACACCCCAGTTTCCTGCCATATCTCTTGATTTTACCATCCAAGTATAATCACCATCTGCCATCGGTTCTTCAGGTGTATAGGTATTAACATTTAGTGTTTCATCAAAGACAACTTCCTTACCAGTTTCAACTAAGAGATTATATGCTACTGCATCAGAGACTGCTCCCCATTCAAAAGTTGGAGTTGGGTCATCAAGTACTGCACCATTAGGAATTGAAAACGACGCAGTATCAGGTGGTTCAGGTGGAGTAATATCAACTGTGAATGACCATGTCTCAGAATATGGGTCGGCCGGTTCTGGAGTTTCCACTCGCACACGCCAATAACAGGTTTTCTCGGGCAATGGGTAAATATCTGAAACTTCATAAAACGAATTATTAGTTGTCGCGTCAATTACAAGATTATTAAATGCGTCGCTAACTGTATCAATCTGAACCCGATATGTTTCCGCACCAAAGACAGCTTGCCATATTAAAATTGGTGAGTTATCGTTTATAAATGTGCCATTGTTAGGCATTGACAAAACTACTTCAGTTCTGGTTGTAAAACTATCACTTGCAGAAGAAGAACTCGCTTCAGCAGGTCCAGTATCATTCCAAGCAACAATCTGCCAATAGTATTTCGTATTAGCGTCAAGTAAAGAACAGTTATAACCAGTATCCGATTGAAACGAACTGACTTTTTCAACTGGTGGAAAAACATTATCTAAATAGACATCATAATATTCTGCGTTGGGAACTTTGTTCCATCTTAATCTTGCGTAGCGGGATTGACCAACTGCATTGTTAGTTGGTGAAATTAAAGTAACTTCACCAGTTGTGTCTGGCGTATATTCATCCGCACCAATATCAGGCCAAATTTCATTGCGTAACTCGCCGTCGATATCAGTTGTAATTCCACTAATTGGTGTTGCTTTACGGTTAACGCTATTAGATGTTGATAAAATATGTAAATCATTCTCTGAAACAAAATCGGGTTTGATACTAATACTATGCGCATCTTGACCTGAAGCATTTTTCCAATCATTTAAGGTTGGTAAATTAGCACCTGCTCGATAACCGACATATTGACCATTTTGACCTGGAGTCGATACAAATAAGTCATTATAATCAGAAATGAATCCAGCACCACCAAGTGAATCATAAATGCAATAATTGGCAGTTCCACCACTGCGGGTATTAAAAATAATATTATTTCGGAAATCGGTCTGGGTGTTTTGTGTTGGGGAATTTCGTTTGTAGAATCCATAAGATGAGCCAGTAGTCGCGGTTCCGCCGATATAGATTGAGTTGTTAAAGAACGAATAATAATCAGTCTGAGTCTCCATTCGAAGGTGCCTGATACCATAAATTCTTGCGCCATCGTGAGTCGTCGTCGCATCCAGAGCAATGAAATTATTTGCAACCAAAGGCGGACCATCGGGGTCTGCCATACTAATATAAATGCCTGTTATTTCGGGTGAAGTTCCACTAGTTAACAAATTATAGATTTTATTGCCAATAATTTTCGTATTGCAAATTGATGTTGCGGATATTCGGATACCCTGAAAGATAGTTGTGTTTTGAGCAGTCGTTGAATAGATTTCGTTGCCGATAATCGTAGCATTAGAATCATAAGCGCCAATATACACTCCATATCTTGAGAAATCGTAGATTTTACAGTTTTTAATTGTGTTGTTATTGTTAGTCCTTGTATACATTGGACTTGAGCCATACGAACTAATACCATAAGTTGGTGAACCACCACTGCTTGCTGTGATTTCACAATTATCAATAACATTGTCATTATTACCTTTACCACTTGGAGTTTCCGCACTTGAGAACAAAACTACACCACCGCTTGTGCCAGTTGATGTGTTGGCACCTTTTAACAGACAGTTCTTAATAATATTAGATGATGCACCGCCAATAAATCGAATTGCATAACTTGTTGCTGAGGCGTTGGTGTTCGAAATAACAAAACTATCCAGCGTAAGATTATCAATACCACTCAGTTCAATAATCGCACCACTTACTGGGGCTTCAAGCACTGGTCTTGGCACATTCGGCGCAGGCTTTATATTTACTCTCCAGTTTCCGCCAACAGTTCCGAAAGGATTAAATGTAATCGGATATGTTTCCGTCGCGCTGCTATAATTAGAAGTTAAACTAAAATTTACATTACCTGAAATTGCCTTGGCTTTCAGTTCTGCAGCCACAGCATTAAGATTAGTATAGTCTTCACCTGTACCCACTGTATAAGTTCCACCAAGTAAAAGTCCTTTAGTGCCAATCACAAAATAACCGAGCGAAGTAATTGGCTCGGAAAGCAAAGTGGGGTCAACCCAGGTCGCTCCAATATTATTATAAGCACCCGTTTGAGTTGCTGATTGTCCAATCGCATTGGCTAATGATAAGCCGGTTTCGGTGAGTCGAACTTTGGTACTAATAAGACTACCAGCACCTGAAATTAAAGCGCTCCAGTATCTATTAGTATTTATTGAACTAAGACCAGTTCCGGCAGAACCACCGCAATTATCATCAAATACCTCTACCTGCACAGTAATAGTTCCAGCTGAACTAGTTGTTGGGTCAATTATTTCAAATAGTTGGTAATCACTTTTACCAACCGGGAATAGCCAGGTTGAAGTTCCGCTCTGATTAGCAGGTAAAGTTCGAGCAAGCGGGCCATAAACATAACCACCGGTTCGAGTAACATCGCCAGGTGATTGACCTGTTACGGTTAATAAATTACCTCCGGTATTCAATATACCTGCAGATAAAACCAGTTTTCCAACATTTTTGGACTCATTAAGTGTTACGCCAGCTGAATTATTTATCGTCAAAGTACCAGAAATTGTTGAAGGCATTTCATTGCCTGTTATTTGTGCTGATGTTCCTGAATATGTATAATTAATTGTTGTCATTCCTGAATATTTATAAATTATTGTATCTGCAGCGATTGAACCATCGCCTTTAGTATAAGTAAATGTTCCTGCAGTACCAGTTCCCAACCAGATCGTATCATTACCAGTTAAAGTGCCGTATGTTAAAGTTAATCCATTATTAATTTGAACTTTTGGTATGATTGTCGCACCTGAGCCATTATAAATTGTCACATTACAAATCTGATTATTGCTAATATCACCAGAAAGTGTTTGGGCAGTTGTTCCTTGGAAAATAATACTGCTTCCTGTGGTTGTAGCCCGTAAAGTTCCATTATTAGTGATATTTTTCAACAAAGTTAGAGCATAACCATTTAAATCTAGTATCGTTCCGTTATTTATTAATATATCTCCATAGGCAGTTGCCGCCGCTCTCAAGTAGGCATTCTTATTATAAGTGGTGTTATCAATCACAAGATTAGGTAGTGCACCGCGAATATAAAAATCAAAATTAGATGTGGTTGCATCTGACCCAAGTTGTAGTGTACCGCCGCTAATATTTATATTAGTCGTGGCAACATTATAATCCAAAGGAGTTGAATAACTGCTTCTTTGATGAATAATTATTTGTCCGCCACTCATTGTGAAAAGATTATTTGTTGCAGTTATTCCAAATGATGCCGCAGATGAATTGTTACCAACAGTTGCAACATTAATTGTCCCACCAGTCTGGGTGAAAATAGATGTTGTTCCGCTTGAATATGACATACCAAATCTACCCGCAATATTTAACATGCCACCTTCCATTATAAACTGCTGATTACTACCTGTGGTCGCATCTGCTATTAGATTATTGCCTACAGCAGTACCAACATTAAAAGTTCCTTGAGTAATTCTAAGCCGGTAAAAAGTTGCACTGGCATTTAAGGCACCAATCGTAAAGTTAGGATTATTCAGCCATAAACTGGAAAGCCCAGAACCCATATAATAAGGATTACTCGTAGGATTAGCAATTGTGCCATAAAGACTGCAAGTCATCGCAAAAGTGCCAGATATTTTCAAAGTCCCAAAGTATAGACCAATAAAAGGCGGACATGGACCGGTAGAAACACCCATACAAGTTAAATTTGCAGGACTCAGTTCAAGAATACAAGTCCAAGGCGTCCAAACTCCATCGTCTTTATAAATCCAAAGGCCAAGTCTTGATAGGTCCGTCGTATCACCGGTCCCAGTGAATACGACATCGTCAGTTCCACGAATACATATCCTTGCACCGGCATTATTATTACTGGTACTAAAATCTAAGATACCGTTGTTAATAATATTGCCGTGAACAACTAACCGATGTCTTTTCACTGTATCAACATCCGCTGTTTTGAATCTACCGCCAGCATCAATTACAATTGAACCAGGTACACTACATCTTTTAGGTTCATAAGAACCGTATTCCAAAATACCGCCATTTTGAATTGTCAGTTGACTACAAGTTGCATTATAAACATCAATCGTCACCTTATGGCCATTGGCAATTATAACTGTATCGGTTGAAGTTGGTACCTGCGATGGGTTCCAAGTTGATGGAACACTCCAGTCTCCAGTTGCATAACTTGTAATTGTTGTTGCATAGGTCATGCCTAATAAAAGCATAAGAACAAAAACTGATGAGCACAATAGGGATTTGTTAGCCATTGCTACCTCCATTATATTTGATTACCCTGATTAGAATTAACTCAGCAAAAAGAACACTAGGGTTATGATTCATAATCAGTGTAACCATTGATTATATTGGCAGAACTAAAATCAGTAATTCGTTAAATCTGCCATTTTGAAACCTGCACAATGTCGTCAAAATAAAGCTATTATAGTAAACAATATCGCAAACTTGTGAAATATTGGGGAAATTTTGATGACATTGCCGGATTATAGTGAAAATAGAATATAATAATTTTTTAATATTAATCGAAACATTATTTTTTTATTATTAGAGTATACACTAATTTTATTAAAAAGTCAACCATAAGCTTTTCTTTTAGTAATGTCTATTATTTTGTGGATATTTAAATTTGAGATGTTAACGGAAAAGATATGTTTGCCAGTTTCAATTGACTTTTCTAATATTAATTTATAGAATAATTTAGCTATCGAATATTAAAATTTTCTATGCCAAGAATTGATAAACGAATAACGAATAATAAGTATGAAGTGATTGTTGTTGGCGCAGGTCATGCCGGAATTGAGGCTGCTTTAGCCTCATCACGAATGGGCACTTTAACCTTACTCATCACAATGAATATTGATACGATTGGCTTGATGTCTTGTAATCCTGCAATTGGTGGTATTGGCAAAGGACAATTAGTTAAAGAACTTGATGCCCTTGGTGGTGAAATGGGAAAGAACACCGATAGAAGTGCAATTCAATATCGGCAACTTAACACAAAAAAAGGCCAAGCAGTGCATTCATCACGAGCACAGACTGACCGACAACTCTATAAGACTTATTTGCGTGAAGTATTAGAACAAGAGAAAAATCTATTTCTGCATACCGGCACAGTATCTAAAATTTTAGTCAAAGGTAAAACTGCAATTGGTGTGCAAACGACGATTGGTGAAAAGTTCTATGCCAAAGCAATTGTTCTCGCTCCAGGAACTTTCTTGTCTGGTCTAATCCATATTGGCTTAGTTAATTTTCCTGCGGGAAGACTGGGTGAATATCCGGCTAATGAACTCAGCCAAAATCTCAGAGAGTTAGGATTTATAATGGGAAGATTCAAAACTGGAACGCCTGCTCGACTTGATGGCAGAACGATTGATTTTACTAAATTAGAGCCTCAATACGGTGATGAGCCACCAATGCCTTTTTCATTCTGGACACGCAAAAAAGTTAAAAATTATCTACCTTGTTACATTACTTATACTAATACCAAAACCCATCAGATTATAAAATCTGGTCTTAATCGTTCTCCTTTATATACAGGAATTATCAAAGGAACCGGCGTCCGATATTGTCCATCAATTGAAGATAAAATTGTGAAGTTTCCTGATCGAGACCGACATCAAATTTTCATTGAGCCAGAAGGGCTAAATACAATTGAATATTACCCTAATGGTATTTCTACTAGTCTGCCTTTGGATATTCAGATTAAAATGCTGAGAAGCATTAAAGGATTGGAAAAAGTAGAAATCTTAAGACCCGGCTATGCAATTGAACACGATTACTGCGACCCGACGCAACTAAAACCGAGCTTAGAAACCCGGCTATACGAGAATTTATTCTTTGCCGGACAAATTAACGGCACAACCGGTTATGAAGAAGCTGCTGCCCAAGGCATCGTTGCAGGAATAAATGCAGCATTAAAAGCCCAAGAAAAATCAGAATTTGTGCTGACCCGAGCTGATGCTTATATTGGTGTGATGATTGATGATTTAGTTACCAAAGGTACTAATGAACCTTATCGGATGTTTACATCTCGGGTTGAGTATCGACTACTTTTACGAGAAGATAATGCTGATTTGAGATTAACACCAAAAGGCTATCAACTTGGCTTAATACCTTATAAATACTATAAAAAAGTTCTACAAAAAAAGAAAAAGATTGCTCTAATATTGGATTGGTTGAAACGAACTCGTATCTCTCCATCAGATAAAATCAATAAGAAACTTGAGCAATTAAATACTGCTCCACTCCGACATTCAGTTACCTTAGAAGAATTATTAAGAAGACCTGAGATAAATTATCAGCACCTTGCAGAAATAACATCAGTAATGGATTATCCTGTATTAGATGATATTTCTTTACTCTGGAACATTGAAATTGAAGTCAAATATAAAGGTTATATTGAAAGAACCTTAAACGACATTGAAAAATTTAAGGAACTAGAAAATATCAAAATTCCGAGCGGTCTTGATTTTAGAACTGTTCAAGGTTTATCAAATGAGATAAAAGAAAAACTAACTAAATTTAGGCCAGATAACTTGGGACAAGCGCAAAGAATTCCTGGTATCACACCTTCAGCAATATTTGCATTAATGGTATATTTAAAGAAAAATCAAACACCGAAAATTGTTGTAAGCAAAAAGCGAAAAAACAAAAATGCAATTAGATGAGCAATTAAGATATTCAACAATAAAAGAACTTGCCTTAAAAGAAGGTGCAACTCTTTTTGGTATTGCTGATTTAAGCACGGTTAAGACTGATGACTTCTTAATCGCAAGACCATTACTGGAAAAATTTTCCTATGCAATCAGTATTGGAGTGATTTTATCAAAAGCGGTTTTAGAAGAAATTATTGACCATCCGACACAACTTTATTTTCACCATTACCGGCAAATAAATGCTTTATTAGACCGAATTGCTCTCAAAATCGCATCTAATATTGAAAATAACAAATTTTTAGCCTTACCGATTCCAGCATCGCAAATCGTTGACTGGCAAAATCAGCGAGCGCATCTTTCTCATAAAAGAATTGGTGTTTCTGCTGGTCTTGGTTGGATTGGCAGAAATAACCTTTTAGTCAACCGTCAATACGGTGCACAATTCAGATTAGTAACCATATTAACTGATATGCCCCTTATACCCGCTACACCAATTCCAGAAAATTGTGGAAAATGTTACAAATGCCTGGAAGTATGTCCGGCTCAAGCAATAAAAGAAAGACCCGAAGACTTCGACCACATTAAATGTTTTGAGAAGTTAAAAGAATTTCAGAAAAAGGGTTATGTTGGACAATATATTTGCGGAGTATGTGTTAAAGTCTGTTCCAGTAAAAGATAGATTAATACTATTCAATATGTTAATAACTAATCATACATCCAAAATGTCGGTTTTTTTCAAATATCAAATCTTAATCTATCTTTTTATTATTAAATGTTGATTCCGCTATCGCAGTTCCCCTTCAACATAATATTAATAGTGAATCATAGAATTCTACACATTATTTTAAATAAATTGCGCTATATACTATATAAAACATCACATTATTTACTCAGAAATGTAATCTGTCAAACTGTAGGTCTGTTTTTTGTCTGAGTAAATTGCTCCCTGAGTTACTCTGCCAATTGCTCTGACAACTGCTCCCCGAACTGCATCCTGAACATATCAGACAATAAGCCCCATATCTACACTTATAACTATTCCATGAGTTGCTATAATATCTGATTCCAAAACAACTCTCAGAACAACTCCTAAAGTTATATCCAAAGCAACTTTCAGAGCAACAACCAGAGCTACTCCAGGGGCTACTGGGGGAATTGTACCCCCTATTTAAGCCAAAATCAGATAATTTTAAGAAAATCAATAAGTTATCTCAAAATTTGACTTGACAGAGACATTAGTTATAACTAATATATTATGTGTTTACTTTTACAAAAGAGATAGTTAAAAATTTAGAAAGCTAAGGGAATCTTTATCAAATTAAGTTGATTCAACTATTTATTTAGTGATTTTACTAATTATGAATATGTTATAATTACTCATTTATTATTTAGTTATTTTGCTAATTATGAATGTTACAATTATTGCCAGCAGTAATCTTGGCACAGTTATCCAGAACAGACTTGCGCCGAGCATTAAGAATAAGCCCGTATCTTCAAATATTGCATGGCACATTGAAAGAAAGACAGATACTAAAAAGACCTGTCTCTTATCAACGCTCCCTTGTTTAATCAAATCATCAATTACACCTGCACCATAAATAATGCCCAAAATAATACCGGCTAAAAGTGGTGCGGTTCCTTCAACACTGAATCCCATAAACTTAACCGCTTTTGATATTGACTGATAACCCTTTCTTATAATCCCGCTTCTTTGGATTATTTCCAATAAAATAAAGACCACAAAAAGAATAACGAATGTTTTAATACCTAAATTAGATATGCCCTTTAAATAGTTAACAATAATCATAAGCGAGTAAAAAGATAACCAACAATGATTGCGATTAGAATCCTTCGTGGACTAATAGATAGACTGAACATTCTCTCAAGATTATCCGTAGTGTTCATAAATGAGCAAATACATAGCCACCAATTATCGCGATAATAATTCTTAAAAACAATAGAATGATAAATCGTGTTTTTAGTTTAATAAAAACTGATGTTTCCAGGATTTGGCTATGTGAAGTTAAAAGCATTAAAGCAATTGTTGTTACTTGATGAGGAGAAAGTTTTAACAGGGGAATCACACCGATTGCCGCATAAAGATTGATAAAATTGCCAAGAATTAATGCTAAAGCACTTTCCCCAGGTAACCCAAAATACTTCATTGCTGGTCTAAGAAAGTCGGCAAAGATTTTTAAGACCGGTGTTAAAGAAAGGATATAGACCAAGGTGTAGACTGGCAAAATTATTTTGAATAAATCTAAGAAGGTATTGATTGTCCGTTTGCTTACCGCAACAAAGAAATTATAAACCAGTGGGAAAATTTTCAATAATTCCTCGTAATCTTATCTAATCAAATATTTTGTAAGCACTTATTATCTGCGACTAATTGGTCTTTTTCGGTTTTTCAGGACTTCCTGGTCAAGCAGTTCTTGTTTCAGTTTTTTAATCTGGTCGCGGATTTTTGCTGCTTTCTCAAATTCCAGGTTTTCTGCAGCCTGTCGCATTGCCTGTTCTAATCGGTTTAAGATTTCGGTTTTGTCTGCTCCTTGACTAATCTCTTCAATTATATCATCACTTGCTTTTGCATCAGCAACGATTGTTGTTTTGATTACTTGACTTATTGATTTCTCAATTGATTTGGGTGTGATTTTATGTTTTCGGTTGTATTCAAGCTGTTTTTGTCGTCTCCGTTCGGCTTCAGCCAAAGCATTTCTAATTGATTTGGTAATATTATCCGCATAAAGAATAACAACTCCAGAAACATTTCTGGCTGCTCTGCCTGCTGTTTGGATAATACTCCGTTCATCTCTTAAAAATCCTTCTTTATCCGCATCCAGAATTGCCACTAAAGACACTTCAGGTAAATCGAGTCCTTCTCGCAATAAATTAATGCCCACGAGAACATCAAATTCACCTAATCGTAGTCCCCGAAGAATTTCAATTCTTTCAATGGCATCAATTTCTGAATGGAGATACTTTACTTTCAGCCCCATTTCCGTCAGATATTCAGCCAAATCTTCTGCCATCCGTTTAGTCAATGTCGTTACCAAGACCCGTTCTTTTCTTTCCATTCGAATTCGAATTTCTTTAATTAAATCATCAACCTGATTAGTTGTTGGTCGAACAATCATTTCTGGGTCAACTAAACCAGTTGGTCTAACAATTTGTTCAACTACCTCTCCTCCGCTCAGCCGAATTTCAAAATCGGTTGGTGTTGCTGAAGTGAAAATACATTGATTGATTAGAGACTGAAACTCGTCAAATTTTAATGGCCGGTTATCCAAGCACGAAGGTAGACGAAAGCCATGTTCAACTAAAACTTCTTTACGTGCCCGGTCACCATTATACATTCCAATTATTTGGGGAATTGTCTGATGCGACTCATCAATAACCATCAAGTAGTCTGATGGAAAATAGTCTAAAAGACAATAAGGTCGTGAGCCTGGTGGTCGTCCGGAAAGATGCCGCGAGTAATTTTCAATCCCCGGGCAATAGCCAAATTCTCGTAACATCTCAATATCAAATTTTGTTCGGGTTTTTAGTCTTTGCATTTCTAATAGTTTATTTTGGGATTGGAGTTCGGCTAATCGTTGGGAAAGTTCAGCTTCAATACTCCTGATAGCGCACTCCAACTTATTACCACTAGTAACAAAATATTTTGCCGGATAGATGACGATGCGGTTCTTGGTTTCTAAGACTGAGCGGTTAAGAATATCAAAAATTGAGATACGCTCAATCCTATTCGCATTAAACTCAATTCTTACACCATAATCCCGATGCGAAGGATGAATCTCAATCACATCGCCCCGCACTCGAAAACAAGATCTTTTAAGTTCCGTGTCATTACGAGAATATTGAAGATAGACCAATTTTTCAATCAGTTCATCTCGGCTGATATTTTTATCCAGACTAATTGGCAATAACGAATCCTTATATTCTTCTGGTTCTCCTAAATTATAAATACAAGAGACCGAAGCCACAATAATAACATCTCTCCGTTCAATCAGACTTGAAGTTGCTCGTAATCGCATCTGTTCAATCTCTTCATTAATTGAAGCGTCCTTTTCAATATACAAATCCATTTCTGGCACATAGGCTTCAGGTTGATAGTAATCATAATAGGAGATAAAATACTCAACTGCGTTTTCTGGAAAGAATTGTTTGAATTCACCGTATAACTGGGCAGCCAAAGTTTTATTGTGAGAAATAACTATAACCGGCCGATTAATTTGAGCGATGACATTGGCAATTGTAAAAGTCTTTCCTGACCCAGTAACACCTAAAAGCGTCTGAAATTTTTTATTCTCTTTTAGACCTTTAACTAAAGCAGAAATTGCTGATGGCTGGTCGCCGGTTGGTTTAAATGGAGCCTTTAATTTAAACATTATTTATGTAGGTTGGTCTCAAAGTCCACCAGTTCCAGACTTAAGTGTTGACTTATAATTCTCTTGAAAGGTACTTTCAATCTAAACATCGTTATTATTATTTATGTGAATTAAATTCTAACTACTCAATAGTGCTTTTAACTTAAACATTTGTTTAGAGATTTGGCTTAAGTTTTCTTTTTGCCAGTTTTGTAATGATTAAATGATAATAAATTAAGTGCGGTTTTTACATCTGGCTTTCGCAATAACCTTTTATCTAACGGCATAACCATCAACTCTACTGTTGCCGCAACCTTTGCCGAAAACAGATGTCCGCTATAAGTATTAAAATTATTCGGACTAATTGTGCAATGGATATGGAGTATTGGCTCTTCATCTAAATAAGCAATATTACCGATGATTGAAGCAAACTCATAATCTTCCGGAAAAAATCGTTTGTGATAATTTTTCTTTATCGGGTCATAATATCCCAGCGTAATTTCCTTGCCCGCACCAAGTCCGAAAAGAAACGCACCTTTAATCTTTTTCTGTTTAGTAAAATCTTTGAGTTCAGCAATTATATCTTCATTTACTTCCAATTTCAAAACATAGCCGTTTTTTACTTTCAAAATATCCATAAATAAAATTTACTACAGATAGAAATGATTGTCAATACTACCGATTTAAGAATACTGCAAAAGTCATTTTTCACTAATGACCGAAACGTTCTTCTATTTAATAAATAACCGTATCGGATTAACCATTAAATTTTCTTATATCTTCTGTGCCTTCAGTGGCAAAAAAATAGACTGCCAATTTATCATACTGAGCATAAATTCAAAACGCAAAACTTAAAATCAAAATGACAGAATAAAATACAAAGAGAATAATACATTTTGCTATCTTTGAACCTTTGAACTCTGTCACATTTGAACCTCTTTCTGTCTTCAGATTTGTCATTAAAAATCTTGACTATTAAATAATTCTAAATTATACTTTTTACTATGAAAATAAAAATAATAAGAACATATTTTCTTTGGTTAATATTATTCTTAGGAATTTTTATCCATTTATCCGCTCTTTCCGTTACAATATCAAAATCTGCAACGACATCTTTTACCGATTTAACTATCCCAGTTCCCAAAAATCTCTCTTTTAATCAAAGTATCACTGAATATGAAAATGAGTTAGCTTCTACTTCTCGGATTTCATATCTCACGCACCATCTATCTCCGCTTATCCTATCTGGTTCTGGTTTAGACACACTGCGTAATCATGACGGTACTCCGAGCAGTTATTTTACAAACGATTCTATATATTTTGCAACGCGATTAACAATGCCAACCTTAACTGCATCTCAATGCACAGTAAAAGCAATTCGCTTTGGCCTGTACCGTCTTGCAAGTTCTGCACCAGCACCTTGTAGTTTGATAATTTGGCGTGACACAATTGTAAATGGTATTCACCAGCCGGGCCAATCTGTGTTCAAATATATGTATACAATTGGTAGTTGGCAGGCCGGATACTGGACTTGGTTTATTTTAATATTCACCAGTTCTAATATCGTATTCGATCCGGGAGAAAATTTTTGGATTGGCATTTTTTGTTTAACTTCGGATGTCTATCAACTCATTGATGGCTCAGTAAATTCAGATACAACCAGAAATGCTCGAAAAATCCCTAATCAATCCTGGACATATTATAATCGTGATTTTTTACAAGAAGCAGTAGTAAGTTATACGCCATTAGATAACAATATTGGCACAGAACAGATTCTTGATGTTGATAAAGTCCAAAGAAGCGATACTTCTATAATTATTAAGGCCAAAATTAGAAATTTTGGCAGAAATACCTTATCTCCAGGGATTCCTGTGATTTTACAAATTACCGGAAGTGAAACTTATATGGATACAGAATATACCCAGACTTCTCTTATTCGCAATGGAACTGAAATTATTAATTTTTACCCTGTTTGGACTGTTCCCAATATATCTGGAGATTATCAAATAAAAGTTTGGACTGAGCTGAGTGGAGACTCAATACCAGATAATGACACCGCTCAGCTCTCAATGTTTGTGTATACTCATGGCTACCGACAGTCTTTTGCTCAAACTGATTTCCCGCCTGCAGGTTGGACCATATATAATTTTAATGGTGGCAACCAATGGATACGAGATACCTTAAATGCTTATTATACAAAGCCTGCTGGTGTACGAATTGTTTATGACCAATATCCTTATTGGCCCAACAATGACTGGCTGATAAGTCCGCGTGTTGCCTGCGCTCCGAATGACTCAATAATCTTTTGGTATCGTGCGGCTTCATCCAGTTGGTATGAAACCTTATTGGTCCGTGTCTCGTCAGTAAATAATCTTGATACTGCTAATTTTATTTTATTAGAAAGAATCGTTACAAATAATACCAATTGGCAACGAAAAGTAATCCAACTAAATCTATCTGATAGTACAAATTTATATATCGCATTCCATTATCGTTGTTTTGATAAATATTGGATTGGTTTAGATGATATTATTTTGCCGGAACCGATTCCCCATTACGATTTCTTTGCCGAAAGAATCGATGCACCGAATTTACCCATCATTATTGATTCTATCTATTCACCAAAGGCGACTTTCCGAAATAATAGCATTAATACCGGTGCAAGCGATGTTTGGGTTTTCTATCAAATAGCAGGTAGTATAATCAATTATTTAGATTCAGCCGAAGTTCTTTCCTTAGAAGAAGGAGAAATTTGCACAATTACTTTTAACCCATTTAATCCAACTGATTTTGATACGGTTACAATAAGAACTTGGACAATAAACCCAAATGACCAGAACCCTGCAAATGATACCTTGATAAGAACCGCAGTCATTGCTCCTAAATATCAAACTATTCCTTATACCGCGAATTTCAATGAAAATTGGGGACCTTATGGTGACAATCCACCTTTTGGCGGTTGGCGAATAATCGCTGGCGGCACAGAAAATCCTGAGACTTGGAATACTAATGACTGGTATCGTGATACTTGCCGGTATGGTTCTAATATCAGAACTATTGCCAAAATCTTTTTCAGCCCTAGAGAAAATCATAATGACCGTTTAATTTCACCTCGATTGAATTGCTCTAATCCTGGAATTTATAATCTTTCTTATTGGCATTGGTATCGGGATTGGGAACCACAAAGACGAGATTCAGGTGTTGTAATGATAAGTAATAATGGCGGTTTGACCTGGACAAGAATTGCTCAATATACCAATGTCACTGACTCAGGTAGAAAGGTACATAATATCTCAGCTTATGCTTCAGGCAAACCCGATGTTCGAATATGTTTTCTCTATGGTGCATTCGATGAATACTGGTGGTATATTGATGACTTTTCTGTATCCTGGTATCCGCTTGGTCCTTCGCTAATCTATCCAACCAATAGACTGGAAACATTAGCAGTTACAATTCCATTTACATGGCATTCAGTTGTTGGTGCCAGTATCTATGAAATACAGATTGCCCGCGACTCATTGTTCCAAATTGCCTATTTTGTTAATACAACAACTGATACAACCTATGAATTATCCATGCCCGGTGGAACCTATTATTGGCGTGTAAGAGCCGGTCTGCCTTACGGTCCAACATCTGAACCCAGAAAATTAACTGTAATCTCTCCACCACAACCGATCTTTGGCTGGTATCAACTTAAAGATATTCCATTAGGAACCAGTGGCAAAAATGTCAAAGACGGTGGATGTTTAGTATATTGTCCATTAGATTCTTGTATTTATGTGTTAAAAGGCAATAACACTAAAGAATTCTTTGCCTACCGGATTAAAGATTCTACTTGGTTAGATAAGCCAGAAATACCGTTTGCGTATCTTGGCATAGAACCAAAAGCCAGAAAAGTGAAAAAAGGTGCCTCAATGTGCTTTGGTGATACATTGATTTACGCAGTCAAAGGTAACAATGCGGATGAGTTCTGGGTCTATAACCCTAAAACAAATACCTGGACTCAAAAGAAATCAATTCCTGGTGGGTGTGGAAAAGATGGTACAGGCTTAACATATGTTTCCTCTCTAACTAAAAAATCTTTCAAACTATTAGAAGATTTACAAATACAAGACAATAATAAACTAAATAAACAAGAAGAGACTTCATATGTATATCTATTAAAGGGTTCCAATAAACAATATGAGTTTTACGCTTACGCTGTTGAATATGATACCTGGATCAAAAAACCGAATGCACCTTCTGGTCCTTATAATAAATTATTCAAGGCTGGCTCGGCAATTGTTTTTGACGGTAATTCTCGGATTTACGCACTCAAGGGATGCTCAAAGATAAACGAGTTTTATTACTATGATATTTTCGGAGATTCCTGGTCTTATCGGCCTGGTGATAGTTTACTTGATACAATTCCCCAAAAGGCATTCTGGGATGTAAATAAAAAGACCAAAGTAAAAGCCGGTGGTTCATTAACCGCGCTCAATAACTCAATCTATGCAATCAAAGGTGGCGGAGTCAACGAATTTTGGAAGTACACTCTTAGTGATAAAAAAGGAGTCTGGACCTTACTTGATACCATAAGAAGATTAAATAAAAACAGCGTTCCCAAAGCAGGGGCTGGATTAACTGCGAGCGCATCCAAAATCTATCTGCAAAAAGGTAATAATACGCGAGAATTCTGGAATTATGTTCCTTATGCGGACAAAAGTATCTTTTCGGAAAATACCAATATAATTTGTACTTCACCAGCAATTCAAGAGAAAACTTCGGTTTCAGTCGCAAACTTTTTACTTGATGTTAAACCTAATCCCTGTAATATTTCCACAAATATCTATTGTAATCTTCCACATACAAGTAAAATTTCAATAAAACTTTATGACCGAACCGGTTCGCTTAACCAAGTAGTTAAAGAATTAAAACTCACATCGGGTAACCATCAAATACCTTTATTCTTGAAAAATATTTCTGCTGGTGTCTATTTTGTTGTAATCGATTATCAAGCGTTAAATAGTGGATTGACCGGTAGAAAAGTATTAAAAATAGTTAAAGAATAATCTAAGAATCCTATTTCTATTCAACTTCAGTACGCCAATATTTCTTAAGTCCAAGCGTTGTTCTTGAAGGATAGCCAAAAAGTTAGTATAATCTAATTCATGGAATTATATATTCGCATTAGACAAATATATCGTCAATTTATAACGAATCATATCATTTTTTCGGTATTAGTCTTTATTTCATTATTGACGCTACTATTAATATCCATCACTGGATTTTTCATAAACCGATTAATTTTATCGGTCTTGATATTAATTCCATTATATTTTTTGTATTCACTATATCACTACTCGTTTCTCAAAATAGCCCAAAAGATTGAACAAACATTTCCTGAAATAAAAAATAAATTAATACCGGCGCTTCAACTTTTCGAGTATCAGAAGAAACTCTCCAATCAAAAAGAAAATTATTCTTCAGAACTTATTACTGCAGCGATTGAACAAGTTAACACTATAATCAAAAATTTACCTTTGCATACACTCATCAATTATAAGAAGACTCGCTATATTTTGGTCGTCTCAATTATATTAGTTTTAGTGCTATTAGGATTTGCTTTGTTACGACCAACCAATTTTCGGTTTGGCTGGAATTTAGCATTTACTCCTTCAAAAGCACCAATTTCTTTTAAGATAATCCCGGGAAACACGATTGTAAACAAAGATAGTATAATTAATATAAACTTTAAGATTATCGCACCAATTAGAAATTTATCCGCAACGATTTATGCTAAAGGGTTGAAATATTCTGGCCAAGAATCATTATCTGTAAATATTAAGGCTGATAAGGAATTTTCTTATTATTTTATCATTAAGTCAGCACTGGGTGTTCCCATAAAAAGAAGTTCCACTTATCAAATTAAACTTTTTGAGCCAATTGAAATTACCGATTTAATCTTTACTTACAATTATCCATCATATACTAAACTCCCTTCCACTCGGAATCGTAGTCAGGAGATAAATGTTTTGTTAGGTACAGAAGTAACTTTTCAAGGAACT
The DNA here is from genome assembly GCA_039801465.1 of Caldifarciminota bacterium. Classification (GTDB taxonomy): domain Bacteria; phylum Hydrothermota; class Tepidihabitantia; order Tepidihabitantales; family CAIPLT01; genus JAOABV01. The sequence goes on from JBDRUT010000006.1 coordinate 27,077, forward strand.
GCAACCAGCTCGCTAATATCTGGGTATCGAATCAACGCATCAGGTAAAATTGAAACCCTTAGCATAAAAGATAAAGAATTTTATGGTCATTTTACGATTACAAATCAAGATTCATTTCAGATTATGCTTAAAGGTGCTCAAGAAACTCAAGGCAAATCTTCCTGGTATCATATTGTACCACGAAGAGATGAATTCCCTTTTGTTAGAATCTTTTCTCCTGGTCGCGATATTGATGTCCCAGCGAATATGCAAGTTTTTCTTGGAATGTATGGCATTGATGATTTTGGCATAAACCGTTTTTACTTATATTGGTTCAAATCGACCAGTAATGACACTGCGCGGTTTTTAGTAAAATCGAGTTTTGGCAGAAATGAAGATACTGCCTACTATTTATGGGATTTGAATAAAATCACTTTTCTGCCGGGCGATGAAATAAATTATTATGCTGTGATTTATGATAACGACGCAATCTTAGGAAACAAATCCAGTCGCAGTGAAATTTATACTATAAGATTTCCTACTCTTAATGAAATCTATTCGCAAGTTACAGAAAAGACCCAGTCAACGATTGAAAAACTATCTCCGCTCACTAAAACCGAAGAAAGAATCTTCCAACAACTCGAAAAGATAACGGATAAATTAAAAGAATATCGTTCTTTAGATTGGGAAGAAAAGTCTTCCCTATCTGAAATAATAGCTGAAAAGCAAAAATTAATTTCTGAGATTAAAGCATTGCAAGATGAAATCAGTAATGCAATCTCTAATCTTTATCAGGGATTAATGATTGATAAAGAGACTGTGGAAAAGCTACAGGAAATCAGTAAAATCCTTTCGGAAATTATCCCGCAAGACATAAAAGAAAAATTACAAAATTTAGCCGAACAAGTTTTACAAAAGAACCCTGATTGGCAAAAATCATTAGAACAACTAAAACTATCCACCGAAGAAATGAGGCAAGCATTATCCCGTGCCTTGGAATTATTAAAAAATCTGCAAAAAGAAGCACTCTTAAAGTCATTAGTCCGTAAAGCCGAAGAGATATTCAAACAACAATCGCAACTCCACAATCGTATTGACGGTGAAAAACCATCGAACCTGATTCAACCTCAGACACAAATCGGTGAAGAAATTAATGCTCTTCAAAACCAGATAAGTGAATTGAGCAATACCTTTGATGATAGTCTCCTTCAAGCACAACTTGCGGAAATCAGCCAAGAACTCAATCAAATGCAGTTACCCTCGCAAGTAAATGCCATTACTCAGAGTCTATCCCAAAATCAAAAGGGTCAAGCCAAGAAAAGTTCTCAAGAATTATTGCAAGACTTAAAACGATTAAAAGACCTCCTGCAAGAGTTAGCCGATAAATATAAACAAAATCAGCAAATGGCAATTATGGAAAGTTTATTGAAAAATGCCCTCAGCCTAAATCAACTTTCGCAGGAACAAGAACAAATTATTAATCAATCCAATCAATCTATAAGTCCAAATCTGGTGCTAGGCCAGATGCGCTTAGTTGAAGCAACCCGTGTTGTAGCCGAAAGTATTGCCAGTCTCACGGAAAAATCTATTTTAATCCCCAATGACTGGACCAAAGATTTGGTGAAAACATTTACTCTAATGGAACAAGCATCAACATTAATTGAAGATGCTCTACATAATAACGCTCGTATTACCCAAGCACAAAATCTTCAAAAGGAAGCTATAAGTCAGATTGATAAAGTTACTCTACAGATTCTGCAATTTTTAGCTAAAGGACAAATGGAAGGTGGTTTTAGTGGAGGCTTTGAAAGTCTCTTACAAGCTTTATCACAACTCACGGCTGAACAGATGATGCTTGGGCAACAAATGGGAGGTATGATTCCTTTGCCCGTACCCGGTGGTTTATCTCAAGAACAACTTTCCCAATTGCAGAGAATGTTATCAATGCAAAGTCAATTGCGCTCAGCACTTGAACAGTTATTACAAGATATTAATACTGGAAAATATAGTGAAATGCCCGGGTTAACCGGAAGTGTTGAAGGTGCAATTGAAGAAATGAAAAATATTGAAAAAGACCTTTCGGAGCTTAATGTTTCCCGGCAAACAATTGAGCGCCAAGAAAAAATTATCAACCGAATGTTAGATGCGCAAAGAAGTATTCGCCAAAAAGAATATTCGGAAAAACGCGAACGGGAGATTGGCAAAGATTATCCAATACCACCAAGTCCAGTTTTAGATAAAAATTTAGGTGAAACCAAAAAACAATTACGCGAAGAACTGTTGCGGGCTTTAAGAGAAGGTTATCCTAAAGAATATGAAACAATGATAAAAAATTACTTTGACGCAATAATTCAGGACGAAACTAAATGAATATTAATTTACCAATCAGAATAAACAGATGGCTTTTTGCTGTATTGTTAGTATCTTCGACTCTCTTAGCACAAACCAAGACTCTACAGGATTCAATTTATTATTATCAGTCTTTAATTAAAAAAACACCAAATAATGAACCCGCATGGTTTGCGTTACAAAAACTTTTACTTCAAAAAGGCGATTTTAAGACTGCTCAGAAACTAATCAGATACGATTTAAGTGACCGGTTGTTTTGGGGGCAAATTAGAATTTTTTTCTACAGCCATCAATTTGACACAATTCATGTTTATCTTACGGAAATGGCAGCGAAATTTCCCGGAAGTTCTTATCTTAATGATGCACTGGATTTAGGTATATTAATCGCCTCGACAAAAAACAATCTATCCGATTTAAAGAACTATACCCAAGCATATTTTGATTATGAAATTGGGAATTATGAAAATGCGATTAGAGAATGTAAACAATTAATTACTAAATCAAGCAAAGTATCCGAATACGCCTACCTGCTTCTACACAAAATTTATCTTGCTAAGAATGAAATTAATCAATCGTTAGCAACCTTGAGTGAATTCGTTCAAAAATTTCCTGAAAGCTATCTCAACCCAAAAGCCCAATATGAAATCGGACTAATATATTTGGAATCATTAAAAGATACTGCTCGTGCTAGAACAATATTAGAAAAACTCATTCTTGATTTTCCATCATCACCATCAAGTTTTTTCGCCCGAGCAAAATTATCAATCATTGACGCAACTGAAAAACAAGAAGGCAAAATAAGATGATAAAATAAAACAGATTAAACATATATAAATATCTAAATGAATGTATCGCAAAAAGCGCAACAGTATATTGATCAAATAAAAAGGTTAACTCGAAAACCAATTACTTTAATGGAAGTTTGTGGCACACACACTAACGCCATTTCATCTTCCGGCATTCGTCATATTATGCCTAGTCAATTAAAATTGCTCTCTGGTCCAGGATGTCCGGTATGTGTCACTGACCAAAAAGACATTGACTGGATGATTGCCTTAGCCCGCACCAATAAAGCCATTATTACAACGTTTGGCGACTTAATGCGTGTGCCCGGCACGGAAAGTTCTTTAGCCAAAGAAAAAAGCAAAGGTGCGGATATTAGAGTTGTCTATTCTCCGCTTGATGCATTAAAATTCACTACCAACACAAAAAAACCGGTTGTTTTTCTTGGTGTCGGATTTGAAACCACCGCACCGACAATTGCCGCAACAATTCTAAAAGCCCAAGAGCAAAAAATCACAAACTTCTTCGTTTTACCGGTTTTCAAACTGATTCCTCCCGCATTAAAAGCAATTGTTCAGCATCCCCAAATAAATATCGACGGTTTTATATTACCTGGTCATGTTTCAACTATTATTGGACAAAAACCTTATGAATTTTTAGTTAAAGAATTTTACAAGCCTTGCGCTATTTCTGGTTTCGAGCCACTCGATATCCTTGAAAGTATTTACATTTTACTGACCCAGATTAAAAACCATCAGCCAGAAGTTGCGATTCAATACAAAAGAAGTGTCAATAAAGCTGGCAATCTTAGAGCCCAAAAAGTAATGAATCAAGTCTTTGAACCTACTGATGCAAATTGGCGCGGTTTAGGTAAGATAAAAAATTCTGGCTTATGCTTTACCTCAGATTATCAGAATTTTGATGTGCGGAATTATTTTAATATTAAAATACCAAAACCAAAAAAAACTCCATGTCGCTGCGGAGACATTCTCCTTGGATTAATCACGCCTTCTCAATGTCCTTTATTTGCAAATTCTTGTCGTCCGGATAATCCATATGGTCCTTGTATGGTATCTTCTGAAGGTGCTTGTTCTGCATATTATAAATATGAAAGATAATATAATGTGATGTTAAAAAATGACTAATAGGGTATAAATTTATTTTTATTCAACAATTTAGTAAAGATAAAAGTGAAAGATTATCTAAAAGTCAAAATCCAAAAGTCAAACCTTGAACAGTATCTCACACTTGATTATGGTTCCGGTGGAAGGAAGATGCATCGTTTAATCCGAGAATTATTTTATAAATATTTTCACAACCCAATCTTGGCAAAGTTTGAGGATGCGGCTGAACTGAAACTGCTATCAAACCGACCTGATGTTTGTTTTACCATTGATTCTTATGTTGTGCAACCATTATTCTTCCCGGGTGGTGATATTGGCAAACTTTCCATTTGTGGAACAATAAACGACCTAGCAGTTAAAGGTGCTAAACCACTTTATATTGCAATCTCTTTTGTCATCCAAGAAGGAATCAATCTAAAAACTTTAGAAAAAATTTGTTTTTCAATCGCTAAAATAGCAAAAACAGTAAATGTTCCGATTGTCACCGGTGATACTAAAGTTATAGAAAAAAGAAGTTATAATGAAGAAATTATCATCACAACTTGTGGTATCGGTAAAATATTAAAACATTTTCAGAATCCAACATTAAATGCTAAAAATATTCGGCAAGGAGATATTGTTATCATAAATGGCCAAATTGGTGACCATGAGGCATCGATAATTTTAGCACGCAGTGAATATGATTTTAAAGCAAATGTCAAAAGTGATTGCGTATCTTTATATTCTCTAATTGAAACCTTGGCACAGAACAAATGTAATATCAAAATGATGCGCGACCCAACACGCGGTGGTTTAGCTACAACCTTAAATGAAATTGCTGATGCAGCCAATCTCGGAATTATTATTGATGAAAAACTAATTCCAATTCAAAACTCAGTTAAAGGCATTTGTGAAATCCTTGGGTTTGACCCATTGTATTTGGCAAACGAAGGTAAAGTCGTTATCATTGCTGATGCAAAAGACAGCCAACGCATCTTAAAAATAATGAAAAAACATCCGCTGGGCAAACATAGTGCTATTATTGGTAAAATCACTGAACGAAAATATGGCATTGGCGTGTGGCTAAACACAAAAATTGGAAGCCAAAGACCTATTATCCAATTAGAAGGTCTTCAAATCCCTCGCATCTGTTAAAACTCAAGTGCAAATTAAATACTGATTTTAATCAGGTTTCTTAATTAAAAAAGAACTTGCAACAAATAAGACAACCGCTTTAAAATATCTAGCCACAAAATCAACAACATTTTTAATTTGTTGCACTATCAATTATTACCATCAATGAAATCGTCTTTTACCGTGCTTAAATGGCTTTAAGATTAATGCTATTAATAATATTATTATAGTAATATGAATTAACACATCTCCATATCTCCGATAAAAAGTTGACTTAAGAGCCTTAGCCACATCAGCAACTATTATATCTTGCACGAAGAGTTTTGTTTTATTAGTAATCCTTGCAAATGGGTCAGTAATCAGGGAAATACCATTATTGGCACAACGGACTAATGGCACACCATTTTCCACTGAACGCAAGATTGCTAATTCGCAGTGTTGATGTGGTCCGGGCGTTTTACCAAACCAACCGTCGTTAGTAATATTTACCAGCATCTCAGCGCCTCGTGTGGTAAAACCTCGAGTCAAATCTGGAAAGATTGATTCAAAACATATAAGGCATGCAAATTTATTAGGAATTTGTGATTTTGTATTTGTAATTTCAAATATCGTGTATTCTTTTCCTGGTGTACAGTCACCCATATCGCCGGTCTCTATTTTTCTAAACAATTTTATCTTATCTACATAAGGTATTCTTTCAGAAAAGGGAACCAAATGAATTTTACGATATATTTTGGTAAAGAACGGCGCACGAATTTTGAGCAGTGAATCCCCTGGTACAATAAATATGATACTATCTGTCTTATTGGGTTCAAAGAGCACAGCACCGTTATAATAAATTGGACTTGTTGGCTCATACAATGGTGTACCAGTAAAGATATAAACATTATGCGAATCAGCAATTGCTTGAAATATATTTCTTAATTCTTCGTTACGAGTTATATCCACCAAAGTTGCTGTTTCCGGCAAGATTATCAAATCTGGTTTTTGAACTGTTGCTTCTCTTACTAAATCTATCAATTCTTTTAATAATCGCTGGCGACTTTCATAATCGCCTTTTTCATTAGGTGCAACATTAGGTTGGACAATAGCAACTATGATGTTCGATTTTAGTTTATTTGTATAAGTCCTAATTACTCCATAACTAACTGGCAAAATAAAAGATACGAGTAAAAGCACAAGATAAGTTACTTTATGTTTTTTCTGGAATATCCAAAAAATTAAAAGATTAATCCAAACAACCCAAGCTGAAATACCATAAATACCAAATATCGATGCCATTTGGACTATTGGAATATACGATGTTTGAGTATAGCCTAAAAATCCCCAGGGAAATCCAATCTCTGATTTTGTCCTTACAAATTCTAATACTGCCCAAACTAAAGGTGCAAATGGTAAACCTAAAAATTTCGTACTTACTGAAAAGACCGCAGTATAAAACCCCAAATAAACAAAAAGGACTGTGACCCCCAAATATAATAAAACTTTCGTTATCGGTTCTACAGGTACAATTAAAAAATATAACCACCAGAGATGAAAAAGAGCAAAGGCAGAACCAAAAATAAGTCCGTACCAGAATACTTTTTTATAGGGATAACGATATATTAACAGTAACAACGGAATCAAAGCAAAATAAGAAAGAAATCGGATGTTGAATGGAGCAAAAGCAAAACTCAAAACAAACGCTGAAATTATTAAAGCAACTGCCATTTTAGTCTCTCGTCAATCATTTGGATTTAGCATAGATGCTATCGATTCTTACTGTATTGTCACTTCTTTTTGATTTAGTATTGATGCTATCGAATCTCGCTAAATTGTCACTTCTTTTTGAAATTTGTAAGATTTGTAAAAAGCATCCGTAATCTGATTTATTATTAGACCATCATTACCCGTAATTGTAGGTTTGGTTTTCTTCAAGACGCTTTCAACAAATAAATCGACCAGTAATTGATAGGCAATCTTCACATAATCTTTCTGTCCAGGGATATTAGTCGGAGTAACATTAACTAAATGTCCGTGCATTTCACGGTGAATTTGGACCGGATTGAGCAAAGCTGCACCTTTACTACCAAAAAGATTAAAATAGGCAAAGTCTTTATCTTGTAACATACTAAATCCAACTTCAATTGTCAGAATTTGTTTTTCAAAGCGCAACAGAGCAAAAGCACTATCTTCAACTTGATTTGCTGGGTTTCTCTTATAACCTGTGCCGACAATGGAAATTGGTTTTTCTTGGGCAAGTAAATACATTGCAATGTCTAAAATTTGACTCCCAAGGGAAAGAAAAGCTCCACCGCCAGCGCGCAGACGCTCACCCCACCATCCAGAAAACGACCATTCAGTTCGTCCTCTTAGCCAACCAGCCTTACTATAATATAAAGAACCAAGTTCACCACCGTCAATAAAATTTTTAATTAACTGAACATCCGCCCGCAAACGGTGATTTAATGCAGGCATAAGAATACGTTTCTTTTTTTCTGCCATCCGCACCATAGTTTTGGCTTCATTCGCACTAACTGCCATCGGGATTTCTACTAAAACATCTTTATCATATTCTAAGGCACCGATAGTCATTGGTGCGTGAAGATAATTTGGTGTCGCAATAATGACCGCATCAATTTCGGAATCAGCAATAAAGTCATTATAGCTTTGATAATGATGCTTAATATTATATCTTTCAGCTAAATAGTTTAACTTTCTAACATCATTATCACAAATTGCGACAACTTCAGCAAATTTATTCTTTTTAAGTGCCGGTAAATAGACCAATTGGGTTTGGGCACCACAACCAACAATACCAATGCCAATTTTATCTTTCATTTTCCTTTTCCTTTCTTAATATAAACATATTCTATTTCTATATTGATACTTTTTTAACTTGAGTTTTTTAATATGGAAATATTCAATATTGATAAATATTCTTTTTCCTTTCTTAATATGAAAATATTCAATATCTTTGAGCAGTGAAGTCATTTTTTTATTTTCACACGATTACCAACGATTTCTAATCTATTTTCGGCAAAAAGTCTAATTGCTTCAGGATAAGCAATGTGCTCTTGTTGTAATACTCGCTCTGCTAAAGTATGGACAGTGTCATCATCATCAACCGGAACAACTCTTTGTACAATTATTGGTCCGCCATCAACATCTTCAGTAACAAAATGCACCGTGCAACCAGAAAATTTAGCGCCGGAATCTAAGACGGCTTTATGCACATATTCGCCATACAGGCCTTTTGCCACGGGTAACAATGCAGGATGAATATTCATAATTCTCATCTTGTAATGATTAACAAAAAAAGGCGTCAAAACTCTTAAAAATCCTGCCAGACAAACTAAATCAACTTTTCTTGCATCTAATTCTTTTATCAGTGCTTGTTCAAAAAGTTCTCGATTAGGATAATCTTTGTGGTTAATAAAAATTGCCGGAATATTATGTTTTCTTGCTCGTTCTAAAGCATACGCTTCTTTTTTATTACTTATGACAACACTTACTACTGCAGGAATTTCTTTTTTCTCCGATGCATCAATAATTGCTTGTAGGTTCGTGCCAGAGCCTGAAACTAAAACGCCAAGTTTTATTATTGCCATAATTAATCATAAATAATTTATTAGAATTGTCAATTATCAATAATGAAACCAGAATTTTATTGGTATTCTTATTTCATATGCAAATATCCAAATAGACAACTTGTGGATTTTAAATTTTTTACTCATACTTTTTTATTAGATAATTGCATTTTATTTTATTAACTAAGTATTTAAATACCCGGCACGGTTGAGGGGGTAGCCCACTATGTAAGAACATATCAATCAGCAAATTTGACAAGGAATTCATCTTTCCATTGGGCAAACGCATCCGTCCCAATTACATTGTCGAGCGTTTGGGAAACTCAGACATCACCGTACTATCCATTGACAATAGTGTATACGATATCGATATTATGTTTCATATCCCATTAGGGGTCTCTTCATAACTATTAGAAATTTTTTTAATGTCTATCTTATTCATCTTTCTTCGTTCTATTTTATTTATTTTTATTAATCATCAACTTATTCTTTTTTTATAATTTGTATATTTACTGGTGCTGAGACTTGGTATTTAGTCGCAAAGTCTTTTTCACTTTTTGAATGATTAATAGTATAGTATTGATGCACTTTTTGCGTATTTCTGAAATTATAGTCATTTTTGAGCGATTTCTGAATATCATTGAGGGGCAGAGTTAATAATTAGCGAAGTGTATTGTCTTTTATTTGTTCTTTTTCTGCTTGTATTCTTTTTTTGGCTTCATAGTCTTTAATTATTTTTTACATTTACATTATATATATAATTTTTTAATATTTAATTATTTTATAATGCGACATTTGACGCCACTTTGTACGTCATTTGAAGTCCGATATGTGAATTTCATGGCTCTTAACAGAAAAGAACACTATCGATACAATTATATCAGTTAATCTGACATGAAATTGAGGAAATACTGATCATACCGAATACAATCGCATACCTGATGCAGTCTTAATTATAAAATAGACTGTATCTATAGATAAAATCACTGAATAATCTATTTATCTTGGTCTTGACTCGGTTCTGTAATATCTTTTTAGCCCAATTAAAAAACATTTGACATTTTCTTAATTTTCACTATAATTGCACTCTATGGAACTAATTTTTATTTTTGCACCGATTTCTGCAGTAATTGCTTTAATATCTGCATTAATATTGACTTTAAGAGTTTTAAGGCATGATGAAGGCACACCGGCAATGAAACAAGTTGCCAGTGCAGTTTTAGAAGGTGCTAATGCTTATCTAAAAAGACAATATCTTGGAGTATCCATTTATTTCTTGGTTGTATTCATTATCTTAATAATTCTCGCATTAAATAGAATGCTATCCATTTTTGTGCCTTTTGCATTTTTAACTGGTGGATTCTTCTCTGGTCTTTCTGGATTTATTGGAATGTCAGTAGGTGTTCGTGCCAGCGCTCGAACTACCAATGCGGCCAGAACCAGCCTTAATTCGGCATTACGAGTTGCATTTTCTTCAGGGATGGTAATGGGGTTGGTAGTTGTTGGATTAGGACTTCTTGATTTAAGTATTTGGTATTATGTGTTAAATCTTATTTATAAAAATCTGCCTTTGTTCGAGCGAATGGAAAAGATTACTTCAACTATGTTGGGATTTGGTATTGGTGCTAGTTCCCAGGCATTGTTTGCTCGTGTTGGCGGTGGAATCTTTACAAAAGCTGCTGATGTTGGTGCTGATTTAGTCGGGAAAGTTGAAGCAGGTATTCCTGAAGACGACCCACGCAATCCCGCAGTCATCGCAGATAATGTCGGAGACAATGTTGGTGATATTGCCGGTATGGGTGCTGACTTATACGAATCTTATGTTGGTTCAATTGTCGCAACAATGGCATTAGCGGTTTCCGCTGGCTTAGGAACAAAAGGAGTCTTAATGCCAATGGTGATTGCCGGTATCGGTATGTTATCATCTTTGATTGGTAGTTTCTTAGTAAGAGCCGGTGAAAAGGCTGAACAAAAAGTTCTCTTAAAAGCTTTACGCAAAGGCATCTATTTCACCGCATTTTTAGTAGCACTTTTGGGATTTTTTATCGTCTATTTAATGTTGGGGAAAACCCAGATTAATGTTTACTGGTCAATTCTCTCTGGGCTTTTAGCCGGTATTATCATTGGATTTTCAACTGAATATTTTACATCAGATAATTATCGTCCAACCCAAACAATCTCATTTGCAGCACAAGCATCACCAGCAACCGTTATCATTGAAGGATTATCAGTCGGAATGCTTTCAACTGTAATACCAGTTGTAACAGTTGGTGTTGCGATTATCTGTAGTTATTATCTTGCCGGTGGTTTAAACAATCCTGGACTTGGTTTATACGGTATTGGCATCTCTGCTGTTGGAATGCTTTCAACTCTTGGTATTACTTTAGCAACCGATGCTTATGGACCTGTTGCGGATAATGCTGGTGGCAACGCACAGATGACACATCAAGAACCAATTGTCCGTGAACGCACTGATGCTTTAGATGCGCTCGGAAATACAACTGCAGCAACGGGAAAAGGGTTTGCTATTGGTTCCGCAGCATTAACTGCTCTTGCATTAGTAGCCGCATACCGTGATGAAGTTCGTATTGCCAGTCACGGATTAAGAACGATTACTGCAACCTTACTAAATCCGCAAACAATTGCTGGATTATTTATTGGAGCAATGCTTCCATTTGGATTTTGCGCTTTGATTATGAAATCTATAGGCAGAACCGCGCAAAAAATTGTCGATGAAGTCCGTCGTCAATTTCGTGAAATTAAAGGACTGTTAGAAGGAACAGCCAAAGCCGATTATGCTCGTGCAGTTCATATTTGCACTGCAGCAGCACAAAAAGAAATGATTGTTCCCTCATTACTTGCTATTATTGCGCCAATTATTGTTGGTATATTACTTGGTATTGAAGCAGTTGCTGGCTTATTGATTGGATCTTTAGTTTCTGGATTTGCCTTAGCAATAATGATGGCAAATTCTGGTGGTGCCTGGGATAATGCCAAAAAATTTATTGAAAAAGGCAACCTCGGCGGCAAGGGCTCAGCATGTCATAAAGCAGGCATTGTTGGCGACACCGTTGGTGACCCACTAAAAGACGCCGCTGGTCCCTCTTTGAATATCTTATTAAAACTAATGTCCATGGTCTCAATCGTATTTTTAGGTTTAATCTTACGATTCTCAATTTTTAAATAAAGCACACCAAATAAATTCGGTTTCGTGATTTATGCAATACCCCTACCCTATTTTTCAGAAACAAAACACAAAGATTAAAAATTGTTCGTCTAACTCTTTGAACTGTAAAAAGATAATTTTGAGACACTCACAAAAAAAAGACTTGACATTTTGAGTTTCCTTTCTTATACTTTTATAGTGTGTGAAGAAAGATTTTGTAGTTATAATATTATAGTTTAAATAATTTTCTGGTAATTCCAAAAAAAATAATTAAATATAAAAATTTTATTGGGAAAGGAAAAAGTTAGAATTATGAAAAATTTAACAATAATGCTTTTAAATAAATCTTTGGCGCTTGGGTTATTAATAACTCAAGACAAAATAAAAAATTTTATAAGAAAAGGGGAGGGAATTATGCGTAAGAGCATCATTCTTTTATTGTTAGTTTTGAGTTATATATTTGCTCAAACAATGACTTTGAAAGAATCTTTTAGCGGACCGACATTTCCGCCTCCAGGTTGGACTGTTTATAATCTTGATGACAATTCTCCAACAATACCTCCAAATGACCGTTCAGAATGGCAACAAGATGGTTATGGACCGCATACTCAACCAGGCTGTGCATTTTGCCGGAAAACTTATGCTGGTGGTGTAGGTGGAAATCCTCAAGTTCCTAATAATGACTGGTTAGTAACTCCGCGCGTACAGCCAGAACCTGGTGCTAACGTACTCGTTTTCTATTATCGCGGTTTTACTCGCAATCAAAAAGAGAGTCTTGAAGTTTGGGTTTCTACTTCAGGAAATACACCTGCGGCTTTTACTGATTCTGGATACCGGGTTGACGGATTTAGAATTGAAACATGGGATTACACACGAAGAGAAGTTTCATTAGCAAGTTTTAATAACACTCCAATTTATATTGCATTCCGATACTGTGCAGATAATCCTAACCGTCACGGTGTATTTATTGATGATATTGGCGATACAACATCGGCTCCAGTTCCACCAATTCCCTTTGTTCGAATTGATGTTGGGGTTGAAGAGATTATCCGTCCTGATACTTTAATTGCACCTGGCGAACTAACACCACAAGCAGTTATTAAAAATTACGGCTCGCGTGAGGTAAGTTTTTGGACACGATGTGTTATTCAAAGTTATCCGTCAGGCAATACAATTTATCAGGAATCTACTTATATTGAATTACAATCCGGTGAAGCATATGGAATGCCTTTTCCATCACTTATATTATCTGGTGGATTTTATTATATAAAATTCCGTACTTTAGCATTCGGCGACCTGAATCCGAGCAATGATGAAAAGACTCGTATTTTCCGAGTAATTCCCCCTGATTATAAAGATGCCGCAGTTATCAATGTTATAAGTCCTACTTCAGAATTACAATATCAAAACTCATATTTACCTGCGGCATCATTTAGAAATTATAGTGGCTCTGCAGTCAATATTCCTGTAGAAATGAAAATTCTAAAAGATTTCGGCAACAATAATTGGCAAGAAGTATGGAAAGATACCGCAACTTCATCACTTCTCGAACCGTTATCTAATTGGACTTTTGTTGCGAAGAACTGGATTGCAGATGTTGGTTTCTATAAAATTATTGCCTTAGCAAAATTACCCGGCGACCAGAATCCGAATAATGACACTGATACTGCTGGTGCCCTATGTGCCCAAAAAGATGTCGGAACATTTGCTATTTTCAGTCCGGGCTCATTTATGGAACCAACTCAGGAAACGATACCAATTGCTGGTGTAAAAAACCGCAGTTGGCAACAACAAACCTTTACTGCTACATTTGAAATTGGTAATGTCTATAGTCAAACGTTACCTGTAACCTTAGGCGGTGGCGATGACGATGTAATTTCATTCCCAAGTTGGATCGCACAACCAGGATATTATACAATCAAGTGTTCAACCTATTTAACCGGTGACCAAAGACGAGACAATGATGTTAAACGGTCAACATTATTTGTTCCATATCGCGATGTCGCGCCAATTCAAATTGTTGCGCCGGCTGATACAATATCACCTGACCCATTTATACCCCGAGTAATCATCAAAAACAATAGCAACTATTATATCACAACACCTGTTCAGATGATAATAAAAAATCCATTACAGCAAACTGTATATAATAAAACCACATATGTTACAATTTTCAGTGATGGCGCATTGGCTATGGCATATTTTGATGAATGGGTAGATATTGTTAATATGGACCCTGGTTTATACAATGTTACAGTTACGACACTCTTCCCATATGACCTTGTGGCAAATAATAATACAATTTCCAAGAATTTTTATATAAAGAGCAAACGCCAAGATATTGCTATGGTTAGTATTGCCTCTCCTGGAGATAGTATTGGACCTAATTATCCGTTTATACCTAAAGTTGTTGTTCGTAATCAAGGTAATGTTACCTTGGGTAGTTTCTATGTTATTACTGAAATTAGTTACGGAAAAACCCTTATCTGGGCAGATACTAGTCCAGTTTCTCCGCTCAGGCCAGGACAACAAGTTTATCTTACCTGTAAATCTTGTAGTTTACGCACACCAGGACTTTATTTTATCAACAGCCAAGCCGTTATTATTGATGATAATGACACAAATAACCAAATATCCAGAGACTTTAACGTTACTATTAATGAAAGACTCGATGTGGGGATTCATAGTCAAATTGGTATCATTGAACCAAAAAATACCCGACAACCTGGACTCCTACCAGTAATGGCAATGGTTCATAATTACGGAAATACTCAAGCGAGTTTCCGAGTGTATATGAAAATTACCGGAGGTCAACTTATTACTCCCTATAATGAAATGGTAGAGGTTCAAGCACTTGATGCAGGCAGTGATTTAATTGTAACTTTCCCTCATTTCAGGACCGACCCTGGATATAATGTTTATGCTGTCACTTGCTCAACCGCATTAGACGGCGAACTACCCCAATATCTTGGGAACAATGTTAAACGGAACACATTTATCGTCTCACCGCAACAAACTTATGGCTGGAGTGTGCTCGATTATATTGATTATCCGGTCAAGGACGGAGGAGCATTAACTTATGTTGGTGGTGGAGCATATTCAGGTATTTATGCTTTAACTGGTAATAAAGCAAATTATTTTTATTACTATGACCTTGTAGAAAATCAATGGCATATGAAAGCACCATTCCCTGCTTATCGAATAAAGCCTGAAAAATATACCGTCGGTAAAGGTGCAGCACTATGTAATGACGGTGTAAATACCATTTATGCGGTCAGAGGTAATAAAACCAACGACTTTTACAAGTATGATATAAATAATAACAGTTGGACTCAACTCGAGTCAATTCCTCTTGGTGCAAGGAATAAAAGACTCGAAGGTGGAACTGGATTAGTTTTTGTTAGAAAATCAAATGAATTGGGTGAGCCCCACGATTATATCTATTTAATTAAAGGTAGCAAGACTCGCGAAATGTGGATATACGATATAGAAACCAATACTTGGTCTCTATCACCAGAATCTGTACCGGCAGGACCTTCAGGTAAAGGAGTTCTTTACGGAAGCGCTACTGCTACTGATGGATATTATATATATTTATTAAAGGCTAAATACAATGAATTCTTCAGATTTTACACTACAAATAATACCTGGGAAACAAGACAGAGTCTGCCTTTACCACAAGTAAAAGCAGGTGCATTAACTTATCAATGTGATAATAAACCATATATATATGCATTTAGAGGTGGAAATACTCGAGACTTTTTACGCTATGACATTTCATCTAACTCTTGGACGAAAAAAGAAGATATCTGGGTTTCTGCATACAAACCGAAAAAAATTGGAAACGGAGCTGCTCTTGTTACCGGGAGCGACAACGCAATTTATGCCCTAAAAGGTAATAAGACTCAAGAATTCCTAAAATATGTTCCACCGCCTGTTCCTTCTGAAAAAGACGAACCAGTCTATCCGACTTCATCAACTGACCCAGCAATTACTTCATCTCCTTCAGATATTAACCGAACCAAATTTACTGTTCAACCTAATATAATCTCGGCTAACAAAATTTCTCTACAATACCAATTAATTAATTTAGCTCCGATCACAGTTAAAATTTATGATATCACCGGCGGTTTAGTTAAAACTAACACTTATGAAGTCCAGACAAAAACTGGTATTATACCAATCGACATTGCCAATATCTCATCAGGTATCTACTTCTTACAGGTGGAAAGCGACGCAGTAAAAAATATAAATAAAATTATAATCTCAAAATAAATTACAATATCAAATACCCTTTCCCTCTCCCATGGGGCAGTCGAAAGACTGCCCCATTTTTATATATTGAAAAGGTTGTATGAGAAATTTACATGCTCCGTATTGAGATTTCCAAGCTTCTGTACTCACAAGTATAAATTTTTATAACTAACCATGCTAATTACTTTCTGTTATGCACTATAAGAGAAATCTGCGAAACTCAATTTGGGCTACGGAAAAAATTGAATTTTATTTATTTTTAGTGTTTTGGGGGAGCACTTTTCAAAACTCCCTTGTGTACTATAAATTAAGTTGACAACATTAAAATAATTTAATAGAATGATATACTTAGCAATAGTAAATGAGATTATCGCTTCTAATTTACTATTATAAATATTATAAATATACATTTATAATAATGCGCCCGTAGCTCAATTGGATAGAGTGCCGGACTACGAATCCGTAGGTTCCGCGTTCGAATCGCGGCGGGCGCGGTAAATTAATTGTGAAATGAATCATGAACATTGGATGCGTGAAGCGCTGATTGAGGCTCAGAAAGCATTTGATGCTAACGAAGTCCCCATCGGTTCAATCATCGTTAAAGATAATCGAATTATTGGTCGTGGCTATAATAAAACCGAAAGTTTAAATGACCCAACTGCTCATGCAGAAATTATTGCAATCTCAGCAGCATCTAATTATCTTAACTCTTGGCGATTAACCAATGCCACCGTCTATGTCACTTTAGAACCTTGCTTAATGTGCACTGGTGCCTTAATTTTGGCGCGGATCGAAAGATTGGTCTTCGGTGCTTATGATAAGAAATTTGGTGCTTGCGGTTCATTATATAACATTCCTCAAGATAATCTGTTTAACCATAGTTTTGAAGTTATTCCTAATATTTTATCTCAAGAAAGCAAAGCGCTATTAAAAGAGTTTTTTAGAAAACAAAGACTAATCAAAAAAACTCACAAACCCCATCTCAAAACCCACGGAGGTTATCTTATCCGATAACAATTAAAAGTATTGATGTCAATTGCCATTTTATGTATTATAATAAAATATAGATAAGAATATCGGAGAGATGGCCGAGTGGACGAAGGCGCATGACTCGAAATCATGTGGGCCAAAAGCCCCGGGGGTTCGAATCCCTCTCTCTCCGCTTAAAAATAATATCATTTTACTATAAATAAAGCAGATGCTTTTGAAATAAAAAATATAAAACATTAAAATAAGATGAAAACATATATCAAAACAATTATTTTTATGTTAATAATAAATTGTCTTGCGACTTTTAATCCAACTGGTTCTCTATTTGCTGATAAAATTGCTTTAGTCAAATCACAACGCCAGCCAATTGCTAATCAAGGAACAACTATTAACAAGCTAATTAGAAGAGATGTTCATTATAAAGATAACACAATACGAAACCAAGTGATTCTTGACCGAATTCGCACCGCAACTAAACAAAATCGCACTGATACCGTAAAAGTATTGGCATTACGAGTTGAGTTTGTTGAAGATAATACACCACTAACAACCGGAAACGGTAAAATGGATTTAGCCGGGTTTTTAACTCCTGCTGATGGACTTTTTTATGACCCACCTCATACCAAACGATACTTCGAACGATTGATGCAAGGGCTACAAAATTATTATTATCTAAACTCGCTCGGTCATCTTTATGTTGATTATGCGGTATACCCGCGTGGTGTATTTGAATGCTATCAATTACCCCATCCAATGATGTATTATGGTGATACGACCAGTATTGAAGGAATTGAAACTGGTTTATGTCGCTTAATGTATGACGCCTTAAGAATCGCTGACCAAGACCCAAATTTAGATTTTTCCTTATATGATTTTGTGATTATTTTTCATGCCGGTTCTGGATTACAAAGCGACTTAAGAGGCGATAGTCCATTTGATTTACTTGCTGGGACGATTCCATCATCTGCTTTACAAGCATATTTAGGTATTCCTTATATTACGGTCGATAATGGTCATCGAATTTATCAAGCAACAATTATGCCGGAAATGATGCGCCAAGATACGATGTATGATGGTCAAATTAATTTACTGGGAATGACCGGACTTTTAGGCACATTATGTCATGAGTTCGTCCATTTACTTGGTGGTTATGACCTTTATGATGTGACAGGTTATTCAATGGGTGTTGGTGCTTGGTCATTAATGGGTTTTGGTGCATGGCTCGGTGATTGGGGTATTGGCGCACCACCAGGTGTAATTCCGAGTATGCTCGATGCGTTTCATAAAATTCACCTTTTTGGACTTGAACCGGTTGTGATAAATATGCCTAAAGAAAGCATTCCGCTCTTTGCCTCAACAATGGATACAACGAGATTTGGTATCCGAGGCGATTCCTCTTCGCCGATTATTATAAAGATTCCAATTTCTCAAACTGAATATTTTCTGATTGAAAATCGTCAAACTGATGTTAAAAGAAAAGATACGATTGTGGTTGATACAGAAGATGGTATTGTCATCTGGGTTGAAGATGGCGAATACGATTTCTTTTTACCAGGTTCAGGAATCTTAATTTGGCATATTGACGAACAAGTCATTGCCGATTTTGGCGAATATAATGCAATAAACATCTTTCCTAATCATAAAGGTGTTGATTTAGAAGAAGGTGATGGCATTCAAGATTTTGACGGCTGGAGTCAATATGCTGGTTTTGATTATCAAATTTATGGTTCAAAATATGACCCATTTTTTCTTGGTGGTTTCAATTCACAATTTACTCCGAACACAACTCCAAATTCTGATGGCTATTATGGAAAAACTCATATTGCTGTGCGTGTTCTGAGTCCACCAGATACCACGATGTTAATAAGTGTGAATTTCCAATTATTCCAAAAGGGATTTCCCAAGGACCTGTCAAGAAATAGTAAAATGTTATCTGCCGGTTGTGCAGACTTAGACCAAGATGGTGATTGGGAAGTAATTGTTGCCGACAGTGCTGGTGGTATCTTTACCTGGCAAAGTGACGGTTCTTCGCATACTACGCTTACCAGTGGAAGTTTTGCTCAACTGCCATCGCCAATGGTTTCTGCACCGGCAATTGGTGATGTCTGCGATGACAATAAACTTGAACTGGTCTGTGTTGATGAAAACGGCTCAATCTATATTTATCCGTATGATGGCATTAGATGGCGCACAAGAATTATTACTAATGAGCGCATACTGTCTTCACCCGTTTTAGTTGATTTAGATGGAAATGGCAAAAAAGAGATAATCATCGGAACAACTAATATGAATTTACACATCTACAATGGCGATGGCACTCCATATCCCAATTTCCCTAAATTTTTAGGTTCAGAAATTCGTTCTGCAGTTGCAGTCACTGATACCGTCAATCCTCAGATTGTGATCCTGGGAAGTGATAATAGATTATTTTTAATTAATCCTGATGGCACAATTGCATCAGGTTTTCCGATTTCACTTTCATTAAGTCCATTATACAATCTAACTCCACCGGTAGTTGGTGATGTTGACCGCGATGGCGTAAAAGAAATTATTGCAATTGCAACTGGTGAAACTAACTGTCGAATCTTTGTCATTGACTTAAATGGTAAAATAAAATATTCCAGTTCAGAAATAATACAAAGACCAGTCCTTTCTGCACCATCATTGGCTGATATTGACAACGACGGCTTTTTGGAAATTGTAGTTGCTGGAAAGAATAAAATCTACGCATTCAATTACAATGGCATATTACAAACCAATTATCCATTTTCTCAAGATTCTATAGTGATGGTAACTCAACTGCTTGATGGTTGGCTTGTAACCTTTGAAATCCCGTTTATCTTCAACTCCTCAACCATTCCAGTTGATATTAACAATGACGGATATTTAGATATCATTATCGGCTCTCCCCAATATGGCATATTAGGATTTGATGGCAGAAATGGTAATTTGCTCAGTTTATTTCCAGTTGCAACTGTCGGTTCAGTAAGTGCAACTCCTTTAGTCTTTGATTTTGACAATGATGGAGATTTAGAAATTGCAGTCGGTTCAGATGCTGGGATATTCTATGTCTGGGATTTTCCAACAGCCACACAGGAGATTGTTTGGGGACAATATCTTAAAGACCCATCGCACACTGGACTTTATTTAGGTCTCCCCTATCTTCCAACACCACCAGAAATAATCGTGAAAAACTTTTATGCCTATCCTAATCCAGCCGATAAAGAAATAAATATTCGTTATTATCTTGGTCCAAATCCGCGAAAAGCAAAAATTTCCCTTCTTGATATTAGAGGAAAATCAAAATCTCAATATAATGGTAGTATTTATCCTTTAACAGACAATGAAATAAAACTGAACCTAGAAGGAATTCCCAGTGGAATTTACTTATTACGATTAGAAGTTGAATCCGAGCAGAAAAAAGAAATCAAGTTCTATAAATTCGCAGTGGTAAAATAGTTAACGAAAAACTATAAATGAAAAACCGAAAATCAAAGATACATAAAATTATCTTTCCTTCTTTTTATTGTTCACCTTCTAAAGGTCCACAGTTCAAAGTTTATTTTATATGTGGTATTTTATGTTTAATTTTTAATATTTCATTGGGAATTATTAGAGATGATATTTTATTGAACGATGACAATTATGGTGGTTGTCGCCAAGAAGAACCCGCGATTGCTAGCAATAATACTAATTCCGGTGTTATCTGTTGGACTGATTTTCGTGACGGTAATGCAGATATTTATGTTCAAAGAATTGATTCATTTGGCAATCCTATTGACGCGAATTTTCGGGCTAATACTGATGCTGGAATAAAATGGCAAGGCACACCTTCAGTCGCAATGCACGCTTCTGGCGATTTTGCTATTGTTTGGGAAGACCGGCGCAATTGTAATTCTGATGTCTATTGCCAAAAATTCAATGCTCAAGGAATTCCTATTGATACCAATTTCCGAGTTAACGACGATATCGGAACAACTGACCAAAGAAATGCTGATATAATTATCCAGCCGAATCAGAATATTGTTGTTGTCTGGGATGATTGGCGTAATGATTGGGGTGATATTTATGGTCAAATCTTCAATGCCCAACTTCATCCAATTGGAATCAACTTCCGAATTAATAATGATAATTTTGGTAATACTCAATATGCACCATCAATTGCTCAAGATAGTTTAGGTAATTTTATCGTCACTTGGATGGATAGCAGAAATGGCCATTGGGATATCTATGCTCAGAGATTTAATAGTCAAGGTATTCCTATAGGAAATAATTTTCGCGTTAATGACGATCTTACTACTACTGACCAATATTCACCGCAATTAGCCTGCTTTAGTAATGGCCAATTTGCTCTTGTTTGGGAAGATTCGAGAACAGGAAATAACGATATTTACTTACAAAGATTTGATGCTTTTGGTAATCGCATTGGCTCAAATATGCGTGTTAATGATGATCTTGGAAACGCGGTTCAAATGTTACCTGATATTGCGTTTGACCGATTCGGAAATTTTATTATAACTTGGACAGATAACCGAAACGGAAACTTTGATATTTTTGCGCAAAGATACGACTCTCTCGGTTTAACCATCGGACAAAATTTCCAGGTCAATGACGACTCTTCTAATCAAGACCAAGCCGGGTCTTGTATTGCCATCAATAGTCAAAATGAATTTATTATTGTCTGGTCTGATAAACGAGAAATGAATACTGATATTTACTACCAGAAGTATAATCATCTCGGTAATATAATTGGACAGAATATTCGGCTTAATGATGATAATGCCAGTTCGCATCAACGGTGTTCTTGGATATGTCAAACCGGTGCAGGTAATTATATCGTTACTTGGGAAGATGAACGAAATACTAGTACTGATATTTATGCGGTTAGACTAGATTCATTGGGTAATATTTTATGTCCTAATTTTAAGGTAAATGATGACTTTACAAATCAAGACCAATTTTATGCATCAGTTACGGCTAATTTTGATGGCGATTTTACTATCGCTTGGACTGATGGTCGAAATGGCAATTTTGATATTTATGCTCAAAAGTATTCAAGAACCGGTGTTTCCGTAGGCAATAATTATCAGGTCAATGATGACAACTCAAACCAGACTCAATGGTATCCTGTGCTCGCCAGTGATAGTATTGGCAACATAATAATTGTTTGGATTGATTATCGCAACAATAATCCTGATATCTATGGTCAACTCTATGATTATCTCGGTAACCCACTGGGAAATAATTTCATTATCAACGAATCATCGGAAGCCACTCAACTCTATCCATTTGTTGCCCGCAGTCTATCCGGTACATTTATTGTCGCTTGGATGGATAACCGCAACTCCAATTTTGATATTTATGCTCAGAGATTCGATAATTTAGGAAATGCGATTGGTTCTAATTTTAAAGTCAATGACGATATTGGTACCGCATTTCAAGGTTATCCTGCAGTTGCAATAAATTCTACAGGTGATTTTATTATTGTTTGGGAAGATAAACGAAACGGGAATACTGATATTTATCTGCAAAGATTTAATAATAATGGAATACCAATGGAATCTAATATCAAAGTTAATAATAATAACTTAACAGAACAATATTCGCCAACAGTCTCTTATAGTGAAGATGGTAAATTTGTTGTAGTCTGGTGTGGTTTGCGTAACAACAATGACTTGGATATTTTTAGCCAAGCATATTCGGATAATGGAATGCTTATTGCAAACAATCGTCAAATCAACAACCCTGATTTATTTTCCGGTAATAATCAATGGCTCATTGGCCAAAGTGTGGTTGCAAATTCTCGCAGAATAAACTTTGCTTGGACTGATAATCGTCGTCATCAAGGCTGGGATATATACTCTAAAATTGTTGATTGGAATTTCTTTACCGGGATTTCCGATAATGTAAATAATAATCATTATATTTTAAATCGGATTAAAATATTCCCTAATCCCAGTAATGGTAAAATCTTTATCAACCACGAACGATCGATTACCAATCTCCGAATATTTAATAGTATTGGTCAACAAGTTAAAAATATCAAGTTTAGTAATTCAAGTATGCTTGACTTTTCAGAATTAAACACTGGTATCTATTTCATTCAATATGAAACAAAACAAAAATCTATGACCGAAAAAATAGTAATAACAAAATGAAAATATTTGACAGACTATATCAAAATTTTGCATATTATCTAAGGAGAAAAAAATGATTAGATTCAAAACCAGATTTATTTTAACATTGCTCATTTTAACTCTATTATCCAATACCATATTCGCATCAAATGATTCAATCGGACAGAGTAGGGCTTCCGATAACATAAAGAAAAAAGCAATTTGGGCGTCAGCATTAGTTCCTGGTTGGGGTCAAAGTATGCTTAGAAACAATACTAAAAGCGAAATTATGCTTTGGACTGATGCTGGCATTTGGCTATTTTATACAGGATTTTCTTGGTATGGAACATCGCTCAATCAAGATGCAAAACTCTTTGCTGGTGTTCACGCTAATGCTAATACTAAGATTAAGTCCAACAAATACTATCGTGCTTTAGAAAAGTATGATAATACAGAAGAGTATAATAATGATATTCGGCGTGAAGCCCGAGAACTTTATCCTGACGACACCTTAGCCCAAAAGAACTATCTATTAAAATACGGATATTTTGGTGACTCGATTTGGGATTGGCGTTCTGATTCTTTACGCTATGTTTATTGGGAAAAGCGAAAATCTGCTCGTACTGCACTTACTCGTGCTGGATTTTTCTTAGCCGGTGCTTTACTTAATAGAATCGTCAGTGTGATTGATTGTGCCTTCTTTACTGTGGATAAAAGAAATACACTGGGCATTGCACCAAATTCTAACCACACTGGAATCGGTCTGGTTTATCGTTTCTAATAAAGATAATATTGTGTTTTAGTTTTGAGAAGACCATATGACTAATAATTTAATATTGTCTCTAAGCATCGAAGAGATTAAGACTAAATGACCAATAATCTAATCCAAGCTGATTTCTTAGTCGTGGGTTCTGGTATTGCTGGACTCTGGTTTGCTTATAAAGTTTCTGATTATGGTCAAGTTATTGTATTGACCAAAAAGGAAGATACTGAATCAAATACTAATTATGCCCAAGGCGGTATTGCCGCAGCATTTGGCGAAGACGATTCACCCGAAACTCATTTCCGTGATACCTTGAAAAGTGGTCAAGGACTTGCCAAACCTGAAATTGTCCGGATGGTCTGTAATGAAGGACCAAAATTAGTTCAGGAACTTTACGAAGTCGGCATTCAATTTACAACTTATTACAATTCCTATGGACGAAAACACTTTGATTTAGGTAAAGAAGGTGGTCATAGTCGAGCACGCATCGTTCATGCCCAAGATTATACTGGCAGAGAAATTGAAAATGGCTTACTCAAAGCACTTAAACAAAGATGCCAATTTCTTGAACATCATCTGGTCTATGATTTAGTGCTTAATCAAAACAGAGAATGCATTGGTGCAACTGCAATTGATACAAAAACCGGTCAAGTCCGCACTTTTTTAGCCAAAGTAGTCGTTTTAGCAACCGGTGGTATTGGTCAAGTATATCTTCATACAACGAATCCACCAATCGCCACTGGTGATGGTATTGCCATTGCGTATAATGCTGGTGCCAAAATCGCTAATATGGAATTTATCCAATTCCATCCAACTGCTTTATACGGTCATAAAATCAATAACCGATATTTTCTAATATCTGAAGCCGTGCGTGGTGAAGGTGGTCTATTAAGAAACCAAGATGGCAAAACCTTTATGGAAAAATATCACGAACTTGGCTGTTTAGCACCACGCGATGTTGTTGCCCGAGCAATTGATAATGAAATGAAGAAAAATAATCAAGATTATGTCTTACTGGATATTACTCACTTAGACCCAGAGAGAATCAAAAAGAGATTTCCTAATATTTATAATACCTGCTTATCATTAGGATTAGATATTACTAAACAACCAATTCCAGTTGTGCCTGCTTGCCATTATGTGTGTGGTGGCATAATGATAAACGAATGGGGTGAAACGAATATTCCTAATTTATTTGCTATTGGGGAATGTGCCTATTCTGGTCTTCACGGTGCCAATCGCTTAGCATCTAACTCATTACTGGAAGCATTGGTCTTTGCTGAACGGTCAGCATTACGAGTAATAGAAAAAATCAAAACCAACCAAATCTCCAAGCCCGAAAATATTCCTTCTCTAATTTCTCAAATTTCCCTACTTAATAATCTTACGCTTAACGAATCACCCACGACACTAAATCTAACTCAACAGTTAAGAAAACTTGTCTGGGATGGTGCAGGTATTGTTCGTTCTAACCAACGATTACAAAATGCCTTAGAGCAGATTGAGATAGTCAAAGAACAAGCCAACCAGATACAGCCAATTTCACCAGGTTTGATTGAATTAAAAAATATGATTACAGTTGCCGAACTTATTATTAAAAGTGCTCTATTAAGAAAAGAATCTCGTGGTCTTCATTACAATGAAGATTATCCGGAGCGCGATGACGAGCATTTTCTCAAAGATACAGTTATCCAAAAATAGATTATGCTGAATTCCCAGCATTGGCAAGAAATTTTAGACCAATTTGCAAATTATTTAATGGTTGAACGGAGTATCTCAAAACAATCAGCAACTTATTACACAACTGATGTCCGACAATTCTTACAATTTCTCCGGCAATCAATATCTATAGATAAGATTAAAGAATCTGACATTCAGAACTACATTGCAGTTTTACACGAATTAAGATTAACTTCTGCATCAATTGCTCGAAAAATCACATCCCTAAAAATGTTCTTCCGATTTTTAGTATCTGAGGGAAAAATTAATTCTGACCCTTCAGAATACATTGAATTACCTAAAATTAAAAGAAAGTTACCATCAATACTCACAATTGAAGAGATAAATCAACTCTTAACAAGCACTGAGTCATCCAATGACCCTAACGATTTACGGGCGCGAGCAATATTTGAAACCCTTTATGCTTCTGGTCTTCGTGCTTCAGAACTATTATCATTATGCATTGATGACATCTCATTCACTGATGGTTTTATTCGTGTTTTAGGCAAAGGTGACAAAGAGCGACTTGTGCCTTTAGGTAAACCTGCAATCAAAGCAATAAAGAATTATTTGAACTTTGGTCGAAAACATTTTCTCAAACAGAGAACCTCACCTTATCTATTTCTTAATATCCGTGGACAAAAATTATCTCGTATGGGACTACACAAAATATTAAAGCAATATTTAAAAAAGGCAAAGATTAATAAACCAATCACACCACATATCTTTCGGCATACATTTGCCACACATCTTTTAGAAGGCGGTGCCAACTTAAGAGCAGTCCAAGAAATGCTTGGACATGCTAACATCTCGACCACCCAAATTTACACTCATATTGACCGCGAATACTTAAAAGAAGTCTATAAAACCTTCCATCCTCGAAGTTAAACCTTATTAACAATATATTGTAGCGCCCATAATGAAAAATTCGAGAAATCTAATAATTCCCTTATGAAAGAAATCATTGGCAAGACATTCCAAAATTTTAATAGCAATCAACATATTATTTTTCTATGGACAAATTTTAGAGAATTTTAAGAGATATTATCAATGTTTGTGGAAATTTTCTTAAATTAAAGTGGAACATATTCCTTTTCTTCCATTTTTAATTAAAAATTATTGGACGGCGTGTTAGACTCTCTGGGTTGTCCTTTATGCTGTGCTTTCGGTAAGCCCTTGGGTAGCCGACTGGCTTGCCTATCGGCTTGCCGAGAGGCATGCCCCCCTGCCCGCCTACTAGATAATATAACCCTTTGTCTTTTAGACAATTAAATCACCTGCCGACTATATAATCAAGTAGATTATCCATTAGACAAAATACTCAGCAACCGATTAAGCCAATCAAGCCGTTCAAAGAGATTGATTGTTTGGTTTCAACCTTTTTGAGTTATATTAGAGTTATAAAATATATAAAAGGCCGGGATTTTACCCGGCCTTTGTTGTTCCAACGCTTCCGTATTGAAGTATGGTTTTTATATTATTATCTTTTCATCCGCTCAAGTTCTTTTTCTGTTTCTGGTGGTCTTTGTTTAGAGTTCTCATATTTCTGTTGTCCGAATGTAGTTCGGAAGTTAAATAAGTTTCCTTTACCCATTCGGTCCAGTTGTTCTTTAGTTACACAGAGAAAGTCATCATCTAAAGAGCGACCGCGAAGTTCACCATCTTTTATCTGTTCAACTGGCATAATAATCCGAGTAATTTCTGCGGACTGGTCTTTTCTATCACCGGTAACAAGCCAATAGACTTCAGTGCCTGGTTTTCCGCCAATTACAAACATATTGCCTTTAACTTTTTCCGCAACATAAACATCAGAAGTGCCGATACCAGTTAATTGAATCATTGGGTTTTTGTTTAAGGCATCAAAATAGTCAGGTAAATGGACAACTGCTTTGCCATCATCACCGATTGTCACTGAGCCACGATAAATCAACACCATTTCAGGTGATTCGACAAAATAGTGATTAAGAATTTTATTCATTGGGTCAAGCGGATGGTCAATGGTAAAAGTGCCTGATGCTTTAGAAAGTGTACCGACCCGGGTTTGACCTCCTCCAGTTGCAATTTGACCATTAAAAGCCGATGAATTACTATATCCTGAAGGAACTTTTGAAGCATAATTAGTGGTAAAACTATAATGTGCAGCAGATGTATCAGCACTACCACCAGCAACAGTTGCCATATAACCGCTTGCAGAATTGCGCCAACCACCCCCAACAGTTCCAGCAGTACCGCTTGCAGAATTATAAGAACCACCGCCAACAGTTGCAACCGTAGCACTTGTAGAATTAAACTCACCACCGCCTACAGTTGCGTCCTCACCACTTGCAGAATTAAACTCACCACCGCCCACAGTTGAATAACTACCTATTGCCTTATTAGATCTACCACCACTTACAGTTGACCAATCGCTTAATGCTGAATTAGAATCCGCGTCCAGCGAACCACCTCCTCCGCCAACAACAGAATAATCACCGCGCGCTTTGTTTCCTATACCGCCTCCAACATTTGCATAATCACCGCTTGCCAAATTATAACAACCACCACTAACAGTTGCATTCGATCCGCTTGCAAAATTATATCTACCACCGCCAACAGTTGAATTCGATCCGCTTGCAAAATTCTCCCAACCACCGCCAACAGTTGAAATCAAACCACTTGCAAAATTTTCAGTACCACCGCCAACAGTTGCATACCAATCGCTTGCAGAATTTTTATAACCGCCACCAACAGCTGCATACAGCCCTCTTGCAGAATTACGTTTTCCGCCACTAACAACTGACCAATCACCTAATGCCGAGTTAGAATCAGCATATGTTGGACTGCCGCCACCGCCAACCACTGAATAATCACCCCGAGCACGATTATTTCTACCGCCACCAATAAAAGCATATTTACCGGTTGCATTATTATTATTTCCTCCGACAATTACTGCACAAGAATCATGAAGGTCATCACCCGCATAATTTTCATAGCCAGAAAACACACCACTAAAATGGCTATAAGCAGCAACACCTTCACCACCACCAACAGTTGCAGAACGACCAATTGCAAGATTACTACTACCACCGCTTATAGTGGCACCGTTACCTCTTGCATTATTCTCATATCCACCACTAACTGTTGCACAAATGTTACTCGCAAAATTCTCCAACCCACCGCTGACAGTGCTATATGAACTACATGCACGATTACCAGAACCACCACTAACTACTGACCAATCACCATTTGCTGAATTCCAAGCACCACCGCTAACAACTGACCAGTTACCATTTGCTGAATTAGAATCACCTGCATTTGCACCACCACCACCGCTAACAACTGTATAAGCTCCACGTGCACGATTATTTCTGCCTGCAACAAATGCCATTTCGCCAGTATTGATATTCCCTGAACCAAAATTGCCTTTACCCATTGTTATTGCAGGGTCACCTGTGCTTGTAATTGGACCTGTCATTGTGCCACCTGTTAATGGTAAAAATACTCCTGTGCCAATACTATCATTTCTTGGTTGCCAAGCACTGCCTGTCCATTTTAAGACTTGTCCTGTTGTTGCTCCTGCCTGAGCAATCTTTGACATAGTCACATTACCATCAACAATCATTGCTGATGTAATTGAGTTCGCTTGATTCTCGTCAACAAATTTATTACTCAAAGCAATTGTATCTTTTCCTTGTAATTTATAAGTATTCGTAGACACTCGGGCACTATCAATATAAGCGTGAGTATGTCCTGATAAAGCAAAAGCCGATGCATGATTACCATCTAATAAATCTGCATTAAGATTTGCAATTAATGTGCCACTACCAGCAAGTTTCGTATCGCTAATTCCTGCTGTTGCTGAAATGTCTGTATTGGTAATTGTGCCATCAATAATCATTGCTGATGAGATTGAATTTGTCTGTCCTTCATCAACAAACTTGGCACTCAATGCTACAGTATCTTTACCTTGCAATTTATGTGCATTGGTTGCGATTCTGGCACTATCAACATAATTGACTGTAAGATTTCTAACATAGTCCGCAGTGTCCGCTAATGGTGCCTTGAAAGTTAAAGAAACATCACTGCGGGTTATTGTACCATCAATAATCATTGCTGATGAGATTGAATTTACCTGTCCTTCGTCAACAAACTTTGCACTTAATGCTAATGTATCTTTGCCTTGTAGTTTATGGGCATTAGCAGAAACTCGTGCCGAATCAATTGCACCAGGCAAATAGCGAGCATAATCCGCAGTATCCGCTAATGGTGCTTTAAAAGTAGGCGAGACATCATTACGAGTTATTGTGCCATCTAAAATCTTATCTGAAGTTATTGCATTACTTAATATCATTGGATTAGTAATCGCATTCGCTTGACCTTCATTCACATATCTTAAATCTAATGCCAAAGTATCTTTGCCTTGTAGTTTATAAGCATTATAAGCATTAACCGATATTCGGGCACTATCAACATATTGAATATTAACATTTCTTGTATAATCTGCTGTATCTGCATACGGTGCTTTGAAATTTGAAGCAACATCTTGTCGTAAGATTGTTCCATCTTGAATCTTTGAACTGATTATCGCATTATCCTGAATTTTTGAACCAATTACCGCGTTGTCCTGAATTTTAGAACTAGTAATTGCATTATCTTGAATTTTAGCGCTGACTACTGCATTATCTTGGATTTTGGAACTCGTTATCGCATTATCTTGAATTTTTGAACCAATTACTGCATTATCCTGTATTTTAGAACTCGTTATTGCATTATCCTGAATTTCCGTATTACTCACAGGTGGTGTTAATGGTCGGATTGCCGGTGTAAATGCTAAATCTACCAGTTGAATTGTGCCATCTTGTATATTTGCCGAAGTGACAGCATTATCAACAATCATTATATTAGTAATTGCATTAGTCTGTCCTTCATCAACAAACTTATTACTCAAAGCCACTGTATCTTTACCTTGTAATTTATGGGTATTGGCTGAAACTCGAGCACTATCAACATAACTAACATTCGCACTTAATGCATAATTAGCAGTATCTGACTTTTTAGATAGATAACTATAAGCAGAACTGACCAGTCTAATTCTTGGTGACATTGCTGGATTCGGATTGACTTGCATTTCTAAATAACAATTACCAGACTGGGGCATTGATTCAATTGGTGTATTTTGACCTAAAAGCACATTAAAGATACCTTGATTAGTTTGAACATTTTGAGTTTCAGTCCAAAATGCACTGCCACCAGTTGAAGTGTTATACAATCTAAATGTGATTGAATAAGTGCTATCAGCAACTGGCACACCAGCCAGATTAGTTAATTTCCCTTGATAATTGAGCAATTTGGGAATAGTTATTACATCCGGTTCACTTTTTGATTGAAGGTCTATTGGACTTGTTGCATCTATTATTAGTTGTGATTTGTCCTTCGGTTGAATATTTATTGGATTTACTTCAAAATTTTCTACTGCTAATGCAATAGATAATAACAAAACAGATACCACTATGATGCGTTTCATTGCATCCTCCTTATCTTTGCCACAAAGTGTTAAGTATGTTCATTGTGGCAGATTTACAAAAAAGTTTTTGTCAATTATAAATTTTTATTGAATTACGACTAATTTTTTGGTTGCAATATAAGTTGGAGTTTGTAATTGATAGAAGTAAATACCCTCTGAAATTGATTGGTCGCGATTATTCTTTGAATTCCAATTAACACTATAAAGACCCGGCTCCTGTTTGCTATTAAATAATGTCTTCACTAATCTACCAGAAATATCATAAATATTAAGCGATACTTTTGTTTCATTAGATAACGAATAGTAAATTGTTGTTAGATTTCTAAATGGATTAGGTTTCGCATTATATAGTTTAGTAATGAGTTGATTCGGATTAAATACTTCTTCGGTTTTTGGTTCTAAGATAGCGGTTGGTGTTACTGGTAGCCAAAAACCAATAAAACCGAGCATATTACTTGATGCAATCTTACCGATTGCGGATTGAACTGTAGTTACTTGACTCTGATAATTACTGGAACTTATCACTCCACCGCCACCACTAAAGACATTCCAATCACAACGATATTGTCCATTAAGTAAATTAATGCTTAAAAATATTACTAAAACACTCCAGAGATAATATTTATTATTCATAAGCTCCCCTTTTGTAACATAAGGTTTGGCTTAATTTATAATTATTGCATGTTCCAGACAGTGTTTTCAATATAAAAAATTTGCTCATGATTGTAAAAAAATCAAAGATATAAAATAGACATAATCTATCACCTCCTCTTATCTGAATTATCCTAATGTTAGGATATTTTCTTCCTAACACAAGCAAATTCAGATTTTTCATTAATCGCCCTTTGCCGTTTATTTTTATATTAAATTGTAATTACAAAACTTACCCCGAATGAGCGATAAGATTACAACGTAATATAAAATTAAATGGTGTAATATTATAAAAAATATATCTGAAATGTCAAGTATTTCTTGAAGAGTAAAGGTAGGGTCAAGTTTTTGGTGTAAATTCTTTTTTTCTTGACGCTCGGAAAAATCTATATATAATTATTGACTATGTATGATAAAATTTACGTAGAATTAAAGCAATTAAATTTTCATTTAATCAAGTGTAGAATCAAATGACTAAATCAGAAACATCCCATAATATTAAACTAAATAAAAACTGGTGTAAAGGTTGCGGCCTATGTGTTGAAATTTGTCCCAAAAATGTTTATGACCGTGAAGCCAAAGTATCAGCAAGGGGTTTTCGGGAAATCGTCATTAAAAGTCCTGACCGGTGCAACAGATGTTTTTTGTGTGAATTGCTGTGTCCGGATTTAGCAATTACTATAAAATCCGAAAAACACAAATTGTCTGTCCCCAAAAAAGAAATGGAACTAAATAATAATAGTATTTAGTATTCAGAGCAATGCCATATCGAACAGTAAAAAGTATCTTGACCCCGGGCAAATATTTTATGCAGGGTAATATTGCTTGTGCTGAAGGCGCTTTAGCTGCAGGTTGCAGATATTATGCTGGTTATCCTATCACGCCTTCTTCGGAAATTATGGAGCATCTCTCAGTCCGACTCAGGGAATTGAATGGTGTTTTTATTCAAATGGAAGACGAAATTGGTTCTATCTGTTCAATGATTGGAGCATCTTGGGCTGGTGCCAAAGCAATGACCGCGACCTCAGGACCGGGCTTTAGCCTTATGCTTGAAGGCATTGGTTATGCATTAATGACAGAAACACCTTGTGTTATCGTTGATGTGCAACGCGCCGGACCAGCAACCGGTCAAGCAACTCGACCTGGGCAAAGTGATATTATGCAAGCACGCTGGGGTGCTCATGGCGATTATCGAATTATTGCACTTTCTCCTTGGTCAGTTCAAGAGATGTATGATTTGACTATAAGGGCGTTTAACTTGGCAGAGAAGTTCCGTGTACCTGTAATTTTATTGGCAGATGAAGTTGTTGGACACTTAAAGGAAAGTTTTGTTATTAAACCTGAAATCGAAATATTTGAGCGGGATAAATCACAATCCTCTCCTCCATTCGGTAGTGAAAAAGAAGATGGCGTTCCTCCAATGCCTGCTTTTGGTCAAGGTGCTAAATTATTAGTTACTGGTTCAACCCACAATGAATTCGGAATACGAAAAGTCGCAGATCCGTTGGTCCAAGAAAGATTAGTTAAAAGACTTTGCTTGAAAATAGATAATCACAAAGATGAAATTTGCGAATCAGAATCCTATTTTACTGATGATACCGAATTTGTTTTTGTCTCTTTTGGAATTTCAGCGCGAAGCGCTTATTCTATTGTAAAACAATTACGCAGTGAAAATTATAAAGTCGGTCTTCTTCGGTATAAAACAATTTGGCCTTTTGATGAAATAACCTTAAAAAATGTTACTGAAAATGCGAAGATGGTCTTTGTTCCAGAAATGAATCGTGGTCAACTGGTTTTAGAAATACAACGAGTGCTATGTAATAAAAAGGTTATCTCAATCCCTAAAACTCAAGGTGAAGCAATCTATCCTTCTGAAATCTATACTGAGTTCAAAAAGTATCTAAAATGAGTGAACATCTATATAAAAATAAGAAAAATGTCATCTCAATAATAAAACTTGAAATGAAGCAATATATACACCGGAAATATAATCTGAACTTAAAAAGTATCTGAAATGAGCGAACACCTTTACAAATATTTAAGAACTGAAGTATTTCCTACTCCATTTTGTGCTGGTTGTGGACATGGCATTCTGATGTGTGCAATCTTAAGAGCAATTGATGAATTACAACTTGATTTTAATAAGATGTCCTTTGTTTCCGGCATCGGCTGTGGTGCCTGGATTCCAAGTCCACATTTTGCTACTGATACACTGCACACTTTACACGGAAGACCAATTGCTTATGCTACTGGTGTAAAACTGGTCAATCCGGAATTAAAAGTTGTAGTAATTTCTGGTGATGGCGATCTAGCGGCAATCGGCGGAAATCATTTAATCCATGCGGCGAGAAGGAATATTGATATGACCGTTATCTGTGCAAATAATAGTATTTATGGTATGACCGGTGGTCAGGTATCACCAACAACTCCCAAAGATGCTAAAACCCAAACTACAACTTCAGGTAATCCTGAACCAGCATTCGATTTATGCCAACTAGTCAAAGCTTGTAATGCCCAATATGTTGTCCGGTATACAGTCTTTCATATTAAGCCATTGATAAATTCAATAAAGAAAGCATTAACAACAAAAGGATTTACTTTCATTGATGTTGTCTCACCTTGTCCTACTCAATTTGGCAGAAGAAATAAGATGCCAACCCTCTATGAGATGCTGATGGATATTAAAAATCGCTCAATTAGATATGAGTCTGCTCAATCAATGAAAAAAGAAGAATTGCTCGACAAGATTATCATTGGCGAATATGTATAGAAATGAAGATAATCTTATGAAGTTCCAATTATGACTAAAATCAGAATTACAGGATTTGGTGGACAAGGAATTATTTTAGCCGGAGAACTACTTGCTAATGCCGCGGTCTTAGATGGAAAAGAAGGAACTGCTATTGGTTCTTATGGCTCAGCCGCACGCGGTGGTTTAACCAGTTCTGAAGTTATAATTAGCAATGAATTTGTTCCTGCACCTTTTGTTGAAAGAGCGGATATATTAATTGCAATGTCACAAGATGGGTATGATAAATATTTTATCACAGTTGAAAACAATGGTTTGATAATTGTTGATTCAGGAATGATTACATTAAAAAGCTATCCTCGACAATTTGAAATTCCCGCTACTAATATAGCGCTTACGGAATTAAAATCACCGGTAGTCGCTAATATGATAATGCTTGGTGCATTATCATCATTAACTAAAATTGTTTCAAAACAATCACTAATCAATGCAATTAAAAAATCGGTTGCGGAAAAGTTTCTTGAAATCAACTTAAGAGGGATTGAAATTGGCTACGAAAAGGGACAACAATTAAAATTATGAAATTACAAGACTACACGAAATTATCAGATTTAATATATAATTTGAAGGAGCAAACATATGATAAAAACAAACATTGACAAAATAGTCATAATTTCAGTCATTGGTCAAGTCGCATCTCCAACCCGTAGACAAAATTACCGTCTCACGCATCAAGGCGAAGCAACTGTCTTTCCTGGCACGGGCGGTATAACTTATAATGTCAAAGTGGGTGACCCAGTTTTTGGTTGGGTTGGCGACCATATTGAACCAGGTGTGTCAGTGAAAAATAGAGATGAGAACGAAAATCGGGCGCTCAATGTCTATACTTGCATTGGTAATACCGCATATGTTGTCTCAGGTGAAGCCAAAGGTAAAAAGGGCATTGTGACCGGAAAACACGGTGGTATTGAACATATTTTGGTCTGGTTTCCTAAAGATGTCATCGAAAAACTTGTCATTGGCGACCAGATTCAAATTCGTGCTTGCGGACAAGGATTCCAAATCCTAAATTTACCTGAAGTGAAATTCTTTAATATCGACCCGACTTTATTGTTAAAGATTAATCCCAAGGTCAAAAATGGCTTCATTGAATTTCCTGTGACCCATATTCTTCCACCAACAATTATGGGTTCAGGTCTGGGTAGTGAAACCGCTGCTTCTGGTGATTACGACATTACGACACAAGATGCGGAAACAATCAAACAACTCGGCTTGAACAAACTTCGTTTTGGCGATATTGTTTATCTTGAAAATACTGATAACACCTATGGCAGATGTTATAAAAAGGGTGCTGGTTCAGTTGGTATTGTTGTCCATTCTGATTGTGTGATTGCTGGTCACGGACCGGGCGTTACAACAATTGCAACATCAGTTAAAGGCAAAATCAAGCCGTTAATCAATAAAAATGCCAATATTGCTAACTACTTAAATTTGAAGTGAATGATTGACATTTAATAAAGTTCCAGTAAACTTAAAAAACTATGGATGTTGATTTAATTGATGAAGTAAAAAAAGCCGAGTCTTATGCTGAAGAATTGATAAAAAAAGCAGAGATTGAAGGCGAAAAACATCTGGAAAAGGTTAGAGCAGAGATAGCAATACTTATTGAACAAACTAAAGAAAAGTTAAAACAACAAGCCGACGAAAAATTAGCAAATGCCAAAAAAGAAATCGAACAAAAAATTGAGACGATCAAAATACAAACTCAAAAACAAATTGAACAATTAAAAAACATTGATGAAAATAAAATGGAAAAAGCAATAAATTTAATAATTGAACATATTATCAAGGAAATAGAAAAGACAAAATAACAAGTTTAAAATATATCAGATAAGTGTCATGGCAATCGCACCAGTCAAAAAGATTCTAATCGCAGTTCATAAATCCGAAGAGAAAATCTTCTTAGACCGATTACAAGAATTAGGTATTCTTCATATCGTTCGTAAACTTGAAACGCAAGAAAGTATCTTAAAGCCAACAACTCAGGAGATTTTAAATGAAATCGGAGCAAGTATCGAATATCTCAACAGTTTTACAGAAAAACCAGGCATATTAGAAGGCTTAGCATCTAAAAAGACAGAAGTTAACTCGGAAGAATATCAGGTCGTTGCTCACAAATATGATTTAGATGCAACACTAAATAAAATCCGACAACTCCGTCAAAAAATTCTTGCCCTAACAGCTCAACACAAATCAATTACATCAGAAATTGAAATTCTCAAACCCTGGGAAAATTTAAAATACGATTTTAAAGACATTTACCGGTCTGACAAAATTGAAATAATTCTCGGTCAATTTCCGACTCAATCAGCATATCTTCAGACCCAAGATGCAACAAAAGATTTACCTATATACATTGAAAGTATTCAGCAAAGCAGAGAAATCGTTTATTGTATCATTGCTTATCCTAAAGAACTTAAAGAAACGATTAAGCCATATCTTAATAAATTTGAAATAATCGATTTGAGTAGATTTCAGGGAACTCCGAAAGACATTATTAGCGAATTTCATCAACAACTGAAAATTTTAGAAAAAGAAATTGCAAAGAATAAGCAGGAAGTTACTAATTTATTATCAGAATTGCCCAAATTACAAATTTTATATGACTACTATTATAATATCAAATGTCAAGAAGAAATTCTGCCGGTTTTGGAAAAGACTAATGAAGTTATCTTTATTGAAGGATGGATAAAACAGAAAGATTTAAAGAAATTAGAAGAAGTTATAAATTCATTTAAGACCGTGGTCATGTCACCGATTACCCAACGAAAAGATGAAGAACCACCGGTAGCATTAGAGAATCGTAGTATTTTTAAGCCTTTTGAAATTATTGTTGAGTTATATACTATGCCTAAACCAATTGAATTAGACCCCACCCCGCTTTTAGCGCCATTTTTTGCTATTTTCTTTGCTTTATGTTTGACTGATGCCGGTTATGGCATAATTCTATTAGTTTTAGCATTGTTATTAATGAAAAAAATGAAAGCCGCGAGCAAGTTATTAGCCTTGTTAGCAATTTGTGGTGGATTTACAATTTTGGCTGGTGCAATTACTGGTGGTTGGTTTGGAGATATTGTTGATAAAATTGGATTACAATTTTTAGTGAAATTTAGAGACCAATTACTACTTTTTGACCCAATTAAAAATCCGATGCCATTTTTTATCCTCTCAATTGCAATTGGCTATATTCATCTTAATTACGGTATAATAATAGAAATTTATGATTCATTTCGCCAGAAAAATTGGCAAAGCGCAATATTTGAGCAATTACCTTGGTTTTTGTTCCTTAACGGATTAATCGCTTATGCGTTTATTGGCAAATTCTTTCCGATTGTAATTAAGCCCTACTTAATAATGACTATTCTGCTTGCCATGGCAATAATTATAGCATTTACGCGTCGGAATCAGAAACTAATGCTTAATCAGTTATTTATAGGAGTCGTTTTTCTTGGTGCTTTAATATTTATTTCCGCTAAGATCAATCTCTTTGTCCTACCCGATGCTTATTTAAGTTGGAATCTGGGCAAATATCTTATCATACTCGGCCTAATTGCACTATCTGTTTTATCTTTTATCGCACAAATCACTCTGAAGAAAATTTCAATTATATCAATTATTATTTTAGTCGGACTGCTTTCAACCCTTATCGGCTATTTTGCTTTTAATTTATCAATTGTTATATTTCTAATATCCTCAATAGTTTTCATAATGCTCAGTCCAGACAATCGTAGACTGATAAAAAATATCATTTGGGGATTATACACTCTGTATGGTGGTACAAGTTTTTTAGGAGTCGTTTTGTCCTATATTCGTCTAATGGCTTTGGGTATGGTGACAGCGGGAATTGCAATGGCGATCAACACTATTGCTTGGATGGTTATTAAAATACCGATTGCCGGTATAATTTTAGCATTAATCATATTAATCTTTGGTCATGCTTATAACGTTGCTATAAATATCTTAGGCGCATTTGTCCATTCGTTGCGATTAAATTATGTTGAATTTTTCCCAAGATTCTTTACCGGTGGTGGTGAAAGATTTTCTCCATTCCAAAGACAAACAAAATATGTTACAATTAAATAGTTACTTGCCACAGAGACACAAAGTTCACAGAGAAAAATATAAAATAAATTTAACTCTGTGCTTTCCAAAGCTCTGTGGCAAATCAAATAGGAGGCGAAATGGTTGACCCTTTAGGTTTAGCAATTGCCATTACCGGTTGCGGACTTGCGGCTTTAATGGCTGGAATTGGTTCAGCAATCGGGATTGGTTTAGCATCTCAAGTTGCTAATGGTGTTTTATCTGAAGACCCGAATAAGTTTGGTAGTTTATTTATTCTTGTTGTCCTACCTGGTACCCAAGGCTTTTATGGCTTTTTGGCTGCTTTTTTGGGCATAATGAAACTGGGTCTTTTAGGTAATCCAGTTCCCATAACCCTTGGTCAAGGACTACAGATGTTCGGTGCCTGTTTACCAATTGCTTTTGCTGGATTACTATCAGCGATCTGGCAAGGAAAAGTCTGTGCATCCGGTTGTGAATTAGTTGCCAAACGACCAACCGAATCAGTAAAAGCAATTATTTACGGTGCAATGGTCGAGACTTATGCAGTACTCGGACTACTTGTTACAATCTTTTTACAAATGGGAGTGAAATTAGGATAACTCATGTCAATTGAAAAATTAACTAATACGATTATCAAGTCGGCTCAGCAAAAAGCCAACGAAATCAAAGAAAAATACGAACAGGAAATTGTAAAACTCAAACAAATAACCGACGAACAAATAATTAAACTGACTCAAGAAAATAATGAAAAGGTTGCAAGACAACAAACTCTAATTGAAATACAATCAATTTCAAACGCTCAAGTTGATGCTCAAAAGAAAATCCTGCAAGCTAAATGGTCAATTATTGACCAAATCTTCAGTCAGGCAATAGAAAAATTTGTCTCATCAGACAAATATTATCAAATTCTGAATGAAATCATAAAAAAACATTTTGCTGACGATATAGAAATAATCGTCGCTTCTCAGGACTATAGTCAACTTCAAAAATTCCAGCCGAATCTAAAATTAGTTCCTACTAATAACTTGAACCATGGTATAATAATAAAGAAGAGTCATATTGAGTTAAATTACTCTCTTGACCGAATTGTAAAGTCACTAAAAAGTGAGTTAATTATTGAGTTATCGAAACTGCTCTTTACAAAATAGTATTTGCGATGGTCTTTTTAAAATAATCTCCCAGACTAAAGAGCATGAGCAACTATCTTTGCCTGAAATTAATCACAGATGACAATCCTGCTCTTTACAAAATGACTATTCGCTATATACTAATTTCTACTCGCTAAAATTGGCGCCATCGTCTAGTCCGGTCTAGGACATCTGGTTCTCAGCCAGAAGACTGGGGTTCAAATCCCCATGGCGCTATCTTTTATAGTAGATTAACTATATCTACGATTTACAAATATAATTTGGGCTTAAATAAAAATAATATAAAAATATAACATTTGCAAATGTAGGTATAAAGCATCCTAACAAACACATAGATAATAGATAAAAGATACGTTATTACGAGCCCTTAGTTAATTCAATTCTCACTTAATAAAAAATATAATTTTTAAACGTATTTCTAAATTGAATAAAATTAGTTATTTTCTACTTAGCTTTTTTGTTTATCTATAAAATAACTCCCAATTAACGCTTAAGCTTAAGGATTATTTTCTTAGTAAATTTTTTGTCAGAAATATCCAGAGTACAGAAGTAAATTCCTTCAACAACTTTCCTATCTTGTTCATCTTCACCTCGCCAAATGTATTTATAAGTACCTCGGTTCAAATTCGAGTTCTCAAGTGTCTTAATTAATTTTCCTGTCACATCATAAATTTTTAATGACACTCTTGTTTGTTTAGAGAGAATAAAAGATATATTTACAATCCTGTTGATTGATGGAGTGGATTTTAATGGAAGTAGTTCTGATATTTCAAGTACTTCATCATCATACAAATCTTCTATACCAGTATTTAATGGTCTAAAATTGATGGCGTCAATATTTATATTATGACCCCAATCGGAAAAGGCTAATAAACCTATATAAATAGTTCCACTATGTAAGCCTAGGTCAACTATGTGCTGACGCCATCCGGTTGTCGGTTCATAGCGTCGGAAAGCAGCAATTCGATAAAAAGTTGTGCCATCTATTGAATATTCAACTTTTACACTATCCGGCCCAAAATTTCCACCAGAAAACATAGTGTCATGATACATATAGAACGACAATGTACAACGTCGTGCGGTTGTGCCTAGGTCAATTGGAGGTGATATTAGACGAGCCATATTACCCCTCCTTGCGTTAAATGAAGGATAACTTGCCATACCGCTGCCTTCAAAAGGTACGCAACTAGGATTTGTATTAGAGGTTTTTCGTTCCCAATTATAACTACCAATAACAGGCAACGCTTGCCATCCGGACGGCGGAAAAATTGTACCATTAAATCCTTCAAACCCTTGCCAAGCAGTTACCACTGATAATTGAACATATACGGTTTCGACAGTATTATACGGGTCGTTGCATGTAATAAATAGACTTGTGTTATAAATACCAGTAGTGGCAGGCGCAGTAAAACTTAAAGTAACATTTTGGGATGAACCTGGGCTTACGTAACCGCTAGTCGGATTTTCTGAAAGCCAGGCAACCGACGGAGCTTCTGTTAAACTCCAAGTAAGATTTGAAAATCCGTTGTTGTAAATTGTTAAAGTTCTGGTTGTATTTCCATTTTGCTGTAATACCACATTGATATTTGTTGAACTCAACCCAATGGCAGGGGTTGAAGGTACAATACGAAAATTACCAAAACTTCCATCAGCAGACACATAAGGATTATTATATGAACTTTTGAACTGACGGATATGAAATCTGGCTTCGGTGGTTGCAATGTTACCAGGATTGATTGCCACTTTGCCATTATCGGATGCCCGACCGACATAAGTCCAACTACGACCGCCATTAGAAGAAAACCAAATTTGTACTGAATCCCCTGGCATTCCATAATTACTCCATCGTAAGGTATCTATGCGACCAGAAAACCACAACTCTCCACTTCCATTATGATTATATAATGTATCTCCTCTGGGAGATATTATATCTGCGGCGTAAGTTATCATACCCCTTCGTTGTGGTACACATATATGGATCCAAGTATATTGGCTATTATTACTATAGTGCATCCAAACCCCGGACTTCCACCAAGTGTTATGAACATAGATAAATTTTCCCGGTAGACTACACTTAAAAGCTGCCGTGGAATGCCCTCTCCATGTCACGCCATAACTCCAGACAAATGCATGGTCATTTTTTATTGCGGTAGTGCAAGTTGCCCAAGCCCAGTCGTTAGTTGAACCTCCTGACACCGTAGTAAATGTAAATGAATAACCGTTGATTGTATTTGTCACCTGTTGAATTCCTGGTTGAATATTTGACTCGTATGTCCCACCAGAAGTAGTATCTGTTTGCATGGCAATTGCTAATTCTCTCTGCGTATTGGGAACCTGATAATCTGTTTCCTCCTCTACCATATCCCATCTCTGAAAATAATAATCAATAAGCCGTCCATAACAAGTATATCTATCTATCCATCCTAATACCATTGCTGCAGCTATAGGAGTACACCCATAACTCCAATCGTAGAATGGAGCCCATTCATACCCAAGAACAGATAATATTCTTTTTTCCTGTTTATAATCATCATTTAATGCTTCGCGCCATTCTTGTAATGATTTCTCAATCAGTTCTTGTCGGTTCTCTTCCAGAGTTTTCCCTTGTATCTTCAGCTCTTTTTCTAACATACTTTTCACTTGTTTCTCTTCTCTTTGAATCTTTGTTATAAAATCTTCCAAATCCCATATCTGGTTTACTAAATTGGCGTGTATAATTACCGTTCGTCCACATTCTTCAAATTCATAATAAGTAACAGGCCAAATGTAATAGATTCTTTTTAATTTTGAGTTTGATGTATTGAGAATTTCTTCCGATTTTTCTTGTGCTTTCCAACCAGTATAATAGAATTCAGAAAGCCCTTCACCAAATTCTAAAATCGGTGCTCGGTCATACCGGGCAGATATTAACATATGTGCATATCGAAATTTTGATGTTTTATTTAAACCTATTTCATGACTGCCATTATCTTCTTTGTACTGCAAAGTTGACAAATTGCTAAATTTATTAATATCTTCAAGTCCTTCTCTCACAACTTGCTCGTAGTTGTCCGGAAATTTGATATTATCTATTCTAAAATGAAACATATAGGCAACGGTTTTTCCTTCCTGGTCAACATACGGTATAATAGTCCCAACATTTATTGTTTTCCATATTTTTTAGCAGTCATAAAAGCAAGTTCATAAATCGTATCAAAAGCCACAGCATAATCTGGTTTTTCTCCTTGTTCTGGAGGATTTAATGTCTTAATGTAAGATAACTGCGATGTTGTTGATTCAAAGTTATTTTGACCTATATTCGGTTCAGATGGTATTATTAAAATATCTGATTTCAACTCTACAACCTCGGTATCAACTTCTTGTCGTAATAGACTCTTTTGACTTAATACATTTCCAAAGCAGATGCTACAAATAAATAATAAAGCAAAAGTACATAAATTATTTACGCGCATCTTTTGCTCCTTTGTGTAATTTGATTAATTTAATGGATTATTTATTGATTTAAGTACTTCATCCCATTCTTGTTTCGATTTCTTATATAATTCTTTTTCAATAGATTTTAGGTCTTTTCCGGATTTTTTAGTATCTAAAATTAATTTTTGTTTTGCTTCATATTCCTCCTTTTTCCTTTGATTATGAATTCTTCTGTATTTGACCACTGTGTAGTTAAATGCGAATGTATAACGATTTTTTTTCGCTTCCCTTCAAATTCAAACCAAGCTGTTAGCCAAATATAATAAATTCTTTTAAGTTTTGGATTGCGAATACCGAGAATTTTTTCGGCTTGCAGCATCGCCTTCCAGCCGGTAAGGTAAAATTCTGATAAACCTTCACCAAATTCTAAAATCGGTGCCCGGTCATATCTTGAAGATACAAGAAAATGGCCATACCTGTATTTATTAAACTTTATATCTTCAAGTCCTTCTCTAGCAACTTGTCCATAATTATTTGGAAAAGATTTACCATCGACTCTAAAATGAAACATATAGGCAACAATTTTATTATCAATGTCAACATATGGAATTACTGGACCAATTTTTATTTTTCCCCATTTACTCGCAGCTTTTTTAGCACCATCTCGTATATTCGTTTATAAGGAACTGCATATTTATGTGTGCATTTACATTTTGGAATATTTAAATTAATTTGTTTAAGAAGTTCTCCGTCAGAATATATTTGAGACAATTCCTGAAAACTTAGTTGTTTTATAGATTCTTGAGATAACGTAGGTAAATTTAACGGTTGACTTCCTATAATTACAACTTCTATAGGAATCAAAGTTATGCCCTGTAGATTAATAACTAATAAAAATAGCATAATTATCAATAAGCCATAACGAAATTTTATCTTTTTAATCATTTTCGTTTCCATTTTACATCTGACATATAGATATTTTAATAATTTTTATAGTTAGCTGATAAAAATTCTGTTTCGTGTAAGTATTTTGCAGTGGTAAGTTGATATGATATTAGATAAATCATAGCCATACAGTAGAATTGTAGAAATCTGTAATGATTTGTCAAGCAAAATTTTTTAATTATTTGTATAAATTAATATACTCTGGAACCCTGTAAAATCTATCTTTTCTTGCACACTCAAAAACACCTATTAC
This sequence comes from Caldifarciminota bacterium, assembly GCA_039801465.1. Classification (GTDB taxonomy): domain Bacteria; phylum Hydrothermota; class Tepidihabitantia; order Tepidihabitantales; family CAIPLT01; genus JAOABV01. The sequence goes on from JBDRUT010000006.1 coordinate 71,787, forward strand.
AATATTTCATCTTTAACTACAGCAGGGGAATAAATATTTTTTTAATTTTACGGTTTTATATCAAAATACCAAGATTTCAAAATTTTTATTATAAAACATTAAACCTTTTATTCAACCTAAGATTTTGTCGTTAAAATAATATAAATATTTAATTAAAAAATAAGTTATTGAAAGATGTTATGTGTGGCGTTCTACAACTTACGAGAATAATGATAAGAGTAAATTTTAATCCATAATTTGTTTCTGATTTACTTGCTCATTTTACATCAGGCACCTTGTTAGGTATTTTGGTATACAATTGAAATCATCAAATAACAAATCCTTTGAAAATATCTTTTTCAAACAAACTAAGAATCATAACATTAGGAATAAATAAAAAGATAAATGGCTAACCGATAAGCGACCTTCTATGCCGAATATAGAATAATCTTATCATTCCAATTGGTCAGGACTTGGTCAGGCTTGACCTAACCCCACCCTAGCCCGAGGCAAGCCATAAAAATGACACCCTTTATTGTGTTGAATGCTGTTTCAAAGGGTTCGGTAATATAGTTTCTTGCTTTATAATTTGAATTTAAAATAGGGTATCAACTAAATGACAAATGAGGAATTCCTCCCTTCTTTTATCAGTATTCGGTTTGTTATCTGCTATTTTAGAATCAATATATTCTTTGTCAACGGGAATTTATTTTTAATGATTTTATTATTGGGTAAAACGAATATCCAAAAGCTAAAAAATTGTTACCTCGAGACCTTCGTTTCAATCTAGGTGATGTTTTGTCTGATATCAAATGCAGAATAACACAGGGTGTTTTGTTTTATATTTCAATTTTGCCCTTTGAACTTTGTTTACTTTACAACGATTAACTTTTCTTTTACTATCTTCCCATTCACTCTCAGAAAATAAATACCTCTCTTAATTCCATCAGTTGAAATTTTTGCCTCTTGTATCATGCCTCTTGTTTCTTGCTTCTTATTTCTCACTTCTTTCACAATCTTTCCCGTCACATCATAAATTGTCACTTTGTCAACGGAAAACGGAGCACGGACACGGACTACGGATGTCGCCGGATTCGGATATATCTTCAGCGTTAAGCGTTGAGCGTCAGCCGTATTGCGTGCTTCTTCAATTTTCAATAATGGTGCATATTTAATTGTCGCATAATCATAACCAGTACCTGAACCATAACTTTCACCAGTTACATAAACATTTCCTTGATTATCAATTGCGATTGCTCTTGCATCATCATTTCCACCCACTAATCCATCGTAAGCAATAATCCAATCCATTTGTCCTTGAGTATTATATTTGATTGTTGTGTAATCTCTGATACTACTGGTATAAGTGCCATAGCCGGTTACATATATATTGCTTTGACTATCTAAGACTAATGCATTGCAATAATCATCCCCAGCGCCAGAATTATAAATTTGAACCCATTGTTGTTGACCCAAAGAATCATATTTGATTGTGGCATAATCATATCCAGCACCTAAAGTCCGACACGCACCGGCTACATATACATTACCTAAATGATCAACTCCAATATCATTGGCATGGTCAATATAATTTCCTGGTCCATTATATCTTGCCGTCCATAGTTCTTGACCAGAAGCACTATATTTAATCGTTAAATAGTCTAAATTACTACCTGAACCATAACTATTGCCGGTGACATAAACATTGCCTTGTTGGTCTAATGTAATTGCATTGGCATAATCAGTGGAATTACCGAGCCCGTTATAGGTTTGAACCCATAATTCTTGACCTGAAGAGTTATACTTGATTGTTAAATAATCATAATTTGTTGTATAGGCTGTTCCTGTAATATAGACATTACCTTGGTTATCAATTATCATTGCGTAAACTGCGTCATAACTATTGCCTGGACCATTATATCTTGCGGTCCATAATTCCTGACCTAAAGAGTCATATTTGATTGTTAAGCAGTCATATGTCATTGTTGAACCATAACTTCGACCCGCGACATAAACATTTCCATAATTATCAACTGCAATTGCTCTTGCTTCATCATAATTATTTCCTGGTCCATTATATCTTCGGGTCCAGATTGTCTCGCCATTTGAGTTATATTTGATTGTCAGGCAATCATAAAAAGAACTACCACCCCAACTTCCGCCCGTAACATAGACATATCCCCTATTATCAATAGTTAAAGCATAAGGATAATCAATATTATTTCCCAATCCATCATATCGTGCTTGCCAGAGTTCCTGACCTGATGAACTATACTTGATTGTTAAATAATCTAAATTAGTGTTGGGGTAAAAACTATAACCGGTTACATAGACATTTCCTGAGTTATCAATTGCAATTGCAACGGCACAATCAGTTGAATCACCCTGGCCATTAAATCTTCTCACCCAGACCGTATCCACCTGTGCTACAAGAAAGATAGGCATAAGTGAGATACACAACCAAACTTTAGATTTTTTCATACATCCTCCTTGGATAATTATATATTTTTATTCTTCATCAATATGGTATAATCAAAGATTATCTGTGTCAAGTTTCTATTAATGAAATCTCTGAACAAGTCAATTTCGCTACTCAACTCATTGAATTTCCGTTGTTTTCTGTGTGTTCAGTATTTTCAATGACACTTTTTCAAAAATCTCATTAATCTTGATTTTGGATTAATCTTGATTATAATTATATTTTTAAAGCAACTATATATGAAACACGATAAGCCAACCGCAAATTCAAAAAAGATTCAACCGCAAGTTATTTACGGTCCGTCTCTATTTTCGGATTTGGATATTTATCTATTTAAGCAAGGCAATCATTTCCGATTATATGAGAAACTCGGTGCGCATATTATGACGATTAATGATATTATCGGAACATATTTTGCGGTCTGGGCACCAAATGCGCAACAAGTATCTGTGATTGGCGATTTTAACAATTGGAATCCGGCCTCACATCAACTACAAGTTCGCTGGGACGAATCAGGTATCTGGGAAGGTTTTATTCCTAATGTAATGTCCGGTATGCTTTATAAATATCATATTATTTCAAAGTTCAATAATTATCAAGTTGAGAAAGGCGACCCATTTGCATTTTATTGGGAGATTGCGCCGAAATCAGCATCGATTGTCTGGGATTTGAAATATGACTGGCGAGATAGTCTCTGGATGAAATCGCGCAATAAATACAATAATCTTAAAGCACCGATTTCTATTTATGAATTGCATCTCGGCTCTTGGCTAAGAAAAGAGAATAATCAATTTTTAATTTATAAAGAACTGGCACAACCGCTTATTGATTATATTAAAAAGATGGGATTTACCCATGTGGAGTTCCTACCAATAATGGAGCATCCTTTTTATGGCTCTTGGGGTTATCAGATTCTTGGTTATTTTGCGCCGACAAGTCGTTATGGGACTCCGCAAGATTTAATGGTTTTAATTGACGAATTGCATCAGAATAATATTGGTGTAATCTTAGATTGGGTGCCTTCACATTTTCCTAATGACCCTCATGGTTTAGCGTTTTTTGATGGTACGTATCTTTATGAACATCAAGACCCACGCAAAGGTTTTCATCCTGATTGGAAGAGTCATATTTTTAATTACGGCCGAAATGAAGTGCGGTCATTTCTGATTAGTAGCGCTTTATTCTGGCTGGATAAATTTCATTGTGATGGATTAAGAATTGATGCAGTCGCATCAATGCTCTATTTAGACTATTCGCGCAAAGAAGGTGAATGGATTCCCAATGAGTTTGGTGGAAGAGAAAATCTTCAGGCAATTAGTTTTATTAAACAATTAAATGAAGTTGTTTATAAAGAATATCCTGATGTACAGACCATTGCTGAAGAATCGACTGCTTGGCCTATGGTATCGCGTCCAGTCTATTTAGGCGGATTAGGTTTTGGAATGAAGTGGAATATGGGCTGGATGCATGATACACTGGAATATATGAGCAAAGACCCAATTTATCGTAAATTTCATCATAATCAGATAACTTTTAGTATTTGGTATGCATTTTCAGAGAATTTCTTATTACCTCTATCTCATGATGAAGTCGTGCATGGCAAAGGTTCGCTTCTATCTAAGATGCCTGGTGATGACTGGCAGAAGTTTGCCAATCTTCGGTTACTCTTCGGCTATATGTTCACCCATCCGGGTAAAAAACTAATTTTTATGGGCGGTGAATTTGGCCAATGGCGAGAATGGTCACACGAGCAAAGTTTAGATTGGTATTTACTAAATTATATCACCCATCAATCAATCCAACACTGGGTTCAAGACCTAAATAGTTTATATCGCAATGAGCCGGCTTTATATGAAATGGACTTCCAGTCATCAGGTTTTGAATGGATTGATTTTAATGATGCGGATAATAGTGTCATCAGTTATTTAAGAAAAGACCAGTCTGGACAAAATATAATTGCAGTGATATGTAATTTTACTCCAGTTCCCAGAGAGAACTATCGGATTGGTGTGCCGAAACCAGGTTTTTGGCGAGAACTACTGAATAGTGATGCTAAAGAATACTATGGAAGCGGAATCGGCAATCTTGGCGGTGTTCAGACAACAAATATAGAATGGCATAACCGACCCTATTCTTTACTATTAACTTTGCCACCTTTGGCTGTTGTGATTCTAAAATATCAGCCTTATCAAAATATCTAATGAATCGCTATATTTGTATTCATGGACATTTTTATCAACCACCAAGAGAAAATCCTTGGACTAATACTATCGATACTGAACCTTCGGCTTTTCCATATGGGGATTGGAACCAAAGAATTACTGCGGAATGTTATAAACCGAATCTATCTGCTCGGATTATTGACAATAAAGGCAATGTTATCAAAAGGATTAATAATTACACCAAAATCAATTTCGATTTTGGACCAACTTTGCTTGCTTGGTTAGAAAAGCATGAGCCTGATGTCTATTCAGCAATTATTCAGTCCGACCACCAAAGTCAAAAGAACTTCTCTGGATATGGTTCAGCCATAGCCCAAGTATACAATCACATCATTATGCCTCTGGCAAATGAACAAGACAAAAGAACTCAAGTTATCTGGGGTATAAAAGATTTTGAGTACCGTTTTAAAAGAAAACCCATTGGCATGTGGCTTTCAGAAACTGCAGTTGACATTCCAACCCTTGAGATATTAGCAGAAAACGGGATTAAATTTACAATTCTTGCTCCGCATCAGGCGAAAAGAATACGAAAAATCGGTAGCAAACAATGGATTGAAACAAATGGTAATATTGATACGAAACAAGTTTATCTGTGTCAATTACCCAGTGGGCACACAATTAATATATTTTTCTACGATAAAACAATTTCTGCCGATGTTGCATTTAATAACCTTTTATCCAATGGTGAGATTTTTGCCCTAAGATTAGTAAATGCGTTCATCGGTAATGACGCATCGCAATTAGTTCATATTGCGACCGATGGCGAAACCTATGGTCATCATCATCGTTTTGGTGAAATGGCATTAGCCTATTGTCTTGATTATATTGAGACCAATCAATTAGCACAACTTACAAATTACTCTGAATTCTTAGCAAAACATCCCGCCAGTCAAGAAGTCGAAATAATTGAGAATACATCTTGGAGTTGTGCTCATGGTCTTGAAAGATGGCAATCTAATTGTGGCTGTAATACGAACTGTAATCCTAATTGGCAACAAAATTGGCGGTCACCTTTAAGATATGCAATGAATTGGTTGCGAGATAAAATAATTGAAGTGCTTGAACCTTTGGCTAATCAATACCTTAAAAATCTTTGGCAAGCCCGAAATGATTATATTGATATTATCCTCAATCCCAATCCGTCAACCATTGCTCAATTTGTGAATAAACACTGTAAACAAGAACTGTCGGCGCAAGAAACTGTCCCAATGATTAAAATCCTGGAAACCCAATATTACGCCTTATTGATGTTTACTAGTTGTGGATGGTATTTTGATGATATTTCAGGGCTTGAGACAATCCAAATTTTAAGATATGCTGGTCGCGCAATACAATTGACACGAGAAATTACCGGAATTGATTTAGAACCTGAATATCAGAAGATGCTCGAGTCTGCACAGAGCAACATTTCAGAATATCAAAATGGTAGCAGGGTTTACGAAATATTTGTAAAGCCATATACAAAAACTAATCAATGATTCAAAATCGGGCGAGTGGGATATTACTTCACATCTCATCTTTACCATCAAGGTATGGCATTGGTGATTTTGGTCCATCCGCTTATAAATTCGTTGACTTTTTATCTAAAGCAAACCAACATTATTGGCAGATTCTACCATTAAATCCAACTGAGCTATCTTGTGATAATTCTCCATATCACAGCACTTCGGCATTTGCTTTGAACCCATTATTTATCAGTCCTCAACTATTAATAAAACAAAGACTAATAAAAAAATCTGATATTTCTCCTCTGCCAACATTCATTCCAACAAAAGTTGATTATTACCAAGTTAGTATCTTTAAGAAAAAAATATTCGCAATTGCTTTTAACCGTTCTCAAAAATTAAGAAAGACATTAGCCTATCAAAAATTTATTACGGACAATAATTATTGGTTAGAAGATTATGCATTATTTGTCAGCCTGAAAGATTTCTATCGTGGAAAAACCTGGAATCAATGGCCAAGTAAATTGAAAAATCGAAATCAGACCGAATTAAACTATTATCGTAAAAAACTCGTTCAACAAATTGAGTTTCAAAAATTCTTACAATTCATCAGTTATCAACAATGGCAATCCTTAAAACAATATGCTCATAAAAAAAATATTCGAATAATCGGCGACCTCCCCATCTATCTCAATTATGATAGTGTTGATGTCTGGGTCAATCCGGAAATATTCAAGTTAAATCGCAAAAAAGAACCTTATGTTGTAGCCGGTGTGCCACCAGACTATTTTAGTAAAACCGGCCAACTCTGGGGCAATCCTTTATATAATTGGAATACTTTACGAAAAACTCATTACGCTTGGTGGTTACAACGGATTGAACATAATCTGAAATTATACGATTTACTGCGCATTGACCATTTTCGGGGACTGGTTGGATATTGGCAAGTATCAGCAAAAGCCGAGACCGCAATCAAAGGCAGATGGGTTAAAGCACCGGCAAAAGATTTCTTTAAGCACTTAGAACAAAAATTTCCTGATTTACCATTTATTGCTGAAGACTTAGGTGTAATTACACCTGATGTCAAAAAAATTATCAACCAATTCCATTTGCCCGGAATGAAAGTATTACTCTTCGCATTTAATGAAGACAATTTCAAACACCCTTATCTTCCCCATAATTACGAACCAAACTGTGTCGCTTATACTGGAACTCATGATAATAATACAATCATTGGTTGGTATACTCAAGAAGCCAGTTTAAGCGAGAAGAAACGATTGTATAAATATTTAAGAATAAAAAGAATTCCATTGCAACAATTAAACTGGGAACTGATAAAACTGCTAATGGAATCTCAAGCAAATTTAGTGATAATTCCGATGCAAGATATCTTAGGATTAGATTCTACGGCTCGAATGAATCAACCCGCATCAAATAGAAACAATTGGCAGTGGCGAATGAACTCTAATGCAATCTCACCATCGTTAGCAAAAAGATTGTCCCAATTAACGAAAACTTTTCAGAGATGAATCTAATGAATGCGAAAAACCAAAGTCTCCTGTTGACAAAATCATGTTGCTTTATAAAATATATCAAAATTACTAAGTTTCAGACAAATATGACAAAAACTGAAGAAAAAAATCTAATCAGTTCTGATGTGATTGCCCGAATAATGTATTGGATATTAAATACCATACGGGTGGAGTTTATAATTAGGTCAATCTATAAATTAGCAAAACCCAAACTAATTCGCGATTACGCACAAAATCCTTTATATGCGAATTCTCCACGCATTGCTGAAGAATTATATTATCTTGTTGAAGGAATGCTTAATATTATTAATCGCTCGCGAATAACTAAAAAAACACTCAATATCTTCCTAAAAGCAATTTTTATGAATCAGGACTTAAAAAGAATCACTCAGGAGTGGTTAGAAAAATATGGCTATGGACCACCAGGATTTTTAGTTATCAGCCCAACTAAACAATGTAATCTCCGTTGTCCCAATTGCTATGCCAATTCAGCCGGAGAACGCGATAAACTTCCTTACTGGGTGGTAAAACGCATCCTAAGTGATGCTTATCGTTTGTGGGGAAATCGGTTCTTTGTAATTTCTGGTGGTGAACCATTAATATATAAAAGTGATAATAAAACAATCTTAGATATTGCCGAAGAATTTTCTGATGCAATATTTCTAATGTATACCAATGGTCTAATGATTAATCCAACAATTGCTCAAAGACTATCCGACCTTGGTAATTTAACTCCGGCAATCTCGGTTGAAGGAATGAGAGAAACTACTGACCGAAGACGCGGTGCGGGAACATTTGATAAGATTATCAAAGTAATGGAAACACTAAAACAAAAACGAGTTCTATTCGGCATCTCAATTACCGCAACCCGAGATAATTACCAAGAAGTTCTTTCTGATGAATTTATTGATTTCTTCTTTGACCAAATTGGTGCCGGATATGGTTGGATTTTCCATTATATGCCAATCGGTCGCGATGTTGCGGTTGATTTTATGCCAACACCACAACAAAGAGTTTGGATGTGGCAACGCAGTTGGGAAATAATTAAAAAGAAACGAGTTTTTCTGGTCGATTTCTGGAATCATGGTTCGGCATCAAGCGGGTGTATTGCTGGTGGTCGCGAAGGTGGTTATCTGCACATTAATTGGCATGGAGATGTTGCTCCTTGCGTCTTTTTCCCTTATGCAGTTTCTAATATAAAAACAATCTTTGAAAATGGCGGTAACCTTACGGATGCGATTCAAACACCTTTCTTTCAAGCAATTCGGGACTGGCAATGTCATTATGGTTATCCTCACGGAAAGGAAGTTAACGCATATACATCATTTAACTGGCTCAGACCTTGCATTATTCGCGACCATTTTCAAGATGCATTTTCTATCATTAAAAAATATAATGCCCGACCATTAGATTATGCGCCGGATTGTATATATTTGGAAAATCGAAATTATTTTGATACGCTCAAAAATTATGATGAAGAATTAAAAAATTTAGTTGACCCAATATGGCAGAAGGTTTATCAAAATTCTTCGGATAAAGACCTATCCCAATTAAAAATTGCCTAATCTGAAAAATTTGCTGGCCCCTCTAATATTAGTCTCAGATAAATAACTTAAGATTGTTATAAACAGTGATAATCTTAAAAATTTGTCAGAAATCAAGAAATTTATTTTAATGATTATGAAACCTTTTTTTGAATTGGGAAACTGGTTCAGTCAATGGCAGTTATTTTGGCAACTCAAGAGATAACCGGTTAAGCATCCTAAAAGATAACATAAAAGTCTAATTTAGTGTCTTGTTAAATGATGCTTTAACCGATGTTTTACGAGATGTTTTAATCGGCAATAAAATAGAAATGAAAAATGAAGAACTTTTTGATATGTTTTCCCATAAACTTCTTGCCACACCCCATGGCGGGGGTATTCGTACCCCCATTTTTACAATTTTTCGCATTATTCTATGTAATACAATGGATTAAATAGAAAATGCGGTTAATTTTTTATTTATATATACGTATACATTTTTACAATAAGACAAATTGCAAGAAAAACAGGCTATAGGTAAAGATTCTCAAAGAATTTAGAGTTTTTTTCTTTGAAATTTTTCCCCAGTTCGTGTCCGGTAAATTTTTATAGTTCTCTAAATATCAAGCTCTAAGCAAGTAAAATTTCACTTCGGAACTCACTGAAATTTTATACGTTAGGAGACTTTGGTCTTTCGCATTCATTGGATTCATCTTTTTGGTGTCTTCAATCTCTTTAGGGCTTTTTAGGAACTGTCAAAAATTCATGTTGACAAATCCTAATTTTTTGCTAAAGTTATTAGCGTGTTTTATAACGGTATTTTGCTGATGCAATTTTCTGTTCTAATAATTTTATGAATATTATTTTTTATTTGATTAATTTCTTTTATCCGTAAGAAATTATGTCGATATTATTTTTGACTAAGGGCAAACTCCATCCTTGGCTATTAAGACTTGCGGACAATTTCACAATCTATTATCCTATCCAATTAGAAAATAAGACCCATTATAAAAAATTAGACAATACCTTTTTAACTGTTACAGAATCAGATTTAGTAGATTCATTACAAAAGATTCGGCCGGTTGAATCCTTAAAAGGATTTTTCTTTAATCCTAAAATTAAAGTCGCCGGTTTGAAAGACACTGCAACGATTGATATTCCCTTTCCGCAATCTTCGCGAATAATATTTGGTGCTAAGAATTGTGATTTGCGACCATTAAAAGTTCATGAGAAGATGTATTTGGAAAATGAATTTGTCGACCCGTTCTACCAGTCCCTATTAGAAAAAACTATTATTATAGCTGCGGATTGTCCGATGCCGGAACAAACCTGTTTCTGTAATCTATTGGAATTAAAACCGTATCCAGAAGAAAATGCGGATATAATCTTCTCCATTATACCGAATGGATATATTTTGGAAACGACCAGCGAAAAAGGTGAAGCACTATTAAGAGATTTTAATCATTTGTTTCGCGAAGCCAAATCTGAAGACCTAATCTTAAGAGACGAGAACAGAAAAAAAGCAATAGCATTACTGGATAATTTTAATCCCAATTCTTGGCGAGAAGATTTAGCCAAGGCAATTGAAGATAAAAAAGATGAAAAATTTTGGCAGGAACAGGCGAAAACTTGTGTTGAATGTTTTGGTTGTTTAATGGTTTGTCCGACTTGTTTCTGTTTCCTTTTATATGATACACCAATTGCAGAATCAGAAAAGACAAAAGGTTTTGAACGGTATAAAGTCTGGGATGCATGTTATTATTCAGCATATGCTCGGGTTGGTGGCGGTATGAATCCGCGAGCAGAATTCTGGAAACGATTTCGCAATCGGTTTCATTGCAAGTTTATGAATTTTTTCAATGATTATAAATTCAATGCATGTTCTGGTTGCGGTAGATGTTTTTCAGTGTGCATGGGCAAAATTGATATTAGAAAAATATTGGCACACATATGAAATGGAACTTAAGATTCCATAGAAGTATTTTTTTAACTTTTTGGGTGAATGGCATAAAATTAGAATATTAAGCGAATTATGCGAAATCCATTTCAACCATTTCCGGCAATTATCACAGATATTATTGACGAAACACCAACGATTAAAACTTTTGTTTTGGATTTGAAGAATAAGGACTTTTCTTTTTCTGCAGGCCAATTTGTTGAATTGACTGTGCCTGGTGTTGGCGAAGCACCGTTTACACCTTCGTCTTCACCTTATGATAAGTTAAAACTGGAAATGACGATTATGCGTGTGGGAAAAGTAACTTCGGCTTTGTTTGATTTACCAGTGGGTTCAGTGGTTGGTATTCGTGGACCGTTTGGCAAACGGTATCCATTAGAAGAATTTGAAAATCGCGAAGTCTTGATTTTAGGTGGTGGCGTTGGATTAGCACCCTTGCGTTCGTTATTTTTAGCCTTAATGCAAAATGCAAAGAAATATAAAAAAATCTTAATCCGCTATGGCGCACGAACTCCCCAAGATATTGTCTATAAGCGACAAATTCCGGAATGGAAATCCTGGAAAGAAGCCGATATCAAACTCACCGTTGATGTTGGTGACGAAAATTGGAAAGGCAAAGTCGGTGTGGTCACCGTCTTATTAGATGAACCATTAGGCGATGTCAAAAATATGGTTGCGGTCGTTTGTGGACCACCAATCATGATGAAATTCGGTACAATTAAATTATTAGAAAAAGGATTTAATGAAAAGAATATTTATCTCTCAATGGAAAAGAATATGTCCTGCGGATTGGGTCAATGCGGCCATTGCCGATGCGGAAAATATTTTGTCTGTAAAGATGGTCCGGTTTTGACCTGGGAACAGATTAAAGACATTGAAGACCCGTTCTTATGATGAAATTAATTTTGGTGCCTTTTAATTCTTATGATAAATTAATTATTGGAACTTTTTAACAATGAGTATTGAATCAAAACTTATTAAAACCACTTGTCCTTTATGCCAATACGGTTGTGAACTTAGCATTAACGAAATCAACCGTGGTGGTTTTATAATTCGTAAGATTGAATATGACCACAATACGTTGGTAAATCAAGGAAGATTATGTGCCCGGGGCAATTTAGCAACAAGAATTTTAGAAGACAATAAAAGATTAACTTATCCTCTATTAAACAATAATCCTATCTCTTGGAATGATGCCATTACTCAAATCTCAACCAGTTTAAATAAATTTTCTGCTGATGAAATTGCAATCACTTATGATATTAATAATACTTTAGAAGAACTATCTTTAATTTTCAATTTTACTCAGCAATTAAAAACTGAGACGGTTCTCCGAAGTTATTTAGAACCAGAAGCATTCTTTAATTATACTATAGATAAAGTTAAATACGCTGAATTAAAAGATATCTCTTCAGCCAAAGTATTTTTGATTATCGGCGACATTTTCAGCAAATCACCAGTGATTGCCAAACCAATTTTAGATGCCAAATATGCTGACCGCAATCACCGCTTGTATTATATTGATTCCGTAAAAAGTAAACTTGCGGGATTTGCCAATAAGTTCATTCAAGTCAAACCCGGTACTGAACCAATATTATTATTGGCTTTAATTGGAATGATGGGAAAGACTGCCAAAGAAGTGCTCGGCGATAAAAATGTCAGTACTATCAAAAAAATCTTGCCTCAGTTAATTGCAATTTGTGGCGTTAATATTAATGATATTGAAGAAATCGCACATACTTTCACAACTCTTTCTCCAGGTATTGTCTTAGCATCACTGGATTGGGCTAAAACTGATGACCCATTCCTTTTTGCTACTTTAGCACAACTGTTATCAATCGTTTCGCCCGGAAATAAGAAATTCTGTGGATTAAGTTTAACATCATTGCCTTTAAGTAAGACCTCTATGGGTGAAGTTATTGAAAAGATTGACCAGGGCAAAATTAAAGCCCTGATAAATTTTGGTGAGATTTTCCCATTCTATTATCCGAATATTTTTGATAGTTTAAATAAACTAAAACTCTTTGTCACAACTACAACTTATAAGTATCCGCTTGCTATACCCAATTATACATTACCGGTGCCATCACTTTTGGAAAAATCCGGAACCATATATTCTTTGTGGGACAAAAGTACATTAAAACCTTTGGCTCAACCAATTAGCGGCAGTAAGTCAATTGCTGAAATTATTGATTTATTAAAACCTAATATACCTCAAAGCCGACCGAGACTAACCATTAAGACTAGCGTTAATCTAGAAAATCTTATCAATAAATCAATCAGTTATGCTGAACATCAGATGGTCTCGTCAAAAATAAGTGAAGATGAACTTATTGTCTTAGGTGAAGAATCCGCATTTGGTTATCGCGGAATCTTGGATAACGATACTAAAATAAAGATAAATCCACTTACAGCACAAAGACTTCAAATAAAATTGGGTAATAAAGTTAAACTTACTGTTGATAACAAGTCTAAAGAATTTATCGCTGATATTACTGATGATGTTCCATTAAATACAGTCTCTATCCCGGTTAATACTGCAGATAATCGAGCACTCTTTCCAATTAAGATTGACAATTTTACAAAAGAAATTATAATACCACTAACAAAAGGTAAATTGACTAACTTATGAACGATAATCCGACAAGAAGGATATTTTTAGATTTAGATTATTGTATTGGTTGTCGCTCATGTGAAGCGGCCTGTCGTAGTGCCTTTAATGAAGCCCGGATTCGCTATGGTAATATTTCGGCAACTGTCGATTTGCCACTTGCCTGTCGTCATTGTGAAGAACCACTCTGTGCTGCTGCCTGTCCATTTGAAGTATTAAAAGTAACCGAACAAGGATTAGTTTTGCAAGCAAGTTTTCATTGTGTCGGCTGTAAATCTTGTATTTTAGCCTGTCCATTTGGTGTGCTGGATAAAAATCTTTTCAATCATGTTTCTCAAAAATGTAATTTATGTACTGACCGGGCTGAAGGACCAAGATGTGTTGCCAGTTGTGCTTCTGGTGCCTTAAAATTCTTAACTGAAGAAGAAATTAAAAAAACCATCATTGGTCAAAGATTCGTCTCGCGGTCGCCTTTCTGGAGAAGATTATGATAAAACACCTGATACGAAAAGATTATTCTCATGGTCGCCTTTCTGAAGAAGGCTATGATACAACACCTGATAAGACCGGATTATGCATAATATTATGAAGATACTTTTCTGGTTCCTAATATTTCCCGGGTTTATCTTTACCGCTATTGTTGGTCTGTTATTAACTTGGGTTGACCGAAAAGTGACTGCTCGAATTCAATGGCGCGTTGGACCACCGTGGTATCAACCATTTGCTGATTTTTTGAAACTGCTTTCCAAAGAGACTTTAATTCCTGAAGGTGCATCACGCATTGTATTTCTGATGGCGCCAATTCTTAGTGTCAGTGCAGTTACTGTAGTTGCAGTTATGTTGTTCTATATGAACTTTAATCTCACACAGTCTTTTATTGGTGATTTAATCGTCTTAATCTATTTATTGGCAATACCACCATTAGCAACAATTATCGGTGCTTCGGCATCGAAAAATCCATTAAGCGCGGTCGGTGCTTCTCGAGAAATGACGCTCTATTTTGGCTATGAATTACCATTCATTACCGCAATATTAGTAACGGTTGTCAAAACTGGTGGCCAAATTAAAATTGGCGAAATCGTCCAATACCAACAGATAAATGGACCGTTATTGTATTCAGTATCAGGAATTATTGCGACAATCATAATGTTATTATGTATTCAAGCGAAACTTGGTTATGTGCCATTTGATATCGCTGAAGCCGAACAAGAACTGATGGCAGGAGTCTATACAGAATACTCAGGATTTGCTTTGGCATTATTTAAGTTATCCAAGGCAATGATGCTATTTATCTTGCCCTGCCTTTTAATCACGCTCTTTTGGGGTGGGTTAGTTTCGGGTTGGGCAATATTCAAATTTCTTCTTTTAGTCGTTCTGATAATTCTTATCAAAAATACTAATCCCCGTTTGCGTATTGACCAAGCACTAAAATTTTTTTGGTTAGCACTCATGCCTATTGCAATCATCGGTTTAGTATTTGCCTTTTTGGGACTATGATATTAAAAATAAATTGTAATATAAAATTCTATCAGTATTATTGATTATTATGAAAGATTTACGAATCTTAGGACTCAAAAAATCACCTTGGGTTTTTCATGTTGCTGCTGCTTCCTGTAATAATTGCGACATAGAGATATTGGCGGCGCTAACTCCCAGGTTTGATGTTGAACGATTCGGCATTGTCTTAGTCGGTTCACCTCGACACGCTGATGCATTGTTAGTGAGTGGCGTTATAAACCGCAAGACTTTACCCCGGATAATTCGAGTCTATGAACAGACACCAAAACCTTGTTTAGTTATTGGAGTTGGAACTTGCAGTTGTGATACCCATATGTTTAAAGATTCCTACAACGTTGTTGGTCCTTATGATAAGCATATTCCAGTTGATGTCTATATTCCTGGTTGTCCACCAAAACCCGAAGCAATCATTTTAGGTGTTGTCAAAGCGCTGCAGAAATTGTAAGTACATAAAAACGATGTATACATTTAGAGATAAATTAATAGAAGAACTTCAAGAGAAATTTCCTGAAGCGAAAATATTCAAACATAACGAGCGACGATTGTACATTACAATGCCTAAAGAGAAGATTTTTGACATTGCTCAATTCTTGTTTCGAGATAAAGGCTTACGCCTATCAATAGCTACCGGCATTGACACTCGAGATGGTTTTGAAATTCTCTATCATTTCTCTTATGATAAAATTGGCACCTATTTTACAATTAAAACAATTCTACCGAAAGACAATCCTCAAATACAATCATTAGCGCCAATCTATCCGGCAGCAAATTGGATTGAGCGGGAAATCCACGAACTTTTAGGTATTGAATTTGAAGGGCATCCTAATTTAGTGCCATTACTCACCGCTGAAGATTGGCCTAAAGATAAATATCCGCTAAGAAGAGATTATGAGTAAACGAATCGTTCCGATTGGTCCGTATCATCCTTTACAAGAAGAACCTGAGTTCTTTAAACTAATTGTCGAAGGTGAGAAAGTAATCGGGTTAGAAATCAATATCGGTTACAATCACCGAGGTCATGAATTTATCTCACCCAAAATGACTTACGACCAGATTGCATTTTTAGTCGAAAGGATTTGTGGCATTTGCTCAAATTCGCATCCTCTGGCATTTGTCCAAGCAGTTGAAGACGCGGCAAATATCTCGGTTCCAGAACGAGCGTTGTATATTCGGACCATAATTCATGAATTAGAACGGATTCATTCTCATTATCTTTGGTTAGGATTAGCAGGCCATTTTATTGGTTATAATACTGTTTGGATGTGGGCGTGGCGCTATCGAGAACTAATTTTGGATTTATTTGAGATGATCACCGGCAATCGCAATCATTATGCGATGAATAAAGTCGGCGGTGTCAGGCGTGATATCTTACCTGAACAAGTTCCGGAAATTGAAAAAGCATTGCTTGAAATCGAAAATAAGACAATGATGTTTACTAAAGCCGTGTTAGACGACCCGGTTATTCATGCTCGTTTAGAAAATGTCGGTGTTCTTCCTAAACAAGAGGCGATTAACTATGGCGTTGTCGGACCAACAGCAAGAGCATCTGGTGTTGCCATTGATGTCAGAAAAGATGACCCACATTGTGCTTACGACCGAGTTAATTGGGATATGATTGTTGTCGAAGAAGGTGATGTTTTTGCTAAAGCCAAGGTTCGACTCTTAGAATGTTTTGAGTCAATTAAAATTATTCGGCAATGTCTTAAACAAATGCCCCAAGGACCAATTGAAAATCGTGTAGAGGAGATTGCGCCGGGCGAAGGTATTGGTCGAGCGGAAGCACCACGAGGCGAAGTTTTCCATTATATTCGAAGTAACGGAACAAATAGTCCGATAAGACATAAAATCCGTGCACCCAGTTATATGAATATCGTATCGAATGAAGTTGCCGTAAAAGGTTACTCCATTGCTGATGCTGCAATCTGTTTAGCCGCAGTTGACCCTTGTTATTGTTGCACGGAACGGATGATTGCCTTGGAAAATGGTAAAGTCAGATATACGGGTAAAGAATTATTAGAATTATCTTGGCAAAAAACTGCCTCGATCAGGTCACGATATCGTCGTTAAAATGAATGCGTTAGTTCTATTATCAATCGTCTTAATTCTTGCTGGTATCTTTGGATTCATTATCTCGCGCCTGCGCAATGAATTCAACTTTTTAGGTACTTGCCTTAATTTATATTATGCAACCTATCTTTTTATTGTCACCCGAAAGACCGAAGTCTTATCCCATAGACTCTTTACTCTCAGAAATATTAATTTTGGATTTTATTTAGACCAATTTAGTAGCATCATTATTTTAAGTGTCGCGCTAATTGGATTTATGATTCTTCTGTATTCACTTCGGTCAATGCGAAATTATCGACATCTTAACATATACTATCTCTTCTTATTAATAACATTATCTATCGGAAATAGCATGATTTTGGCTAATAATCTGATATTTTTACTTTTAATTTCAGTTATTTCGTTACTTGTTCTTTATATCTTTATTCTGATAACTACTGGTCAGGAAGACAAAGAAACAATTAAATTATCTACGATTACTAATCCGATGTTTTTAATCGTAGGATTATCTAATGCTTTAATCCTTGCTGGCATATTAATCCTTTTATTTTCTAATGGTATAACATCTATCATCTCTGAACCAAGATTAATTGCTAACACACCAATATTAATAACTTCTTTTCTGGTAATTCTAATTGGCATTATTGGCAAAATTGGAATAATTCCATTACATTCTTGGACGCTAAAAATAGTTAAATCACCGATTACAATAATGACCTTTATTCCGATGGTTATTGATAAAATTGTCGGTATCTATCTTCTTTTCCGAATATCCTATTTTATATTTAATATTAGTGATACTTATCTAATCCGCCTAACTATTTTATGCTTGGGTGCATTAAGCATTATCTTGGCTTCGTTGGTTGCTACTGTCTCAAGAGATGCTTATCGGTTATTAACTTTTGGTTCCATAAGTCAAATTGGCTTTGTCTTTATTGGTATTGGGTCAGCAAATCTATATGGAATTGCTGGCAGTATTTATCATCTAATCAATTATTTAACATTTCAGCCCTCACTATTATTAGCCACCGGTTCAATTGAGTACTGGATTAAAACAACTCATTTAGAAAACTTTCAAGGCATTGGGGCCAAACTACCAATAACATACTCAATTATTTTGCTGACATCATTGGCTTGTATGGGAATTCCACCATTGAACGGTTTCTTTTCTAAATGGTGGCTGCTTGAAGGAATTTCCAGGATGAAGATGTTTAATACAAATTTTGTCTCAATCATCTTGCTTCTAATATTAATATTTGGTATTATCGTAACACCAATATATCTCTTAAAAATTCTTTACTCATTAAAGCAACCTCAACCTGAAAATATCCAGAAATCTTTTCACCATATCCGTGATCCTAACTTTACAATGTTATTTCCACCGGCATTTCTTTCAATTCTATGCATTATTTTAGGTGTGTTAGTTATTCCTTTAGTTTGGCGTGTTATCATTATACCCTGTTTAATTAGTACAAAGTTATATACTTACGACACAATATCTAATATTAATCCTTTAACTTTCAATTTTATACCGGTTCTGCTTGTCATCTCAATATTAATTGGCATTATCTATTATTATCGGAAACTTTATCCTCAAAGATTAAGGAGTGTTTGATGATAGAGCTATATTTACTTTCGATTGCGATGTTAGCTGCAGCCATAGTAGCAATTGAAATTAAAGATTTATTAGCTGCGGCAGTTGCTATGGGTATTGTCGGGTTTTCTGTCGCAATTATGTTTATTTTAGTTCAAGCACCTGATTTGGCAATCGTTCAGATTGTAGTGGAAATTTTAACGGTTGTCTTTTTTGCTGCGGCGATATTAAAAACAACTCATACCGATACTACAATTGGCAAAGGGATTCAAACTGAAGCCATCTTTCCAGTTATCACATTTTTTATTTTCGGAACATTATTTATTTTACTAACAATTTATGGAATAAGAGCTTTACCGCCATTCGGTTCTCCAATAATGAAAGTTGCCAGTCATTATATTGAGTACGGACTGGCTCAAACTGGTGCTTCCAATATTGTTTCCGCAATAATTTTAGATTACCGTGGCTATGATACCTTTGGTGAAGCCGTGGTATTATTTACCTCGGTCCTGGGTGTCGTAACGATAATGAGAGTTAAAGGAAGAATATGACTAATAATAATATTAACACTAACCAGTCATCTCAAAAGTCCACAGGTAATGGAATGACGGTCATTGTCAAAACGATTGCCCGCTTCATTGCCGGCTTTATTTTTCTGTACGGTTGTTATATCATCCTGCATGGCCACCTAACTCCAGGTGGCGGTTTTGCTGGCGGTGTGATACTTTCTGCTTCATTCATTCTTTTAGTTCTTGCCTTTGGTGCAGTGGAAATTCGAGAAAGGAGCTCTTATTTCTTTGCTTCCATTTTTGAAAGTATTGGTGGTTTGATGTTTCTTTTTATTGCTTTACTCGGATTACTAACCGGTACCTTTTTCTTTACTAATTTATTAGCTAAAGGAACTCCTCTTAAAATCTTAAGTGCTGGAATTATACCATTAGCCAATATTGCGATTGGTATTAAAGTCGGTGCTGGTTTACTCAGCATATTTTTAGCATTAGCAGCAACCCATTATCTGATGAAGGAGTGAATATGTTTTTATTTATTGCCTGTATTTTACTTATAATCATCGGACTGTATGCAATAATCACAAAACGCAATATCTTAAAAATTGCAATCGGGTTTTGTATGGCAGAATACGGCATAAATTTATTATTTGCTTTTATCGGATTTAAGAAAAATGCGCTGGCACCAATAATAACTCAAGTTGACTCAGTCAAAAACTTTGTCGACCCAATTCCCCAGGCATTAGTCTTAACCGCAATTGTTATCGGATTAGGCACAACCGCGGTAATGCTATCACTGATTATTCGAATCTATGAAAAATATAAAACTTTTGACATTTCCGAAATTCGAAAATTAAGAGGCTAAAGAGATGTCACAACGGATTGGATTTTTAGTTTTAGCCTTTATCTTGTGGATAATCTTAACTTGGACCTTTTATCCCCCATCACTTTTGATTGGTTTAATAATTGCGATCATCTCGGCAATTGTCTTTGGTGGTTATTTTAGTTATCATCCTATTAAAATTCTGCAACCACATCGCTTATTCTGGTTTTTAATCTATATTCCGGTTTTCGCCTGGGAATGCTTTAAGGCAAACTTAGATGTTGCCTATCGTGTGATTCATCCAGAAAAACCGTTAAAACCAGGGATTGTTAAAGTTAAAACTATTCTTAAGACCGATTTAGCCCGTACTTTGCTTGCTAATTCAATTACAATGACTCCGGGAACAATGAGTGTTGATATCGTTGACGATACACTTTATATTCATTGGATTTGGATACGCTATGAAGATATGGAAAAGGCCACTCAAAGTATTGTTGGTCCATTTGAACACTATTTAAAAAGGATTTTTGAATAATGACAAATTTTACTATTAAAGCCACAGAATATCTTAAAAGAACAAATCTGTGGTATACCTATGGAGCAAAATGGAGATATTAATAATTTTATTAGCAGTTGGTGCATTTTTTTGTTTATATCGCGCTTTGCAGGGCCCAAGCATTTCTGACCGAGTGATTGCTGTTGATATTATGGGTATTATCTTTACTTGTATTACCGCACTGATGGCTTTACGCTATAATATACCTTACTTAATGGATATTTCAATCACGATTGCAATATTAAGTTTCCTCGGAACTTTGGCATTAGCCAAATACCTTGAAGGGAGGAGCCTTGATGATTAATTTCTGGTCATTGCTTGGTTGGATTGCAATCATTATCGGCGTAATCTTTGATTTACTAGGATGTCTTGGACTCGTTCGTTTTCCGGATTTATATAATAGGATGCAAGCAGCTACTAAAGGTGTTACCTTAGGAACCTGTGGATTAATGTTAGGCATATTCTTTTTCAAAGGATTCAGTTCAATGGGTATTAAAGCCTTAGTGTGCGCCTTTTTCATTTTAATCACAATGCCGGTTGCTGCTCATGCTTTATCTCGTAGTTCATTATTATTTGGTGTTAAAATGTGGCATAAATCAAAAATGGATAAGTTCGGCCAAGATAAATTTAATAAAGAATTAATCGCCCAATCACAAGAAGAAGAAAGAGAATGATCTTTAATAAGATATCTTAATAAATCAGTGTTCATTATGAGAAAACCAAAATTAAGAGAACTAGGCGAAGCGCTTCGTGCAATCTTTAAGGGCCCTTATACCGCAAAATTTCCTAAAGCACCTTCAATTCCACCCAAAGGATTTCGTGGTATTATTGTCTTTAATGAAGAACGATGTATTGGTTGCGGTGCTTGCGTTGAAGTCTGTCCAGCAAATGCCCGGGCTATTGAAGATGATATTATGAAAAGAGTTCGCAAAGTAATTCACTACCAAGAGAAATGTATCTATTGCGGCCAATGTGTAAATTATTGCACAACTCAAGAAGGAATCAGACATACTCAAGAATACGATTTGGCAAAGATTAAAAAGGATAGCTACGAAAATGTAATTGAAAAAGAATTGGTGTTTTGTGAAATTTGCGGTTCAGTCGTTGCGCCTAAAGCCCAACTTTTGTGGACTGCTCATAAAGTTGGTGAACTTGCATTTGCTAATCCGACTTTATACTTAATTCTATATAAAGATTTAGGAGTTATTCCTGATGAACCTAATTCTTTGATTTCTGCTACCATTTATTCAACCCTACCCTACCGTTCTCAACACCAACGGATTCTCTGTGTTGACTGTCGCCGCAAATCGTATCTGAATGAAATCTGGGGATACTAAACCTTGTCCCAAATTTAAATAAAACAATTAGATCGTACAATTTTCCTTGACAAACAATTCATCTTTTCGTATAATATATGCGTCTATGCGAATGTTAGCATAAAAGGAGCAATTATGAAACCAGTAATAGAAACACTAACAGATATTTTTAAGGCATTATCTGATAAGACCCGGCTGCGCATCTTTTGGATATTACGCAAGGCAATGTGTGAATTATGTGTCTGTGAAATCATCGATGCCGTGGAAGAAAATCAATATAATGTTTCGCGTCACCTTAAAATCTTAAAGTATGCCGGCTTAGTCAAAGAGAATAAACAAGGTCGCTTCGTATATTACTCAATAACAAAACCGGCCGACAAAATCCATAAGATTATCCTTGATTTATTCTCTACAATCTCGGGCGATGTTTTTGACGCTGATGCTAAAAAATTAAAGAAACGCTTATCCTTGCGAGAAAATGGTAAATGTATAATTGGAATGCATGGTAAAAGAATCAAATAAATTAACAGGAGGAAACTATGGAAATAAAAATTTTAGGTACGGGCTGTCCTCGTTGTCAAGAAGTTGAAAAGAGGACATTTGACGCATTAGCCGAAATGAATGTTGCCGCTGATGTCCAAAAAGTGACTGATATTAAAAAGATAATGGAATACAAAATCCTTGGCACACCTGGTCTGGTAATAAATGGCAAAGTTAAATCCGCGGGCAGAATACCTTCTAAAGAAGAAATCAAAACCTGGATTGAAGAAGAAATAAATAAATGAAAGATAGAACAAAACTCTTGATATTTATTTTTGTCTTTCTGCTTTTCTATTTTCTGCCTTTTGGCGCCGTCAGAATACAAGGTGCAATCCTTGAAGCATTTCATATGGTTCAGGAATACGCCCGCGAACATGTTCTTTTCTGCTTAATTCCTGCTTTTTTCATTGCTGGTGCAATCAGTCTTTTTATCTCAAAAGAAGCGGTTATCAAATACTTTGGTGCCAAAGCTAATAAACTTCTTGCCTATGGTGTTGCATCAGTATCGGGCACGATTCTCGCAGTTTGTTCTTGTACTGTCTTACCGATGTTTGCTGGAATTTACTCGCGCGGAGCAGGCATTGGGCCAGCAACTGCATTTTTATACTCAGGACCGGCAATTAATGTTCTGGCAATTATATTGACTGGACGAATCTTAGGTGCAGAAATGGGCATTGCTCGAGCAGTTGGGGCAGTAGTCTTTTCAATTATCATCGGACTCTTAATGTCATTATTTTTCAAAAATAAAAAGGTAGAAGATGACAGTAATAATTTTACGGTTGAAGCACATATTAAAAATCGGAGTCTTTTTCAAAATGTGATATATTTTCTTACATTGATTCTAATTCTCATTTTTGCTGCCTGGTCAAAGCCTCGTGAATTGATTGGATTTTATAATGTGGTATATAATATCAAATGGTATCTCGTTGCGGTTTTGCTAGTTATTCTGTTCTTTATCATTTTAAAATGGTTTAACAAACAAGAACGCAAAGATTGGGTTTTATCAACATGGATATTTGCTAAACAGATTTTACCTTTACTTTTTGCTGGAGTTTTTGTTGCCGGGTTTTTTTTAGGCAGACCTAATACCGATGCCGGTATCATACCTTCTCGTTATGTTTCACTTTTAGTTGGCGGTAATTCCATTTTTGCTAATTTCTTTGCTGCGGTCGCTGCTGCTTTTATGTATTTCGCAACATTGACTGAAGTCCCAATATTACAGGGACTTTTAGGCAGTGGCATGGGTAAAGGACCTGCTCTTTCTTTACTACTTGCCGGACCTGCGGTCAGTTTACCAAGTATGCTGGTTTTACGAAGCATTATGGGAACGAAAAAAACTTTAACTTATGTATCGTTAGTTATCATACTCTCAACCATTGTTGGTTGGATATATGGCAGTATATTTTATTAAAAATTAGGAGGAAAAATGGCATGGCTAACCGACTATCCACGTGAAAAAGTTGAATGGTATCCAACAATTGACCCGAAAAAATGTGTCAAATGCGGAATGTGTATGAATTGCGGAAAAAATGTTTTTGATTGGACTGAACAAGGTGCTCGAGTTGCTCGACCTTATAGTTGTGTTGTCGGTTGTACAACTTGTGCTAATCTCTGTCTTGGTAATGCGATTACTTTTCAGGATATAAATTCAATTCGTGAACTATACAAAAAAGAAGGAATATGGAATAAAGTAAAAAAACAACTGTATGCCGAGGGGAAATTAAAAATTGCGGAGAGTAATATAATAACAAAGACAATTGGATTTATTGGTGGTGGTCGGGTTACTCGTATATTTTTAGGTGGACTGAAGAAAGCTGGATTATCTCTTAAAAATATTGTTATTAGCGATACTAATGCTGAGACCTTAAACAAACTCAGAACTGAATTTCCTGAAATAAATATTGCACCTAATGGTAATACGCAACCCGCAACTAAAGATATTGTATTTTTAGCAGTTCATCCACCAGTTGTCAGTAATGTTCTGAATGAAATCAAATCTCAATTAAATCCCAACTCAATTTTAATATCTTTGGTACCGAGATTTTCCATAGCGAAAATATCAGAATTTTTAGCCGGATCTATAAAAATTGTGCGGATGATACCCAATGCGCCCTCAATCATAAATGCGGGTTATAATCCAGTCTGTTATTCCATGACAATAACTGATGCAGAAAAGAATGAACTGATTAGTCTATTTAAGTTATTAGGTGAATGTCCAGAGGTTGCAGAAGAAAAATTAGAAGCTTATGCGATATTAACTGGTATGGGTCCGACCTATTTCTGGTTTCAATTTAACGAACTCAAAGAAATTGCTCAAGGATTCGGCTTAACTGAACAGGAAACTAAAACTGGCATTGAAAAGATGGTGATTGGTGCAATCAAAACACTTTTTGCATCGAGCATGACGCCTACCGAAGTTATGGATTTAATTCCATTCAAACCATTAGTAGACGAGGAAAATAATATAAAAAATATCTATCAAAATAAACTTAAACCATTATACGAAAAAATGAAAACTTTTGAAAGAAAGGTATAAATAATGCAAAAATGGAGTAAATATATAATTGTAATAATTCTAATTTTAATTGTATCAGTTGTCATCATTAAGAAAAACAATAAATCTAAACCAAGAATTACGACGCCAAGCATAAAAACCGACACAATATCAAAAGATACAATTCAACCGATGTCTGAATCAGCACCAGTTTTAATAAAATCACATGAAATAAAATTTGCTAAAAATGAAATTGCGTCAATTAATGGATTTAAAATAACCATAGACTATTTTGATAAACAATTCCAAAACCTTCCTGAACAGTATAAAGTAATGTATAAAAATGATAAGGAAGGATTTTTAGAACAATTAATTATTAGAGAATTATTATATCAAGAAGCGGTGCGAAAAGGATTCGATAAGGGTCTTGATTATATTATTGATACCGAACAACGCAAAGACGAAGCAATCAATCGTTATATTAATGATTTTAATCAGAAAATTCAAGTCACCGAAACCGAAATACAAGCATTTTATAATGAACGAAAAAATGAGATGGGTGGCGCAAC
>JBDRUT010000007.1:0-96944 GCA_039801465.1 Caldifarciminota bacterium
AATAAATAAAAATCTGCGAATTAATTATCGTTTGTTGGCTCCGGGTTAAAGCAGCACTTTCGTAAAGATTTTGCTGGGTTTGAGTGGTTATCTCGTAATAAGATAGTGCTGACATAAATGAAATGTATGACGGCACTTGAATCAAATTAGCAATCTGATATTTCTGGACTTCATTAAAATTATGCCATCGTTCAGGAAAAACATACATGTCTTTCTTAATTCTAAGTAATAAGCCTCTTTTAGCATAACGGGATGCAAGCATATTTGCCGAGGTTGGCTTTATTTGTAAAATCTGAGTAATATCAGCAACAGAGAAAAAGAGTCGTGAGCGCAATTGCTGATAAAGTCTTATATAATTATTAAGCATAGATAATTTATAATTTTGTATATTATATATATTTAATAAATTTTGTCAACCGTTATAATCGCAATAGCGAGGTTACACTTGCAAATTTGTTTATGTCGATGACAACAGAAGAATAGGAACAATAAAAGATAGCAGTATCATTAAAATATTGACACCTTAACCTGATGTCAATATAATTGCAAAGTTGAATAAAAATTTATGTATTCAGTATCTATTTTAATCTTTTTATATAAGGAGGCGGAATGGATTGGTTGAAAGAAGTAGAAAAAGCGGCAGAGACGGTCTTAGATATTTTAGATGTCGGCTATCAAGAAAAAGTCTATGAAGAAGCGTTGGCTCATGAGTTACGACTGAGAGAAATTCCTTATGAACGGCAAAGAAATTTTGAAATGCTCTATAAGGGTTATAAGGTCGGCGAAGGTAGAGCCGATTTGATTATTAATCCTTTATGGTGCGGTAAAGGTGGTAAAGAATTAGTCTTAGAATTGAAAGCAGATAAGAAAATTACTGAACCGCATAAAAGACAAGCACAAGTTTATATGGTATCTTTGAATATTGATAGAGGTGCGGTTTTGAGTTTTGGTGAAAAAGTGCTTTTAGAAGAAGTGACAAAACCGGATAGAGAGTTTGCCCGAATACCAGAAAAACCTGCAAAGTCTAAAAAGGATTTGTCAGTTATTCTTAAAAATGCGGCAGAAAAAGTTTATAACTATTTTGGTGTTGAATTTATTTATCGGGAAAAGGGATTAGAAATATTTCCCAACGCAATTGGTGTTGAATTTAGACTTAACGGCGTTGATTTTTCATATGGTACTTATGAAGTTTTATATAAACACCATCCGGTTTATGAATGCGATTTTCAATTTATCTTTGATGATAATTCTGTGGCAAATGTCTATTATTATAAAAAAGATGATGATATTCAAGAACAATTGGAGGATTTTAAGTTCTATGTGAAGTATTTTAAGTTCAATAAAGGCTATTTGATTTGTATTCCGTCGAAAGAGGGAGATAAGGTTCAAGTAAAAGAAGTGTAATATCCCAGATTAAATATTTTATTAGTTGTTGAGACCCTATACAAAAGGTTGAACCTGTGAAAGATTCAGTATTGACAAAATAATTTTTCTGGATAGACTGACTGCGATGCATATTGATACTTGCCCGTTTCGGGTTTTTCCGATTAAGACCTTTTTTGCAATTGTTGTCATCGTTATCAGTATTCTCATTTCAATTGTCTGGGCAATCATTGGACATTTTAAGGATAAAAGACAAAATTCAAAAGAGCACTAAATGTCTTTTGGAATAATCCTATTCATCGTTTTAGCCCTGTATCTATTAGTATTATTTTTAATTGGTCTTTTAAGTAGAAAAGCAACAGCAACTAAAGAGGATTTTTATTTAGGTGGCAGAAAAATCGGTCCCTGGGTGAGTAGTTTTTCGTTTGTTGCAGCATATTATAGTTCAGTTGTGATTATTGGTGGCGGTGGTTTTGGTTATAAATACGGAATGGCAACTTTATGGGTTGCAGGAATAAATGTTTTAGTCGGTACAACTTTGGCATGGATTGTTTTAGGCAAACGGACTCGCGAATTAACCCAAAAGTATAATGCGGTGACGATGCCGGAATTTTTAGCCAAACGCTATCAATCACCAGTAATCCAAATCATTTCTGCTTTAATCATTGCGATATTCCTGATTGTGTATAATGTCAGCATCTTAAAAGCAATGGCAAATATTTCTCAGGTCTTAATGAATGTTGAATATTTGCACGGGCTATTAATTTCTGGACTAATTATTGTCATTTATGTGAGTTTAGGTGGTTATCTGGCTGTGGTCTGGACAGGATTTCTTCAAGCCTGGTTAATGATAATTGGACTTTTACTTTTAACCTTTTTTACATTGAATAAGGTGGGCAGTGTTTCTGATATTTTCATCCGACTTGGTGAAATCAATCAAAATCTAATAGATACTCCGGGTGTTTGGGGATGGTCAGGATTGGTCTCATATTGTATGATTGTCAGTTTTGGTGTCTGGGGAATGCCCCAGTTAGTTTCGCGGTTCTATTCAATACGAGATGTTAAAGTTTTAAGAATTGGCACAGTTCTGGCAACACTTTCTGCAAGTATTGCCCTATTGCCCTATTTCAATGGTGCGGTAAGCAGAATTCTATTTCCCAATTTAACTAATCCGGATTTAGCAATACCGAATTTAGTTAAATTGGTACTTTCACCGTTTAGCCAGGCAATATTTTTAACTGGGGTGATGGCAGCAGGAATGTCAACATTTTCTGCAGTCTTATTAACTGCGGTCTCTTCGCTCATTAAAGATTTTTATGAAGATGGTTTGCAGAAAAAACTTGATGCCAAAACTCATATACGGTACGCTCGGCTTGTCAGTGTATTTATTGGGATTTTATCTTTAATAGTTGCGATTAAACCACCAGCAATGATATTAGTCTTAACTGCTTTTTCTTGGTCAGTGATTGCTGGTGCTAATCTTTGGCCCTTCTTTTTCAGTCTCTATCTCAATAAACTCTCTAAGAACGCTGGGTTAATATCAATGCTTGGTGGTGCAATCACCGCTTTAATCTGGATAATCATAAAAAATCCTTTTGGTATTCACGGATTTATTCCAGGAATAATTGCAAGTTTTCTATTATACATTATAATTCATTTCTTTACGAAAAACTCAATAAAAATATGAAACTTGGTAGATTTGAAATTTATCCGGTGCTTGACGGCTTTTTTCGGCTTGATGGTGGTGCGATGTTTGGTGTGATTCCTAAAGTGCTTTGGGAAAAGACTAATCCACCAGACGAAAACAACCGCATCTTATTAGCCCTGCGTTGCTGTCTGATAAACACGGGTAAAGAATTAGTCCTAATTGACACTGGCATTGGTGATAAGAATAATCAAAAGTTTACTGACATCTATCAGGTTAAAAAAGAAATCTATTTAGAAAAATCACTTTCGGCAATTGGAGTTAGTCCCAATGATATAAATATTGTCATTGATACGCATCTGCATTTTGACCATTCCGGTGGTAATACCAAAATTGATGCTAATGGTAAGATTGTGCCCAGTTTTCCTAATGCCCGATATATTATTCAAAAAGCAGAATGGGAATCGGCAAATAATCCTGACCGAAGGTCAAGAGCAAGTTATCTTAAAGAAAACTTTCAGCCATTAAAAGAAGCCAACTTACTTGAACTGGTTGATGGTGATTGTAAGATTACTGAGGGCATTGAAGTAATCAAGACTTCAGCCCATACCTTTGGTCATCAAGTAGTTAAAGTTAGTTCTGAAAATAAGACATTAATCTATTGGGCAGATTTAATTCCCACATCTTCACATCTCAATCTGCCTTATCTGATGAGTTATGATTTGTTTCCGATTCAGACAATGGAACAAAAAGAGAGGTTATTAAATCAAGCATTAAAGGAGAATTGGGTCTCATTTTTTGAACACGACCCCCAAATTGCAATGGCATATCTGATACAAGAAGAGAACAAAATAAAAATTAAGACAATAATAGAATAAAATTTCTACCCAGAAAATCCAATCTGACAGAAAAACTAACACGCTTGACATATTAACTATTTGATATACAATTGAAATATTAAAAATGAAGCAGTCACATCAAAAATCAATCTCTGAATTATTACCCAAAGAAACATTAATTCAATTAGCTGATAAACTTGTCGCTGGCGTTAAGAATATAATGACAACAGCCAAGACAGAAGAAGATTTACGCATTGGTTTTGAGAAAATTCTTGAGCCGATAAAAACCACACTGGGTATTACTACAATCGCCGGTTACGAGAAGACAATTTTATTATCCGGTCGTTCCGATGCTATGCACGGAAATGTCATTATTGAATATGAAAAACCTTTTGCTTTTAATTCGCAAAGATGGATAAAACATGCTTTTGAGCAACTCATTGATTACATTCAAAAAGAATCAATACAGCGAAAGGAAGAATTATTTTTATATGGCACAAAACTGATTGGTGTTGGTTTTGATGGTTCTCAGATATTCTTTGTCAAATATCAAGGCACTAAAACTCAGCCGATGACAGAATTATCCAAGCAAGATTTTATTCTTCTTGGACCATTTGCATTTAATCTTGAAAGTGTGCGAACTTTTCTTGCTTATTTGCGTTCATTGGCAAGATTACCGCTTACGGCTGAAGCCCTTGCCCAGAAATTCGGACCAAAAGCAGAAATCGCTAAGAACGCAGTTTCAGCATTTGCAGATGCCTTAAGAAATTGGAGCAATGAGAGAGTGATAACATTTTTTAATGAATGGAAACGGTTATTTGGAATCGTGTATGGCGAGCAATTCAGTTCGGCACAATCTAATGAAGCAGATGTTTTATCACAAACTTATGGCATAGGCAAAGATATTAGTTTTCAGGAATTACTATTTGCGGTTCATACTTATTTTGCTCTTTTGATGAAACTAATTGCAGTTGAATTGCTCACGCTCAAAGAGACATCATTTACAACATCCTATTCTGCCCAATTAACTCACTTATCAAAAGAAGAGTTAGTCGCACAACTCACTGATATTGAAGATGGCGGGATATATGCGAAAAAAGGCATTACCAATTTTCTGGAAGGTGATTTCTTTAGATGGTATTTAGATGCTTTCTCGCCACGACTTGAAGAAGCAATCCGAGAAATTACTCGAGGCCTTGCAGAATTTGAACCAGCGACAACGATTATAAAACCCGAAGCAACCCGTGATTTATTAAAGAAACTCTATCAATATTTAGTGCCACAAGCAATAAGACGTCGGCTTGGTGAATATTATACACCGGATTGGTTGGCAGAGCTTATCTTAAATGAAGTTGGCTATGACGGCAACACACAAAAAAGATTATTAGATCCAGCTTGCGGTTCAGGCACATTTTTGGTCTTTGCTATTCAACGGGCAAAACAATATGCCAAAGTACATAAAGAACCGCCATTAGAAACTGCGAAAAGAATTGTTGCCAATATCTGGGGTTTTGACTTAAACCCTTTAGCTGCAATTGCATCACGCACCAATTATTTGTTTGCACTGGGTGATTTAGTAAATGAACTTGAGCATATTGAAATTCCAATTTACCTTGCTGACTCTGTGCTAAATCCAACTAGAACCAGCGGTAACATATTTGGCGATTATTTAGAAGTTACAACATCAGTCCATAAGTTTCAAATTCCAGCAATCTGGGTGAAAGAAAAAGGCTTTTTACTTGCCAAAGCCGCACCATTAGTTGAGAAGATGGCAAAGAATAATTACTCTATAACCGAAGCAATGGTACAATTCAAAAAAGAAGGTTTAGTATTTCCACCTAATGAACAGATTGTGCAGGACTTTTATCACGATATACTTAACCTTGAGAAGAAAGGTAAGAATGGTATCTGGGCACGATTCTTAAAAAACGCCTTTGCACCAATGATTGCTGGAAAGTTTGACTTTGTGGTTGGAAATCCGCCGTGGATAAGATGGCGTTTTTTGTCTAAAGATTATAAAGAAGCAACCTTTCCCATTTGGAAAGCATATGGATTATTTTCACTAAAAGGATATGCACAGATGCTTGGTGGAGCAGAACCAGATTTTTCTATGCTCTTTACCTATGCTTCAGCTGATTATTATTTACATGAAAACTCTAAATTAGGGTTTTTAATTACTCAGGAAGTATTTAAGTCAAAGGGTGCAGGTGAAGGATTTAGACGATTTAGGCTTGGCGAAACAGGACAATACTTAAAAGTCTTAAAAGCACACGATTTGGTCACAATACAGCCATTTGAAGGCGCAGCTAATAAAACCGCCGCAATTATCTTAAAAAAAGGCGACAAAACAAAATATCCTTTGCCTTATTTTGTTTGGACTAAAAAGAAAGGTGTTGGCAAAATAGCTCCTGATAAATTATTAGATGAAGTTTTACCATTTTTGCAGAAGAAAAAATATAATGCCAAACCAATGGGGTCTAATGTGGGAACATGGCAAACTACATTGCCAGGCTTAGAAAAATTAGCGAAATTTGTAGGGGAAAATAATTATATAGCTCGTAAAGGAGTGTCTCCTGAACCATATGGTGTCTTTTGGCTTCAAATAAAACAGGTACTATCTGATGGTAATTTAATCATCCAAAATCTATATGATTATGGTAAATTTAAGATTCAACGGGTTGAAGAGAGAATTGAACAAGATTTAGTCTACCCTGCGATTAGAGGTAAAGATGTTGAAAGGTGGATGTATCGGACTGAAATTTACTTTATTTTGGTCAATGACCCAAATAACCCTATGAGTGGTTATTTAGAGGATACATTGAAAAAGAAATATCCAAGGACATACAATTATTTAACTAAATTTCGAAATTTACTTTTAAATCGAGCAGCATACAGAAAATTTCATGCGAATGCCAATCACCCATTTTATAGCCAATATAATTTTGGCGAGTATACACTTGCGCCATATAAAGTTGTATGGGGTTATATGGCGAATGATATTGACGCGGCCGTTGTTTCGAGTATAAAAACATGCATTGGTTTCAAAACCGTAATACCCTTTAATACAATAACTTTTTTCCCAACCGACAACGAACCTGAAGCCCATTATCTTTGTGCGATTATCAATTCAAAACCCGTCAGAGATTTTATCAAATCTTTTTCATCTGCTGGACGTGGTTTTGGCACACCTTCAGTAATGGAACATATCGGCATCCCTAAATTTGACCCAAAGAATAAACTACATCAAAAACTTACCGAAATCTCTAAAAAGTGCCACCAACTAAAACTTGATGGCAAAGAACAAGAGATTCATAATTTAGAGAAAGAAAACGACGAATTGGTCAAAAAACTATTCAAAATTACATAATCTTTAGAAAAAACTACTAAAATTAATCCGCGCTAAAAACAAATATTCAACCAACCCTGCTATCTGACCCGGTATGTTGTCTATCAGGTCATCCGCTGGGCAATCTAATAGGAAGTTTAGCCGATAGTCCAGTTAATTATCTAATATACAATCAGTTATATTATCCGGTAGGCAGGCAGGGGGGCTAGCCCCTGGGCAAGCCTATAGGCAAGCCAGTCGGCTGCCCATCGGCTTGCCAAGAGGATGGCTAATTAGATTGCTTAGAGGATAACCGAGTGTTCTAACTGAGCCGTCTGAATAAAAGTTTGTTTGAAATCTAAAAAGTAATGCTTTTACTTATTGCTTAAAGTATTCTTTATAGGCAAAAAGTGAAAAGATTCCACCAGTGTGAATAAATAAAGGATTAGTAAATCCGATTTGTTCTTTTTCTTGAAGCATACCATAAAAGGCCTTGCCAGTATAAACTGGGTCTAAAAGGATTCCTTTTCGGGCTAATTGTTTGATAGTTTCAATCTCTTCAGGATAAGGAATTGCATAGCATGGTCCTATGTAACCATTAATAAGTTTAATATCTGAGTCATTGATATCAAATTTTTTATCTAAGACCTGTTCTGATTCTTTGATTATATTTTTAATCTTAGCAATGAAATATTCCGGTGTTTCATCAACCAAGACTCCATAAATTGGTGTCTCCAAACCGAAGATATATTTACCCATTAAAAGTCCAGCATATGTGCCACCAGAACCAACAGCACAAAAGATTGAATCAATTCCTTGTAATTTAATATAACTTGCCATCTCTTCCATTGCATAGAGATAACCTAAAGCACCAATGCCATTAGAACCACCAGTGGGAATAAAATAAGGATTATGGCCTTTCTTTTTATAATCATCAATTAGTTGTTGGGCGTATTCTTGTTTTTTCTCGTATTTTACTTTAGGCAAGAGGTGAATTTCAGCACCGAAGAGATAATCAAGAAGTAGATTGCCTTGATAAGTTTTTTCTTGGTAATTTTGCGGTCCAGTTAATAAAATCACTACTCCTTTTAGTCCCAGTTTTGCACAGCAGAACATTGTTGCTCGGCAATGGTTAGATTGAATTGCACCGCAAGTAATGATTACATCACATTTTTTATCTAAAGCATCGGCTAAAAGATACTCCAGTTTTCTAATCTTATTACCGGATGCTTCTAAACCAGTCAAATCATCACGCTTGATGTGGATTTTGATTGCTATATCAATTATTTCAATGGGTGTTGGTTTGTTAGCCAAGTTTAACGGTTTGAGCATAGTTGAAATTAGTGAGTAGGGAGAATACTGCGATATTCTTTTTGCTCGTAATTTATATTTTTATTATAAGAGTAAGAATGTGTGATAATTGTTTTCTCATTCGGACACTTATAGCGGTATTCAATTTGCTCGTAATCAATATTTTTATTCTTCCCAGGTATCAATTTGGGCTTTTTGTAGTGCACCGGAATAGTCAACATAGACGGTCTTTAATTCAGAAAAGATTTCATAGACTGTCCAGCCACCTTCACGATGTCCATTACCAGTATCTTTAACACCACCAAAAGGCAGATGACATTCCGCACCAATTGTCGGCGCATTGATGTAAGTAATACCGGCTTGAATATCTTCAATCGCTCGGAAGGCACTGTTAACATTTTTGGTATATATTGATGATGATAGTCCGTATCGGGTGTTATTTAAGACTTGAATTGCTTCGGTTAGGTCTTTAACTTTGATAACAGAAAGCACTGGTCCAAATATTTCTTCTTGGGCAATTCGCATATTGGGTTTGACATCAATAAAGATTGTTGGTTTGTAGAAGAAACCTTTAGCATATTTTCCTTTGGTTAATGGTTCGCCACCGCATAAGAGTTTTGCACCTTCTTTTAAGCCAATCTCAACATATTTATGAACAGTTTGGCGTTGTTCTTCAGAAACTAAAGGTCCGACTTCATTATTTTCATTTAAGCCGTCACCGACTTTTAGGGCTTCAGTGCGTCGTTTTAGCATATCAATGAATTTGTCATAAATCTTTTGATGTAAAATTAAGCGCGAAGTTGCCGTGCATCTTTGACCAGTTGTGCCGAATGCACCCCAAAGTATACCATCTAATGCTAAATCTAAATCTGCATCATCCATTACAATCTGAGCATTTTTGCCACCAAGTTCTAATGAGCATCGTTTTAATGTCTTTCCGCAAACTTCAGCAATTCGTTTACCAACTTCCGAAGAACCAGTAAATGAGACT
This sequence comes from Caldifarciminota bacterium, assembly GCA_039801465.1. Taxonomy (GTDB): domain Bacteria; phylum Hydrothermota; class Tepidihabitantia; order Tepidihabitantales; family CAIPLT01; genus JAOABV01. Next base: position 9,495 of record JBDRUT010000007.1, read on the forward strand.
CCGCAAATATCAGGATGGTTAATGATTGCTTCACCGATTTTTCCCCCTGAACCGTAAACAATATTGACAACACCATCAGGTATCCCGGCTTGAACTAAAGCATCAACAAATTCACCAGCGCTGGCAGGAGTATAGGTTGCGGGTTTGAAGACAACAGTATTTCCACAAAGCAATGCAGGAAAGATTTTCCAAGAGGGGATTGCCATAGGAAAGTTCCAGGGTGAAATTATACCCCAGACACCAATAGGCTGACGAATCACAAATGCCATTTTATTGGAAAGTTCTGAAGGCACGGTATAGGAAAAAAGTCTTCTACCTTCACCGGCGGCATATAAGCCAGTATCAATTGCTTCTTGGACATCACCCCGGGTTTCTTTTAAGACCTTACCCATTTCCCGAGTCATAATTCTTGCCAGTTCTTCTTTTCGTTTAATTAGGATTTCAGTTGCCTTGCGTATAATTTCACCGCGTTTGGGTGCAGGCACTTTACGCCATTTCTCAAATGCCTTTTTTGCTGATGCAACTGCTTTATTAACATCTTCGGGTTCAGATAAGGGAAAGATGCCAACAACATCATCTTGATTTGCTGGGTTTAAGTTTTTATAAGTTTTGCCCGAACTGGATGCAACATATTTGCCGTTAATAAGGTTCTTATATATTTTTGCCATCATCTTCCTCCAGATTATTTAAAATTAAAAATTAAAAACATAAATATTTTAGAATCAATTATATTTTTACATTTTTCATATTTAATTTTGCAAGGGAATATCGCCATGTTATTGAGTGGCAGTTTATCCTGTTTGGTGTCTGATATTTTTAGGTATTTAATCAATTCTTTTTGTCTCTTTCTAATTCAATAATATCAATTTTCTCTATAATGGTATATTGCCATGTTTTTTTGGTGGCAATTTATCCCGTTTGGTTTCTAATATTTTTAAGTATTTAATTAGTTCTCTGCGGGTCTTTTTGGGTTCAATAATATCGTCAATATAACCGCGACTTGCCGCAACATACGGATTAGCAAATTTTTCACGGTATTCATCAATCAGTTTTTGTCGCATTGCTTTTGGGTCTGGCGCTTCGGTAATTTCTTTACGATAGATAATATTGACCGCACCTTCTGGACCCATTACTGCTAATTCTGCAGTAGGCCATGCAAGGTTAATATCTGCCCGAACTTGTTTTGAACCTAAAACACAATAAGCACCACCATAAGACTTACGAGTAATCACAGTAATTTTCGGCACGGTTGCTTCGCAATAGGCATAGAGTAATTTTGCGCCGTGCTTAATAATTCCACCATGTTCTTGCGAAACACCAGGTAAAAATCCTGGAACATCTTCAAAAGTAATAATCGGGATATTAAAGCAATCACAGAATCGGATAAACCGAGCACCTTTAATTGACGAATGGATGTCTAAGACACCTGCCATAATTGATGGTTCTTGAGCAACAATACCAACAACCTGTCCATCAAGCCGAGCAAATCCGACAATGATATTCTGGGCATAATCTTTATGCACTTCAAAGAAACTGTCCTTGTCCACAATGTGTAATATGACATCTTTCATCACATATGGTTTGTTCGGGTCATCAGGAATAATTTTATTTAATTCTTCATCTTCTCGATTCGGGTCGTCATCGGATTCAATTATTGGTGGGTCTTCTAAATTATTTTGCGGAAGATAATCCAAAAGTTTTCTGATATTCATCAAACATTCTTCGTCGTTGTTGGCAACAAAATGGGCAACACCGGATTTAGAAGCATGGATTTGTGCTCCGCCTAATTCATCAAATGTCACTTCTTCATGGGTTACGGTTTTAACAACTTCTGGTCCAGTAATGAACATATAACTTGTACCTTTTACCATAAAGATAAAATCAGTTAATGCCGGCGAATAGACCGCGCCACCAGCACAAGGACCCATAATTGCTGAAATTTGGGGAATAACTCCAGATGCTTGAGTGTTGCGCCAGAAGATTTCGGCATAAGCGGCAAGACTGACAACACCTTCTTGAATTCGGGCGCCACCGGAATCGTTCAGACCAATTATTGGTATGCCCATTTTTAAGGCAAAATCCATTATCTTACAGACCTTTTCACCAAAGGCTAAAGATAATGTGCCACCAAAGGCAGTAAAATCTTGAGAAAAGATTGCAACTGCTCGTCCCTTTATCTTACCTAACCCAGTTACGACACCATCACCGAGAATCTTTTTATCTTGCATGCCAAAGTCATAAATCCGATGGGTGACAAAGGCATCAAATTCTTGAAAACTATCTTTATCCAGAAGTAGTTCAATTCGCTCTCGGGCAGTAAGTTTTCCGGCTTCGTGCTGTTTATCAATCCGCTCTTTGCCACCACCAAGTTTTGCTTTTTCTTTCATCTCGTGTAATTTCTTAATTGCGTCGTCCATTCTCATATGCAACTCCTGATTTGCCACAAAGTCTCAAAGTGCACAGAGCAAATAGAGTCAATATTTATTAACTTTTTTCCTTCTGTCCAGCTTTGTGGCATCCAATTTTAAAGTATTTTTTTGTATAATTGCTTAGTTGCGGCATCAATTTTCATATGCGATAACTGGTTTGCCCCAAAATCTCAAAATGCACAGAACAAATAGAGTCCAATCTTAATTAACTTTTTTTCTTCTCTTCGGTTTTGTGGCTACTGATTTTAAAGTATTTTTTGAGATAGTCAACAATTTCCGCAGTATCGGTGCCTGGTCCGAATAATTTACCAATGCCGAGTTTATATAGTTTTTCTTTGTCTTCATCAGGAATAATTCCACCGCCAAATAACAAAATATTGGTTGCTTTTTTCTTTTTCAGCAGTTTAAGCACTGCAGGGAATAAAGTCATATGAGCGCCGGAAAGAATTGAGAGTCCAATTGCATCAACATCTTCTTGTAGCGCAGTTTGCACAATCATTTCCGGTGTCTGGTGTAATCCAGTATAAATTACTTCAAAGCCAGCATCTCTTAATGCTCGTGCCACAACTTTAGCCCCTCGGTCATGACCATCTAATCCGGGCTTGGCAACTAATATTCTTAATTTCTTTTCCATTAGCCCTCCTGCAACAAATTTTAAATCTTAAGCACCAAATCCCAAATAATATCTAAACTCAAATTTTCTAAAATCTGCATGTTTTATTAAGTTTTGAGTTTGGAATTTACCATTTTAATACCTGGTTTTTCATCTTTAATCTGCACTTAGAACATCGGTGGTTCTTTATATTCGCCAAAGATTTCTTTCATTGCACCACAAATTTCGCCTAATGTCGCATAAGCCCTTACCGCATCTAAAATTGGGTACATAATATTTTCTTTACTTTGAGCAACTCGTTTCAATTCCTTTAATCGCTTTTGGACTTTATTATTATCCCGTTTTTTTCTTAAAGTCTGGAGTCGTCGGTGTTGTTCTTCTTCAACCCGGTGGTCAATTTTTAAGATAGGGATTTCCAATTTCTCATCGGCTAAGACAAATTCGTTAACACCAACAATAATGCGTCTCTTTTCTTCAACTGCTTTCTGGTATTGGTAGGCAGCATTAGCAATCTCTCTTTGAGGATAACCACTTTCAATTGCTTTAATCATTCCGCCCATTTTATCAATCTTTTCAAAGTATTTGTAGGCTTCTTCTTCTAATTTATTGGTCAAGGCTTCAACATAATACGAACCACCTAAAGGGTCAATAACATTGGCAACACCGGTTTCATAAGCGAGTAATTGTTGAGTTCGCAAGGCAATCAGCACAGCTTTTTCGGTTGGTAATGCCCAGGTTTCATCCATTGAATTTGTGTGTAGACTTTGAGTGCCACCTAAAACTGCGGCTAATGCCTGGTAAGCAGTTCGGACAATATTATTTTCCGGTTGTTGTGCAGTTAATGTGCAACCAGCAGTTTGTGTGTGAAAACGAAGCAACCAGGATTCGGGTTTTTTGGCTTTATAAGTATTTTTCATTTCTCTTGCCCAGATACGACGCGCAGCACGAAATTTAGCAATCTCTTCAAAGAAATCTAAATGGGAATTGAAAAAGAACGAAAGTCTTGGTGCAAAAGTATCAACATCTAAACCAGCCTTAATTCCTTCCTCAACATAAGTGAAACCATCTTTGAGAGTAAATGCCAATTCTTGTACTGCAGTGGAACCGGCTTCGCGAATATGATAACCACTGATTGAGATTGTATTCCATTTAGGAACTTCTTTGGCAGCAAATGCCATAATATCAGTGATAATGCGCATCGATGGTTCTGGTGGAAAGAGCCAGGACTTTTGAGCAATATATTCTTTTAAGATATCATTCTGGATTGTGCCTCGTAGAAGATGAGGTTTGACACCTTGATTCTCTGCAGTCGCAATATAAAATGCCCAGATGACTGATGCTGGACCATTAATGGTCATTGATGTTGAGACCTTATCTAAAGGAATACCATCGAATAATGTCTCCATATCCGCTAAAGAAGAAATTGCAACACCACATTTTCCAACTTCACCAGCACTCAATGGGTCATCAGAATCGCGACCGTAGAGAGTAGGAAAATCAAAAGCAACTGATAGACCAGTTTCACCATGGGCTAAAAGAAACTTGTAGCGTTTATTTGTATCTTTGGCTGTGCCGAAGCCGGAAAACTGACGCATTGTCCAGAGCCGACCGCGATACATCGTTTCTCTAATACCGCGCGTGAACGGATATTTTCCGGGCATACCCAAATCTCGGTCATAATCTAAATCTTTAATATCTGCCGGTACATAGACTATTTTTATTGGAATCCCAGAGATAGTAGAATCAATTATTGTGTTAAATTCACGACAAGTATCTTTCAATTTTACCTCCTTCTGAGCAACGCGAACAATCCCAAATGCTGAGGAGTATTCGCCTTGAGATGTTTCGCTATGCTCAACATGACAAATGCTGATAAGGGTGACAGTGCATCATTGCAATATAATTTCAAATTTACTGATGTGAAACGACTCGAGCACTGCGGACAGGTGCACTTTCTTAAAAGATATAAAAACCAACTCATCTTGATTTTTCCCAAATCTTAATAATTTTATCAGACCCAGTATATGGAGTGTCTTTACCCTTTATGATATTATCAATCAGACGATTTAATTCTGCTTGTACTGCTTTATTTGTCCAAATTTGTTCACCAATTTTTTCTGCGACCAGTTCTTCGATTTCTGATTTAATTGTCAAACGAATTTTATTTTTGAATGTTTGGCTATTTTCTAATAACTGACGATGATTAAGGATATTTTGATATAACTCTTTAATACCTTTTCCTTCAGTGGCAACTGTTTTTATGACCGGTGGCATTATCTCAAAATTCTTCATTTCTAAAACAGACTGAATTTCCATAACTAATTTATCTGCACCTTCGCGGTCAGATTTATTAACAACGAAAATATCAGCAATTTCCATTAAACCGGCTTTCATTGTTTGAATTGAATCACCGGCTTCGGGTACTAACACGACAATCGTGGTATAGGCAATGCCAGTCACATCAAGTTCAACCTGGCCAACACCAATAGTTTCAATAATAATGACATCTTTACCAAAAGCATCTAACAGATGGCAGATTTCTTTAGTTGTTTTCGCAATTCCGCCCAGACTACCACGAGTTGCCATACTGCGGATAAAGACCCTTGGGTCTAAAAATAGTGAAGACATTCGAACTCGGTCTCCTAAGATTGCACCACCGCTAAATGGTGAAGTCGGGTCAACACAGACAATGCCGACCGTCATATTATTTTTGATAAATTCCATTGCTAATTTTTCTACTAAAGTGCTTTTACCAGCACCAGGTGGTCCGGTAATTCCAATCCGCCAACTATGTCCAATTTTCGGATATATATTGTTGAGAATTATTTTACCTTGTTCCGCATCATTCTCGACAATTGTCATCAATTGACTCATTGCGCGCTCATCACCTTGCAAAAAATCCATTATCAGTCTTGAGTATTTAATAGTCAATTCCCTTTCTTGAGACGAACCCTTTTTGATAAGGGTGTTTGATTTCTTTTATTTCACTTACTAAATCAGCAATCTCAATTAGTTCTTGTGAAGCATAACGACCCGTAAGGATAAGTTCAATCTGCTTTGGACAATTTTTTATCAGTTCGATTACATCACTTAATTTAATTAAGCCATAATCAATTGCAACATTAATTTCGTCAAGGATTATCATATTGTATCTTTTCTCTTTAATTACTTTGCGGGCTAAATTTAAGCCTTTTTGTGCATATTCAATATCTTGTTTGCTTGGATTACCCTTTTTTACAAAAGTCGGTAAACCGGCTTGAATTACCTTAAAGTTCTTAAGTTTCTTTAAGGTTTTGAGCTCACCGTAATCCGTATCACCTTTCATAAACTGAATCATTATTATTTTCCAATTATGTCCCAATGCTCTTATCGCTTGACCAATTGCTGCAGTTGTTTTACCTTTTCCGTTCCCAGTATAGATTTGTATCATTATTGTCTATTCGCCTAATTTGACTTCATTTAAGAATTTTCCAATAGCCCTGAATGTATTAAATTCTAATATCTCTTTTGCCACAGGTGAATTTTGAATCAAGACGGATATTTGAGAATTTGGTTCGGTTGCGACCAATATCAATCGCAATAAGAGATGGAGAATAATCCAAGCAGTTGCGATGCCAAATATAAAACTGAGATAAGTATCAAATGGCTCCCAGGTGAGTTCTAAACGGGTTGTAATCAATTTTGCAATGTATAATAGAACAATTGCCATTAACAAGAAAATTACTGATAGACTTATAGCTTGACTTATGGATAAAAGATTAGCAATCGTCGAATAGGATTTTAGTGCAATCCAGGTTGCGAGTAAAAGGGCGAGCATCTCAAATAATGGTATATCCATTTCTTTGGCACCGCGGGCAGTTTGAATAATCACAATCATTAATCCTACCAATAATATTATCCAATCAATACCTGTCATAATCGTTTCCTTGCATCATTTATTTTGATAACATCATAATTGTCTATTTTTAGTTATACTACTAAATCTATTTTTACTTAATAAAATGTATTTGTCAATAAGAGTTGAAAATAGGCAAATAGAACACATAAAATTGTTTTAGTATCTGAATTCACGGCCGACCGACAACAAAAAGTTTGTTTTTATTGGATTCTCGGATAGTTTAACTAAATCGGCAAAGCCAAGAATTAATTGAAAAGGTCCAATTGGTGTATTAGTTCTAATACCAAAACCGACACCGATATGGAAATCTTTGCTAAAGTCAATTTTGGCCATTAACTCATCATATTTTCTAAAACTTGCAATATCAGCCAATATCTGAAAATAGAATGGATAGTCTTGATGGTTGAATAGCCGAAAGAGACGGAATTCAGCACTGAGTCCAATATTTAATTTTTGTTCTGTTAAAAACTCATCTTTTTTAAAACATATAAGATTGTCTGCACCTGAATGAAAATAATCAGATAATGGTAATTTGCCTTGAGTGATACCTATCTCCAGTTTCGGTCTTAGTGTAAACCAGGACAATAATGAAATTACTTGTTCCGAAAAATAATGGAGTTTTAGAAAATCTTCGGACGCATTCAATTTTCGAAAAGAAGTTATTCCGCTTATCTTATAAGTTATACCGCGAGTTGGAAAATATTGGTTGTCATAATTATTAAATTCAATTCGGAATAAAGGGCCAATGACCCATTCTCGGTTAGGAAAGTTGTTAAAGAACGCTAAATTGGGTTTGGTATAAGTCGCCTTATAACTGTTAAAGCCAATATTAAAAAAGGCATCGCGTCCTAAAATATAACCCGCTTCAAAAATTCCACCTAAAAAATTCGTATAGTAATCGGCAATCCACAATCTATCTTCAAAATAAGAATTATGTAATGTCCGATAAAAACCATCTAATCGATAACCAAATGGTAAGCGGAAAAGTCTTGTGCCGGTAAGTCCGAAACGATACTCGTTAGGATTACCAATATGAACTGCGGTCCGGACACTTGCGCCTGTCCCCCATAAATTACCTTGTCCAACTTCTAAACCCAAGAGGATATTATCATAATTATCATATCGGACACCAAGCGAATAAAAACCAAATGCTCTTTCTTGTAAAAGAATGATAACATCAACGGAATCGTCTTTGAATTCTAAACGATAGTCAACATCGTCAAAAAAATCAGTATTAAATAGTTGAATTAAATCATTTATTAACTGGTCAAATTTCAAAGGAGTTCCTTTAAGCATAGTTAACTTATGGTTAATGACACTCTTATGCGTTGTTTTTAATCCTTCAATTTTTATATCTCGAATTATTGCCCAGGGTCTTTCCATTACTATTTTGCGTTGGTTGATTATTTTTTTATCTTTTAATTTTTCTTTAATTGTTGGAATTACTTTTCTTGCGGCGTCTTCACCCGCGTTTATGAGTTCTTTTACCCTAAAAAAATCTGAATGCTTAAATGGTTCAACATTCGGTTCAATCAAAATATCGGCATATTCTTTTTGCCGGTTTAAGTCTTCAATCGCAATCAAATCCATACTTCGCGATACAATATCAATTAGAGAGATACCAGTTTCAGGAGTATGTCTCATTGTTAAAGATGCAATTATAAAATCAGGCTGGAATTCAAATAGCGGGTCAACAGGTAAGTTCTGAATTACTCCGCCGTCAACATATTCTTCTCCTTGAATTTTTTCTGGTGCAAATACACCAGGAATTGCAATGCTTGCTCTGATTGCCTGTGCCAGCCGACCTTGACGGATAATTTCTTTTTTTCCTGTAACTAAGTTTACTGCTACTGCACGATAAGGAATTGGTAGACTATCAAAATTATAATATGTGTCATATTCAATTTGGGATAGAAGTTTCATTAACAAAAAATCTACATTTTGAAGCGGTATTAAACCACTGGGTAAAATTGGAAATAGATTGCGATGTCTTATTTGGAGAAAATATCTCTGACGCTGTTGTCGTTCAGGTAAATATCTTGCTCCGAATGGAACTTCAGCACTAAAAAGTGACCACCAGTTAATACGGTTTGCAATACTTTCGATTTGAAAAGCACTGTAACCCGCAGCGTATAGTCCACCAACTAAAGAACCCATACTATTGCCTGAAATATAAGCAATAGGGATTTGTTCTTGTTCTAAAACTTTTAGGACGCCGATATGGGCAATGCCCAATGCAGCACCGCCTGAAAGTGCTAAACCAATTTTGACCGAGTTCGTATCATTCAAACTTTGTGCGTAGAAAATTGAAATTAATATGATTACGAGAATAGCCTTTTTCATGCTTCATTATATATATAAATTTGTATAAGTAAATATGATTATCAAAGATTTTTATTAAGTAAATTATAATTTATATTCATCAAAGATTTTTATAAAGAATGTAATCAAGTGGGCTCCATAATTAATTAAATAATTTTTTGCGCAGAATTTAAACAGGCAAATTCCATAATTAATAATATAGTTTTTATCTCTTGGGTATCTTGACCGAAGCGATCTTCATTTTATTAAACCTGTCCTGACGATAGGGTCGTTACGACCAGGTCAGGATTGGAATCCGTTTCGGATGAAATCACTGAATATTTTTATGGTCTTGTATCTTCTACTGAGTTAGTGCGGGTTAGAATTATTCTTGACTTAATCCCTAAAACTTCTATAATATCAGTATGAAGCTATCGGACAAATTAATAAATCTTATTAAAGAAACGATCGACGCTTGCGGTGTTGAACTTTATGATGTTGAGTTTAAAGGTAAAGTATTACGTGTGTCGATTACAAAACCTGAAGGAATTTCTGTAGATGAATGCGCGTATGTCTCAGATAAACTCTCACAGAGATTAGATACGGAAAACCTTATTCCAATGCGATACTATTTAGAAGTTTCTTCTCCGGGTGTCGAACGTCGGTTGCGAAATCCTGCTGATTATCAAAGTGTTATTGGAAATATAGTATCAATTACTACCCATTTGGGCAAGTTTATTGGCAATGTCCAGTCAGCAGAAGAATCGGGTTTAGTAATACAGAATGTTGCTGGGTCAAAAGGAAAAATTGGCGAATCTGAATTTATATCGTATGCAGATATTAAATCCGCACATCTTGTGATTCCGACTGAAGACCTTTTTAGAGATGCGTTGGCTCGAACCAAAAAGTTAGGATGTGATGGTTTTACTGATAATGCTGGATTGAACAAATCAGAGACAAGAGAAAATAGTCATAATGTTGGAGGCACTGATGAATAAAGAAGTTTCTAATATTATTACTCAGATTGCCCGGATTCGCAATGTTGATATTAATTATGTTTGTGAAACATTAAAGAATTCAATTGTTGCGGGATTAAAAAAGCGTTTTGGTCCGGATGCTCAGATTGAAGCAGAGATGACTCCGGAATCTGGGGAATTGAAAGTTTTTATCGCTAAGCAAGTAAAAGACGAAGTGAAAAACCCAATTACTGAGATTTCTTTAGAAGAAGCCAAAGCAATTAATCCCAATGTTGAGGTCGGTTCAACGATTAGGATCGAAATTCCACTCTCGGAAATTGGTAGAAGTGCAATTAGAAAGGCATCGGATGAGTTAATTGTAAAACTAAGAGAAGCAGAACGAAATAAACTTTTTGATGAATTTAATCGTAAACGGGGAGAAATAATTTCCGGTACAATTAGTAAAATTGGTAAAGATGAAATTATTGTTAATATCGGTTTGACAGAAGCAATTTTATTAAATAAGGACCAGTTAAAAACCGACCATTATCGTCAAGGCGCACCAATTAAAACAATTATTTATCGGGTTGATAAAACTCCGATCGGACCGCGGATATATCTTTCCCGCACGCATAATGATTTTTTGCGAAAACTTTTATTAAAAGAAGTTCCGGAAATTCGAGAAGGAATTGTAGAAATTAAAGCTATTGCTCGAGCGCCGGGACAAAGGGCAAAAGTCGCAGTAGCCAGTAATGATGAAAAAGTTGACCCAGTAGGTGCTTGTGTTGGCTATCGAAAATCCCGCATTGAAAATATAATCCGAGAACTTTCCGGAGAAAAGATTGATATTGTTCTATTTAGTAAAGATATGGATGTATATATAAGCCGAGCGTTGGCACCGGCTAAAGTGAAAGAAGTAATCAGAGAAGGCGAAACTTATTTTGTCGTCGTCCCGGACGATGATTTTTCTATTGCCATTGGTAAACGGGGGCAAAATGTTGGCTTAGCCAGTGCTTTAGTTGGGACAAAACTTGAAGTCCTTAAGGAATCGGAATACAGAAATCGAGTTATTGCTGAGAAGGCAAAATCAATATCGATAAAACAATTGGATTTACCTGAAGATGTAATCACAAAATTACAAGATGCCCAAATCTTTACTGCTTTTGATGTGCTCAATCTGCCGACAGACCAAATTGCAATGGCAGCAAATTTCGAACCTGAAAAGGTAGAACAAGTAAAAAAACAAGTGCGAGAGCAATTAGAAAAAATGTTTAATCTTTTAGAAACAAAAATCAATAAATGATAAATTTACTTCTGATTGGACAAATAAAAAATTTGGTAACAATTTAATGTTGTTAGAGATAGACTTTTGAATCAATTATTTAAGACGATATGACACGACCATCGCAGGACGCTCAAAAAATAAGCCAAGCGGAAAAGAAGAAAAAGTCCGGTAATGGCTTGAAGGTTAACGAAGTTGCGCGCCGGCTTAATCTTTCAAGCGAAGCGGTAGTTTCTATTCTTAAGGAATTAGGTTTTCCGCCTCGAGGTTATACTGCGTTGGTTACTTTTGAGGAGTTTAATAAAGTCAAAGAAAAAGTTAAGCAGGAAAAGACTCTTTTTAAGGAATCACTCAAAAAAAAGACAGTTTCAGAAGCAAAAAGCGCTCCTGCTACCAAATTAACAATTACCGAGATTGATGTTAAAAAAGCCGTCAAAAAGACATTAACCAAAATAGAACATCGGGAAGTAAAACCGAAACGGCACATTTCGAAAATAACGCCAACAACAATTGAACCGCAGGAAAAGAAAATTAAAGTTGCTCCATATATTAGTGTTGCGGAATTGGCTCATTTATTTAATGTTCCAGTTAATGAAGTAATAAAAAAATGTATTGGTTTCGGCTTATTAGCAACAGTTAATCATCGACTGGACCCGGAAACTATTACTTTACTAGCTGATGAATTTGGTATCAAAGTAGAAATTGAAGAAGAGATAATACAACCGACTGAAGTCAAAGGAGAACTTATTGAGCGACCACCGGTAGTAGTTGTGATGGGACATGTTGACCACGGAAAGACATCGCTACTTGATTATATCCGCAAAACTAAAGTTGCCGAAAAAGAACCGGGAAAGATAACACAGCATACTGGTGCATATGTTGTCCATTATAATAATAAGAGAATAACATTTTTAGACACACCAGGACATGTTGCTTTTACCGCAATGCGTGCTCGCGGTGCGCAAATAACAGATATTGCGGTATTAGTGGTTGCGGCTGATGACGGGGTTATGCCACAAACAATTGAAGCCTTAAATCATGCACGCGCTGCCGGTATTCCGATTATCGTTGCTATTACCAAATGTGATTTGCCGAATACTAATCCTGAGGTTGTAAAAACTCAGCTATCAAAACAAGGAGTTCGGGTTGAAGAATATGGTGGTGATACGATGTGTGTTTTAACTTCAGTTCGCACGGGCATGGGAATTGAAGATTTATTAGAAGCAATCCTTTTACTAAGTGAGGAATTAAAGTTAAGAGCAGTGTATGACGGAAATGCATCAGGCGTCGTAATCGAGAGTCGAGTTGATAAGGGCAGGGGGAATGTTGTGACAGTATTAATTCAACAAGGAACATTAAAACGCGGTGATATATTTGTTTGTGGCGAATTTTATGGTCGTGCCCGAGATTTACTTAATGAGAATTTTCATCGTATGGAACAAGCAACTCCATCAACTCCGGTTTTGGTTTTAGGATGTTCTGGACTGCCGGAAGCAGGTGACCGTTTTGAAGTAGTTAATGATGAGCGAACTGCAAGAGATATTGCAATGCGTCGTGCTCTGGCAAAGCGTGATATGAGACTAAAACGAAAGACATTTGTTTCATTAGAACACCTGCAACAGAAAATTGCAGAAGGCAAAACCAAAGAAATGAAAATCGTGCTTAAAGCTGATACTTTTGGTTCTGCTGAAGCCTTAAAAGACGCTTTAGAGGGCTTGTCAATTGAAGAAGTTGTTATTCGGGTTATACATTCAGGAATTGGACAGATAACGAGTTCAGATGTACTTTTAGCCCAAGCATCAGAAGCAATTATTGTTGGCTATCATGTTAATGCTTTACCTGATGCGGTAGAAATTGCGGAACGGGAAGGAGTGGAAATAAGATATTATAATGTGATTTATTCAGCATTAGATGATATTCGTTCGGCAATGTTGGGACTTTTGGAGCCAGAACAGAAAGAAGTCTTGATTGGCAAAGGTGTTATCCGTCAGGTTTTTATGATTCCGCGTTTAGGTCCAATTGCCGGTGTCTATGTCACAGAAGGTAAGGTATCTAGAACTTGTATAGTTAAAATTATGCGAGATGGCAAAGAGGTACTCAAAAGTCGTATCAGTTCACTAAAACGATTCAAAGATGATGTCAAAGAAGTGGAAAGTGGTTATGAATGCGGAATCGGAATTGAAAATGCAACTGATTTGCAACCTGAAGATATTCTGGAATTTTATAAAATAGAAGAAGTTGCAAGAACCATTGAAAGCCCATCTACCAATAACGACTAATAACTGAAAACTAAAAAATGTCAATCGGTCTTTTGATAGTTGATTGTATGTTAAATAATAGCCACTCACTTAAAGAAAAACGCAGTGTCTTTCAAAGTGTTACGAATAAAATTCGGCAGAATTTTAATGTTTCAATTGCCGAGACAAATTATCAAGATCTATGGCAAAGAGCAGAACTGTCAATTGTATTTGTCAATACTGACTGGAAGATGATAGAACGGAACTTTGAGCGCATCCTTGAATTTATCGAACAAGATCGAAGAATAACTATTCTGAAGCATGAAGCAAAATCAATCTATTGATATTCGGTTGAAAGTTAACGGATACTGATAAATAAATAAACGATTTAGGGAAGTTAGTATGCATTTGCCAGATATTTCTCAAATCATTGCTCAAGCATTAAAAGAAGATATTGGTACCGGCGATGTTACAACCAATCTTATTGTTGATAAGGACCAAGTCGCAAACGCAGAAATAATTGCTAAAAGCAAAGGTATTCTTGCCGGTTGTGATATTGTGCGTATGGTTTTTAAGTATCTTGACCCCCAAATAAAGATTAGATTTAATCTCAAAGATGGTGAACAATTTTATGCAGGACAGATAATCGCTCAGATAACTGGTAAAGCACATGCATTGTTAAGTGGAGAACGTACTGCACTAAACTTTCTTTGTCGGTTATCCGGCATTGCGAGTTTAACCCGGAAGTTCGTAGATGTAATCTCAGGTACTAAAGCAAAGATTCTTGATACAAGAAAAACAACTCCGCTCTTGCGGAATTTAGAGAAATACGCAGTACGAATTGGCGGTGGTTATAATCATCGAATGGGTCTGTATGATATGATTTTAATTAAAGATAATCATATTAAAGTAGCTGGCGGTATAGCTCAGGCAATAAAAAAAGCTCAGAAAAATAACAAGAAGAACTTACCAATAGAAGTTGAGACAAAAAATCTAAAAGAGGTTCGTGAGGCGTTAGCCCTTAAAGTACCAATAATTATGTTGGATAATATGAACCTAAAACAGATTGCTCAAGCAGTGAAATTAACTAAAGGTAAAGCAAAGCTTGAAGTTTCCGGCGGAGTTAACTTAAAAAATGTCCGTAAGATTGCCAAAACCGGGGTTGATTATATCTCAGTCGGTTCCTTAACTCACTCAGCACCTATTGTTGATATGTCAATAGAATTCAAATAGTAATTTTATGAAAATAAGGTTATCCAAAGAAACTAACTATTATCTCAAAATAAGTTATCATATAATGTTACTGACTTTGGTTTGGGTTGACACTTTAGCATTAATTTTGTAAGATGGTGTTATCACATTCGATATTTATTTTACTGTCCAATGGACAACATCTTTTCTAATGCTTGACGGGCTCTTTGGGCAACTACTTCAGACACAACGATTTCATTAGTCTCAGTTTGTAAAACTGATAAAACTTTGTCTAATGTGGTTTTTTTCATATTAGTGCAAATTGCAGTTCTTTTTAAGGGGTGACAAATTTTATTAGGATATTCTTTTTTTATCCGATTACATAAACCCACTTCAGTGCCTAAGACAACTTCATCATATTCTTTTGCTAATCTTATCATTCCACTGGTCGAAGCAACAAAATCGGCTTGTTCAATAACTTCAGGCAAGCACTCCGGATGCACAATAATTTTTGCATTTGGATGAATCTTACGAGCATTAATTACATCATCTGCCCGAAAATATAAAGCGTGTACGTAACAGAATCCTTCCCAGGCAATTATTTCTCTCTGAGTTTGTTTTGCCACATACCATGCTAAATTTTTATCGGGCACAAATAGTATTTTCTTGTCTTTAGGAATTGATGCGACAACTTTTACTGCATTGGCAGAAGTGCAACAGATGTCAGATTCGGCTTTAACTTCAGCCGGTGTATTGACATAAGCAACTACCACAACATCACCTAATTCTTTTTTTCTTAATTTTAGAGCTTGTGCGGTAATCATATCCGCCATTTCGCAACCAGCATTGATATCCGGCATTATAACTTTTGTTTGCGGATTAAGAATTTTTGCGGTTTCTGCCATAAAATGAACACCGCAAAAGACAATCAAATCGGCTTTAGTTGCTTGGGCTTTTTGGGATAAATCTAATGAATCGCCAATAAAATCAGCAACCTCATAAATCTCCGGACGCTGATAATTATGAACTAAAATTACCGCATTCTTTTGCTTCTTTAATTCTAAGATTCTACAAATCAAATCATTATCCATAAGTATTTATATTTATTATAGTTAGTATCACTTTAATTACTAATTAAGTCTAAGGTATCTGATTATATTAAATATTAAGCAAATTACAAGGATATTTTTTATAAATAATTATAAATTATTAAGAAATAATCTCGTCGGTTGACATTAAGATTTTTTCTTTTAAGATGATTAATGTTATACTGGTTGAATTTTATAGTTCTTAATTATGCTTGATAAATTCACTAAACGGATTAGTGATTTCACAATAGGTACTTTGATTAGCCGAATTGCCGGCTTAGGTCGCGAATCAGTCTTTGCTTATCTTTTTGGTGCTGGATTTGCTACCGACGCGTATCAGGTTGCATTTCGAATTCCCAATCTGTTAAGAGACTTATTTGCGGAAAGTGCTCTGTCCGCAGCATTTGTGCCGACTTTTGTAGATAATTTAACTCATAAAGAACGAAAAGAGGTTTGGAAATTTGCTTCTAATGTGTTTAATACGATGTTACTATTTGTCGGTCTACTAACTATTTTAGGTATTATTTTTGCACCTTATATAGTTAAAATAATTGCTTATGGATTTGTTAATACACCAGGCAAACAAGCATTGACGACTATTTTAACACGGATTATGTTTCCATTCCTTTTATTTGTTGCCTTAGCTGCTTGGTGTATGGGTATTCTGAATGCATTTCACCATTTCTTTGTGCCGGCTATCGCCCCGGCTTTCTTTAATGTCTTTTCAATTGTCGTGCCGGTAATCACCTATAGATATTTTCACACACGAGGAATGGAACCAATTTTGGGAATGGCAATTGGTGTTTCGATTGGAGCGGTCTTTCAATTACTGATTCAAATTCCTTTACTTATCAAGAAAGGGTTTCAATACCATTTTTATCTTAATCTCAAAGACCCGCAACTGCAACGAGTGTTCTTTTTATGGGTTCCAACAATATTAGGATTTGCTTCTTATCAGATAAATTTTGCGGTTAATACATTTCTGGTAACATTTTTAGCAGAGCGGTCAATCACTTGGCTCAATTATGCTTATCGGATAATGCATCTGCCAGCAGGATTATTCGGTGTAGCAATTGGAAGTGTTGCAGTTGCTGAATTCTCAGCACGAATTGCTCAAAATAATAACACAAATACTGAAACTTCTTTGGCGGGGTTAAAAGAACGATTACAACATGCGTTAAAATTAGTATCTCTATTGACAATTCCGATAGCAATCTTATTTATAGTGTTAGCCGTGCCAATTTGCCGAGTGATTTATCAAAGAGGAAGATTTACGCCGGAAGACACAATCTTTACTGCCCAAGCATTGATGTTATATGCACCAGGCATTTTTGCTTCTGCTGGTGTGAGAAGTGTTGCAGCATGTTTTTACGCATTAAAAGATACTAAAACTCCTGCTTTTGTTGGGTTATCTGTAGTAGTTATTAATTTTCTAATCAATATAACTCTAATGCGCGTGATTGGGTATAGAACATTTCCATTGGCAACCTCAATTTGCGCATTTATCAATTTTGGTATTTTATTTTTTCTTCTGCAAAGAAAGATTGGTGAATTGGGTGCGAAGAAAATTTTGCGCACGATGGTTTTCTCTTTGATATTTTCTATTGTCAGTGGTATATTAAGTTATCTTATCTTTAATCTCTCAATTACCAAATTGGGCATTACAGGATTATGGGGTTCGTTAATCAGTTTAGGCTTTGCTGGTTTTGTTGGCATAGGATTATTCTATTTTTTAGTAAGGATATTTAATATTACTACACGTCGGCAATATTAGATAGTATTTTTATACTAAATTATATTTATAAGTCGCTAATGAAAAAAGGAAATTACCAGTTTTTATTTTTGAACTGTTTCTCATATTTTTTGACACTATCTAAAATTTAGTATACATTGTTTTCAATAGTATTATAAACGATTCTTCAAATGTGTGGTTTTGTTTTTAAGTGCTTAATCTTTAAACTAAGAAAACAGGAATACCAAAAGAGTTGTTTTATACTATTTAAAAATAATGCTCAATAAATATAGGGAAACTTTATTTACAATTTTTTAATAATTAATTCAGCAACTTTTTTACCGGATAAAAACATTCCACCAAAAATTGGTCCCATCCTTGGTGCACCAAAGACCGCATTTGCTGCCATACCACAGACATAGAGATTATGATATACCTCCTTTGTGTTATCCATAATTAGTTCTTCAGCAACTTCTGCCCACATTGACTTTTCCCCAATAAATGTTCCATTTTTTGTGAATAGTTTCGGTCCGATTTTCTTTTCAACAATTTTAACAACTTCAGCAGGATGGCCAGTTGCATCAATGACAAATTTACTTTCAATAGTCAGAGGGTCAACATGGAGGTTCGCCATTTCGACAGCTGACCAGTTTATAACAACGCCGGTAATTCTTTCTTTACGAATCATCACATCTTCAACTGAGATTAAATTATAAATTTTTGCGCCTTTTTTGATTGACATAGACATTAGTTGTCCCAATGCCTCTAATGCGGATGCAATATAATAATTTTCCTCATATTCTTTAACTGTAATGTTCAATTCTTTTAATATTGGCAAGGAGGATTTTTGGATGACAATCTTATTAAACATCATACCACCGCCAGCAATACCACCACCAGGCCTTAATGTCTTTTCAAAGACGACGGTTTTGATTTCGTTTTTTGCCAAATAATACGCAGCTGTAAGCCCAGACGGACCAGCACCGGTAATTACTACATCACACTTTAAATTATCAATTAATTCTTGGTAATAAGTTTCAATAATCGCTTTAGATATTGTAATCTCATTTAATTTCATATGTTAAATGATAATTGATTATAATGAATTGTCAAGATTATAACCTAAAAACAATAAGTCATTATTAATTTCAAAAAACATTCATAAGAAATTTCTGAAAATAGTCTTGACGATTATTCTTTTTGTGATTATAGTTCAAATAATGAAGAATCGGAATTTATTAAAAAGTAATAATTCTTATACTTGGGTGGTTTGTAGTTCACATTACCAAAATGAAAATGTTGATTGTTTAGCCCAAGAACTAAAATTGCCCAAATTTATTGTTTCAATACTTTATGAACGGGGATACGAGACTTATCAGCAAATTTATGATTTCTTAAATCCATCTTTAGCAAATCTTTATCCACCTAAACTCCTTGTGGATATGGAAAAAGCTGTGTCTCGAATAATTCGATGTCTTGAGAAGAAAGAGCCGATATTAATTTATGGTGATTATGATGTTGATGGTGTTTCCGGTAGTGCATTGCTATTAAGAATATTGCGTGTATTAGGTGCACAGGTTTCTTTCTATATTCCACATCGTCAAAAAGAAGGATATGGACTTTCTGATACCGGCGTGCTTTATGCAAAGGCTTATGGTTTCAGTCTTATCATCACAGTAGATTGTGGCACCACTGATTTTACTGAGATTGACATGGCATCGAAAATGGGGATTGACGTCATTGTATGTGACCATCACGAACCAAAAGAAGTTCTGCCGAATGCTTATGCTATTATCAATCCTAAACGACACGATTCAGTCTACCCATTTCGGGAGTTGGCAGGTGTTGGTGTCGCGTTTAAGTTGGCCTGGGCATTACTCGCATCATTAAATCAACCAAAAGAATATTTAGTTGAACACTTAGATTTAGTAGCATTAGGGACAATAGCCGATGTTGTACCATTAATTGATGAGAATAGAATTTTAGCCAAATTTGGCCTGAAGCAGATTGCCAAAACTAAAAAAGTAGGATTGCAAGCATTACTGAAAGTAGCGGGTTTATCACCAAGACAAATTACACCTTACGATGTTGGTTTTATTATCGCACCAAGAATTAATGCTTCAGGTCGGATTTCCTGTGCTGAGAAGGCAGTAAGACTTTTTATTACCGACGATAATAAAGAAGCCGAACTTATTGCCCAGGAGTTGAATCAAGAAAATGCTCAGAGACAGAATATGGAGATGGAGATTCTGAATAGCGCAATTGAAATAATTGAAAAGAAAAATATGGCAGAAAATAAAGTGATGATTTTAGCTAACGATTCTTGGCATGAAGGTGTGGTAGGAATTGGGGCATCGCGATTAGTTGATAGATATTTTCGACCAACGATTCTTTTATCAATTAAAGAAGACAGGGCTAAAGGTTCAGGTCGTAGTATTCCTGGTTTTAACTTGTATCAAGCACTCAAATATTGTCAAGATTCCCTTTTGAGTTTTGGCGGACATAAATATGCTTGTGGTGTAATTATTGAGAAAGATAAGATTGAAGAATTTTCGGAAAAGATGCAGGTTTATGCTCAGGAAAATTTACCGCAAGAGCTATTACAAAGAAAAATTTACATTGATGCACCAATTGCCTTGCATGAGATAACTCCGGAATTACTCAAAATAATTCAAAAGTTCGAACCTTTTGGTCAAGAAAATCCTTGTCCGGTTTTTATGACTTCGGGATTAGAAGTTGTTGGTTATCCGCGAGTCGTCGGACAAGAACACCTCAGGTTTAATGTCAGAGAGAATAAAGATAAAGTATTAGAAGCAATTGCCTTTGGTAGAAGTGATGAAATATTGAGACTCCAAAAGGGTAAAGAGAATCATCTTGATATTGTCTATACTTTCGACGAACACAGCTTTGCAGGCAAAACTAAGATTCAATTGGTAATTAAGGATATGAGGATACATTAAATAAAGTGTGGCAACTTGATGAAAATAACAATCTAAAATATTTCAGATTGACAATAAACGAAGCTGGTTTAGAAAATCTATTATGTCTGTTTTCAGCTCGGCAAAGTGAAGATAATCTTCCGAATTTTAGTAAGATAGGTATTAATCGAATTTTTACCTTGTATCAAATTCATTCAGATATAATTCGGTATGTGAACCAAGAATTCCCTTATGAACACCAACTGACTGGAGATGGTTTATTTACTAACCAGATAAATACTTTTATTGGAGTTAAAGTTGCAGATTGTTTACCAATCTATTTTTTTAGTCCGATTAAAAAGATTGTTGGTATCGTTCATAGCGGATGGCGAGGAACATTAAAAGAAATTGGTTCTAAGATGGTTAAAACTCTATTAGAAAATTTTAATCTATTGCCTTCGCAATTATATTACGCATTCGGTCCGGCAATTGCTGTTTGTTGTTATGAGATTAAAAAAGATGTATTACAACTCTTTGAGAATTTCTGTAATGAGAAAAAAATTGTTGGGGTTATAAATCATCGGAATGGCAAATATTATCTGGACTTAAAACGAGTGAATCAGATTCTATTAGAAAGGTTAGGAGTTAAGCAAGTTGGTAACCTTGATTTATGTAGTTGTTGTCAAAAGGAGTTATTTTATTCAGCACGAAGAGAAAGAGACACAGGCCGTAATATAGCATTGATTGGATATAGAAAATAAACACATTGAAAAAATCCTTTCGTTTTTATTTAAGACTATTTTTTAATACCATCTGTAATTATTATAAAATCACTTTTTTATGGAAGAATAAGTTTTATATATTGTTCCCAATATTTTACCACATCAATATTCAGAAAGACCAAGATTGGTTACAATTTTTGAAGATATTATATTTTTTCTGACCATTTACCACAACGGTCGCCATAGCGGTCAATAATTTTGTCTTGCCGGTAAGTTTCAATTACTTCACAATTATTCGGACAATCTTTACATTCAAATGATTTAGTTTCAAATTTTATGTCCGCAGTATCAAAACCAGCAAAATTAGTAATTTTGTTTTGTTGGTTGATATATTCTTGGGCAAGTATTGCAGAACCAATTGCACCCATTACTAAGAAATGCTCAGGAACAATAATTTCTTTTTCCAAAGCCTGTTCAAATGCTTGTTTGACACCGATATTGGCAGCGACACCGCCTTGAAAGAGTATTGGCGAATGTATTTCTTTACCTTTAGCAACAGTATTTAAGTAATTACGCACAACCGCATCGCAAAGACCCCGGATAATATCTTCAGTAGCAACCCCTAATTGGGCTTTATGAACCATATCACTTTCAGCAAAAACAGTGCAACGACCTGCGATTGTGATATTGTTTTTTGATTTTAACGCCAGTTTCCCAAATTCTTCAATTGGTATACCTAAACGAGTTGCTTGATGTTCTAAGAATGAGCCAGTTCCTGCAGCACAAACAGTATTCATTGCAAAATCAATCGGTATGCCATTTCTTAAAATTATGATTTTGGAATCTTGACCACCAATTTCAATAATCGTTCTAACTTCGGGATAGAAACGAGACGCAGCAATTGCATGGGCAATGATTTCATTTTTTACAACATCTGCACCAAGCATTACTCCGGCAAGACGCCGGGCTGAACCGGTTGTGCCAACACCAAGAATTTTTGTATTATTACACTGCGAATGTAGTTCTTTTAATAACTCTTTGATTGCTTCAACTGGTTTTCCTTTGGTCTTAAGATAGGCACTGGCAATAATGTTGCCGTCTTTAGAAAAAATTACACCTTTGGTAGATATTGAACCGACATCAACACCTAAATATCCTTCAGTCATTTTCTTTTCGATTTTGTTAATCCTGATTGATGTTTTAGTAAATCAACAAATGCTTCAATTCTTGTTAAAAGACCAGTTTTAGAAGTGTGTTCATCAAAGGAAAGCGAGAGTATTGGAACCGAATAGTCTTCACTCATTTTTTGTAAGGCTTCCAAGGCAATATTTTCTGGCATGCAAGTAAAAGGAAAGATATGAATGATTCCTGATACACCTTGTTTAATGAAAGCGCGGGCTTCACCAACAGTATTTAGCGCTTCACCACCAGGCGAATCCTTTAAGTATCTATAGGCTAAATAACTATACTTTAGCCACTGCCAATCAAAATGGAGTAAATGTTTTAAGTGACGATATAAACTTCTTTTACTTAAAGGCAAAACTCCCATCTTACTAAGTTCTTTTTCAATCTCAAAGTTAGCAAAATCTTCTAACATCAAGTAGATTTCGCCAACTAAGCCGATTTTAATTGTATTGGGAGATAACATTTTAGTAAAAGCAAACATTGATTTTATTTGTTTTCGCGCATTTCGAATTTGAGCAAGATTTTTACATTCACTTATTATTTTTAATGCTTTTTTTTCCAATGTTGTGGTTTTCTGATAATCTAATATTCGGGCCTTGCGTAGTAAATTACGGAATTCTTCAATTAATTTACTGTGATATATGAGCAAATACATAGAATGGATTACTTGTCTCGGTGAAATAGAAAAAATCTCCGGCATTTTTTGAAAGATAAACTCTAAGGGTGTATATTGACTGATGGCATAGAATTTGAAACCATTGCCCAGTTGCTTAAGAATATCTTCTTGAAGGTAGTGATAATAACCAAATCGACATTTGCGAGCACCGGCTGCCATAAAAAGAGTATCCGCGCCAAGTTCAAGTGATTCAATAAAATTTCCCAGTGTAATCTTAAATGGTAAACAAATCAATTCTGGTGAATATTTTGTGCCTAATGATATAGTTCTTTTCGTAAGAGGTGGAGGTGAAATAACTTGAGCACCTAAATTTTCTAAAAAGTTCTTCAGCGCCAATGTATCGTAACCCAAATGAGGAAATGTTGCTTTCATACTAAATAGTTTTTATTCGTTAAATGCTCGTTTTTTAATCTCTTAAAGACAATTTCAGAAAATGCTTCAATTCGAGTGACCAAGCCGGTTTTAGAGGTATGTTCATCAATGACAAGTTTTAGAAAAGGAATATTTTTGATTTGTGCTTCTGAAGCCATTATTTCACATATTAAAGAATCCGGTCCACAACCGAATGAGATGATATTACAAATACCAGCAACTTTATCTAAATAGAATTGGAATGCATTATATAATTCCCGTTCATAAATCCAACGGATATTTTTTGCAAAACCTTCTGAAGATTTTAATATGTTTTCTGGTAATGCTTCTTTTGTAGCAATTTCAAAGCCCAAGGATTCAAAAGTTGAAATTATATCTTGGGCAATATACTCATCGCCTAAATTATAAAAATGACTTAAAAGTAAAATCTGTGGTTTGATTTGCTTATTGGGCTCGTACTTTGAATCATATTTAAGATAGGGGAGGGCATTTTTTATTGCTTTTCTTGTTTGAAATAGATTCTTAGTTAATTTAAGACCAGTCAGAAAGTGAGCGGTAATGAAATTATCTTTGATTTTTGGTGATAATATCCGACAAGATTTACCAACCTGAATTCGGGCAATATCAACAACGCCGATCATTTTCGGACAAGCATAAAGTCCACGATTTAATTTAACAAATCTGGGTAAGAAAATAGCGTCAACCTGATTCTTCAATATCTCAATATGACCACAAATAATTTTTATTGGTAGACATACTTCGCTGGAAACTTTTACTAATCCTTTTTCTAAAATTTGCTTATTGGTTTTAGGTGAAATAATTATCTTGATACCTAAACTCTGAAAAAACTGCTTCCAGAATTCGCCATATCGATAATAAAATAATGCGCGTGGAATTCCAATAGTCATTACTTAATTTTATACTCCATAGATAATATGTCAATACTTATCAAGATTGGGTTTTTAGATGGTTATGAGAATTAATAATCATTTTAACTACTAAAAATAATATTTTCGTCCTCGATTAGTTAGATTTTTGTAATAAGTATTTTGGTATTTGTTCAAAAGTAATTCTGGCACATATAAATAAATTTAAAATACCTTTGTTAGTTTTTGTATTGATTTGCATAAGAGTTAGAATCCAAAGACAACAACTATATATTTTATATAAAATCAATAATTTTTTAGAAATTCCCGAATAGATGATCTAAGCAAAATGGTTAAGGCAATTAATATAAATAAAATCTTTCTCATAAATTCATCCGATTCCCTAAGAAAATTTATTTTTGTTGTTCTGTTAAAAACTTTTCTTTTCGAAATTTCCTTTTTTGATGCGGGAAGAAAGATCATTTAATGGAAGGAGGTGAGTAAAATAAGAAACAATACAAGAAATATTGATTAGCATCTCTCATACTTTATTGCATTATTGACCGAGTTGTAATCGCAAAATAGAATCTATTAAATTGGTTAAGATTAATTGGTCGGAGATGTTTTGATTTTAAAAATTTGTTTCTTCTTGTCTTGTTTATCGGGATTAAATAAGAATTCGTAAATTCGTCAAAAATAACCGGTCCAAAATATTAACTATTTCTGTTTCAATAAGTTATAATTTTAAGTCAAGACCCCTAGCCCTGGGCTAGCCCCTGCTTAGCCGATTGTTATCTCCTACTGGGCAGAGGATGTCGCATATGGGTATGGGTTAAAGGATTCTTTTTGGTTTAGATTGTAGAAAATTTTTTAACAAATATATATTGAGAGAATGTCAGGCATTATTGAGAGTTTTTAATAGGTCTGCTTAGTAAGATGTTCTCTTGGATGGATGGTGAAAGATTGAGAAATTTATTGATAAGATTGTTGCTTAAAATGTGTCAAAATATTATTGTAGAGAACTATGCAAAAGTCAATTTTCGTTAATGACCGAAATGGTTTTCTATTTATTAATTAATATTCGTTACCGAAGCGGTTATCAATTTTATAAATAAAAATCCGTATCGGATATCGGATGACTGAATCTGATACAGATAAAATGGTCTTTAATTAAATAAATATCCGTATCAGATGAATTATTAAATTTTCTTTGGTCTTTTGTGCCTTCAGTGGCTAAAAATAGACTGCAATTTTGTCATATTGGGAATAAATTCAAAATGCATTCTTTCCTTTGAACCTTGAACTTTTAAACCTTTGGATTTTATATTGACCTTTGAATTTTAACACTTTTGAACCTTATTTCTATCTTCAGTATTTTCCGGGGCAGTTTTTCACAACTCACTTATTATGACTATAGATGATTTGCCAGATTAAATTTTAGAAGATATCAAGAGTTTCAGGTTTAAAAATTTATATCTTTTGCCTACTAATTCTTTTCTATATTTAATATTGTGTGCAGATTAATAAAAATTTACTTATTCTTTGGTTAATGTAAATACCAGTTTTACTAAAAGCGAATGTATAAGTGTATTGGTTTGGGACACATTGCATTATTGACTTTATTATTTTTTAATTTATAATTAATCTTTGTGCAAAAGACACTTTTATTGATTAAACCCGATGCAGTAAAAAATAAACATATCGGTGAAATTATTAGTGAAATTGAAAAGGAATTTGAAATCTTAGATATTAAGTTTACCCGGTTGACAAAAACTCAAGCCAAAAGATTCTACGCAATTCATAAGAATAAAGACTTTTTTAATGGTCTTATTGATTTTATTACTTCTGGACCGGTTGTTGCATTACTTTTACAAGGTCATAATGTTCAAAATAAAGTTCGTCAGTTCATCGGTGACACTGACCCGAAAAAAGCAAAAGCAGGCACTATTAGAAATAAATTTGGTACATCCATTCAAAAGAATGCGGTGCATGCATCAAATCCATTAGAAAATCCGGAAAAAGAAATAAAATTCTTTTTTCCATATGTTAGGATTAAAAAACAAAGGAGACATAAATGAAAAAAATTGCATTATCTGTTGTTATAATAGCAATTTATTGTCCGATAATTTTTGCTGGTTCATTTGTCAAAACATTAAGTTTTTCACCCACAGACATTAAAATTGAACAGATTGAGAGTTATCATTTAGTCCAGTTGAAAGGAACTTTACCTTATCAAATCCCAGGTGCACCAATTGTGCCGGTTGCGATATACAATGCGCTTGTTCCAGCAAATGCAACTATTACTGAAATTAAAGTCCGAGCAATCACAGAACATCCGATTGATGGTAATTATATTTTATATCCAAGCCAAGAACCAAAACCAATTAGTTATCAAGGAGAAGTTTTATTTACTGAACCTAATCAAGCAATATATCACTCTGCTTCAGTTTATCCAGCAAAAATAGTTGATTATACTTCTACTGGAACCAAGAGTGGTTATCGCATCGCAAGTTTTGCTGTCTTCCCAATCCGATATTATCCACAAATCCAGAAATTAAGTTTGATTACAAATCTATCCTTAGAATTTATTTATGAAGAGAACAAAGTACTGGCTGAACCAATAACAATCAAACAAAAGGAGATTTTTTCTCAAGATGTGAGAAGTCTGATCATAAATCCTGAAGATATCGAACGGTTTTCACCACCAGATAATTTCATTGAACAGAATGAGATTGATTGTATTATAATTACCAGTGATGTTCTATCAAGTAATTTTCAATCGTTAATCGAATGGCATAATAAGAAAGGTTTTAGAACTGAAGTCAGAACAACATCTTGGATTACAAGTAATTATTCTGGACGCGACCAACAAGAAAAGATTAGAAATTTTATTCGAGATTATTTTAATACTCGTGGATTAAAATGGGTGATTTTAGCCGGTGATAATGCTGTTGTGCCAGCAAGAAGAGCGCGGGCTATTGTCGGAACTGAAACTGGTAATATTCCGGCTGATTTGTATTATGCGGATTTACAATGGTCTTGGGATGGCAATAATAATAATATCTTCGGAGAAACGACCGATACCGTTGATTTCTTTGCTGATGTATATGTTGGACGGTTATCAGTTGATAATGCTACTGAAATCACTAATAATATCGATAAAATATTTACTTACGAAAAAAATCCTGACTCTACTTATCTCAAGAGAATCTTGTTACCCGCAGCATATCTTTGGGATAATTATAACCATATGTTATCACAAGATTCAATCGAAAGGATTACTCCGCTTGATTGGATTGACCGAAAGATAAATCTTGGTCAAAACGATGCTTTGCGCTATTTAGTAAGAGATTCTATAAATAATGGTTTTGGTTTTGCACATTTAGTGGGCCATGGTGATAATGTCGGCGTTTATATTTATAACAGTGCTCAATATAATACTTCTGACCCGGCAACTCAAACCAATTCCACAAAACTGGTCATTGTTAATTCTATTGCTTGTTATCCGGGTAATTTTGAATATAGTGATTGCTTAGCTGAAAGAATGATGAATGTGTCCAATTGTGCGGTTGCGGTGATGATGAATTCAAGATATGGATGGGGCACTCCACCAGTTATCGGGCCTTCTGAATTATTGGACATTGCATTTTATGATTTCTTTTTTACTCGGGACTCGAGTTTAATTGGTTCTTGTCATAGCGCAGCCAAAGATGCATATCGTTATTTTGCTGAATCACAACAAGTTTGGCGATGGTGTGTTTTTGAATTAAATTTATTTGGCGACCCATTGCTTCCGATGTGGCGTAATACGCCAAGACAAATTCAAATCTCAAGACCTGATACCATTCAAACCGGACCGCAAACAATAACAGTTAATGTCACGCAAAATGGCGTTCCAATCAGTAATGTTATTGTCGGCTTATATAAAAATGGCGAAGTTTGGAAACGTGGTAAAACAAACACAAATGGACAAGTTAGTATTCTCGTTAATCCTAACACACCGGGCAAAATGTACATTACTGCAACCGGCGCAAATTGTTATCCCAAAGAAGATAGTGTGATAGTTGTATCTGGAACACCAATGCCTTACATAACATTAGATAGTTTAACATTAGGCGCAGTCAATGCAAGTCAAACAGTAAATTTTTATGCGATAATCGTTAATACAGGTAATGCTTCAGCGACAAATACAATCGGAAAATTAAGAACAAACAGTAATTATATTACGATAATTGACTCAGTATCAAATTATGGTACAATTGCAGCTGGTGCTCAATCAGTTGGTGATTTATATACTTTTTATGTTGCCAATAATAC
Source organism: Caldifarciminota bacterium (assembly GCA_039801465.1). Taxonomy (GTDB): domain Bacteria; phylum Hydrothermota; class Tepidihabitantia; order Tepidihabitantales; family CAIPLT01; genus JAOABV01. The sequence goes on from JBDRUT010000007.1 coordinate 38,278, forward strand.
ACCTTCAGGGACACAAATTCCTTTTACATTAAATATTACTTCTGACCAAAATACTTGGAATTTTAATTTTAATGTTTTAGTAGGACAGGCACCTCAACCAGGAATGATTGCGGCAAATCATGATACGGGATATTGTTTATTGACTGTAACTGCATTAGGAAGTATTGGTTATACTAATCCTGCAGAAAAAATTGGTTCTGGATTTCGCTATCCTAAGTCATCAGTAAGTACATTGTACTATAGTTCAATGTTATTAGGTAATTCATCATCTTATGTTGTCGACCGCTTCTATGGACAACCCGCGACCAGCTTAAATCAAGATTGGAGTCTTGTGGAAAGTTTAAGATTTGTTATACCGCCAAGTTATGGACATCAACATCTTCAAGCGAGTTATTCCGATGCTGCGCATCCATCACCTAAAGGTATTAAAGTGATTCAGAACAGTTATTCGTTATCTGATAGCCGATATGATGATTTTGTAATTTTAGTCTTTGAGTACCAAAATACTTCTGCGACAACTATTAATAATCTTTATTCTGGCATTATCAGTGATTTTGATGTTAAGCCTGAAAGTTCAACAACTGATATTGCTCGTAGTGATGTCAATCGTCGCGCTGTTTATATGAGAAGGGCAGTAACTCAAAATCCAACTGTCGGGATGAAACTGTTATATCCGACAACTGCAGCAAATCTCACTTGTATTGACCATGCAATCTATGTTTATCCTGATTCTGCTATGAACGAAAATATGAAATATCGAATTCTCAATGGCGGAATAAATCTGCCTCAATCTAACCGCACTTATGATTGGTCAATTGCTCTTTCTACCGGACCGTTCAGTTTAGCACCGTCGCAAACCTATCGTGTTGCTTATGCATTTGTTGGCGGAAGTAGTGAAGCCGAATTTCTTGCTAACTGCGATTCAGCACAAGCCTGGTTTGATAATTATGTTGGTATTACTGAATCTCAAGACAAATCTCTGATTATTAGACCAAGAATCGATTTTTCAATTATACCTAATATCAGTGCAAGAATAAACAAAATTGCTTATCAGATTCCAGAACCTGGCAGACTTACAATAAGAATCTATGACATCTCTGGTAAATTACACGCTGAATTATTTGATAATTATATTAAGTCCAGTTCAGGAATAATTGAACCAAAAATCAAACAATTGCCTAGTGGCGTATACTTTATTAAAATGGCAACAGCACACGAAAACATAACTAAGAAATTTTTGGTAATTGAATAATAATGTCGTCGATAAAAGTAATAACTCGCTTTTAACTAAATGATAACATTTCGAATAAAAATCTGGCAAATATTTTTGTTTGTATTGCTGATAAACCTATTTCTTGGCTTGAACACAATCTATGCTGAAGAAAATGTGCCTGCGAACCTGAACGCATTTGACCGACCGAATGACGCGGGTAAAGCAATTGTTGTTCAATGGCAGACAATTCCTGCAGACACGATTGGCTCAAATAATTTTATCGGCTACGAGATTTACCGTTCAGAGAATGAACAAGGTCCATTTGAAGCAATTGGTGCTGCCTTAAAGGGTTCTGGTCAATATGAAGACCAAACTACGATTGATGGTAGAAAATATTATTATTATGTCAAAGCAATATTTAAAGATACTGTTTTCTCTTCAACGGTTATTGGTCCAGTGACTTCAAAAGCGCAATGGTTTAATACAGCTCGAATCAATGTACTCATATTTACAATTATTATATGCTTTCTTGTCGTTTGGTATATTGAACGCGCAAAGAAAGGTGATAAATTATTTGTACGAAGGATAAGCGGTCTTGATGCAATTGACGATGCAGTCGGCAGAGCAACTGAAATGGGGCGGCCAATTCTATTTTCTTTCGGGTTGGGCACACTTACTGATGTTGTAACAATCTCGGCTCTTTCCATCTTAGGGAAGATTGCCAAGAAATCTGCTGAATATCAAACTAAACTATTGGTTCCCAATTATGACCCAATTGTAATGACTGCGGCTCAAGAAACGGTTAAACAGTCTTATTTAGAAGCCGGTCGACCGGATTTATACAATGAAAACAACTTACCGTTTTTGACTACTGACCAGTTTGGCTATGCGGCTGGCGTTGATGGTATAATGTTAAGAGAAAAACCCGGCGCGGTATTTTGGCAAGGATATTTTTTTGCTGAAGCATTAATTATGGCAGAAACTGCCCACACAATTGGTGCGATTCAAATTGCGGGCACAACAGCAATTACTCAACTACCATTCTTTATTGCTTCCTGCGATTATACTCTGATTGGCGAAGAAATGTTTGCTGCATCGTGCTACTTGAAACCTGACCCGCAAATGCTGGGTAGTCTTAAAGGCGAAGATACTGCTAAAGCAATTATTATGATAATTTTTGTTTGTCTTGTGGTCATTGCAACTATAGGTGCAATACTTGCAAAACCAATGCCAATTATTAATCAAATTTCTGAGCAGTTACAAAACTGGTTTACCGCAAGATAATATTATGAAATTGAAAAGGTAAAAATTATGAGAAATCAACTACCTTTAATTATAGTTTTTTTAACAGGTGTTTTACTAATCGTTACCTTTTTTATTCCACACGAGCCGTTTGGTAGTTTAGAACAGAGATTTTTAGTCTGGTTTTCGATTGTTTCTGGTTTTACGATGCTACTTGGTTTGGATAGTCTTACTCGATATCATTTGATAAAGATTCGTGATAAAGCCAGCGGTTGGGCATATAGTATTGTTTTACTTGTCGGACTATTTTTAACTTTAGGTTTAGGATTTTATTCTTGGGCAAGATATCAAAGTCCTTTTACGCTCGGGTCGCCTTTTATGTATCTTTATACATATATCATCATTCCACTCCAAGCCACAATGTTTGCACTCTTAGCATTCTTTATTGCATCTGCGGCGTATCGCGCATTTCGTGCGCGAACTTCAGAAGCAACAATGCTTTTAGTTGCTGCGGCATTAGTAATGCTGGGAAGAGTTCCTTTAGGTGGCTGGCTCTGGCAGAAGATAGTTGATTTGGTCGATTTAATACCCGGCACAAATCTGGCGGGATTAAAGAATTTAGAAATCTTTGCTCGCATTAATGACTGGATTATGGATATTCCTCAAACTGCAGCCAAACGCGGTATTTATATTGGTATTGTCTTAGGTGGCATTGCAATGTCAATCAGAATTATTCTTGGAATTGAACGGTCATATACCTCAGGTTCATAAGAATTAGTTATGATATTAGGATGTCGTCATAAAGAAAAGTTAATAGCAACTGTCTATTATCAGTGGTAAATATATATGAAATTCTGGGAAAAATTAGGTTCTATTGACCGACGCATAATTTATACAATAATTTTATTGGCTGTAGCCGTTCCCTTGTTATTAAAAATTGTTATGCCGATACGCATTTCCGAAACTGTTCGTAATGCGTTTAATTCGATTGAACAATTGCCACCGGGTTCTGTGGTAATGATTTCAATTGATTATGATGCAGCATCCGAACCAGAATTACAACCAATGTTAATTGCAATTTTAAGGCATTGTTTTAAGAAAGACCTGAAAGTTATCCTAATGGGACATTGGGCATTAGGCTTACCTTTAGGCGAAATTGCACTTAATAGAGTTGCTGCAGAATATAATAAAAAATATGGTGAAGACTATGTAAATTTAGGTTACCGTCCTGGTTATACCGCATTAATTGTTGGCATTGGACGAGAAATCCGCGATTTTTTCTCTACGGATTATCGTAATGTTCCAATTGATAGTTTTTCATTTATGAGAAAAATTCATAATTATCAAGATATTAGTCTTTTAGTTGGTTTAGAAGCCGGTGCAACTGGAGATGCTTGGGTGCTTTATGCTGGTGGAAGATTTCAACAGAAGATGTTCTTTGGTGCAACTGGAGTTGTCGCACCTGACCTTTATCCTTATTTGCAATCTAATCAGATAACTGGTCTTATCTCTGGATTGCAAGGCGCAGCAGAATATGAGACATTAGTTAAAAAAATTGGAACAGGAACATTAGGTATGCCAACACAATCTGTAGTTCACGGACTAATAATTCTCTTTATCATATTAGGCAATATCAGTTACTTTGTCTTAAGACGAAGAACTAAAAAAGGAAAGGTGCAAATTGAATAATATTAATTATTTTGTTATAAGACAAAGAACACAAAAGGAAAGGCAAAAGACTGAAATATGATTTGGAATATCATTGGAACTTGGATTGCTGCAGGTTTAACAATCGCAATTTTTTCATTTTTATATCGAGATAATCCATTATATAAATTTGCGGAACATCTATATGTCGGAGTTTCCGCAGGGTTCGGTGTTATCTATGTTTGGGCATTTGATTTAAAGCCGATGCTTATTGACCGATTTATTTCCGAACATGGAGTTGAACGCTGGATTCTATTAATTCCCGCAATATTAGGAGTCTTAATGTTGACTCGTTGGACAGGTAAATTGGCTTATCTTTCACGGTTACCAATATCATTTACTGTTGGTATTGGAGCTGGTTTGGGTATAACAGGAAGTATCCAAGGTTTCCTATTGCCCCAAATCCAAGCAACACTTTTGCCTTTAACAACTATCAATAATATAATTTTAGTAATTGGAGTCATAACGACAATTCTATATTTCTACTTTTCTCGCGAGTTCAAAGGCAAAGGTTGGCAGTTGGCGTTAAGGGCTGGTATTGTTTTTATAATGGTGTCATTCGGCGCCTCATTCGGTTATACCGTGATGGCGCGTATTTCCCTTCTTATCGGAAGAGTCTTCTTCCTTTTATCAGACTGGCTGCATTTAATATAAAATGCTCATCCTATTGGATGCTCTAATAACTTAATCAGGATGACAAAGTTATTGAAATGATAATAAAATACAAATCCTTTTATTTTACAAAAGACCGGTTTTTAATATATCCACATATTGAACACTTTTATTGAATCGCCAGGCCAAATTTTGTTGTTATAGCTATTGTATGAAAAAATTCAGCAAACTAGCATTGGTTGCGATTGTCCCCAGAAAGAAGGATTGGAAAATTTTACAAAAACAACATTGGTATCGAATTCCAGTAAAAAGTGCGCCCAAGATAACAACGAAAATTAAATACATTGCCTTTTATCTACCTCGAATATTTGATGAAGATAAGTTTTCGGTTAAATATTATGCCCAAGTAAAAAAGATAAAAATTGTTAAACGTATTGAACTGCTTCCAGACGAGAAAGAACATAACCGTGCCTCAGACGACTATTATAAATTAATAATTAGTGAATTACGACGACTTCCCAAACCAATTGTCAGCAAACACTGGCGACGAATTACCTTCATTCCCACAACTCTGAGTAGACTTTTTTCAGCAGAAGAAATCAATGATTTATGGTGCACAAGTCCAATTGAAGAAATATTATATAAAAAGATGAAACGTGAAAAAATTCCTGCGGAAAGACAATTTTTCGTTTATGAGACTAAAACTCCGTATTGTTTAGATTTCGCAATCTTTTGTCGCGACGGTAAACTCAATGTTGAGTGTAATGGTGATGAATATCATTCTCAAAAAAAGACCAAATCAAAGACCGCAAAAGAGATAATGATTTAACTAGTCTGGGTTGGTCAATTCTCCGTTTTTCCGGACAAGAAATTAATCGGGATGCGAATAGTTGTATTAGACAGATAAAAATGACTATTAAAACTTTACACGGATATGTATCGTATAGTCTTAGCCAATAGAAGTTTCCCTGAAGATGATGAATAAAACCAACAGTTAAAATTTCATAATGATATAAATCGTATAATCTTAGTTGGTGGTATTCTGAATATAATCTACTATTAAAGCTTTAACGGAATATATCATAAACCAATATTAATTATATTAATCTTAGTTTAGACAATTGCCAAATTTGAGATTGACTTTTAGAGAGATTTTAGTAAATTATATTAGTAGAACAAATATTTGAAATCACACAGGTTTTTATCATTGTTCTTTTACAATTTGATAAGATTAACGGAGGGCTAGTCCTAATTTGGTAAGGCACCGGACTTGAAATCCGGCTCCCAGTAATGGGAATGTGGGTTCGAATCCCTCGCCCTCCGTATTAGTTAACAGGGAACAGTAAACAGAGAATAGCAAAAAATGATAAAAGATTATAAAGACTTAATTGTCTGGCAAAAAGCATTAGCAGTTGTTTCTGATATTGCCGATTTGATTGAGTTGTTGCCACCCGGCTCTGTTACAGATATTATCGGAAAACAGATAATAAGTTCTTCAACCTCAGTTTGTGCTAATATTGCCGAAGGACATAGTAGTGGAAGTAGCAATGAATTCAATCGGATACTAAAAATTGCCTATCGTGAAGCAAAAGAGACAGATAATTGGATACAGGTTATTAAAAAAGTTAAAAAGTACCATAAAAATATTATTCTTAATACTGTTAATAAAATCGAATCTGATAATCTTGTCGTAATAAAAATGCTTTCCGCGTTGAGAAAAAAGATTGATGATATATCGACTCAAGAGAAATGAAATGTTCCTTGTATCTTGTTCCCTATACCCTATTATCTATTACCTGTTTCCCAATTCCTGTTTCCTATTTAAGGAGAGGTGGCCGAGATTGGTCTAAGGCGCCCGCTTGCTAAGCGGTCGCACGGGTAAAACCGTGCCGTGGGTTCGAATCCCACCCTCTCCGTTTGTTTTGAAAAAAGCGAGGTGAAAAAATGGAAACAAATCAACCACAAAGACTATTTTGTCAGAGTTGCGCTATACCGATGGCAAAACCGGATGATTTTGGCACCAATCTTGATGGTAGTCAAAATCAAGAATATTGTTGTTATTGTTACCAAGCAGGCAAATTTACTGAACCAAACATAACAATGGAGGCGATGATTGAAAAATGCGCTGGTATTATGAGACAGATGAAAATGCCCGAAGAAAAAATTGAACGAATGAAAACATTTATTCCGATGCTTAAAAGATGGCAAAAATAATATGAGTAAAATCGAAGAAATTTTGCAATTAAAAGTCAAACCAAAAGAGAAAATTACTCTTTTAGCAAACGAGATAAAAAGGAATAAAAAGTTTGTTGATGAAATAATTGAATATTTCGAATCAACGTCCGCTGGCAACCAAGGACATTTAATTGAGTTTTGGAATATGCCTCAAAAGAAAAACCAGAATTTGTCGAGCCGCATATTGATTTTGTGATTTGCCATTTGGAAAACAAAGCACCAAGAGTAAAATGGGAATGCGCAAGAATAATTGCCAATCTATCGGAATAATTTCCTGATAATACCGAAAAAGCAATTCCTAACTTGTTGCAAAACGCAAGTGATAAAAGCACAGTTGTTCGCTGGAGTGTAGCTTTGGCTTTAACTGAAATCGCCAAACACAATACCAATGGCAGAAAACAGCTTTTACCAGTTTTTGAAAAAATCATAAAGACCGAAAAAAACAATGGCGTAAAGAATGTTTATCTCAAAACACTGAAAACGATTGAAAAAGAAAAATAGAAATGATTCGCCGTCAAATTGTAATTCACTTGTCACTTTAATGACTTTTGCACAGAAAGTTGCAAATCTATTTTAAATAGATGAAAAAGCCCGCCGTCGTCATACCAATCCTTACAGTGGTTATAGTAAGTTTTCAAGTGTTCCACTTATTGGTTTAGCGGTTTGGAGTCGAATTTGGCTTGGTTGGTGGTCAATAATCCTAATTGTGCTGTTCTTTTATGGATATGGTTGAATCCAAGAATGTTCCCTGAACCAAAAAGTACTAATAATTGAGCGTCAAAAGTTGTGCATGGTGAACGGGTCTGGATGAATCGTAAAAATGTCTTAATCCCAAAATATCATTATTACCTTCCAAATATTTTTTACATTTCACAAGGGATTGGTGCGATTGTTTTTATTTGGGGGGCTGGTAAATTACAAATCTGGCTAACAATATTAGGTGGTGTCATTATGATAATTTGTAAGTTATGGTTTGCTGACCGAATGGTATGGTTATATGAAGATATGAAGGATGCGACTCCCGAATACAAAAGTTGGTTATATTAACATTTTATTTATCGCTACCTCAGTTCTTGATTTTTAATAAGATCTCTATATAATCCGTAATATGGCAAAAGAAGAAATTAGAGTTAGACTTGCAGCCGAAAAATAAACAGATATATCTATGAAAAAAACTTGGCTACAAAAATTAGAAGATAAAAAATCATTTCCGAAAGTGATAAAATTGGAAAAGCATAAACCTTGTTATAATGCACTCTATAAAATGGGGGTAAAGCAAGGCGACCCAGTGGTTTTAGTTAACGCTTCTGAAATAATACCATTGATGTCAAAAGTTCCGAAGGGTAAATTAATCACAATTAGGGAGATTTGTCAGAAAATCGCAAAGAACCATAAAGTCAAAGGATGTTGCACATTAACAACTGGTATTTTTATAATGACCATTGCTAATGCTGTGCAAGAAGCAATCAACAACAAGGAAAAATCAAAACTCACTAAAATACCTTATTGGCGAACTCTCAAAGCTGAAGGATTTTTGAACGAAAAATATCCGGGCGGACTTGAAGCTCATAAAAAACTATTGGAAAACGAAGGTCATAAAATTATTGCAAGAGGCAAAAAATATCAGATTGCTGATTTTGAGCAATCTCTAATCCAATTATAATAATAAATTTAATCTTACATCCTTGATTTTCTCAAATAACTTCGTATAATTACTTTTAATGGCTAATCAAGAAATTCGCGTTCGTATTGCACCGAGTCCGACTGGGGCGGTTCATGTTGGATTAGTTCGTTCTGCTCTGTATAACTGGTTATTTGCTCGGCATCACAACGGCAAATTTATCTTACGCATTGAGGATACTGATGTTACTCGGTCAACTCAAGAGTCAGTTCAAGCGATTATTGAAGGTTTTAAATGGGTCGGACTTGATTGGGATGAAGGTCCTTATTTCCAATCGCAAAGACTTGATATTTATCGAAAGTATGCACAGAGCCTTTTAACTGAAGGAAAAGCCTATTATTGCTATTGTAATCCGGAAGAACTTGAAGCCGAACGACAAAAGGCTTGGCAAAGAAAAATTGCCTGGAAATATGACCGACGGTGTTATAATCTTGATGCCGAAACAAAGGCAAAATATGAGAAGGAAAATCGACCAAAGGCAATACGATTTTTAGTTCCAAGTAAACCAGTAATTTTCCAAGACCTGATTCACGGTGCAATAAAAAAAGAACCACAAGATATTGAGGATTTTATAATTATGCGTGCGGATAATACACCGACTTATAATTTTGCAGTTGTGATTGATGATGCGGAAATGAAAATTTCCCATATTATCCGGGCAGTGGAACATATTGCTAATACACCGAAACAGATATTATTATATGAAGCATTCGGTTTTCCAATACCTAATTTTGCTCATTTGCCATTAATACTCGGCACGGACAAGAAAAAACTTTCTAAACGACATGGTGCACTTTCGCTTTGGGAATATAAAAAAGCCGGCTATTTGCCTGATGCCCTAATAAACTTTTTAGCATTACTCGGTTGGTCACCAGGTGGTGATTTAGAGATTATGACTCGCGAGCAGATGATTAAACTCTTTTCTTTAGAACGCGTCAATAAAGCGAATGCGATTTTTGATATTAAGAAATTGGAATGGATGAATAGTGTCTATATTAAGAATATGAAGAACGAAGACCTATATCACGCATTGTTACCTTATCTTGAGGAAATCAACATCCACCCTACGGATAAAAAGCAATTCTATAGAATCTTAGATATAACCAAAGTCCGCGTTCGCACTCTAATTGAATTAAGGGATATGATTTCTGCGTTTTATACTAAAGATGTGAGATATGATATGTCAGCAGTTGAGAAATATATTACTTCAAAAACTAAAGACTATTTAAAAGAACTGTGTTTACGATTTGAAAAATTGGAGGAGTTCACTGCAGCAAATTTAGAAAATGAGCTAAGAAAATTAGCCGAGGAATTGGGTCTAAAAGCAGCAGATTTAGTTCATCCTTGCCGTGTTGCCTTAACCGGCAAATCAGTCGGACCACCATTATTTGAAACTATAGAATTATTAGGTAAGAATACAGTTATCGAGCGATTGAATAATATTATTCAATAAAACCAAATCTACTTCAAATTAAAAAGATTGCCACTGAACAAACTAAGACATAATTTAGGTTATTAAAAAGTGTTCCGAATAATATTTAAGATGTTGAACCATGTCGACCTCACTGCACGCGTCATAGCTTCGCGACCAGCATGACAGAAGTAAGACGACAAAAAGAAAAATATCATAACTCTAAACTAATTACACAGAACTTATATGGGTGCGACGCTTCAAACTAAGTCGCACCCATTTTATTATGTGTTTATAATGTTGAAGCGGTTAAAGTGAATACGGTATTTCGGATGCGTTCCAGAATATCTTTATCAAAACCGCGTGTTTGCCATTTTGCCATTACTGCATCAACTTCTCGCAAGAGTTGTTTGCCTAAAAGCCTTTTACTCAAACGATAGGTTTCTCGTGCGAAATTAAGATACGGCGGATTTAATGAGGAACTTAAGCCAATCTCACCGAGAATTATCTTGACTTCATTCTCAATTTCAACTAATGCGGGAAATTCGGTTTCAATTTGCGATTTCATCATCGGTTTTAAGTTCGCAAGCTTTTCACTTAAGACACCGCCACTTAGTTTCAAATCCCATTTCTCAATGCGTCGCAATGCATTTCTAACTGCCATATTTATCACCTACCTTTCTAAATTAAGTTTTAGCCAAGCGTTATTGGCCATCTATAATGCTAAGACGCATAAAAAACCTATTTTGGGGAAAAAACTTTTATTTTATTACATTCTTAATACAAACATTAAATATAATATTTGTTCTTATCACCAATAACTCTTTAATTTTCAGTTACTTGCCGATTAGAAAATCTCAAATAATCACAGATTGACACTAAGGAAAACCGGAAAACTTCTAATGAATTATACCTTAAAATATTAGATTTAGTGGAGAAATAAAGAAGAATTCCCAAAAACATAAAAGTATTAGATTTGGTGGAGAATTAGGAAAGAATTACAAAAAACATAGGCGTAGAAAACTTGTGCAAAATCTGACCAAACTCATTATAACTTTTAAGAGCAGTAAATTCAAAACCAGAACCGATTTAAAAATCTGACCCCTAATTTTATTAAGTATTTGATTTTGTGAAAGATATAAGAAGTTCTTTAAGGGGCTAGGGTAGGGCTAGCTTAAACCTAACCTATTCTTAATATGTTGCTGACAAGAACTTACCATTTATACGGCATACTATGTCGCGTATAGGATAGGTTAATGATACTATTAAAATTATAGATTTTAAGATTCTTAATTTATCTTTATGAATATTTGATAGACGAACCGTTAATATACTATTTAAGTTGAAAATTACCTGAGATATTTCAGAGAGTATAAAGTATTTTTGAAGGATGTCAATTATATAAACTAATTGATTATCAAATGATTAGCGCAATCAGAATATTTTAAGATTCAAATTCAAAACAAATTTTAGTAGGTTTAGAGTTAAAGTTCTTTTTTTAAGATATTATATTATTTCAATGTTATCAAAATTGGGGAGGAGCGATTTTATGGTAAATTTATGATAGAAATTTAGACAATATATACTAATCAAGCCATCTCACTTAAACCTAAGCCATTTGGCGATCTAATGATAAATTTAAGATAGAAATTTATACGCTGTTTTTAGGTCGGGAGAATTTTAGTTAATAAATGATTTGGAAATCTTGGAACTCATTAGTACATTCTTGCCTTTTGACTTGACAATCTTTAACAATTGCTGAAGCCGGACCGATTTTGACTGCTTCAATTAATTTATCCAATTTATCTTTTTCGCCTTCAGCAACAATTTCTACATTGCCATCATCAGTATTTCTTACCCATCCAGTAAGTCCTAGGCTTTGTGCTTTTCTACGGGTAAAATCCCGAAAAAAGACTCCCTGAACCCGACCAGAAACAATAATATGAACTCGCTCTTTATTTTCCATTTTTTTATCTCCTTTCGGCAATGATAATCATTCGTTTAGAATCTAAACTAAAAGGATTACTATTCCAATCAGAAAACATTTTGTATATGCTCATACCTACTTTTGCTAAGAGCGATTTAATTTCATTCGGCGTATACAGTCTAACAGAAAATGGTTTATCTTTTCTTTTACCGTCTCTAATCACAATCCTTTGATTGTAAATGCGTTTGGTCTTTTTATCATATTTATTACGCTCAATCATCAAATCTTTGCCTTTTTCAATTACAATATATGGTAGAAAGTTCTTCAATAAAGCATCACGATTAAAAGTGTCAAAACAGAACAATCCTTTTGGTTTGAGCGCTTGGCTAATATTTTTTAGAACCTTAAGATTCTCCGCGTCGTTAAAATATCCGAAAGAAGTAAACAGCAACATTATTCTATCAAATTCATTATAGAATCTTATTTGTCGCATATCCTGTTGAATATATTTCACTTTCAATTTTCTCAGTTTGGCTTCTTTTTTAGCAATATCCAAAAATTCTTTTGTAATATCAACACCAGTTACATTATAGCCAAGTTTGGCTAACCGGTTTGAATGCCGACCATAACCGCAAGCCAAGTCCAGAATCTTCATATCTTTTTTTAGTTTAAGTTCCCGAATCAGAAAATTTACTTCTATTTTAGTTCTTTCCTCAGTTAGAATATCCTGATAGAAGTATAGATAATCTTTTGGTTCAAATACTGCCTTAAAATCGAATAACATCTTTGATTTTAGTTTTGGCTTGCTTAGTTTAGAAATCTATTCTTTCTTAAGCCCGAGCACTTTTATTGAGAAATTTGCTTGCTGGTTAGTTTGCCTGTTAGTTAAAATGTCTTGATTAACATATAGATAATCTTTGGGTTTAAGAACAGCCTTAAAATCAATCAACATCTTCGGTTTTAATCTTAGCCTGTTTAGAGATTATACCTATTTTTTAATTATAATCGTTTTGTAAGATAAACTTTTATTATTTTCTTTTATTCGTAAAATGTAACAACCAGTTGGCAGAGCGTTTAGGGCAAAAGAATTCCCATTTAATTTTTGATTATAAACTCGCGTTCCTTGCATATTAAATAGTTCTATCTCAAAATTACTATTAGGCTCTATACGGAGAATCGAGATTGTTCGATTGTTAAAGAGAATTGTTGGAACAATTAACGAAGATAGCCGGTTTACATTATTTTCTTCAGAGATTCCAGTTGGTGCAACATAAGTATAAGCAACAACTCTGTCATTAGTTGGGTCAACATCATTAGCCAATTTAGTTGAACACTTGACGACATAATAGCCAGTATCATTTGCCAACCAGATTGAATCAAATACGACTTCAATTTCAATTCCGGCTCCAACTCTTGTCCGTTTAATTGTTTGCCAATTTCCGATAATAAAATCAATATCAAAAATCTCTGCGATATTTCCATAATTTTTAACCATTGCCCGTGGTTGAATATAAGTGCCTTGAATGGTATTTGTCGGAGGGTCGAGAATTAAAGTTGCTCCGACATCTTTTACTCGGACAAAAGTTTGGCCCGAAATACAATCATTATTAGGTCTTTCATCCTGGGCTAAAAGTGTTGTGCATTGATAAGCATTATAGTTTCGAATTCTTAGCGTGCAAACCGGAAAATTTATTACACTCGAATCACCGGGATTCAATGACAGATTCTGGATATTGGAATAATTATTCCCGATTATAAGTTTAACCGCAAATGACTCATAATTAAGACCATAGTTTTTTACAATCGCTTGGGGAGTTATTACTGTTCCTGAATCGACTATCGTTGAAAAACCAGACAATCTCTCAACACCGACATCGTGAAGAATTCTCAAATTGGCGGAATAAGTAAATGGCAAAGAACCTGTGGCATATTCCCATTGAGTCAAAACCGGAATCAGCGCAAAATGGTCTCTGTTCTGCCAGGGAAAAGAATCACTACCATTTGCTTGAGAATTAAGTGTTAATTCATAGACTGTGGAAAGACCGTTAGGCTGATAACCGACTACAAAACACGCCCAGCGATATAAACTTTGAGCATTAAAGTTGATAAAGAATTTTCCACCACCATTAGAAAATTGCACATAGTTTGTGCCACCGTTATTTGAGATTGGATAATTACCTTGGTCACCTGATGCTGGATATGAACTATGTGTGCGGAGAATTCGTGCTGATGGCATAAGATGACCTTCTTTATAAAAATTTATTGTATCTGCTCTTGAACCAGTAAAATAACGCCAAAGTGCATATTGTTTGAGCGCAGTTGCTAAACTTGAGCCATATTGATAGGTTAAGACATAATCAATTCCTGAAAGAGTGTTTTGTCCGGAAATTTGTCCTTGATAGTGCCACATTTGACGCACACAATCAATACCATAAGATTCGCTCAAAAACATTGGCCAAATTCCGCCCGCATACCAATAAAGATTTGTTCCTGTAGTAATTGGAAGATGTGGACTGTCAAGTGGATTGGGTGATGTTGATAAATACCCAACATAATCATTTATATTATCATAACATTGTTCTTCCATCCAGACTGCACAGTTCTCCATCCACCAAGTTCCTTCAGCACTGCTATAACGAAATTCAAGTGCATGACATAATTCATGGGAAACTGTCGCTTTAAGGCTATTAAGGTCAAGATTAGTAGTTATCCGAATATGTGAACATACTCCATCAGGATAAGGAGTAGAATAGCCATACTCAGCATAAGTAACACCAGCAATGCCTGAAGATAAAGTTTTAATATAAAAATCGTAGCGGTCATCGCCACCTTGCCCGAAATCCGGTGGTGGTGCAATCCAACCTAAAGAATCAACTTCTTTTGCCCAACAATATTGGATAAAACTTGCCATTGATTCGGCATAAGCTAAACTGACTGCATCTACTCCTTGTCGAGTAAAATGCACTCGGAACAACGGTCGGTCAATGTATTCAACGGGTCCTGAGAGAGTTGGACGGACAGGCAATTTGCCCGCACGAAATTCTTCAAGTGCTTGTGGTGTTCCACACCAGCCTTTGATTTCTTCAGCACTGGTGATTCTCACTAAAAGTAAAGATATCAATATCAGTAATATTTTTTTCATAACAAAAATATTAACATAAACTTTTAGACGACGCAAGGGAAATATTATAGTGCTTGCTTATTTGCTAAGAACTTTCTCAATTTTTGGCAATGCCCAATCAATCTCTTCTTTTCTAATAATCAAAGGCGGAGCAAAACGGATGACATAGTCATGCGTTTCTTTAGCCAATATGCCTTCGTTCATTAACTGTTCGCAATATGGTCGGGCTTTTTCTTTTACTTCAACACCAATCAAAAGTCCTTTGCCTCTTATTTCTTGAACACAAGATGATTTAATCGTATTTAATTTAATAATGAAGTATTCACCCATGAGTCTCGCATTCTCCATTAAATTCTCTTTAATAATCACATCTAAAGCCGTCATGCCAACGGCACAAGCCAAAGGATTTCCACCAAAAGTAGAACCATGGTCACCAGGAGTAAAAACATCCATTATCTCGTCATTAGCGCATATTGCGGAAACTGGGTAGACTCCTCCGCCTAAGGCTTTGCCTAAAATTAAAATATCCGGAATCGCATCTTCATATTCATAAGCAAACATCTTACCAGTTCTTCCTAAACCAGTTTGGATTTCATCTAAGATAAAAAGGACATTGTTCGTATGACAGATTTCGCGTGCTTTCTTAAGATAACCGGTTTGGGGTATAACAACTCCGCCTTCACCTTGAATCGGCTCGACTAAAAAACCAACTGTATTAGGACTAATTGTTTTTTCTAATGCATCTAAGTCGTCATAAGGTATAATCTTAAATCCCTGGGTATATGGACCAAAACCAAAGCGGTATTGCTCTTCAGATGAAAAACTAATAATAGTTGTGGTTCGTCCGTGAAAATTATTTTCGCAGACAATAATTTCCGCACAATTTTCTTTAACTCGCTTTTTCAGATAACCCCATTTGCGTGCCGCTTTGATTGCGGTCTCCACTGCTTCGGCACCGGTATTCATCAAAAGCACTTTATCTTTATTGGTAATTTCACAAAGATATTTACAAAACTTGGCAAATTGGTCATTATGAAATGCCCGTGATGTCAATGTTAATTTTTCACTTTGTTCTTTTAGGGTTTGTACAATTTTAGGATGGCAATGTCCTTGATTTAATGCAGAATATGAAGAGAGCATATCCAGATATTTTTTACCTTCAACATCATAAACCCAAACACCTTTGCCTTGAGAAAGGACAACAGGCAAGGGATTATAATTTCTCGCACTATAGGCAAATGTTTGCTTGATTAATTCTTCACTTAGATTCATAAGTCTCCTTTCTTATCATTAACATATATGAAATTAGTTCATCAATTCAGAACAAAATTTTACTAATATAACATCAAAGCACAAGATAATTGAGTCAAAAAGTCTTCATACTCATCTTGTGCTAAAGTTAAAAACTTTTCTTTAGGTAATATTAAAATATCAGCAGAAATTGTCTGAACAATATTTATTAAATTAAATACTGAACCTCTTTCAGTAATAATTGAAACCGCATATCCGTTTCGCTCAAACTCTTCTCTTAAAGAGAACAAATTTTGCCATTGATTTCTTTCTTCTTCAATAGTTTTTGTCTCGCTCGATTGTGAAAGTAGGCCGGTTAATACAACTTTATGTTGTTCTTTATTCAATAATGGACAAATCCTACTTTTAATCAACTTTTCTTCATTCACAACTAAAATTACATTTAACATACTATCGACTAAACCTTAATTTTATTAATAGTAGGAAATTAGCAAAAAGTAGTGTTATCAAGGTAATGATTATTCCCAATTTTAGCCACTGCTTAAAAGAAAACTTCCGACGATAACTCCGCTCAAAAACTCCAATCGCAACCAAATTAGCGGTTGAGCCGATCATCGTCAAATTACCCCCAAAACATCCACCAATTAATAGACTCCACCAGAGAATATTTGCTTTTGGTAATCCACTGGCAATTAAATCTTTCACTACAGGCACTAATGCTGCTACTACAGGCAAATTATCAACAAATCCGGAAAGTAAACCCGAACTCCAAAGCAGTATCGTTAAAACATTAGCGCTTTGACTTAAATTTCCCATAAAATGTAAAGGCAGTATTTGTCCGGCGTTCATTATAATATGAGCAACTTTTGCGGTTACGCCAGTATATTCTAAACACGCCGCATTCGCAAAGAGAAACATAAAATAAAGCACTGTCCACCAGTCAGGTCCTTTCTCAATAAAATAACGACCGCGTTCTTCCTCTCTTAATACAATAAAACCAACAATGGCTAAAACCGTCGCTAATAGCACAGTTCTTTCTTCGACTCTCAAAGCTTTCTCTAAGAAAGAATGCATTATCACTAATATAACAAAAATAATAAAAATTATAATGGCTAAAGAGATTTCCTTTTTGTCTTTTATCTCCATTTTTGACTCAAGTTCGTTAATATCAATTGCTATTTTACTCTTAATCTGTTTCCGATAAATATAAACAATTAATCCAATAATCAATATCGCAGTGAGAATCGAAATAACTGTCGAATTTTTTAGAAAATCTAAGAAAGTCAACTTTCCGGCAAATGCTAAATAAATGCCAATCGGATTACCAATTAGCGTCAAGGCACTACCAACATTTGTTGCCATTACTAAACCTAATAGATAAGGAATAATATTAGTTTTCGTATGTCGGGAAATTTCAACTGCAATGCCAATAGTAATCAAAATTGCTGAGACTTCGTCAACTAACCCGGCTAAAATACAAGAAAAGAACATCAGTGCGCCAAAAAGTAATAATGGAGAACCGTAAAAATATTTCAACGCCTTAATCACTAAATATTGAAAAACACCTTTATCTTCAAACCATTTTACCATTATCATTACTGCAACAATAAAAAGTATTGTTGGAATCGACATAAATTTTACAGTCGTTTCAATATCCATAACACCGGCAATCAACAATAAACTTAATGCAGCAGCGCCAAAAGCGACACGATAACGGAAAAAAAGAAGGGTACCTAAAACCATACTAAAAAATAAGGTTGTCGCAATAATTTCTTTAGTAATCCAAACCGGTTCATTAAATTTAAGATAGTCTAACTTTTCATAAATTTCTAAATTGGGCACTTTAACATATGATAAGAAAAGTTTGGCTAAAATAATAATTGCTAAGACACCGAAAATAAAGTAAAAATATTTAGAATATTTTGCCCAAAAACTTGGTTCATATTCACCGGTTAATAATTTATATATTTTTAATGGGTCATTTTCTTTCAATATCTTCTCTAATACTTGTGGTAAGTTAAGAACTCGAGCGACTTCAGCCAAAACTGATAAGTATTCTTGTCGCTTCGCTTCTGGCGCAAAAAGGAAAACGATTAACTTTACCGGTTTACCGTCAATTGATTGCCATTCGATACTCTTATCATTTTTATAAATGAATCCGAAAATCTTATTCGAGTTTTTAAAAGTAATGTGGGGAATCGCGATTCCTTTACCTAATCCGGTGGAACCAATCTCTTCTCGAGAGTTTAAAGCAGAAATTACCTCTGAAACTTGATTATCACTTATTAACTTCTTTTCTTTTAGTTTATCAGCAACAAAAGCAAAGACTTCTTTTTGGGTCTTTGGCTCTGAATCAATAAAAACTAAATCAGGTGAAAATATATCTTTTAATTCAAAATCAAACATCTGTAATAGAAATATAAATTTCCTATTTATTAAATTATTTATTTGTAAGAGTAATTAAAAAATAAAAACCAAACTAAAATAAATAAAACTTAGTGTTGATTATAGTTTATTTCAGTTATTTTTAACGATATATAATAATCTCATTTTGATAATTTGTCAATTTAATGTAAGTTATAATAATATGGTCTCATAGGTATGTTCTCCTTTCTTTATTGTTATAGTTTTAAACATCATAGGGGGATACACCTTTATTTTAAACATTTCAATCCTAAATTTACACAAAATATTTATACATTACCTAGTTATGAGGTTGGTCGAAAGTTAATTTTTACTATTAACTTCGCCGAATATTTTCCTATTATGTGTTTTCAGTATATTTAGAGGCACTTTTTCAGAACTTTCGCAGATATAAAGAATCAACACAAAATTTTGATGCTAGCTATTGTGCTTTTCTGTTGGCGTTTGATCTTTTTCTAATAAATATTATTATCGGATGAGATCACTGAATTTTTTGTGTCTATAGTATTTTTTAGATATACTTTTTAAAAATGTTTGCAAATGTAAAATTTACCAAGAAATTTTGATGCACTGACAATTACATATTTCTATTGACATTTAATCTTTCTCTAATAAAATAGTGCAATGTTTAAACATTTGAGCAGAAATCGGACAGTTTTTGGATTTAAGGGTGGAATTCATCCTGCGGAAAATAAAGAATTATCCGCTCATAAACCGATTGAAAAGGCACCAATACCAAAACGCGTCTGGCGGCCTTATGTTCAACATACAGGCATTAGAACAAAACCGATTGTTTCAGTTGGTGATATAGTTAAAGTCGGCACTAAAATCGGTGAAGCCGAAGGGTATATTTCTGTTCCTATTCATGCGTCAATTTCAGGAAAAGTTGTTGAGATAAGCGAAATTGACCATCCAGTTATACCAGTCCGCACATTGACCTGTGTTATTGAGTCTGACGGTCAAGATGTATGGGAAGAAAGCATCAAGGAAAGAGATTATCAAAACTTTTCTAAAGAAGAATTAATTAGTATTATACGGGATGCGGGGATTGTCGGTTTAGGTGGCGCGGCTTTTCCGACCTATGTAAAACTTTCTCCGCCCAAAGAAAAACCGATTGATACTTTAATTATTAATGGTTGTGAATGTGAACCCTATTTAACTGCTGACCATCAATTAATGTTAGAAAAGCCGAATGAAATCATTGAAGGTGCAAAAATTATTGCTAAGATTCTCGATGTTTCCAAAGTGATAATTGGCATTGAAGATAATAAACCTGATGCAATTAAAATAATGGAACAATCAATACCCAAAAACAACGGGTTTTCTGTGGTCCAATTGAAAACTAAATATCCTCAGGGTGCGGAAAAACAATTAATCAAAACCTTGTTAAACCGCAAAGTTCCCTCAGGTGGTTTACCAATGGATGTCGGAGTCTTGGTTCATAATGTCGGCACCGCCTTCGCAATATATGAAGCCTGTCGCTATAATAAACCATTAATTGAGCGTGTCGTCACTGTTACGGGCAGTTGTATCCGAGAACCGAAAAATCTTTTAGTCCGTATAGGCACACCAGTTTATGATTTAATAAATTTCTGTGGCGGTTACACCAAAGAACCGGGCAAAATAATTTTTGGCGGACCAATGATGGGAATAGCCCAATATAATGATGAAATGCCAATCATTAAAGGCACATCAGGAATTATTGTTTTAAGTAAAGATGAAGTAGAAATTTCTCAAGAAGAAAATTGCATCCGTTGTGGCCGATGTGTTTCTGCATGTCCGATGGATTTACTGCCTTGTGAATTGAATAATTTTATTCGGAAGAAAGAATTTGAAAAGGCAAAATCTTACAATCTATTTGATTGTATTGAATGCGGATGTTGTGCTTATGTCTGTCCCGCAAAAATAAAGTTAGTTCATGCATTCATTTATGCCAAAAGGGAACTAAGAAATGCTCTATCCTAATAAGAACACAAACAATCAAGAAATTAGAAACGACCAAAAAGGCATTACTAATCCAAATTTGTCCAACCCGAATAATGGAGAATCTATTGCGGTTAAAGAATTATATGTCTCAGTTTCTCCTCATATCCGCTCTAAGATTACGGTCTCAGTTATAATGTGGTCAGTCGTAATTGCCTTAATACCAGCTCTGCTTGGTGCAATCTATTTCTTCGGTTTTCGTGCTTTAAGCATTGTAGTTATTAGCACAATTTCAGCAGTATTATTTGAAGCATTAGCGCAAAAATTCTGGGGTAGGAAAATTACTATTCTTGATGGCAGTGCGGCAATTACTGGATTACTCTTAGCATTTAATCTACCACCTGGTGTCCCTTTATGGCTTCCATTTATTGGCTCGGCTTTTGCGATTATCTTAGCAAAGCAGGTGTTTGGTGGTTTAGGTTATAATTTCATTAATCCGGCATTAGCCGCAAGAGCATTCTTAACAATATCTTGGCCACAACTAATGACAACAACTTGGATTCCACCGAAATCGGGTTTTCTTGCTGGTTACGACGCAATCACTCAAGCCACGCCCTTGACCTTAGCAAAATTAGATAAAACTCTACAGGTAGTTCAACAATTAAATTCCTGGCCGGTAATAAAAAACCTCATTCTGGGCAATCGTGGTGGTTGTCTTGGTGAAACTTCAGCAATTCTATTGCTTATCGGCGCGATCTATCTTTTGATAAGAGGTTTTATCAGTTATCGAATTCCAATTGCTTATATTGGCACGGTTCTTATCTTATCACTAATTCTACCGACTCCATTATCACCTTTGTTTCATATCTTTTCTGGTGGTTTAATACTTGGAGCATTCTATATGGCAACAGATTATGTAACATCGCCAATCACGCCCAAGGGCCAATGGATTTTCGGATTTGGTTGCGGGCTGATTACTATGTTAATTAGAATCTGGGGTGGTTATCCTGAAGGTGTTTCTTACTCAATCTTATTAATGAATGTCGCCACACCATTAATTGACCGTTATACAAAACCGAAAGCATTTGGTGCAAAATGAAATTATACAAAATTAACATAAAGATTAATAGAGAAAATCCTGTAAGCAACAGGAAAATCTCATTGTAATATCTATGAAAACGAAACAATTAGTTTGGATGGTATTGTCGCTATTTTTAGTTTGTTTAATTTCTGCAGGACTATTATCAAGAGTCTATACCGCGACAAAACCGCAGATTGAATCCCAAACTCGTAAAAATATTCTTAACCGTTTATCTCAAGTTTTACCGGATGCAGTGAATTTTCAAGAAGCAATAAAAGATACTCTCTGGATTGGTTTTGATAAAGCCAATCAAAAAATCGGAATCGTGTTTAAGGTATCTCCTTCGGGTTATGGTGGACCAATCCCAATATTAGTTGGCTTAGGTGCTGACCTGACGGTCAAGAAAATCTATATCGGTTCTGCTTCTGAAGGACTTAAAGAAACACCTGGTTTAGGTGCCCAAATTCAAAACGCCAAATTCAAAGACCAATTCTGTAATCGAACTTATTCGGAAATAAAACTAATCAAAGATGGCGGAAAAATTCAAGCCATCACTGGCGCCACCATCTCTTCCAATGCAGTTGTTACCGGTATTCGCCAAGGCATTGAAAAATACAAACATTTTCTCCAAACTGATAGTATCAAACCTCTGCCCACTGAGTCACAATATGACACAACCTTTAGCAAATTAAAAGAACTATTACCCGGAACGGTGAGTTTTCAAGAGATAATCAAAGATACCGTTTGGCTTGGTAAAAACGATAATAATCAAGTAGTGGGAATGGTATTTAGGGTTGCACCAATGGGATATAATGATTTAATTCCGATATTAGTGGGATATGGTATTGACCAAGAAATTAAAAAAATCTATATCAGTTCTGCGGATGAAGGATTAAAAGAAACCCCGGGATTAGGAGATAAAATTACTGAAGAAACATTCTGTAATCAATTTACTAATAAGATGCTATCGGATTTGAAACTTACTAAATATGGAGGAAAAATCCAAGCAATTTCTGGTGCAACAATCTCTTCAGTTGCGGTTATTAATGGTATTAGAAACGGAATTGAGCGATTTCAGCAGTATCTAAAGAACGATAGTATTAGGAGATAAAGTGCCACCGAAAACAAATCGCTTAAAATATTTAACTGATGGCATTATACTGGAAAATCCGATTTTAATAATTATGATTGGCTTGTGTCCAACATTAGCAACATCTATAACTGCAAAAGATGCTTTAGGAATGGGCATCGCTGCATCATTCGTCTTAATCTGCTCCAATATTGTCGTATCCGCAATTAGAAAGTTTGTTCCGGATTCGGTTCGGATTCCAATCTTTATTATTATCATTTCAACTTTTGTCACAATTGTTGACTATGCGATGCAAGCGTATGTTCCTGCGCTTTATCGAGTTCTGGGAGTATTCGTTCCATTGATAGTTGTTAATTGTATTATTTTGGGACGGGCAGAAGCATTTGCTTATCATCATTCTGTCTTTGATTCATTCCTTGATGGATTAGGCAAAGCAATCGGTTTCACTTTAGTCATTGTCATTATGGGAATAATTCGCGAATATTTCAGCAAAGGTTCAATATTTGGCTTACTCATCGGACCGAAATTTCTCATCTCACAGCCAATGCTCTTTATGATTTTCCCACCCGGCGGATTTCTTCTAATCGGTATCTTAAAAGCATTAATTAATAAATATATCATTAAACCGGAATCGCTTGATTAGGAAATGATTGCTAATCTTCTACCTGATTTCTACTTTGGTATCTTAAAAGCATTAATGAGTAAATATATCATTAGGCCAGAATCGCTCGATAGAGAAACGGTTACTAAACCTCTATTAATTTTTATTTTGGCTATCCGTCGTACAGCATTAATGAATAAATACATCATTAAACCAGAATCAGTTGATTAGAAAATGATTGTTAATAATCTTGCTGATGTTTATTTTAGTATCTTAACATATTGAAGAAAAATGAATAAATATATTATTAAACCAGAATCAGGTAACTAATATATGCATACAAATCCATTACTAATTTTCCTTGCGGCATTTATCGTCAATAATATTTTACTAATGCGTTATATTGGACTCTGTCCATTTTTTGGCGTATCCACATCTTTGACCACAGCATTTGGAATGAGTTTTGCTGTTCTTTTTGTAATGCTCATTGCCACTTGGGTTACTTGGATAATCTACCATTTTTTATTATTACCACTTGATTTAATCTTTTTGCGCACCGCAACATTTATCTTAGTCATTGCAACTTTAGTTCAATTTGTTGAAATGTTTTTAAAAAAGAATTTCAAAGCACTATATGTTGCCATGGGTATCTATTTACCATTGATTACGACCAACTGTGCAATTCTGGCAGTAACTTTTTTAGTAATTGATTATAAATATTCCCTATTTCATTCAACAATATTTGCGATTGGCACCGCATTAGGATTTGCCTTAGTTATAATCTTATTCTCGGCAATTCGTGAACGATTAGAGTATGCACCAATTTCCCGTTCGCTAAAAGGTTATCCGATAGCATTCATCTCCGCATCATTAGTTGCATTAGCCTTTCTTGGCTTCATCGGATTATTCGGACTATCTTTATGAACGCTAATTCTTATTCTTCTTTCTTTATGCTTAATCTAATAATAGTTTTAATTATAAACAGATAAGAAGATGTTGGTTCTAATCAAATCAATATTTATATTAGGCGGATTAGGACTTATTTTAGGAGTTGGCTTAGCAGTCATATTCAAAAAACTTGCGATTGAGTCTTCGGAATTAGAAAACAAAGTAAAATCAACCTTACCTGGTTCTAATTGTGGTGCTTGCGGTTATCCGGGTTGTGCGGTCTATGCCGAAAAAATTATCAAAGAAAATGCACCGTTAAATCGGTGTCTGCCTGGTGGCAAAGAAGTTGCAGAAAAACTTGCCAAGATTATGGGTAAAGAAGTTGAATTTGAAGAACCAAAAATCGCAGCCTTAATCTGTCGGGGCGGAAAAGATGAATGCCGTGAACGATTCATTTATGACGGCGGAACTGATTGTCGTCAGGCTTATATAATGCATGGTGGTAACAAAAGTTGTGTCTTTGGTTGCGTTGGTTTAGGACATTGTGCTTCAGTCTGTCCGTTTGGCGCAATTAAAATGGGCAAAAACCGTCTACCAATAATTAACGAAAAGAAATGTACTGGTTGTGGTATCTGTGTCAAAGAATGTCCCAAACATACCTTGAGATTAATTCCTCGCACCAAACTTGTTTATCTTGCGTGTGTTTCTAAAGACAAAGGCAAAGCAGTCAAAGATGTCTGCACCGTTGGCTGTTTTGCTTGCAATATCTGTATCCGAGCTTGTCCTTATGGAGCATTAAAAATGGAAAACAATTTACCGGTAATGGATTTTACGCGATGCACTGATTGCGGCATTTGTGTTCATCGTTGTCCAACTAAATCTTATGTTGACCGAGCCAAAGCACGACCATATGCAATCATCTCTTCAGTTTGCAATGGTTGCGGAGAATGTGTTAAAGTCTGTCAATTTAAGGCAATTGAAGGAAAATTGGGTGAACGACACAAAGTTTTGACTGCAAAATGTATTGGTTGCGGTGAATGTTTTAAGGTCTGCCCAGTCAAAGCTATCACAATGGCAGGTGCATTAGGTCATCAATTCAAAGCCGCCTAACAAAAAAACTCTATCAAGTTTTGGTAAAAACCGAGATATTTTCAATATTTTTACAAGTTGAACTAAAGAAAAGATAAACAAAATCTTTTCCTTTAGATTAGAAACAGGAACATAAACATTTTTTGTCTTTATTTCATAGTAATCTTTTCAGGCGCCGTGCTTGACCCTCTCAGTCATCTAATAGGCAATCTAAACCACTACCCTCCCGGCAAGCCGGTGGGCAGCTGACCGGCTTGCCTATAGGCTTGCCTAGGGGCTTGCCCCCCTGCCTGCCATCTGGACTGCGGATAATATAATCTAAACCATTGCCCTATAGACAATTAACCAGACTATCGGCTATACTGCGGATTCAATCACATACTGGACAACTGACTTGGCTCATCCCTACACCCGATTGAACACCCCTAACCATAGATTTTTAATATTTCTAAACAGAATAAAATGTATACATATATGTTAACAAAAAATTAAGCAAAAATTTAATATAACCTATTGAATCAAAAAGTGATAAATAAAAATAGACCTATTAAGATGGTATGGCTCCCTCCACTGTGGGTTATGCGAAGTAAAATATGGCAATTTTTACATAGAAATTCTTCTTTTAGGAGATTAAGTATATTACCAACTATTTTATCTGGTAATGCATCTGTTAAAGTCTTCTTTAGCAGGTATTTTAACAACATTTAAGGAGTAGCATTTAGATTACGAATTTAGGAGTGGTTCAGGTTGAAAAGAGAGTTACCTTCCGGTGGTTTTAGCAAGCCGGATGTGTAATATTTTAGAAACGCCTTACGCATCACGCCTTACGCAATTAGCATCAAGCGTTCAGCGTTAAGCGTCAATCATCCCTTTTTCATCAGGGGCATGTCCGTGATACGTGACCCGTGTTCCGTTATCCGTCTTTTACGGTTCACGGTTGACGGACACGGCAAACGGATATTCATCCCTTTTTCATCAGGGCAGGCTTTCAGACTGTAGGCTTTGTAAGTCCTTATAATTCAATATCTTTAATCTGCCAAATGTGTTGACACCCCTATTTTTTGCCCTTTTTGCGTCAACCCAGTATTTCAAAGAGCTTTGCATTTTCTATATCTATTTTAATAAGTTTTCTTGAATTGTCAAGTTCGCGATTTTTGTCACATTCATCTTTCCGAATTAGGATTGTTTAATCATAATACGGTTAATAATGAATTCTATTGAAAAATATCTGCTCACTTGTATATTAAATACAACAAAACAAGCACTTATGACTATAACAATACCAGAAGGAGTATACACGATGGAGGACAAAATGTCAATAGTTAAAACTAATCCTTCAAAATATCGCAAGGTACCAAAAAAGATGACCGATGCAGTCTTCATTCTATTAAATTGGAATCCGTTTCGGATAAAATCATCCAACTTCAGAAGGAACTTTACGAAATATATCGAAACAGAGATCGAGGATGAAGAATAAATAAAAATAAAAATAAAAAGAAAAAGAACCGGTTATTTCTATTAAACAATCTTAATATATTTTGGGTTAGATTTTATTTTGATGAAAGACGAGGGCTTTTTTGCTTTTTGGATAATATCAGTTGTGGCTAAATATTTTTAATTTATATAATTGCGTTATGTCCTAAATCATTCTTTGATTTTTCTCTTTTTCTATCGGTAGGGGATTATCTTTTTAGTTCTTTTAATGTAATTTGTAATACATATAAACCCATTTAGAATATTATCATCGTATGCTTTGAACAAAAATAGAGTTAAATCACCAATTATACTTTTATATGAAATTTAGAATTTCATATTTTCAAATTAACACATGATTATATGCAAGTTAGTTGGCATAAAGTTTCATATTTTAATAAAACATAAATTACAAATTAGTTGACATAAAGTTTATATTTCTTATACTAACTTTATATTGGTAATGTTCTATTCACAGATGACGATTTGCAAATTATAGAAAAAATGCAACTATTCAATAATAATGGATTATTCACAATAAGGATAATCAATAGTTAGGAGCCTTAATGAAAATATTAGTTGTATATTACTCACGAACTGGTCGAACCGACAAAATTGGAGAAATCATAAGTTCTGCATTAGATTGTGATTGCGAAAAAATAATTGATATGAAAAATCGTAAAGGCTTATTCGGTTGGTTGTCTGCAGGCTATGATGCTCTCCGAAAAAAGATGACCACAATCCAAGCGACTAAATATAATCCTAAAGACTATGATTTGATTATTATCGGAACTCCTAATTGGGCAGGTATGCCAACACCAGCAATAAGAACTTATCTTAACCAAAATCTCGGCAATCTAAAAAATGTTGCATTCTTTTGCACAATGGGCAGTAATGATATCGGCAAAGTCTTTACGGAACTGGAAGCAATTTGTCAAATTAAACCAAAAGCAGTTTTAAGTATCAGAGCATCTGAAGTGGACAATAATCTGTTTACGGATAAAGTGCAATCATTTATTGATAAGATAAAATTATAAAATGGCAATCCTTGGTTCAATTGAAGATTTAGAATTACGCTTAGCACCTCTGCGCGAACGGAGTGTTGAAATTGAACATTTATTAGCCGACCCCAAAGTTCTGTCTGATGCTAACCAAACCCAAACTTTAAGTAAAGAGTATAAAGATATCAAAGCCACCTTACAAACTTTTGAAGCCTACAAATCTACGCTTAAAGAGATTGAAGAAGTTAAAGAATTACGCAATAGTGATGATGCTGAGATTAAAGGTATTGCCGAAAAAGAACTTGAGCAATTAGAAAAACAAGCAGATGAACTTAGACATAATCTGCTCTATTATTTAATGCCTAAAGACCCATCGTGGAAAAGCACTTGCATTGTTGAAATTCGGGCTGCGGCTGGTGGTGAAGAATCAGCACTTTTTGCCGCGGAACTTTTCCGAATGTATACAAAATATATTGAAAAGAAAAATCTCCGATATGAAGTCTTGTCTTCTCGTCCCAGTGACCTTCAGGGTTATAAAGAAATTATCTTTGCGGTTGAAGGCGAAGATGCTTTTCGCTATTTCCGATTTGAAAGTGGTGTCCATCGGGTACAAAGAGTTCCAGTAACTGAAGCCTCTGGCCGTCTCCACACTTCAACTGTTACTGTTGCGGTTTTACCGGAACCGACAGAAATTGAATTGAAGATTGAACCGCAAGACTTAAAAATTGAAGTTTTTCGCGCCGGCGGGCATGGCGGTCAACATGTCAATGTTACCGATTCTGCAGTAAGGATTACTCATATTCCCACAGGTATTGTTGTCTCTTGTCAGGATGAACGGAGTCAATTGAAAAATAAAAACCGGGCAATGAAAATCCTGCGCGCTCGGATTTTGGAAATGAAAAAAACTGAGGAAGAAAAAAAACTCGGCGCTCAACGCCGAAGTCAAATTGGAACTGGTGACCGCTCGGAAAAAATCCGAACTTATAATTATCCCCAAAATCGGGTTACTGACCACCGCATCGGTTTATCCGTCTATAATTTGTCTGAAATCCTTGATGGCGAACTTGACTATATTATTCATCCCTTAGAAGAAGCCGAGATTGCTAAAACATTACAATTAACAAAATGAATCTTACCTATCGAGATTTACTGAAACAAGCCCAAAGAGATTTTGCAAATCTCCAAGATGCAGAATATGTTATTCAAGCATTGTCCAATAAACCCCGTTATGAACTTTTTATGAGTCAGCAATTTGTTGACCCAGCCATTATTAACCGTTATCACACTTTACTTAATCGCTATCAACCCGATATGCCAATTCCTTATCTGGTTAATAAAGCATATTTTTTAGATTATGAATTATATGTTGACCCCAGAGTTATGATTCCCCGATTTGAAACCGAAGAATTAGTAATGCGAACTGCAAGAAAAGTTAAGCATCCCAAAATAATAATTGATATTGGCACGGGTTCAGGAGTAATTGCGAATGCTCTTGCTCATCTATTTCCTCAAGCCAAGATTATTGCAACCGATATTTCATCTGATGCTTTAGATGTCGCACAACGGAATATTGCTAAGTACCGGTTGGGGCATCAAATTACATTAACTTGTTGTGATGTATTACCAAAGTGTGATGACCTGAAATCTGCAGTTGATTTAATAATCTCCAATCCGCCCTATATTCCTGAAGATGAAATTGAAAAACTTGCGCCAAGAGTTAAAAATTATGAACCGTTGGTAGCACTGAATGGTGGTAAAAATGGTATGGAGATAATTAGCCGAATCATTGAAAATGCAGTTGATTTTCTGTGTCCTGACGGACTATTAGCATTAGAAATCGACCCAAGACAAGTGAAATTAATTAAACGAATGAAATTATCTGTGGCATTCGAGAAAGATAACCAGGGTATGTTTAGATATGCGTTTATCAGAAATCAGCCATTAGAGAATAGCCATTAGCCTTTTATCGGAGGTCTATGATGAAAATAGGACTAATTGTAAATCCGGAAAAGCCATTAGCCGAAAAAGTTGTTCGTGAACTTGTTGACTTTTTACTTGTGCATAAGATTACTCCGCTCATTGAAAATAAATCCGGCCGAGCATTGAAATTGACTAAATTTTCTGCATCTCCTTCCCAAATTATCACCTCCACCCAATTAATAATTGCTTTAGGTGGTGATGGCACATTATTGCGTGCTGCCCGAATGGTCGGCAATCGTGGCATTCCGATTATGGGGGTAAATTTAGGTGGATTAGGCTTTCTAACCGAGTTTTCTGCTAATGAAGTTAAAACCGCAATCACTGATTATCTGAATAAAAATTACCGAGCAGAAAACCGGATGGTATTACAAGTTACTCATAACAAGCAAAATTTTTATGTGCTTAATGATTGCGCAGTTAATATGGGTCCGGAATGTCGAGTGATTGAACTTATGCTATATTCTGACCATACTTTTATCTGCAAACTGGTTGCAGATGGCGTTGTCATCGCAACACCTACTGGTTCAACTGCTTATTCTCTTGCTGCTGGTGGTCCAATCGTCTTTCCCACGATGGAAGCAATATTAATTACCCCACTTTCACCCCATATCCTTTCTGGTCGGCCGTTAATTGTTACTGCGACAGAAACGATTACTTTAGAACTCGCTCCGAAATCTCATAACGCAATTTTGAATATTGATGGTCAAACCCGTCGTGTATTAAAATTAGGCGAAAAAGTCACATTTCGCAAGGCTGATTATTATATTCGATTAATTGCACCAAAAAATAAGTCTTACTATCAAATCCTTCGAACCAAGATGAAATGGAGCGAGCGCGGGGAATAATCGATTAATGAACCGTCTTAACTCTGATGCCCAATCAGAAAACCGAATTGAATTTGGCAAGGTTTTAACCTTACCGAATTTCTTAAGTCTCTCCCGACTTTTTTTATTACCCCTAATATTGTTCTTTCTTGCAACTAAAAAAGAAATTGTCGGACTAATTCTGATGTTAATCTCGTGGCTCACTGATGCTTTAGATGGCTATATCGCCCGTCAAACCAATCAAGTTACTAATTTAGGAAAGATTTTAGACCATTTGGTTGATAAAATCTGGGTGGGCGTAATTTTAGTTACCCTGGTGATTGTCAAAGACTTACCGGTATGGGTTGCTGGAGTGGTGATTATTCGTGATTTATTAATTGTTATTGGTGCTTCTTTGATTATTCAGAAGAAAAATCAGATATTTTCTTCTAATGTTATGGGAAAGATTACCGGTTTCTTTTTCGCAGTATTAATGGTCAGTTATATCTTGGATTTTAGTCATTCTAATCTAATAAGAAATATATTACTGACTGCAGTCGCAATTTTAGTCTTTTCTTCTTTTGTTAACTATTTATATCTCTTTGTCAAAGCATTAAAAACAAAGGCTTAAAAAGTTTTAACATTAAATTTACCACGTTAGATAACTATGGCAAATAATTAAATCTCAGATTCTCAGTGATTCTGATATAAAAAATAAATACATTTTATAAATACATTTTACAAATAGCATTCGCCTTTTTTCAGGCTTTTCGACATTTATTGACTATTTATATCTTTTATTAACATCTTAAAAGAGAAATATTATTAGATAACTTCTATTCTTTAAGTTATTAGTTTTGGGGAAATTAGTTTAATTATTATTTTTAGAAAGCGTTCTCTTTCGTTTAATTTTTGACTGAATAACTATTGCAATCAATGATATACTAAGAGTGAAAAATGTTATCAGACCACCTACTTTTACATTGTGCTTATCATAATAAAACTCGACAATGTGTTCACCTTGCGGAACAAATACTGCTCTGAGACAAAAGTCGGCACGATAAATTTTGGTTGGCTTTTTATCTAATCGTGCCTTCCATTCTGGATAATATATTTCCGATAAAACCAAAAATCCTGCTTGGTCTGTATTGACTAACACTTTAATATAATCAATATCCCACTTCTGAATCGAAACTTGACTATTCGCTGTTTGGCCTGATAATTTAGTTTCTGGTTCTTCTTCTAATATCACGATTTGACTAACATCAAAACTATCATTTGATAATCGATTTAGAATTTCATTATCATCCTTTATCACCTGATAATCAGAACAGAAGAATGCTCGTGGCAGATATTTAGGATTTAATGCTAAACTCATTCGGTTGGTATTAGTATCAATTTTAATAATGTATTTAGCGTTGAGCAATTCCGTCCAACGCGCAACTGGAAGTTTAAAATTATAATAGCGTTCTAAATTTAACGAAGTATAACCTTCTAAGGCTTCCAATTTCCACAGACATCCTTCGTTTCGTTTAAGAATCATATAACCATCTTCTCGAGTTCTAATGCGAAAGATTTCCTTTTGTCGTTCTTGTTGTAAACCGGTAACTAAACGAGAATAAGGATAGTAATCAGTCGGAGAAACTAAGCCTTTGCTAAACTTATTACCGAATCGATACAAATCAACAAAACTGATAATTACTACCAATATAATTAATAGCAATGTTTTAGTTTTAATTTGGGAACGGATGAAAAATACAAGCCAGGTAAGTAAAAGATAAAAGAAAAAAATTCCTATTTGTTTCTGACTATTGGCATAAATTTCTGTTCGGCTAAAATAACCACTCGCATCTTTAAAAACACCTCCTAAAAATAGTAAATAGCAGAAACCAGTAGTGCCTAAAGCAATTAATAGATATTTACTAAATCTCTTTAGTTGCAATCGCACTTTTTCATTGTTGGACAGAAAATATTCTAAACCCAATACCGATAAAATACCGGCACTTATTGTATAAACACTTAAAAATCGCACGGGAAAACGGAATCGTTTAAGACCCGGAATAATCTGCCAGAAAAATTTATATAGGGGAAAATATTTGCCCATTGCAAACAGTAATGCTAAGACCGCAATAATGAGAAAGATATATTTGTTTTTACGCGGTGAATAACATATCGCAAAAATCGCAAGCACTAATGGTAAAACTCCCAAATAAATGCCGCTTTCCCAATAATAATGACCATAAGGTCCTGCCCAAAATGATACTGAATCAGTGCCACCGCCAGCAACACTACCATAAAATTTAGGTAGAAGGATACATAATAATTGTTTTGGTAATAACGAACCATCTGTTGTCTGTTCATATGTCATCTTTTCGCGGAGTGTATAAGGCACATATTTCAAAGAAGGATAATACTGAATCATTGCTATGCCGATACCAACTAAAAAGAAGATAGCAATTTTTACTAAAGAAATCGGTAGATAATGTTTTAGGTTGTGTCGTTCAAATACAATTGTATGATAAATATAAAAGACAACAAAGGCATAAATAAGATATAAAAGAAATTGGGGATGGCTTGCCAAAATCGCAATGCCAAGAAAAATTCCACCTAAAAATGCATCGGAAAAATTCTTTATCGTTAAAATTCTAATAAAGAAATAAAAGAGTAAGAAACTCCAAGCAAAGATACTTACCGGACTGATTTGAATAGCCCGGAGACTAACATAGCCGGAAAAAGCCATTATCACCGAACCATAAATACGGGTCTGCCAATCAATTTTTAATTCTTTCAAAAATAGATAGACAAAACACCCGACTAACAAGAGATGGAATACCATCATCAATTCAATTTGAATGAATTGTAAAGGTGCAGAACCATTGAGAAAAAGAAAGAACCAATTTACTGGATAAAAAGTTAAGATGCTTAAGTCATTCAGGTATGGAACACCCGAGAAGACATACGGATTCCAAACCGGTAGTTTTAGGGTTTTAAGACAATCTTTGGCAAATGAAAGAAATGGATACCATTGGTAAAGCACATCATCCCAAAGAAATCTTTTTTGCACAAATAAATCATAATAATAAATTAAGAGCAGAATGACGATAACTGCCAAACAATATAAAAACGGTGGCAATTGTATCTTTGAAAATTGTTTCTTTTGTGCTTTATCTTTTTTTCCCGCTTTCATTATCGCTTTTATGGTAAAGATAAATTTTAGTGGTGTCAAGGTATTTGTGCAAGCATTTCAAAAGATTTCGATAGGAGAAGGTGCAATTAAAACTTAATTGTCAAAAATTCAGCTTAAAAATATTGTTTTTTATAGATGTATGTATAATTTATATTTTCCCCTTTTAGGGTTAAATTCTCAAGTTTATTGCTTATTTATTATAAATTGGGTTGAAATTAAAATTTCTTGTTGACTTTATTGATTTATATGTTAAGATAGAGGTGAATTACAACAGATTTTATTTTACGAAATTCGTTTTATGATTTGCTTTAGAAAAATAGTAGATAATTATGATTATTAATATCCTGATTGTTTTAGTGATAATAGGTTGTATTATAAACGGTATTATTAAGGGTTTTGTCAAACAATTATCAATAACTGCCGGGTTAATGTTGGGATTTTATATTGCAAGCATAAAATATCCAGCATTAGAAAAGATATTGTTCAAGTCTTCACAATTAACAGCAATAAATAAAATAATATGTTTTATAATTATTTTTATAATTGTTTTCTTTTTAATTTATTTATTGGGTCTATTACTAAAAAAAGTTGTTCAATTGATAATGTTAGGATGGCTTGACAAAATTTTAGGAGGAGTTTTTGGTTTTATCCAAGGAATAATAATAATTTGGTTAGTGTTAATATTGGCAATTTTAGTCTTTCCTAATACCAAATATAAGATTGGTCGTTCCATTTTAGCATACAAAATTCTTAAACTGGGTTCAAATATTGCTAAAATGCCTGTAAAACCTTATCGAGTAAAGAAAGACTTGACAATTTACTTTAAATCATATAAAATTAACCCATACCGCAATGGCAATCTAAATATGCGCCATTGCATTTAATATATACAGAAAGGAGTATATATGAAAAAACTAATAACCGCATTAGTGTTGGTCGCATTCGTATTCATTATCGGATGCCAGCAACCGACTGAATTGAAGACACAACTCGACAAACAGAGCGAACAAATAAAAGCACTGGAAACACAGGTCAATGACCTCAATACCAAAATTGAGCAACTAAAATCCGATTTCGAAAAACATATGACCGATTTTCACAAAAAAGCAGCAACACAACCTGCGCCGAAACCAGTGCCACCAGCACCAAAAGGTAGATAAAATAGGAGGATAAAATGAAAAGCAAATTCCTTTTTCTCGTTTTAGGATTATTTGCATTATGTTTATTTTTCATCAATTGCGAAGAAGTTACTGCTCCAAGCGCACCAACTAATTTAACACTTGTGGGCGCAGAGAACGGAGTAAAAGTCAAACTCACCTGGAACGCGCCAACTGAAGCTACAGATGGCTACTATGTATATTTTAAGCCTGTTGGTTCAGATACTTGGCAAAAAACAAAACTGACCGGCTCAACTACAACTTCATATGTTCACGACCCTAATAACAAGACTGGTGATTACAAAGTAACTGCATACAAGGGAGATAAGGAATCTGACCCAACTGCAATTAAAACAACTATTCCAAAAGAAACACAAAATATCACATTGAATGAATTAAATGCAACAGGTAATAGTGGATTAGGATTTGATCTTACTGATGGCTCAGCTTTTGCTTATTCAATGGTTGCAACAGATGCTGCAAACAAAGTTGATTTTTATCTCACTGATTTTCAATCAGGTGCGTCTACAACCAATCCATTTTATTTATCTTCAGGTGATATTGTTGCAACATCAACTGAAAATGGTAGACCATCGTCAACGCCGACATCTGGTTGGCGAGTCAATGGAATTTTAGTTAACCCCTTTGAAGATGCGACAAATAAAGTTGCCAAAGCTGGTAAAGACTGGGTGACGACAAGTCCATACCAAGCTTACGAAACCTTTGCAGATAACGCAACTTATGGCGTTACGGTAAATTATGGCGAAACAACGCCACCAAGTGGGAAATACTATTATGGCTATATCATAGTGGGTTCACGAAGCGGAACGCAGATTACAATTACTAAAGTGTATTTCCAAACCGTTCCAAATCTCAGACTGCTATATAAATAAATACTTTGAAATTAACGAGCCCCGAGATAACTCTCGGGGCTTTTTATTTAATGGGTCATCAAATTTTTTATTTATTTTTCTATTTTTCGAAAATTTAATTGATTAAATTTTAAATTCAGAATTATTTACTAAAATTATTAAATGTACTGAAGATTCTATAAAAGTTGTGTCTTACTAAATATGCAGGAATATAATCAATTTTTGTGGAAACTTGAAAGTATGTTATTTTATAAAAAGTCATCAACCCTAAAAATATTTTGTTTTAAGTGATATGGCTGATACTATCGGTTATCCGATAGGTGAGCCGGTCGGCAAGCCAGAGGGCTAGCCGAGGGGCATACCAATAGGCAACCCACCGGCTTGCCTATCCGACCATCAAATCTGCAGTCTTTCATATCGCCTAACTGATTACTGATTAATCTAACCAACGGATTATCAATAATATAGCAGAATATATTGTCTAATCGATTATCCATCAGGTCAAACAGGCTGGCTGTTAAAGATATCACTTATTTATTTATTTTAAGAATTAATGATGGAAGATTGGTCTGATTGATTCGTCCTGAATCAGTAACTGCAGTTGCGTATAATCAAAAACATCCGGATGGTACATTAAAATAAAATATGGAAGAAAAAGATGTGTCTTTTGATTTATTAAAATTTCTATAAATATGGACAATATCTCCAATAAAGCAGTTACCAAATCATACATGAAAGTATGCGCATTTACAGTCTCTCATTTAATAACTATTGATTGAAATCATTGAATCCGTCTTGTTTTTTATTATCTTGAGAGAGATATTTTATAACTAACTACAATGAGATTTCTAACGAAGTCTTCGTTGTGAGAATACTTTAGTGAAATCAGTAAAAATATTTTTGATTTTCCAATCGTTGTAATCGTTCTTTTAATCACTGGAATCAATGAAAGCGACTTTTTCCGAGCTTTTACAATTAATCTTGACACATAGATGTTTTTCTATATTATTAATTACTATATAAATCTATGAGTTCATTAAATTCAATTTGTTGTAGGTCGATTTTTTTTACGGAGGCATCATGAAAAAAAGTAGAGTGGTAAACCTTAGTTCTGATGATGTTCCTAGACAATGGTATAATATACTTGCTGACATCGGACCGGATTTTCCGGCACCAAAAGACCCACCTAAAGGTGCATCCAGATTGGCGAATCTGCCGAAAATACTTTTATCCGAATGTTTGAAACAAGAGATGTCAACTGAACGATGGATTGATATTCCGGAGGAACTACAACAACTATATCTTCAAGCTGCCCGACCTCGGCCATTGTTTCGCGCCTATAATTTAGAAAAAAAGTTAGATACTCCTGCAAAATTATATTATAAAGGTGAATTTTTTTCACCGACCGGCAGTCATAAAGTAAATACGGCTTTGGCTCAATGCTATTATGCCAAAAAAGAAGGATACAAAAGAGTTACGACAGAAACTGGTGCAGGTCAATGGGGCACAGCTTTAGCTTATGCCGCTGCGCTTAATGGCTTAAAATGCACAGTTTATTGGGTTAGAGCAGTCTATAACTGGAAAATAGACCGAAAGAATTTTATGCAGTTATTAGGTGCAGAGGTCTATGCTTCACCCAGTCCTAAGACAAAATTCGGAAGGTCTTTGTATCGCAAAAATAAAAATCACCCCGGTTCTTTAGGCATTGCGATTACCGAAGGTGTTGAAGATGCTCAAAATGACCCTGGGGCGATTTATTGCTTAGGCTCAGTATTGAATCATGTTCTATTGCACCAAACAATCATTGGCTTAGAAACCCAAAAACAATTTGAGATTTTTGATGACTATCCTGATATTATGATTAGTTGTTTGGGTGGAGGGTCTAATTTTGGTGGTTTCATTCTACCATTTGCCGGCGATGTTTTAACTAAAGGCAAAAAGATTAAATTTATCGCAGCGCAGAGTCAATCTGCGCCCAATCTCCAAGGAGAATATAAATACGATTTTGCGGATTATGGTGAATTGACACCGCTTTTGAAAATGTATACCTTAGGCCATAAGATAAAGATGAAACCGATAAAAGCCGACGGTTTAAGATATCACGGATGTTCGCCAATAATAAGTTATCTGCGATATAAAGGCTTGATTGATACGATTGCTTATCCTGCAGATGAGAAATATGTTTTTGAGCGAGCACGGATGTTCATTGAAACTGAAGGATATTTACCTGCACCTGAATCAGCTTACTCAATCTGTTGTGCTATTGACCAAGCATTAGAAGCCAAAAAGCGTGGAGAAAAGAAAGTAATTGCATTTAATATCTCGGGACATGGCTTTATGGATATTCCGGGATATCGAGAAGTCTTAAAGTTAAAGTAATATTAAATGTCCTAACTTATTAATTAGATATTTCACGAAAGTAACTTGAAGTATTATTTCTAAAACTTTAATGTCATATCAAAAATCAGGAGTTTTAACTGAGAAAGATTTAAAACAAAATAATTTGCTTCCATCCAATGAAAGATTTGATAAAGGCCCGGTCGTAATCATCGAATGTATTGAAAAGATACCATGTAATCCTTGTGTCGCCGCATGTCCCCAAAAGGCAATAAGTATTGAAGGTAGTATTATAGAGATTCCCAAAATTAATTTTGACATTTGTAGTGGCTGTGGTATTTGTATTGCTCGGTGTCCTGGTTTAGCCATTTTCGTTGTTCATAAACATTTTAACAAGACCGAATCAGCAATTTCCTTACCTTATGAGTTTCTGCCTCGGCCACAAAAAGGTCAAATTGTTAAAGCCCTGGATAGAAGAGGGAAAGTCGTTTGCCATGGTCGGGTGGAAAAAGTTATTGATACGAAAGCACTTGACCGCTGTGCTATTGTTACAATTGCAATTCCCAAAAAGTATTACAATAAGGTAAGGTTTTTTAAATTGAAATAAATGGAGATGAGATGTCAATTTTTTTATGTGTTTTTTTGATAAATATTTCACCATTATCAGTCGCAACGACTGACGATGCATTAGCAATTTTAGCCAATCCAGCAGGTTTAGGGGTTAATCGCGACTTTAATTTTTATTATTTGTATAATTTCACTAATGGAAACTTTTGGAATAATCAAAGTTTTATTTTACAAGCAGGTAACTTAGGAGTTTCCTATATTGATAATAAAGATTTTCGCATAAGTTCAGGAAACAAATTTTCTGAAGGAGTTTTAGGTGGTCTGGCTTACCGAAAAATAAATAATACTAATTACTGGGATGCAGGTGTAATTCTACGGCCGTATAAATTTATATCATTAGGTGCAGTTGTTCAAAGTATTGGACATATAGTTCCCAATCAATATATTTTGGGAATTGGATTTAGACCATTTTCCAATCGTTACACTTTAACTTGTGATGCTAATGGTGATAATTGGGACAAACCTACTTTTGGTATTGAAGCCGAACCGTTCAACGGAATTGAAATCAAAAGTAAAATAAGTACCGACAGAGCTTTAGCAGTACAAATCGGAATTAGTTTTGGTAAAATCGGTTTAGGGGCAAATCTAAATTCACCAGCGAGAAATTGGTCACCTTCCTGGAACGGATATTTACGGTTGAATAGTCAAAATCGAAGACGACTGATACCGCCTTCAAAGCGCTTCTTAGAAATGAAATTGAGCGGACCGATTGCTGACCAGAAACCAGGATTTAGTCTATTGGGCAGTCAGGTAAAATATACAACCTATGAGATTCTTAATACCATAAAAAAAGCCAAAGATGACAAAAATATTATCGGTATTGTGCTTAAATTAGATGGACCAAATATGAGTTTTGCTTTGGCACAAGAGATAAAATTAGCACTTGATGATTTTAAGAAGTCAAATAAGAAGATTATTGTCTATGCTTCAGGTATGGGAATGAAGGATTACTATCTGGCATGCGGTGCCGATGAAATTATTATCCATCCCTTAGGCGAAGTTGTGATTCCTGGAATACTTTCGCGTTCCATATTACTTAAAGGAACTTTAGATAAACTTGGTCTCGAAGTCGATTATGAACGTATTGGAAAATATAAAAGTGCACCTGAAGCATTTACCGAAGATACTTTGTCAGCCGCGACTCGTGAAGTAATTAATTCGATGATAGACGATTATTATCAAAATATTATTAAAACAATTGCGTATGAACGAAAAATTACGGAACAAGAAATTGAGAATAATATAAACTATGGATATTTTCTATCTAAAGAAGCCAAGGAAAATCGATTAGTTGATAGTTATTGTTATGAAGACGAACTAGATAGTTTATTGAAAATCAGATTTAAGAACTTTAATAAGATTTCTTGGCACAAATATTATAAGGAAAAAGAATATATTTATGATTGGCGAGATTTACCAGAGATTGTAGTGATTTATGCGATTGGCGACATTATGGATGGTGAAAGTGGAACTGACCCATTGATGGGTAATGTAACCTGTGGTGCCAATACGATTACCAAAGCAATTCGTGAAGCACGAAAAGATAAAAATGTCAAAGCAATTGTTTTGAGAGTCGATTCTCCGGGTGGAGATGGATTCGCATCAGATTTAATTTGGCGAGAATTATTACTGGCTAAAGAGAAAAAACCAGTAATAGTTTCAATGGGCTCAGTTGCGGCATCGGGCGGTTATTATATTTCAATGGTAGGAGATAAGATTTTTGCTTCGCCCGCAACCATTACTGGCTCAATCGGTGTTTTTTCCTTAAAATTTGTTACTCAAGGGTTGTATTCAAAATTAGGCATTAAAACTGAGACTATTAAACGAGGTGAACATGCAGATATGTTTTCACCTGACCGTAAGTTTAGTGAACAAGAAAAAGATATTCTCCAAAGACAGATAAAAGATTTTTATTCTCAATTTATCAATAAAGTTGCAATGCATAGAAACTTGACGCCGGAATTTGTTGATTCAGTTGGACAGGGAAGAGTTTGGACGGGCAATCAAGCACTGCAATGTAAGTTAGTAGATACATTAGGTGGCTTATTAAATGCAATTGATTTTGCTAAAGAAAGAGCAAATGTTAAAGAAATCAAAGTTGTTTCTTTACCTAAAACACGTCGGAGTATATTTAATTTTGCTATAAATTTAAGTAAATTAATATTGGGACAAGAATAAAAATGTATGTCAAAACCTACTGTGATATGTCGTTGTGAAGAAATAACAGAAAAAGAAATAGTTGCAGTAATTAAACAGGGTTATACGAGCTTAGATGAGATTAAAAGAATCTTAAGATGTGGTATGGGACACTGCCAAGGCAGAAGTTGTTTAATGTTGATTGCTCGAATTCTAAGCCGAATGACCGGACAACCAATTGAAAAGATTAAATTTCCGACTTCGCGACCCCCATTAAAACCAGTTCCGATAGAAGTGTTAGCAAAATATTCTTCAAATCCGATTAGGAAGACAGAACAAAAATAAGTAAATGAAAAAGACTGCTGATGCAATTATAATCGGCGCCGGTATAATAGGATCTGCGACTGGATATTATTTGGCAAAGAAAAAATTAAGAGTTTTAATAATCGAAAAAAATTTTCCGTGTTATGGTTCAACGGGTAGATGCATTGGCGGTATTCGCCAACAATATTCTCATCCTTTATCAATATTAGTGATGAAGGAGAGTGTTAAAATTTTTTCGTCCTTAAAAGAAGAACTTGGTAAAGATATTGAATGGTATCAAGGAGGATATCTTTTTCTTGCTCATTCTGAAGATAAAATGCAGACGTATCTTAAGGCAATCGAAATTCAAAAGCAATACGGATTACTAGTTAGATTTATAAGTGCGGACGATTGTGCTCAAATTGTTAACGGCTTAAACACGGAGGACTTGTTAGGCGGTGCTTATTGTCCAACTGATGGTCAAGCTAATCCGTTTGCGACAACCTATGGTTTCTTAGAGGGAATAAAAAAACGGAAAGGAACAATTCTTACAAATACGAAGGTAATAAAGATTTTTACGGAACATTACAAAGTTGTCTCATTATTAACTGATAGGGGAGATGAATATTTTGCACCAATAATAGTAAATGCTGCTGGACCTTGGGCAAGAGAAGTTGCCAAAATGGTGGGATTAGATGTTCCGATTGAACCCGAAAGACATGAAAGTTTAGTTACTGAGGCGTGTGAACGATTATTTGACCCGATGTTAGTTGATTATCGACAAGATGGATGTTATTTTATCCAAAACTACGGCACAGGTCATTTCGTTGGTTGTTATACTCCTGTGCCTAATGTCCCGGGTTTTGATATTACTGCATCCAGTGAATTTATTACTGAGATGCCAAGAAGAATGGCAAGACTCGTTCCCAAATTAAAAGGAATAAAGGTAATCAGACAGTGGGCAGGAAGTTATGAGATGACACCGGATGGAAACCCAATAGTTGATAAGACACCTGTTGAAGGATTTTATATTTCAGCAGGAATGTGCGGACATGGGTTTATGTTTGGACCCGCATTGGGTAAGTTTTTGGCCGAACTAATCACTACAGGAACAAGTCCAATTCCACTTGATGATTTTGCTCTGAATCGTCAATTTGCTAAAGCCGAGGCAATGAAATAACATAAGTCACCGTTAACGATTTATTATTACAAATTATTTCTAATTAAATTAACGAATTAAAAAGTATTGTTCTTTAATTTCTTGTCGACAAGCGTATCGGATAAAAATATTCGTAAAAAATAAGGGGTTGAGAACTTTCTCAACCCCTTTTTAAGAAAATTAGAAGGCATTATATCTTTAATCCGATTCCGAGATTGAAACCCAATAATGAGAAAAATGACGGAGCTTTAATGTCAGATACTGGCCCCAAATCGCTAGAAATAAAATTGCTCAAAAGAGGAATTGCATTAGATCTAATTCCAAAATCAATCTGAGCATCCGGTTCCATTGGTATAAAATTAAATTTAGTTCGGTATGAAACACCTAATCCGGTATAAACTGGAACCCTTAAAGGAATATATAAATTGTCACCGGCGTCGTTGGTAGTATAGGCATAATCTAAAGCCGCTAAAAGACCGGTTCGTATGGTTAGCGATGATAACGGAACGCTGAAGAGTATGCCCAGTTTTCCCGTGTTAATTTCGCCTTTTTTGGGCAGTGTTCCACCGACATATAAATCAAACACAGAGAGCGAAATTCCAAGATTAAGTTCTGTATATCCCGGTAAAGAAATTGTCTGGGCTCCGCCAAGCGTATCTCCAGTTTTGGGACTACGAAGAACATTAAAACGAGCAGTTCCAGCAATACTACATTGAGCAGGATAAAAATGGACTGAGTCAATTGGACTCGTAATATTTATACTATCTGGTGCGCCGGAGATTCGTAATGAAGTCAGACTATAATTCCCTGATAATTCAGTTTTTAATCCTTGTTCTAATGAAATTCCCATTTTGAAAAATCCGACTCTTAATAGACCACCGAGAACAAACGCGAGTCGATTCGCGCTAAAGTCACCATTGCCAAATACTCTTATAAAAGTATCAGTAAGTGTTGCAATACCTGTTAAACTTCCTTTATATGGAGCAGCTGGGGTTCCGACTGCTGTTATATTTGTGCTACCA
Organism: Caldifarciminota bacterium; assembly: GCA_039801465.1. Lineage (GTDB taxonomy): Bacteria > Hydrothermota > Tepidihabitantia > Tepidihabitantales > CAIPLT01 > JAOABV01. The sequence goes on from JBDRUT010000007.1 coordinate 81,831, forward strand.
GCAAATTTTATGTCAGTGCCTAAATTACCAGAATATCGTAAAAATTTGAATCCGATGCCAACACTTGCTGGCTCAAATGCAATGCCACCCCCTAAAAATAAAGGACTTTTTCCAAATGAAATATCACCTGTCCCTTGAGTGTTTAGGCTTATCGGTGCTGAAATATCCCAAGTCATTGGAATAGTTGTATCTACGCCAGGCGCAATAGATGCTCTTATTGGTTGGGTGATTTGATAATTAATATCAAGCGTTTCGGATTGATTAAAATTAATGTCAAATCCAGTTCCTGACTTCTGCATATAACCAATCCCAATACCAGCAGGTCCGAGTTTTTTGCTAAAACCAATAAAGTTCAAACCACCAGCATCATTAAAAGTTAGTTCTAAAGGAACTGATAATTCTCCGTGGGCATCTGTTGAGTCTAGTACCTTTGCATTACATTCAATTTTAGGTTTACTTGGTATTCCTAAAACAAAAGCAAGACCATAATCAGTCGTATCTGCAAGTGAAGCTGGATTAGAGAATATTCCATATGTGCCAAATGCTAATGCAGGAGAGATGTAGCTGGGATTTGAGAAGAATAGACCAGCCTCAGGAGCAGACTGCGTGAGAGTAATTTTGAACGGCGTTTGGCTTAATCCGATATTCGAAAAAACCAAAGCCATTAGTGTAACTACTATTACTTTATTACGCATTATGCCTCCATATATTTAATGTATAAAAGTTAAAATTAAAATTATAATAATAAAATAAATGAATGTAAGTTATTGTATGTTTTGATTATATTTTACGCAGAAAATTAAATTTGTCAAGACAGTAGACGAACAGCACATATAACAATTTGAAATATCAATATTTCAAACAATATTTTCAAAAAGTTTTAATATCTTTTAGCTATTTATAAAGTAGAATCAGTGATTAGAAATAAAATCTTGATATAAAAATTCTTATCTCGAAATGAAAATCCAACTACTCCATAAAGCCGTAAATAAATATATCTAACTTTCGTTATATGTTCCATATGTTAAATGCATACTTAAAAGTTACTTTTGTATAAATAGAAATTTTTATTTAACTCATTAATAATCAAATGGTAGCAGGAACAATTGTAAAAGAAGGAGTATAGTCCCTAGTACCGCATAAAACGATTAAGAATTCTTTTGTTTGTTTTCCTAATAAATTGTGAATTTTTCTTTCTACAATAATATTATCTGATTTGTTTTTAGTTTTAGTATAATATGTGATTTTAAAAAGTGAAGTAACTTTGCGGTCAGGGATTAAAGCCTTGTTTCTAAGATTCGGGGTTATATTTTTTTAGTAATTTATCAATTATTATACTAAAAGATTATCAACATCATATTATTTTGGCAGAAGATTAATTTTATTTTGGAAGATACTAAAGTGATAAATAAATATGGAATATTTTAATTGCCTAATATCCCCAACGCCGTGTTCGTTTTTTCCAAGATTCTTCGTAGGAAAGACTAAAATTTAATCGGACAACTGTCTCGGTAAGTTTCCTACCGTGCCTTGAGAATAATTCTAATGAATAATCAAACGAACCGAACTTAGGTATTGGAATTCGACTACCGCAAGTTAAACCATATTCTTTGATTTGATAGTTTGTGTGGTCTAAAAGATATGAATTATAGTATCTTAACCCGAAACGTAAAGGATGATTATCGGTTAGCCAATGTTCTATTCCTACCGAATATTTCATGCTATTACGAAAGTTAGAGACATAGTTATCTTTGATTTTGGCTTTTTTCCAATTTTTATATAAAAAATCGCAAAAGAGAGTAGTTTTCTGAAATTTATTAATGGAAAAGCCAAAGCCAATTGCATAAGGTAGGTTAAACATAAAGGTTGTTTCTGCATAGGTACCGTGGCTTTTAATTTGGTCTTTAATCTTGCCCGGAAAAATATCTTCAATATGAAAACCCAAAGTTAGAAAAGATAAATTGGTTAAGGCGCCAAAACGAAGACTCTGTGCTGAATAATTGGTTATAATAGTATCTCGAGTTATATAATCTTCTCCTGCAATTTCAAATATCCAATTTTCAATTTCTTGGCCGATTAGATAGGAATAGTCAATACCTAAACTTAGATCAGGCTTCAGAAATGTTTTGGCACAATTAAGAGTTATCCGATAGATTCCACCCTGTCCAATTATGTGACGCTGAGCCCAATATCCTGCTAATATTATAGATTCTGAATAGACATTAAAATTCTGATTAAAGGCTTCAGTTAATTTCAATCCGACACGTAATTTTCTTGGCAAAGGAATTTTCCCCTCAATTGTTATTGGTCGAATATCATATATAGTTCTCTCCCAGTTGTTTTCTTTAGCAAAGACAATATTATTTGATAATGAAGCATAAAAATTAGTTCTGTTTAATGATATCGGGAAAGAAGGATTTTCTCGACTAATGCTGATAACACCGCCTAATCCATTTGCATGAACATCGGGACATAGAATTTCTTCGCCAAATCCTCGCATTGCGAAGAACGATTGGCCATAAACGATACCGGAAATTAAAAACAAAAAATTAGAGATAAGAATAAAAATTAATGAGATTGACCAACGAGTCAGCAAAATCCGAATTGTTTGATTTCTCTCCATTAGAATCTTCCTTCGGGTGGTGTGATATAGCCGATTTTTAATCGCGGTCCAAACATTGTATCGATTTTTAGGTGTAAGCGAGATATCTCAAAATATTCAGGCAGAATGGAAATAAGGCAACCAAAATTAGAATCCGGTTTAATTACCCATTGTTGAACTAAATTTCGCAAATCAATTTTTATTGAATCGTTTGTTATTGGATATGGCTTTTTAGCCGAATGTGATGAAGCAAATTTAGCATCTTTGAAATTTGTTGGTGTGATTGAATCTAACATTCGCCAGATACCGAGTTCAAGTGTTTCAGACAGAGAAAACTTATGGTCGATGTTTAATATTAATTCAGCATTAGTTATTGTAACATTATTAGGGATTGTGTCTAAAGAGAACCGTAGAATCGTGCGAAAAGGAAAACCAGAACCAACCCAGTGGTCAATGAAAGTCATTGACAAATTTAGGGTATCGATAATATGGCAATCTTGTGTTGGTGTAAGAGTTGTAGTCGTATTGCTATATGATAGAACTAATTTTGGCGATTTGGAAGTATGACGAGAATAAATCGTGGCAAAATCACTGGCAGAAGTGTCTGGGATAATGATTAGACCATAAGAATGATTAACTAAAGTATCTAGTAAATTGCGATTAAGTTCGATAATACAACTATCAGCTGTTAAAATACCATTAGCTAATAAAGAGGGATAGAAGTAACCACCGTTCCAAGGCGTATTGTTTTCATCCGATTGCTTCCATGTTGCATAATTTTCTTTCCATTCGCTTTGTTTACTAATTGGATATATTGAAAAACTGATATTTTTTTGTCGTTTAAGATATAAGTATAGTTTTACAGAATTAACATTATTAACAAGAAGTGACTCATTTAAAGGAAATTGGATTAAGATGCGCGACTCATATTCAGAATTTCTCCCCAGAACTAATAATTCAGAACTACCTAAATTAATGTATTTACCATAAGAATATCGACTACTGGGTTTTAGTTCAACAGAGACAGGATTAGGAATATTTCGTTCCAATTCGTCATAACCTAAAGGGTTTTTGTTACAGGAAAATAAAATTAAAAGCGAAGTAAATATAATAATAGTAAGTCGAAATTTCTTATTCTTAATTGAATTTTTAATAAATGTAATCATGCTTTAAATTTATCTGCAATATGTTCTGAGATTTTCTTTTGAACTGCTTCGTAAGCAGTTTTAATTGCATTTTTTAATGCTTTTTCTGTAGAACGACCATGGGCAATAATAATTGTGCCATTGACACCAAGTAATAATGCGCCACCATATTCTTCATAATCTAATCGGTCAATAAATTTTCCCATAAGCGGTTTTGATAACCATTTGCGTACTCGGTATTCAGTTCCCAATTCTGCGAGAACAGTTTTTATTGATTCAACAAATCCTTCGCCGAATTTTAACAGAATATTGCCAACAAAACCATCGCATACAATAACATCACAATTGCCTTTGAAAATATCTTGGCCTTCAATATTGCCAATAAAGTTGAGACCGCTTTGCTTTAGCAGGCGATAGGCGGATTGAATTGTCTCCGTTCCTTTATTTTCTTCTTTTCCAATATTTAATAAACCAACAGTTGGATTAGGTTTATTGAACAGATAACCAGCAACAATAGTTCCCATTATGCCAAATTGAAGAAGATTGGTCGGTTTTACATTGACATTAGCGCCAATATCAATAATCAGTGAACTGCCTTGCAATGACGGGAAGATCGCAGCCAGAGCCGGTCGATCAACACCGCTAACTGTACCAAGAATTGTCATAGCAAATGCCATTATTGCACCTGTGTTGCCCGCACTAACTACTGCAGAGACTTTATTGTCTTTATGTAATTTTATTGCCTGGGCAATCGAAGAATTATCTTTGGATTTTAATGCCAAACTGGGAGATTCATGCATCTCAATTATTTGTTCCGCATTGAAAATTGACCAGCGGTTATCATTTTCAGGCAAATCATATCGGCGTAAGATTTTTTCGTTGCCAACAAGCATAATTTCTAAATCGGGAAAATCTTCCAAAGATAATTTCATTCCAATTAATTCTGGAGCAGGTGCATTGTCACTGCCCATCGCGTCTAAAGCAATCCGCATTTTACAAGAATTCTCACTGACAGAATCTGCTTTTATTTATAATTACTTTTTAGATTTTTTCTCAATAAATAGAACTTCTTTGCCCGCATAATAACCACAATTAGGACATACGCGATGTGGTAGTTTTAGTTCATGACAATGCGGACAAGGAATTAAATTTGGTTCATCAAGTTTCCAATGGGTGCGTCTTTTGCGACCGCGTTGTTTTGAATGTCTTCGTTTTGGTAAAGGCATTATTCCTCCCAATAAACTATAAGTTAAATATTACTCAAAGAAATAATCTGACAATTATCGCGCTCATTTTTTGATTATTTTTTCTAAGTATCATAATTTGCATGTCGTTATAAACTTTAAACTAATGAAGTAGTTTATCCTTTGATTTTACTGATAATTTTATAGTTGTCAATTAATGTTAATTGAGTAATCTGCGACAGTCAATTTTAACTACTGAAATCGCGGAATTTTTAATGTTTTTTGCCACTTTTTTTCAGAAGTATTTTAATAATCTATAATTAATGTATCACTCCGAGCCAATCTCTTAATAAGAAGGTTAGTCTACCAATTAGTAATGAAATACGAGCCATAACTGTATAGCCAAAAGAAGCTCCAAAGCCAAGCATTATAAAAATTATGCCAATATAAGATAGCGGTTTTAAGATGCCTTTACGTTCGCGAGAGAAAAAGAAATAACTGATAGTAGCAATAACACCAATAAGGATTACAAGTGCCCAGATACCGTTAGTAATAATGGCAAAAGAATCGCGAGTTACAATAGTTGCTCTAACTTGTTCGATTATACCAGCGTCAATTCCGCGCGGAATTGACGCGCCTGCACCATATCCCAAAACAATGGCAATTGGAATTCGCACTAACCACGAAATTCTTGGAATAAATCGAGTAAAATATAATGCGCCAATAATTGCGATAAGTATTAACCAAAGTCGTTCACCGCGGGCAACCGGGTTAATTAAGGTTGGCATCAGGACACGATGCCAGACAAAGGTGATTGAATAGCCATTAGATATTCCGACAAAGAGATGTTCACAAACACGGTAAAAAGGGTTTTCTTTATATAGAAATGAGAAAATACCAAGAGTCAGAATAGCGCTGACCCAAATCCAAGGATTAGTGCTGATGGTCATTTTTTCCTCCGACGAATTACAAAATAGCCAATATTTCCGATTATAATTGTTATCATAATCCAAATATGTGCTGCAGTCTGAGAAGACATTGCGTCAGTCGCCTTGCGTCTACCAAATACATTACAACGTTCTTCGACTAATTGTTCGTATTCGGCAGCCCCTTTCATGCCGGACATCATTCCGGTAACTTGTCCGGAATTTAAATAGGGATAAAAGTCAGCTGCTTGAACTGCAGTTGAACCGGCTCCAATTCTTACTCCAAAAGAAGTTTGTGCGTAAGTTATGTACCAGAAGGGAACAGCACTACCGGCAATAGAAACAAGAATGGCAACATCATTATAGTTTTTTATTTTTTTCATCATAGGTAAAGTATCAGTCTTATTTCCGTAATAATCGACTGGAAAAACTTTGGATATGTTTTCACCCATTCCCAAAATGGGAACAAGAGGAGGTTGTTGCCATCCCCAAAACACATAATCGCGTCCATAAATAATACTGTCGGTATTATTTGAGGCACGGCTATTAAATTCATTACTAACTGTGGTTAATGCATCTTGGGCTAATCCAAGTCCTAAAAGAGAAATACATAGAACACCAACTTTTTTGCGTCGAGCAAAGGCATGTCTTAATAAAGCAATTGTCATTGGATGAAGTTCGGCTTCGGTGTCAGGAGTATAATCAACTGAAATTACTAAGCACTTATCTTCAGGGATGGTATCAATGTGGTTAAATAGTTTTTCCACAGGTGGCATTGGTTTAGGTCTTAACTTAAATGGGAAAATCAATGGTATGACCACGACCAAAAGTAAAAGTGAGTAGATTACGCGTCGGTCAATTTTAGTCATTTTTTCCCAAATGGAAGAGTGTAAGTTTCCTTCGTTATTGGTCATTTTGTACCTCCAAGCCATCCGCGTTCAATACCAAGAATAATTTTTAATGAAGTTGCTAAAGTTCCAAGTGAGATACCGAATCCCATACCGCGTTTTGCTGCAGTATTAGGAACAGTTAAAATCCATTCGGCAAAACTCGGGAGTTTTGGAAATATATAACTACTTAATGGAACTGAACCCAGCATCATAATAAATGCAGCGATTAGTAGTAATGTTGCTTCAAAAGTTCGCGCTCGGAACGCACGATATGCAGCTGATGCCATAAAAAATGAGAGCATTGCAAACATCGTCGCACCTAATGGAACGGTTATATAAGAATAGAGAGTTTGGATATCAAAAGAGAAATTTCCGATTTTAGTCGGTAACCATCCACGAGCATCAATCCCGCCAAATAGACCGATGATTGCTGATACGATTAAACTAATTAGAAGAATATAGCTATATTCCCAGTTCTCTCGTTGTCTCTGTATCTTATACAAATGATGCCGGATAATACTACCAACACCCAGGACCAGCGAAAAAGCACCAATAATTCTCAAAACTGAATTGCGAAATTCATTATCAAAATTTTGGGCAATACTGTGGGGAATCAAAAATGGCAATGCACCAAGGATGCCGGTTATTAATACTAAAAATAGAGGAAATCTAACTTTCATATTTGTGACTCCTTATACTAAAAGAGATTTAATATTTTTAGATTAGTTAAAAGACCAATTATTGTTGCAACGATTAGAATCAGGGCAATTATTGCTTTTCCCCAATCCTGACCAATAAGACCACCTAATAGTAGAGGTTCTCGGGACAGATAAGCAGACGCTGCGTAAAGTTCTTCACCCATCAATGTGTAATCACAGGCGACAATAAAAAAAGGAAGTTGCATAACAGAATCAGTTCCTGCGATTTGCACTGCACCAGTTGAAGCACCGGTTTCTGCTAAAATCAATGCTTCCGCGTAAAAGTATCCCATAAAGAAATTTGTTGCTGGTTTTTCTCGGGTCATAATACCATCCACTGCTGCAGCATAAGCAAATTGACTATCGGTAACAAAATAGACAGAGTCAGGCTTAAATGCGTCAGGTCGACCGGCTTGAGTGTAGGCTTGTTTGACAACTTCTTGGGCAACAGTAAAAACAATTGGGTCAGTATTAGGAACAATCAGTTGTGAGTCGTAGGTGGCAATTTTTTTGGCAACTTCGCCTAATATATTCATTGCGGCAATTGTGGCAACATCGCTAATACCAGTGAGCCCTGGCACATAGAGAATCGGTTTACCCATTTCTGTTGCTCGACCAACTGCTTCTTCTACTGCTAAAAGCCCAGCAATTTTACGGACAAAGAGTTTAACACCTTTTTTAGCACGATTAATGAAAAATACTATTAGAAAAGTGAAAAGTAATGTAAAGAAGACAACATTAATTCTTTCCGTATGAAACCATTGTTGCTTAGAAAATGTATAATTTGACCAATCAGATGCGGATTCAATCGAATCTTGAACTGCGACAACTTGATAGGAATATTTGATTCCGTCGGTCGTGCCTTCATCAATAAAAGAGTTTCTGCGTCTGCCCATAAAACCAACTTCACATATTATTGTATCACCTTCTTGTTTTCGTAATATCTTGTAGCCTTCAAGCAGGGAATCTGTTACAGAAAGTTGCCATGTAATTTGAATTCTACCACCGTCATCATTAGGGTTATCTCGAGCAGTAACATTAGTTGGTGGCGCAATGTTGAATCCGGCTAATAAATTAGCAAACAGCAGAAACACGAATGCCAACCATTTTGAATGGGGTATTTTCATTGTGCTCCTTTCTTTTTGTCGATTATTACTATGCATTAATCTTTTTGCTGAATTTTATCCGGGCTTTTTCTAATCTAACAATATCTTTTGTTTTCAATCCTGTTGGATATCGCCCGGTAAAACAAGCGGTACAAAAAATTTGTTTCTCTTTATTGCCTTTAATACTTTCAATCATATCGTTGAGGTCTTGATAGATTAAAATATCAGCACCGATTTTCTTGCGAATCAGGTCAATTGAATGATTTCGAGCAATAAACTCGCCTCGGGTCATCATATCAATACCGTAGACGCAAGGATATCTTAAAGGTGGACAAGTTACTGCATAATATACTTTTTTTGCGCCGGCTTTACGAACTAATGAAATGATTTCTTTTGCCGTTGTACCTCGGACAATACTGTCATCGACAAGCAATACCTTTTTACCTTTGAGCACACTGGAAACTGGATTTAATTTAAGTCGGACAGAATCAGCTCGGTCAGCTTGTTTGGGCATAATAAATGTTCTACCAATATAATAATTTTTGATTAATCCTTCTTTTTGTTCAACGCCTAATACTTTTGAAACTCCGAATCCGGCACCTCGGCCTGAATCAGGTATGGGAATAATAACATCTGGTTTAATACCCTCTTTGAGACATTTTTGACCTAATCGTTCGCCTAATCTTAATCGAGCAGAGTAGACTTCAATTCCATCAATTACTGAATCGGGCCGAGCAAAATAAATCCATTCAAAAATACAAGGATGAGGAACTTGAGATTTGATAATTGCTGAATAAACTCTGTGATTTCGGTCAATAAAGATTACTTCACCAGGTAAGACATCTCTAATTAATTTATATTGAAGTTGGTCTAAGACAACACTTTCCGAAGCAAAGATAAAGCGACGGGCTTTTTTATCGGTTTCGCTTTTTCTGCCAAAACATAAAGGTTTAATTCCATATGGGTCACGAAAAGCAAAAAGTCCAATGTTAGCAATCATTCCTACCACAGAATAACTACCCTCAACCCGATTAAAAACACCGGTAACAGCTTTGACTAAGGTATCAAAAGAAAAATTGTGTAATGGTTGCATTGACATTTCATCAGCGAATACATTAAGAATTACTTCTACATCAGAATACGAAGTAAGTTGGCGATAACACTTTTGTGATAATTCATCACGCAATTCAAAATAATTCGTAACATTCCCATTGTGTGCCATAGCAATTCCGAACGGTGCATTAACCATAAACGGTTGAGCATCTTCAACACCACCGGGTCCAATGGTTGGATAACGGACTTGACCAATACCAATATTTCCTTTTAATCTTTTAAGATTCTTTTCATTAAAGACTTTGGATACTAAGCCAATACCTTTTTTAAGATGAAAAGTGTTGTTATAGGTAATGATGCCGGCAGAATCTTGACCTCGATGTTGTAAAGCAAAAAGTCCAGCGTAAATCTCTTCAACTACATCGCTTTTACCATAAATTCCAATGACGCCACACATCTTAAAAATTTTTCATTACTTTACTATTAAATTCCAACAATACCGCACATCTTAAGTATTTATCATCAAATGAAATTAATATTTGAAATAATTTAATAATCTTTTTATTCGTAAATCTTTATTTAGTTGATAAAGGTAGCCATAAAAATGGAATACTGACAAATAAGGATTTTTTACTGGTAATAATGAGTTTTTATCTGTAAAAAGAGATTGTAATTCTTTTTGTTCCAGAGGAAAACAGATTGGTCTAATTTTTTCACCCTCGATTTCGTAATAGGCATATTGTAAAGGGAATGGAACATCCCAAATATCGAGTTTACCGGGTGTAATTGTAAATAGTTGAATTTCAGTTTTGCCTTCAGCCAGCGCAGAAATTAATAAAGGATAATACAATGCGTCTGATTTGAATCTATATATTATTGGTGTAATGCTTGATTCTTGAAGATTGAGTTCAATAATATCAAATACAAAATAATATATCCTTGAATCAAAATAATGTTTAATTATTTCCGGGAATTTCTCGGGTATTTGAATTTCAGTTATATTTTGGTCTTGTAAAAATTGTTTAATCCATCTGAGTAATTCTTGGTAATTTAATGCACGGACACAGGTCAGAAAGTGAGCACCAATCTTTTTTTGAAATAAGATTCTTACCGATGACTCTGATTCTAAAGATGTTCCTTTACGCGATGAAAGAATATGCTTAGATAGCAATTGTCTTGATTTCTCATAAATTATCTGATTCATCCGATAGAAAATTTCAAAATCACCTTGGGTTACTTGAGGTTTATTGGGCAATGGTAAGATTTCTAAAACTTTCGTGGGCTCTGATGAAGATACATTAGTCGATAAAACAATAATCTCTTCTTTACCATTCCAAACGATAATTGCGCGTTGGGCAGGGTTATATAAATCTATATCTGGACGGACAAGCGGAATCATTCCTTTGTCAGCATTAAGAAGCGTAATGGCTAATAGCAAATAACTAATGGTAAATCGGATACTGATAGGTTTCACAACTATTTTACTGATTCTTTCGGCACCATTTTATAGTAATCCATCAGATATTTTTTGACATAATCCAGATTATGTGTCTTAGCGATTTTAGATTCAAGTAGTTCGGCTTTGATTTTATAATATTCAATCTCTTTTTTTAATTGGTGTCTACGATAAGATTTTGATAGGACTTTTATTAGACCATTAGGACCCGGAACAAATAAAACAAATAATGGAATAAAGACTAATATAAATATGAGAAAATAACTCTTTTTTTTAGATTTATGGGCTCGACTTCGTTTCGGGTGATGATAGTATTTGGTCTTACGCACGATTATTAACTGGAATAAATTTCTTTTTCAATTCTTAATAACCGATTATATTTTGCAGTTCTTTCACCCCTAGCCGGAGCACCGGTTTTAATTTGCCCGGCATTGGTTGCAACTGCTAAATCAGCAATAAAAGTATCCGCAGTTTCGCCGGACCGATGTGAAATGACAGTCCGATAATTGTGAGATTTAGCATAATCAATACAAGACAAAGTCTCGGTCACTGTGCCAATCTGATTGAGTTTAATTAGAATCGCATTGGCAATATTCTGTTCAATTCCTTTTTTAAATCGTTCTAAATTGGTGACAAATATATCATCACCAACAATTTGAATCTTACTGCCTAAAGTCTTAGTAAACTCTTGCCAGCCTTGCCAATCATCCTGAGCAAATCCGTCTTCAATTGAAATGATTGGATATTTGCTGACCCATCGAGCATAAAGTTCAATCAATTCATCAGCACTGAGAATTTTGTCATCTAATTCCAGATGGTATTTTCCATCTCGATAGAACTCACTGGCTGCAGGGTCGATTGCCAAAAAGACATCTTTGCCTGGTTCATAGCCGGCTTGTTCAATACTTTCTAAAATAATTTGAAATGGTTCTTCATTAGAAGTAAAATCCGCAGCAAAACCACCTTCGTCACCGAGTGCGGTTGTGCGGTCTTTAGCCGAAAGATTTTTCTTGAGCGTATGATAGACTTCAGCACTAATTCTTAACATTTCCGCAAAGGAAAATTTATTTGAAGGTACAATCATATATTCTTGGACATCCAGATTATTAGGCGAATGGACACCGCCATTGATGACATTGAGCATCGGCACAGGTAAAGTATTTCCATTGATACCACCAAGATAACGATATAGCGGAATTCTTAGAAATTCCGCAGCTGCTCGGCACACTGCCATTGAGACACCTAAAATCGCATTAGCGCCTAAATTGGCTTTATTGGTTGTGCCATCTAATTCAATCAATGTTTCGTCAATTAACTTCTGGTCTAATGCATCCATTCCAATAATCTTCTGACTAATTATTTCTTCAATATTTTTAATTGCCTTTAATACACCTTTACCGAGATAACGCTTTTTATCTTGGTCGCGGAGCTCCAATGCTTCATAAATACCAGTAGAAGCACCTGAAGGAACTGCAGCATGACCGATAACACCACAATTGAGAATGCAATCAACTTCAATTGTTGGATTGCCTCGGGAATCCAAGATTTCATAACCGATTAGTGCTATAATTTTACTGTCCTCACAATGCATCATAAATTTTCTCCTTTCTGGATAAAATAATATCTTTAATTAGAGAGCGATAAATTTTAATACCAATAATAGATTTAATTCGAAATTGCTTAGAGAGCATCACAATTGTTTTTCGTTCAGTATTAGAAAATCATACCTTTAGTTTAAACAAAGATTATAATACCAATAAGAAATTTGATTTGAAGTCGATTACGGAGATTATAATAACAATTAAGAAGTTTGATTTGAAGTCGATTACAGAGAATCATAAATTTTTCTTCTTTCAGTATATAGGGGAAATGCATCAGTCAATTCTTTTACTGCGGATTTAACTTGTTCATAAACTTTTTCATTACCGATATTAGTTAAGACTTTATCAATTAATTTGGCAATTATTCGCATTTCTGGTTCTTTCATTCCGCGGGTTGTGAGTGCCGGAGTTCCCAGTCTAATTCCAGATGCAATAAATGGCTTTTGTGGGTCATAAGGAATTGTATTACGATTGACGGTGATATTAGCCTTGCCTAAAGCATTTTCCGCATCACGACCAGTAATATTTTTACTGCGTAAATCTACTAACATCAAATGGGTATCAGTTCCACCAGCAACTAAACGATAACCCAATTTTGCTAACTCTTCAGCCAAAGTTTTAGCATTATGAACAATTTGTTTTTGATAATTTTTGAAATCGTCAGTTAATGCTTCCTTAAAAGCAACTGCTTTGGCTGCGATGACATGTTCTAAAGGTCCGCCTTGCATACCAGGAAAAGTTGTTTTATCAATCACTTCGGCATACTTTGCTTTACACATAATAATCGCACCTCTGGGACCGCGTAAGGTTTTATGAGTAGTAGTGGTAACAACATCAGCATAGGGGATAGGTGAAGGATGGAGACCTGTTGCAACTAAACCTGCGGTATGAGCAATGTCAGCAACTTGATAAGCGCCGATTTCATCACAGATTTCTTGAAACTTATCAAAATATAAGAATCGGGGATAAGCACTGGCACCAGAGACAATAATTTTCGGTTTATGTTCTAAAGCCAATTTGCGCAATTCCGCATAATCAAGCATTTCTGTTTCAGGATTTACGCCATAATGAAAAACTTTGAAATATTTACCCGAGAAATTAATCGGATGACCATGAGAGAGATGACCGCCATGAGTTAAATTTAAGCCGAAGATAGTATCCCCAGGATTGGCTAAGGCAAAATAAGCACACATATTTGCTTGTGTGCCAGAATGCGGTTGAACATTTGCGTGCTCAGCACCAAAAAGTTGTTTGGCTCGTTCAATAGCCAAAGTTTCTACCATATCAACGAATTCACATCCGCCATAATATCGTTTTTTTGGTAGTCCTTCAGCATACTTATTAGTTAAAACTGAACCCAAAGCAGATAAGACTGCTTCAGAACAAAAATTTTCTGAGGCAATCAATTCCAAAGTAGAATGTTCACGATTCGTTTCATTTTTAATTGCCTCGAAAACTTCAGGGTCAATCTTTTTCAATAGATGTTCATTATCCATTTAACATTCCTCCTAATAAATAAAATCTCTTGAAATATTAAAATAGTGAATTTTCTTCCAAAACATACAATAAGCATACTTTTATAATATAAAATGTCAAGAAGTTAATTGAATGAATTCAGAAAAGTGCTTCAAAATAGACTGAAGGCACAGACGATATCATTAAATACCGTAGGAATCAATTGATGGTAAAAATTTGTATTGCGAAGAATTTTAGTTTTATCTTTTTGAATCCATCTTATCATTTTAAGAGTCTATACAAATGGAATGAACTTTATCAGAGGTCCAAATAAAATAGGAGACCCATATGATGAGATTAAGATTTATAAAACTAAACTTTTATGGAAAAAAGAGAACCACTGAGCCAGGGTTTAGAATACATATCCATTAGAGATTGGGTCGTATTGCTTTTGTTGAGGACCTCAAGTCGTAAATATTCCCATTTAGTCAATCCTCAGACATTCCCCAGACAAAAATTACTAAAAATAAACAATAACACATTCCACAAATTTATTCTTTTCATTCATAATCTTATTATGAAACAAAGAATTTATCATATCCGCCACAGATGGAATCGGATTTTTCCGGATTCAGTAATAATCTGGATAAGTCGTTCAATCTGTGGATGTAAATCCTACCTAAAATCCAAAACAGGTAGTATCATCGGAGAGGGCATAAATGTCAACATACATGGCATATGCCTCTTTTGTGATTGTGGCGGAGGACGGTAGGTAAAGGAGGTGATGGATATGGCAACAAGACCAGCGTCTCGACGTCTTGAAAAGTGGGATAACTTCCTTTCCGGTGATGTATTATCAGTTGCAGTTGGTAATTACAAACCTAAAATGCGCGAGCAATTATCTAATATCTTTCCTGAACTGGAAAACCTTGAGAATGAGATAAAACTAATTCTTGCTGAAGCCGGTACACCATCAATGCTGAATACCTATTATCTTA
>JBDRUT010000008.1:0-91721 GCA_039801465.1 Caldifarciminota bacterium
CAGACAATAAGAAAGATGTTAATCCTGAGATAGACTGTTTTGCCACTATAGGCGTATAGACAAAGACACAGAGACACTGACAACAATAGTAAACTAAACAGGAACTAATATAAATTAGTTGAAAATTGCGGTAAATTTTTGCAAGTGGGCGCACGGATGAACAGAGTCGGTTATCCAATAGATAATTGAATCCGCAATATAGCCGACAATCTGGTTAATTGTCTACAAGACAAAGGCTTAGGTTATATTATCAGCAATCCAGTGGGTAGGCAGGGGGGCTAGCCAGTCGGCAAGCCGGTAGGCAAGCCGGTCGGCAGCCCCTCGGCTTGCTGATAGGACTACGCTTTAAACTACTGATTAGATTACCGAGTATACCAAATTCTGCGTCCAGAATGTTTAATGAGAGAGATGGCGCATTAAAAATGGAAGAAAAGGAATATGCCCAACAAAATTTCCACAAACATTAATAATATCTGCAATCAAATTTTGTGGAAAATTGAAATGTGCTATTTTATGAGTATAACAAAAAGCCAATATCTAAAAATATCAAAGTGGCAGAAGCGGTAAAATTTTTATAGCAGGATATTGACGAGCTTTTGCATTTCTTCAAGGAAGATGAGAGATTAGAGAAGCAGTTACAGACGAAATGCAATCGAGCAGGTATTTTGTGTGCCACGGAAACATATAAGGACAATATGCAGTTTTGCCAATTATGGAAATAGTGAATGGATAGGTGTATTGGGTATCTAATTAATGTAACAAATAATGGAATAGAACGCCTTTATGGGAGAAAAGAGAATGTCCCCAGTAAACTTAACACTACTTGCTCTTACTTTTTTTCTTGACAAAATTAAATTTTTGCTATATATAAATTCTTAACATTTATCTAAATCAGTAAAAACTTTAGTTGCTATATCAAAATCAAAAAAATATTTAGTATTAGATAAAATAAAACTTAAGCAGATTATGAAAAAAAATAAAGGAGTGCAATATGCTCAACAACAATAATTCCATAAGCAATATATTAATCAATTGTAAAAGAAACCGGAATTGGGCAGAAAATAGTTGCTCAGATAAATTGATGCTGGATTGCAAGAAACCTAAAATGATAGTTACCGCATTCGCTCTTATGCTTCTTTGTTCAGTCCTTTTGCCGTCATTCTTATTCTCCGCAGTCGATACTGCTTGGACAAGAAGATATAACGGACCTTCTAATGATGATGACGGAGCAGAAGCAATAGCCGTTGATAGCGCAGGCAACGTTTATATAGCTGGATATACATATGTTTCGGGTCAAGGGTTTAATTACTTAACAATTAAATATTCTGATGACGGCGTTCAACAGTGGCTACAAACATATAACCACACCGATAATGACAATGACCGAGCAACCGCAATGGTAATAGATAACTCAGGCAATATTTATGTTACCGGGATAAGTTTTAGTTACAACACAGGTTTTGATTGCGCAACGATTAAATACAATTCATCCGGCACAATCCAATGGATTCAAAGATATAATGGTTTTGGGAACGGAGCTGATTGCGGAAATGCGATTGCAGTTGATAATTTTAATAATGTATATGTTGTCGGTTACAGCGATAGTTCAAACAACCGCGATTATCTAATAATTAAGTACAATCCTTCAGGTAACCAAGAATGGGTTAGAAAATATAATGGAACGGCAAATAGCACAGATGTGGCAAAAGCAATTGCACTTGATGATTCCGGTTATATCTATGTTACTGGCAGAAGTGAAGGTATAGGTACAACCGCTGATTATGTAACAATTAAATATCATCCTACCGGACAAGTCCAATGGATTCAAAGATATAATGGCACAGGAAATAATTGGGATGAACCATATGCCATTGCCGTTGATGCTTTATCTAATGTCTATGTAACCGGTGAAAGTATGGGGTCAGGAACTGATTCTGATATTCTGACAATTAAATATAATTCTTCAGGTAATCAAATTTGGGTGCAAAGATATGATGGACCAGATAATAGTTACGATTATGGAACCGCTATTAAAGTAGACGGACAAGGTAATGTCTATGTAACAGGTCCAAGTAGAGCTTCTGGTGCTTATGACTATGCAACCATCAAATATAATTCTTCAGGTGTGCAACAATGGGTTCAAAGATATAATGGTTTAGGGAATAGCGGAGATGAATCATATGCTCTTTCCCTCGATACTTATGGTAATGTTTATGTTACTGGAAAAAGTTACGGTCCAGGGACTTATAACGACTATACGACAATAAAATATAATCCTAACGGTGTCCAAGAATGGGTAATAAGTTATGATTTTAATTCTGCAGGAGATTATGCTTATGGTATAGAAGTAGATGGACAAGGAAATGTATATGTTACAGGCACAAGTAGTGGTGATTGCGCAACCATCAAGTATATTCAAACTGCGGGAATAGAAGAAAACCATTCTTGCCATACCAATAACCACATTTCTCTTAATACTTTCCCAAATCCATTCTTAAACCAAACGATAATACATTACTCATTGAATCAAAAAAGCGATGTATCAATTTCGGTATACGATGTCTCTGGAACATTAATCAAAAATTTACTTGACAGCCAAAAAGAACCCGGCGCTTACAGTATAAATTGGGATGGCACTGATAATCATAATAGAAAAATTAAGAAAGGGATTTATTTCCTTATCCTGAAAGCTAATGATTATAAGATCCAAACAAAACTCTTAATGCTGAGAAACGAATAGCCGAAATTAAGAAACAAGAACATAATACATAATTCAACTGATATTTAAGAAAAAGATACTAAATAGTACCTGATTGAAATTCAATAGATTTTAAATAAAAATTTATTAAAAACAGATAATACTGAGATATAATCAAACTTTAGAGATAATCTAAAAGAAACAGACATAATAAAGTAAAATTAAAAGATAAGCAATTTGCGTCCTAAAAACGAATTTACCTATCTTTTCTTTATTTATCTTCAAAAAAGCAAAAAAAAAAACAAGGCCATAAAGGCTTATTTATCATTTAAAGATTTTCTAACCACAAGTTTTCTCTTAATCCTTTCATTTCCGATTTGGACAAAATAAACACCACTTTTAACTCCCGACAGTGAAAATCTTATCACTTTTGCTTCTTGAGAATATGAGCGATAGGGAGCGTAATTTTGCATTTTTTCTTTCTTGATTAACTTACCGTTTACATCATATAATTTTATTTCGTCAGCCTCAAAATTTGAATGAATCATAAAATAGTTATTAGTCGGATTGGGATAGACTTCAAAATCTTTAAATTTTAGTATTTTCCTATTTGATTCATTCACGCCGATGTTTCCTTTAATCACAGAAACTGTTCCACTTGTAAAATTTGCCACATAAATCCGATTGTATTGTTTATTAAGTGCTAAACATACTGGTTGACTTCCAACATCTATCATGGAAATAATCTGATTGCTCATACAATTAATTACCGTTACATTACCCGAGCCATAATTGGCACAGTAAAGCAAATTGTTTACATCATCATAAAGTATATTTTTCGGTCTTGCTCCAACTGGGATTATTTGAAGAATCTGATTACTTACACCATCAATTACTGTCACATTATCAGAAAAGAAATTTGCCGAGTAAATTTTATTATTTATCGAATCATAGGCTAATGACCACGGACACCATCCTGGATAAATATTAGTAATAATTGAATCCGTTTCACCGTTAATAATTGTAACACTACTATTACCCCAATTCGCACAATAAATTTTATTATTGTGCGAATTATAAACTAAGTCGCAAGGTGCAACTCTTACTGGTATAATTATTCGGATTTGGTGCGTAACCGCATCAATCACCGTGATATTTTCACTGTCTAAATTTGCACAATAAATTTTATTATTCGCCGGATTGTAAGTAAAATCATTAGGGAAATATCCCACATCAATTGTCGTTATCACAATATCTTTGTTTCCATCAATAATTGATATATTATTTGTTCCGGCATTTGCACAATATAGGCAATTTGTCATTGGATTAAAGAACAATGCTATTGGTTTTATACCCACACAAATAGTTGTTATCAATTGATTGTTTTCACCGTCGATAACACTAATTGTATTACTTTTTTCGTTCGCGCAATATATTTTATTGTTATTAGAATTGTATGTCAAAGCGGTTGGATTACTATCAACTTCTAAAATCGTAATTAATTGGTTATTTTCACCATCAATTACGGATATATTATGACTTCCCCAATTAGCACAATATAATTTATTATTAATCGGATTATAGAGTAACGCTCTAGGATATAAACCTACGGATATCGTCGTCTCTAAATACTGTGCGCTAAGTGAAATATAAAAAATTAAACATGAGATTGATAAAAATAATTTACTCATTGAAAATTAGACAACAATTCAAGTGTTAATAATTTATTTGTTTTCAATATCTGAATAAAATATTACACAAATAAATGTCTTGTTAGTTTTCTTATCATAAAATAAAAACAATTAACCGTCAAGCATATACTTTATTGTCAAAGAATTGTTATTGTCTTTGAGAAGAAAAAGTTGACTTCTATCATTCTTAAGTTTCCGCGACAAATTTTTATTTCTATCTGGTTAGTAGATTGTATTGGTCAGTAATTTAAGCCAATTAAATCGAATTTTCTCGTTCTTAATTAAAATGAACATTACAGGATTTTCTTTGATTAAATTCTTGACATTACAGAATTTTCTGTTAATATATAGAAAATTACCCAAATGGGTAAAATTAAATAAGGAGCATATTGCTCCGAGGAGGCGTAATGTTACAAATTGTGTTACTCTTAGTAACCGCTCTAACAAATCCAGTATCTACTCCCCAATCCGTAACATTAGGTGCTGGCGGACCGGACGCATATGGTTACCGTTGGATTGATAATGATACAACCGCTCCCAATACGCCAACATTTCAATGGATAGATATTAGTTCTGTTGGAACACCAGTTACTGGGCTGGGTGATGACAATGTTGTTGGTCCTTTTCCCATTGGATTCAGTTTTCCCTATTATTGGTATACGGTCAACAGTTTCTATATCGGGTCTAACGGCTATATTGCTTTTGGTGATAATTATCTTTCTGCTCATCCATTCCAGAATTTACCGAGCACAGCGCGCCCGAATAATGTCGTTGCTGCATTGATGTCAGATTTAGATTTTTCCGTTGGTAGTCCGGCTTGTTATTACTGGACTAATCCGGCTCATGATACTTGTATAATCTCCTATCTAAATGTTCGTTGGTGGAATGTCCCTAGTTCTTGTTGTTCATTGCAAATAATTCTTTCCCGACCAGATAGTTCAATTACCTTTCAGTATAAGAAAATTCAAGGTGTACCATATAACGGAGGTTGGTCGGCAGGCAATAATACAATTGGAATTGAAAATATTACCGGCACAATTGGGTTGTCTTATTTGTATGGAGCAGTTCCATCAATCAATACTCCACATGACGGTTTAGCCGTTAAATTCTATCCGCCTGTTTCTTCATCATATCAAGTTAACGATGTCGGTGTCTGGAATGTTCTAAATGATAATTCTGGTGGTGTCTTTTTCTATAATCAAGAACCACGCACTATCTGGGCAAGAATTAAAAATACAGGTAACCAACCTGCAAGCAATATTCCTGTTTATTGCCGAATTCGTAATTCAGCCGGAACAATTGTCTATAGTAGTCAAACTACCATTTCATCAATGACACCAGGACAAATTGATTCTGTTGTCTTTACACCTGATTGGACACCTACTGCCACTGGTATCTATCGAACTGTCGTAAGGACTGCAATGACCGGCGATGTTTATCCGGCTAATGATTCAATTATTGTTGAAACCAGAGTTGTAACTTATCCCGCAGAATTAATGTATGACGATGGAACCAACGACGGTGGCAGATATTGGAATGGACCTAATGGTGGTTTTGGAAATAAGTTTATTCCTCCAAAGTATCCTTGTCGAATTACTGGTGCCCGAGTAAATCTTTATTATTTAGCAACACCTTCAATATGTTCGGTCTTTGTTTACAAAGATGACGGTCCTGGTGGAACTCCTGGTACAGTTTTGGCTCGTGGTGCTATTACAGTCAATTCAACTTCAGCAACATGGTATCAGTTAAATCTTGACCAAACAATTAATTCTGGCGGATTTTTTGTTGGTGCTATTGGAACTACGAATCAAGAACCGGTCTTTAGTATGGATACTTCTCAACCCCGTTCTTATCAAGGTTGGGAATATACTGGATCTTGGGCACCAGACCGTGATGCCGCAGATAATGATGTAATGATGCGCGCATTAGTAAATCTGGGTACCGGCATTGTTGAATTAGGACCAGCCTCAATTAATACCAATCCCTATCTAACTGCTAATCCCAACCCGTTCTACCAACTCACTACAATCCAACTCAATGAAGTATCTACACCTTTTAAAATTGTCGAAATCTATAATATCCTTGGAGAAAAAGTTAATAAAATTTTTACAACTGAAAACTCAATTATCTGGAATGGAACTGACCGAACCGGCCGAAAGGTTATGCCCGGTATTTACTTCGCTAAACTTCAAAACAGCCAGGCTCCTGTATTAAAGATTATTAAAATCAACTAATTAAATAATCTTTCTTAGCAGGTCGCATCTTGTTCATTCTGATGCGACCTGTTTTATTTTAATGAAAATCGCAAAGAATGGAGTTTGATTTTTTCTAAATGATAAGTTACATAATCTTCAACTAATTTTGCTGTTGACTGCGGGATAGATGTTTTTAGAGTTTTTGATAATGGCGCCTTCAATAAATATTTTAACGGTTTAATCTGTTCTATATCGTAAATCTCATTATCTAAGTAAATATGGTCTTTACATAATACCCCTCCTTTTTTTATACTAAATCCTATTGATTTCGAGTTCCTGCAAATCACACACCTTCTAAGTTCTGGTTGATAACCTAAAACACTAATTGCTTCCAAAAAATATGCTGTAACCAATGAAGAAAAATTACTATCGGATTTCGCTGAATTAAGAGTATTTAATGCTGAATGTAATAATCTAAAAAGTTTTTGGTTGGGGTCTTCAAAATTTACTGCTCGTAAGATTAACTCAACTATTTGATTAGCGTAGAAATACTTGTTAGCGAATTTTAGGCTTGACCAATTGTCAATAAGCGATGTTTCTGATAAGGTGTAAACCGATTTCGGCTCAGTCTTATAAAATATTAATTCTGAGAAAACAAAGGGTTCTAAACTTGAACCAAATTTACTACTGGTTTTTCTGGCGCCCTTAGCAATTAATGCCAACTTACCAAATTGTTCGGTATAAAAAATTACGATTTTTGATGTTTCTCTTAGTGGTCGGGCATAAAGACAGATTCCTCTGGTCTTAATTATTCTGGGCATCAGTTAACCAAAATAAATTGGGACTTATCGTTTTCTAACTTTATCGAAGATTTTGTATAAAACTTTTTTGCGAATTTCAGCTCGACTTGCCTATAAAAAATATTCAATTGTAAAATGATTTTTTCCTCTATTGTCTTAAGGTTCCTTTCTAATTTAAGTTTCACTTCTAATTTCTCCTACCACTTCCTCCAATAAATCTTCTAAAGTTATTATGCCGACAGTTTTTGCCTGTTCGTTTTGCACAATTGCTAAATGTTCGCCTTGTCGACTCATAGTTTTCAGCACAGTCATTGCTTTATCTGTTGTCTGGACTAAATATGGTTTTCGGTAAAAATCTTTTAATTTCCATGTTTTATTTCTAATTGCCGATACAATATCTTTAATATGAGTTATCGCAATTATATTATCAAGATTATTCTGATATATTGGATAGCGTGAAAACCGATATTTTTCAAT
The DNA here is from genome assembly GCA_039801465.1 of Caldifarciminota bacterium. GTDB lineage: Bacteria > Hydrothermota > Tepidihabitantia > Tepidihabitantales > CAIPLT01 > JAOABV01. The sequence goes on from JBDRUT010000008.1 coordinate 7,862, forward strand.
GATTTTTTTAACTTGATGATAAGTCGCATCTTCAGGTAGCGCAACAATCCGCTCTTTCGGTATCATTATTTCTTTGACTGTCATTTGCGAAAACTCGAAAAGTGCCTTTGCCATTTGATTAAGAATCGGTGAATCTTTAGTTTTCTTTTCTTTCAGAAACAGAAGAAAATCTTGTCGGGACAGTTTATGATAACGCTCAGTCTGTGCTTTCGGTAAAATCGGTGTGAAGATAATTAATAACAATCGGATTATAGAACTAAAAATCATTACCCAATATTCTGCAAATGCCTGCGCAATAATTTTAGGCAAAAAATCACCAAAGACCAACGATAAAACCACGACAACTAAAACTGAGATAACCGTGTAAGCTGGGCCAAAATAAATAATAAAGAAGCGAGAAAAAATCACTGAGGCCATTACGACAAAGAGATTAGTCATAACTAAAGTAATAATCAAAATCTGTTCTTTTTTCGCAATAAGCCCAATCGTCGTTTTAGCGCGGACTTGTAAAATTGAAGCGAGTGTTTTTTTTCTTGCCCAGGTTGTCAAGCGTATCCAATTGGCTTTAGCGAAAGCTGTTTCGCTACCAGCAAAAATTCCTTGACCGATTATTGCAATTAGACCTAAGATTATTTCACTCATTGCCTACTTTAGTAATTAATACCTTAAGAATTCGTTTTCGGCTTATTGATTTTATCTCCAAGCGAAAATTTTTATAAATTAAAATTTCACCCTTTTGAGGAACACGGCCCCAGTGATGCAAAATGAAGCCACTTAAACGGTCACCAATTAATTGAGGAATATCCTCACCAAAATTCCCGAATAAACGATTCAGGGTCTTCAAGTCAATATCACCAGATACAAGATATGATTGCGAATCAACTGATTTATAAGGCATCTCTTCAGTAGTATCATATTCATCTTGAATTTCACCTAATAGTGTTTCTAAGACATCTTCTAATGTCACCAAACCTGCAGTTTGTCCGTATTCGTCAATTACAATGGCAATATGAGAATCTTTCTTTCGCAGCTCTTCTAAAAGAACCGACAAAGATTTGTTTTCCGGGACAAAATAAGGACGACGAGCAATCTTCTCAATCGGCTGATTCATAAGTTTCTTAGTTTTACTTTTCGTTGCTAAGTCTTTTAAGTAAAGAATTCCCACGATGTTATCAATAGTCTTATTGTAAATAGGAATTCTCGAATATAAAAGAAAATCCTTTGCCGTAATTATTTTCATAACTTCAGCAATAGTCAAATTTTTATCAAGACATACCATTTGAATTCGTGGTGTCATTACTTCTGATACCCGACGATGCGATAAATCAACTAAATTGTAAAGAAAATCTTTTTCTTCGGCGAGGATTAATCCCTGTTCTTTACTTAAATCAATAATTGTTTTTAAATCATCTTCTGAAGGAAACGGTGTTTTCGTAATATAACGATTGATTCGAGTTAAAAGATAATCACCAAATTTCTGCAAAGGAACAGTAATAAATCCAAATAATTTTGAAAGCACATAGATTAAATTCGAAGTTTTTAATGCAAATGCTTTGGGATTCCGAACCGCAATAACCTTAGGTGTAATTTCACCAAAAATCAGAAGTAAAGCCGTCATAAAAATTGCGCCGATAGAAACAAATACATCAACTGCTAAATTATATTTTTTTGCCATAGTGATTACAAACAGAGTAAATACCGATGATGCAGAGGTGTTAACAAAAAGATTACCGAAAAGAATTGTGGCTAACAATGTTGAAGGGTTATTTACTAAATTTTCTACTATTGAAAGATATTTGAGATAATTACGGGCAGCAGAAGAATAACGAGCGTTTTCTCGCATCGAAGTCCTCATTGTTTCAGTAAAACTAAAAAAGGCAGTCTCTGAACCCGAAAAAATAAAAGAAAACACCAATAAGATGATAACAATTATCAAGTAGATGAACATTTGTTTCTTCTTAAACGAATTAAAAAATTATAGTAAAATCTTTATTTCGATTAAGCAATCTATCACCTTGATTAGTAATTTATTAATACGATGCGTGTAAAAGAATTAAATTACTCAAGTTTTATTTTCCATTTCTTGATGCGAGAAACCTAAAAGATGGAGTATCCCATGTCTTATCAAATTACAGATTTCTTGTTTCGTACTGATATTTAATTCTTGAGCTTGTATCCGGGCACGATCTTTAGAAATATATATTTCTGCCCATATATCTTCATTAATCGGAAATGCCAAGACATCTGTTGGCCGATTGCGGCCTAAATATCGCTTATTTAACTTTTTGATATATTGGTCGTCAACAAAAATTATATTGATTAATTTGGTTCTTAATTTCAGTCGACCACCAAATTTTCTAAAAATTGCTTGGGCGAAGTTTTTGTAAGTTTTAACTTCCTGTGCCGATACTTTTCCTAAGATTTCAATTTTCATTATTCGTCCCTAAAACGAATCTATAAATTGATAATACATAACTTTTATCGTGAGTCGTTGAGTTTTTTTATGAATCTTCAATCTATTATCTAGCTTCGTCTGTCTCATAAGCCTTGATGATTTTTGATACCAGCGGTGGTCGTACCACATCATGTTCATTAAAATAGACGAATTTAATTCCTTCAATATTTTTCAATTTAGCCTGAACTTCAATCAATCCTGAGGTATATCTTTTTTCTAAATCAATCTGCGTAATATCACCTGTAACAATCGCTTTAGAATTCCATCCTAAGCGTGTGAGAAACATTTTCATTTGAATTGAAGTCGTATTTTGAGCTTCATCTAATATCGCATATGCATCGGAAAGCGTTCTTCCCCGCATATATGCTAATGGTGCAACCTCAATAATTTGTTCATCAATTAATCGTTTCATTCTTTCTAAAGGCAGCATATCGTATAAAGCATCATACAGGGGTCGTAAATATGGGTCGACTTTTTCTTTCAGATTACCAGGTAAAAAACCTAATTGTTCGCCGGCTTCAACTGCAGGTCGGGTCAAAATAATTCGACTGATTCTCCCCGAGATTAATGCTTGTACTGCCTTTGCTACTGCTAAATAAGTCTTACCCGTTCCTGCTGGACCTATCGCAATGACAATATCATAACTATCGATTGCCTTAAGGTATTGCTTTTGATTCGAACTTTTAGCAACAATTATTTTTTTCGGCGTCCGAAGTTCACCTTCTGATATCTTGCTTTCCACAAATCTATCTTTTTGCTCCACAATGGGTTTTTGCTGGGGCGCGACATTTTTTATCTCTTGCGCAACTCGTTCTAAGGTTATGCTCTCACTACGTTCTAAAGCATTTATTAAATTTAAGAAGAGTTCCCGAATTTTGCTCAATTCGTACTTAGGTCCAGTTACTCGAATTCGGTCTGCACGGACCGAAATTTGTGATTGAAAATATTGATTAATAAGTTTAAGATTTTCGTCGGCTAACCCGAGTAAAGCAACCGGGTCAATACCACTTAAACTTATAGAAAATTTACCAATATCCGATTTAGTTTTTCCCATATACCATAATTCTATAATAGTCAAACAAAAAGTCAAGTTTCTCACAAAATTATAAGAATATAGTTACTAAATGCATCTTGTCTTGACAAATATCTTATTATTTATTAGTCTCACCATATGGCTGCGGTATTGGCAATTAATTTAGAAATTGGTTTAGGTCATCCTAATTATTTAGACTATGTTTTACAAGCACTGAAAAATAAATCTCCTGAGATCCCCCTAAATTATATTGAAGTCCTAAGTCAAGAAAAAGGGCTTGCCCGATATTTCTGGCGATTCACAGAAAAGTTATATTGTTTTGGCGCACAAGGTAGTCTTGGCACGAAGTTTTATAATCAATTTCGGTCATTAGGCAGAGGCCAAAAAATAGCCCAATATTTTTTAAATAACACCAAAAAGCACATTTGCGAGTCCAGTCAAGTTATTTTAGTTTCTCATCCCATTTTAGCCCATAATCTCACCGGGAATATCTGGTATATTCACGGAGAAATTGCCGCACCTCGTGAATGTGCTTGCAACGTAACTAAAATCATCGTTCCAACTGAAGCAACCAAACAAAAACTTATAAACTACGGAGTGAAACCTGACACTGTTTTTACTAGCGGACTACTCATTGCACCAGATTTAGTTACTTCTGCAGAAAAAAGTTTTGAGAGCCGATTATCTCGCTTAAAGTCAAACCGACCTTTAACAATCGGTTTCTTTATCTCCGGTGCATATCCTAAACCACATATTCAAAAGATTATTGAGGGAATTATCTCTGTAAGCAAAGAGAATTTTAAGACGATTGTATTTACCGGTATTAATCAGAAAAAAACTCGAGATTTTATCATGCAGCTCAATCGAAAACAAATGGTTATTTCCGAGCCCAAAAGCACAACTCTCTTTATCCAAAGTAAGCATCGTGTCGACTATCAAAAAAGAGTGAGTCGTCTTTTGCCATTACTGGATATTTTTGTTGCCGCAAGTCATGAACATACTAATTGGGCAGTTGGCTTAGGTCTTCCAATGTTTGTCTTATTTCCTATGATCGGCAGTTATGCAATGGAAAATTACCTATTTGCTAAAGAGAGGGGAGTTGTTTACCCAATATCAACGATTACAGAAGCCCAGAACTTAGGAAAAATCATCAAAGAATTCCGCAACTCAGGAATTTTAGCCGAGATGGCAGAAAAAGGTTGGGGTAAATTACCAATTAATGGTGCATACAATACCGCACAAGCAATAATTAACACCTTAAATTAAGAAATATTGTTAATGTTTGTGAAAAAAGTTCTAAAAAAAATGCCACCGAAAACACAGAAAAACAGGAGAAAACTTAATGATTCATCCGAAATGGATTTTTATTTAACAGTACGAAGACCGATTCGGCCATCCAATTCGGATTTTTGTTTAATCAAAAAAAGACCGCTTCGGCCATCAGCACCGGATATTTATTAATTAATAAATAGAAGACCGCTTCGTTCGACAGCGAAAATTGACTTTCGCAGAATTATCTGGAAATTTTGTTAAATTAAAGATAGTGAGATATTCTTTTTCTTGCATTTCTAATTTACCATACTGTTGTTTTCGACCATACAAAACTGCGGTAACTAATTTAGAATGAATCAACTCACCCCATCTTCCATTTTCCATTTTCCTTAAGTAATACAAACTAGCAATATCCTTAACAGCCATGCTGTTTGACCTGGTAGACAATCGGTTAGACAATATATTCTGCTATCTTATTGATAGTCCATTGGTTAGATTAATCGGCTATCAGATGGATAATCTAAAAGAGTGTAGAATTGGTAGTCGGATAGGTAAGCCGGTAGGTTGCCGACCGGTATGCCCACCGGCTTGCCTCCTGGCTTGCCGACCGGCTCACCTATCGGATAACCGATAGTGTCAGTCAAATCACTTAAAACAAAATATTTTTAGTGGTTCTGGGTTTATTATTATATTCATAAAATAACATATTTCCAATTTTCCACAAAATTTGATTATATCTCAATTAACTTATACTATTTAGTTCTGCCAGGATTTTCCCAATTTTGACGGATAGATTGTAAATAAAAATGGAATTAGGGAAAGATGGGGCTGCCTTCAGACATTTTTTTGAAAGGAGGTTATGTACACCTTTATCCGGGGTAAGGATAAAGGCGAAGGAGGTTAAGATGCTTTGGGTGGGTGTCTGAAGACACTTTCCCTAATTCCGCAATTTTTATCTTCATTTCTTCATTGTTATTATTAGGTTTATTTATATATTATATTATAGTCTAAAATAAAAAAAAGTCAAGATAACGTTCTTTATCTTTAGATTCTAATCGCTTTGGAGATAAAATCTGTAGAAATAAAAAAGTAACTCTGCTTAAACCTATTTTTGAAAGGTTTGAATTAATTTGGGAATGTGTAAATTTAAACCTTCAGTCCAGAACATACATCTTCCATTTCTTAAATATAAGATTGAAGGTAGTTCTTTTATGTTCCATTTTTTATAAACACTTTCATTGATAAGATAAATGTTTCCCTTATAAATATCATTTTCTTTTAAGAAAACTTGAACTTGCTCTTTATCAGAAGCAACTGCTAATAAATAGACTTTACCTTTGAATAGGTTTATATCTTGCCATGCATTTTTAAGGGTTGATCTGGATGCTTCTGATTCTATGTCAAAGATAATGACTAAGACATCGCTTTGATTTAATGCTTTGCCATTAATACCAATTTTATCTATATCTTTTAATCCTTTATATTCGCGGACAATTAAATCACCCGGGCGGATATCTTCTGGTACATCCAAATTAATTTTATGTTTAGCAGTATCATTCACAAGTAAAACCTTTTTAATTCTAACATAAGTATCGCCTAAGCCGTTACGCCAGCCAGTAATTAAATATGATGGTTCCTGGTTTAGAGTTATAATTATGCGTTTATTAAAAGTATCAATTTCAGGTTCAAGCCGTGTTGGCATTTCTGTGAATCTTGTAATGCTAAAATCATCATAATATTCAACCTGTTCAGTAACATCTTTTCCGTTTGCCTCAAAACTTAAATCAATCCATATCTTATCCTTTTCTGTCTTTGATTTAAGACTTTGTTCTTTCCAGCTGTTATCCCAATATTCAACTGCATCATAACTCCATTTTACTCTTGCGGGAATGCCAATACTTCTTAATACTCCAACAACAAAAACATATTGCTCAAGTTCTGTCGCACTTTTTACACGATAAACATCTTTTGGGTTCATCAACGGACCAAAGTAACTGTTTTCATCTTTTTTCTTAATGTTATCTTTTACCCAATAAAAGATAATATCAACAATATTTTTGACTTTAGGTTCACCTTTTAATTTTGATTTTCTAAAAGACATAAAAAATTCTTGCAGTTCACTTCGCCAATATCCTAATTGTTCATATAAGATTCGCGGTGAAATCAGATAATCTTGGACAACCGTATCCGAGATATTTTTGTCTACCAAATTTAATGATTTTGCTACTGCCAATAATTCTTGGTAAAGTCCACAGGTGTCCAACCCAACAATATCTTTTTGCACAAGATTCTTAAAATATTTCTTAAAAATTGGTTTTTCTGTTTCAGGTAACTTAGAATAGAATTCCATTAACGGTAATTTATTGCCTTTAGCGTCTTTAAATATCCTGATTAGTTGAGAGTCTAATTTAGTGATTGTTAGACTATCCAGAGAATTAATTTTAATAAAATGTTCCTCTTGTAATTTCCTAAGTAATTCTGTATTAGGTCTATATTTTGACTTTTGATTCTTTAGGGTTACTTTTCTTGTATACAACCAAAAAGATGTATCCGGAAATTCTCGACGCACAATATCAATCACGACTGTATCACGCTTTTTATTGGATGACCGCCAGACGTAATAACCAATTTGTGAATCTTTATAAGCATAAATAAATAAATCAGTTTTTCCTACATACCATTGAACACATCCATTTTCATCAGTCTTTTTAACACCAACCGGTGCAAGCGAAGAATAATTATATACTGAAATTGAAACTGAGGCACTTTCTACCGGAAGATTGTCTTTGGTGATTTTAATTAATAAGTCAACCACATCAGTATAATTTGGTGTCGAATTAATAATCGTGTAACCATTTCCTTGTTTATCGATTATTTCATTATCAAATTTGCTGGCGGAACTCTTGACATTTAATTTTTGACTCTTGTCATTTTCAGTTATATTACCATACATTACGCTTTTAATAATTGCGGCTCGTTGTGCCGGTGTCGAAAACCAGGCTTGGTCAAGGTCAGTCAATTCGCCTCCGCCTAAAGCATGCCAACCGTCTTCAGTCCAAACTTCAACCCAGGCATGATTGGAATTTGTAAAGGGCCACCAAGGTGTATAAGTATGACGAGCAGGGATGCAAACTGTTCTTAATGCTTTAATAAATAAGATTGACATCTCCTCACATCGACCGATTCCCCTTTTTATTGTCGTTATAGCATTCTGGTCCCAACGTTCAGTTGGCTCATATTTCATTTTGGTATAAACCCATTCATTAATTTTTAACACTGCTTGTCGCATATCCTTGGTCTTTTTTATGAGTTCATACAATGTATCGCAATAGAACGCATTAAAATTTTCTAAAGGTTCTTGACTAACCCGATGTGGAAGAATGTAATAGTAAAATAGATTAGTATCAATTTTATCTCGCCAAGGAACTCGCTGGTAATTCTTTTCCAATGCGTTAAAGTAACGGATAAAATCATCGGAATTAAGATTAACCAAATCAACATCAGGCATTGCGGAAAGTAAAAACTCTGCCCAATTCTGATAGCCTTTGCTTTTTGCGACTGAGATAAATTTTTTAACTTCTGGCCAATTTCCGCCAGCGCGGATAAAAATAGAATCTGTGTTAATTCCAAAAGTCAACAGGGTCCAAAATAGAATTGTCATCATTTTGCTATTCTAAAAAAATTCAAATCGAAAATACTCGGCATATTGATATCTGTATCCTGTTTATTAAAGTTAAAGGACAAATCGACAATCTAAAAACTGCATAAAGGTTTACAAATTTGATGCTGTTAAAAACATTAATTATTAATAATTATCAATTTTTCGAAATTATTTTGTCTATAAATTGCTTGGACTTTTTTTAATGCCTTTTAATAGCTTTAGCATTTATCTGACTCTTGTAGCGTAGTTGTCGCAAAATCTTGTAAAATCTTCTTATGGTCAAATACCAGTTCAGGTAAATTTTCTAAGGAAAACAGACCTACATCTTCAGCATCATCATCGGCTTTTAATACACCCTTTCCTTTTGCAGTAAAGACAACAGAAACAGTATGTCCTCGTGGGTCACGACTGGGGTCAGAATAAGTATGAAACTGTTTCAACTCTATTAAATCTAACCCAGTTTCTTCTTTACTTTCCCGAATTGCAGCAGATTCGACAGTTTCACCATATTCGACAAAACCACCAGGTAATGCCCAACCCAAAGGCGGATTCTTTCTTTTTATCAACACAATCTTTCCTTGATATTCAATAATAACATCTACGGTCAATCGAGGTTGTTTCATTGTGTACTATTTTCTTTTAAAAAATCAGTTAATGCTTCTTGCCAATTTCTTAAGGATTTATTAAATATTTTTTTATAATTATGATTTTCTAATACAGAAAAATTTGGTCGTTTCGCCGGTCTTGTTAATTTATCTGAAGTGATTGGAATAACTGGTGTTGTTAATCCAGTTTGTTTTATAATTTCTTTGGCAAAGTCATACCAAGAACATATTCCTGAATTCGTTAGATGGTAGATACCATAATGTTCGCAGTTCATTAATTGATATAACGGTTCGCATAAATCTTTTGTATAAGTTGGCGAACCAATCTGGTCATTTACTACTTCCAATCGTTTCTCTTCTCGGGCTAACTTCAAAATCGTTGAGACGAAATTTTTTCCGTGTTTCCCAAATAACCAAGAAGTCCGAACAATGAAATATTTCTTTAAATGCTGTAAAACTAATTTCTCACCGAGAAACTTAGTCAATCCATAGTAATTAATTGGATTGGGTGTATCGGTTTCTTGGTAAGACTCTTTTTTACCATCAAATACATAATCAGTGCTAATATAAATAAATTTGGCACCAATCTCTTTTGTTGCTAATACCATTGCCCATGTGCCTTGAGTGTTTACTGCATAAGCTTTAGATTTATTTAATTCGCAACCATCAACATCAGTATAAGCGGCGAAATGAAAAACAACCTGTGGTTTTAATTGCTCTATGTCTTTTATCGTTCGATTAACTTCAGTTATATCATTATCAGGCAAATCCCATTCAATTGGCGCCAAATTATTTTTTTTAATATATTCACAAAAATCTGTGCCTAACATTCCCTTAGCGCCAGTGACCAGAATTTTTATCTTATTTACCATATGTCCAATCATAATCTCCAAATCAGAACTTGTCAACTTATTGCTTTTAAATATGAGAACCTATCTTTTTAATAAACATAATAATGGAAGTCTACCCAATAATATTTTTGCTTATAAAGATTTTGAAATACTGATTTTTTTGTTTCTGCACTTTTTCAAAAGTCAATTTTGCCATTGAAGTAATTGAATTATACTGCTTTCTTGTATCTTTTTAAATACGAAATCACAACAAGCTAATGCGAATTGCGGACATTTTCAATTATACATTTTTTAGAACCTAATGCGAATTTTTCTTGACAATACTTAAACTTATGCTAAACTTTTTATATGCAAACTTTTTACTCCGCTGTAGAAGTAATTGAAATGGCAATAAAAACCGAAGAGACCGGATTTGCTTTCTATACCAATGCCGCTAAGACAACTCGACCTAAGTCCTTAGCATCGCTCTTTGCGAAACTAGCACAGGAAGAAAAAAAACATAAAAAGTTCTTTAATGACCTTTTTCAAATCGTAAAACACGGACCAGCAACAATACCATTTGACTGGGAGGAAACCGGTTTATATCTTAAAGCGATTACTGATTCTAAATTCTTTTTAGGTAAAGATAAAGCATTGAGTCTCATCAAACGAGTAAGAACTCCAAAAGCGTTATTAGATTATGCCCTATCATTTGAAAAAGAAACCTTACTTTTCTATAGCGAGATTAAAAATTTTGTTAAACTTGATGAGCAAGATATTGTTAGTAAAATTATTGAGCAAGAGAAAGAACACATTCGTAAATTGTCTCAAGAAAAGCAAGCACTGATAAAAAAGATATGAAGATTCCTGATGCAATTAAAGCTTTAGAAACCGCACTTGAAGCAGAAAAACAAGGGTTACAGACATATTTGAATTTCGCATATCAAACCAAAGATGAAAGCGGAAAGAATATGTTCATTCGCTTAGCTTCTGATGAATTTGAGCATATGACAATTTTAGAAAAACAGAAGATGAGCGTTGCGGAAAAAGAATGTTGGATTAATGTCAAAATTGCTGCATCGGAGATAGAAAAATTAGTTCCTAAGATTAAAGAGAAGACGAAAAAAGTTCGTGGCACTGAAGGTTTAGACCAATTGTTGGCTTTACGCACGGCATTAGAACTTGAAGACAATGCAATCAAGTTTTACCGTGAGCAAGAACAGAAAAGCACTGACCCTAAAGCCAAAGAAATGTATCGTCGTCTCAGAAAGATGGAACAAGCTCATTATGAACTAATTCAAGCCGAAATTGACTACATTGAAAAGACCGGTTTTTGGTTCAATTTACGCGAATTTTCTTTAGAGCTCGAATAAACCTACTAAAGAGAAATCTCATTATGGCTCAAACAGTAGGCACTGCTAAGCTAATAAGTATAGAGAGAACTAATCGTATTGTTATCTCTTTCATTTATTTTTATTAAGAATAACTTCTTACTTCTTTAATATGTATTCAGAAAAAGTAATGGACCATTTTCGGAATCCACGAAATGTCGGCGAGATTCCGGATGCTGATGGTATTGGCGAAATCGGTAATCCAGTTTGCGGAGATATGATGACTTTTTATATTAAAGTTAAAGATAACCGTCTAGTTGATGTTAAATTCAAAACATTTGGTTGTGGTGCGGCAATTGCGGTATCAAGTATGGTTTCAGAGATGGCTAAAGGTAAAACGATTGAAGAAGCTCTCAAAATTACTAACGAGTTGGTCGCTCAGGAATTAGGAGGACTCCCCCCTAATAAAATGCACTGTTCAAACTTAGGCGCAGATGCATTACACAAAGCAATTGAAGACTATCTTGCCAAACGGAAATCAGACCAGTCTGTATCGGAGAAAAAATGAAAAAGACAGATTCTCAAGAATGTCGCTGTCCTTATTGCGACCAGCCATTGAATGCACCATTTTGTCTGCCCTGCAAAGTTGAATTAACTTATTGCTCAGAATGTAATAAGTTAATCAGTAAAAACGAAAAAATTTGTCCTCATTGTGGTAAACAACAAAAATAGAATCTTTTTATTGGATAAATAAGGGAGGCGAAGTATGGCGATCGTTGATTTTAGTATTGTACCAGTTGGAACGAAAAGTCCAAGCGTAAGTGAGTATGTGAGAGAATGTATCAAACTTATTAAAGCCAGTGGACTTCCTTATCATATCGGACCTATGGGAACAAGTGTTGAAGGTGATTTATCTGAAATCTTCAAATTAATCATACGCGTTCACGAGGAGCAGAAAAAATTGGGTGTGCCCCGAATTCTCACAACTATTAAAATTGATGACCGGTTTGATAAACACCAGACGATGCAAGACAAGATTGATAAAGTAAAGTGAACGCTAAAATCGCTTTTTGACTTTTTCGCAAATTGAGAATTCTTAATATATAAAATCGACTAATCAGCCAATTAAAAAATTGTTGACAAAATGTCCAAAATCAAGTATAAACTCTGAGAAAACTATGTCTAAAACGAAAATGCCGGCGGCTAGATATAATTCCAAGCAGTTTATTTTAAAGAATTAATTGGGGCACTCCGGCTCCACTTTTTTATCGAAATAGAAAAGGATTCTTTAAAATATGCTTGATGGCCGCCGGTATTTAAATATTATGCTAAAAACAGAAAGCTTTTATTAGATAATTAATAAGTAAAATTTATCTGATTTGAGCATTGAGTAGAGAAAAATGAAACAAAATCAATTCGAAGTCCCCTTAGAAAAACTTCGGTTCATTTGTGACCCGAATAAATTGAATTTTGAAACTACGGATGAAGTTGAACTCTGCAATGAGATAGTTGGTCAGGACCGAGCAGTCAGGGCATTAAAACTAGGACTTGAGATTCCAAGTGCTGGCTATCATATCTTTGTTACGGGGTTAGTCGGCACTGGTCGTACAACCACAGTAAAATATCTCTTAGATACCGTGGAAAAAACTAAAAAGGTTCCTGATGATATTCTCTATGTGAATAATTTTGCTGACCCGGACTCGCCCAAGTTGATTAGATTACCTGCTGGTATGGGTGATAAATTCGCTTGGGCAATGGATGATTTGATTGAGAATCTTAAGAAAAACATTCCAATGGTTTTGGAAAGTGATACTTATCAAAATCGTCGAAATAAATTGATTGAACATTTTAAGGCACAATCTTCGGCTTTAGCCTTAGAATTTGAGAAAAAACTGCAAGCAGAAAATTTTGGTATGGTTCAATTATTGCCCATCGCCCAGCCCGAATTAGTCTATATTTACGAAAACCAGCAATTAAATCTCGAAGGTGTCGCCAGTTTAGTTGCGGAAAATAAAATCACGCGTGAAGAATTTAAGAGAATTCAAGAAAAATTCATTAAATTTTCAGAAGAATTAAATGAAGTCTTTAAGAAAATTAAGGAGATAGAAAAAGAAACTCGCGCAAGTTTAGCCAAATTAGAGAAAGATACAATTAAACCGGTAGTTCTGGAACAGATCAAAGAAATCAAACAGACATTTGAATCCGAACAAGTATCTCGATACTTAGATGAAGTTGCTCAAGCCGTACTATCCCATATTGAAAGGTTCATTCCACCTGAGAAAAAAACACATTCAGCATCGGTCGACCAATTTTTAGAATTTAAGGTTAATGTTTTAGTTGACAACTCCGAAACTAAAGGTGCGCCGGTAATTTTTGAAACCACACCTACCTATAAAAATCTCTTTGGCACAATTGAACGCGTCTGGGACCGTTCCGGACAATGGCGCACTGATTTTACTAAAATTAAAGCCGGTTCGCTCTTAAAAGCTGATGGTGGATTTCTGGTTATAAATGCATTAGATGCACTTTTGGAACCCGGAGTCTGGCCAACCTTGAAAAGAACTTTGCGTAACCGAATATTAGAGATAACATCTTTTGACCCCTTTACAATGTTTGCCATCTCTGGACTGAAACCCGAACCCATTCCAATTGATGTTAAAGTCATAATGATTGGCGATGCCCGAATTTACAATATTTTGTATAACTATGATGAAGATTTCAAAAAAATCTTTAAGGTTCGGGCTGATTTTGACTGGGTAATGCAGTTATCCGATGAAACTATCAGACAATATGCTCAGGTTATAAAAACCATTTGTCAAAAAGAAAATTTGCTTGCCTTGGATAAAACCGCAGTAGCATCTGTCATTGAATATGGTATCCGTTTAGCCGGTCGGAAAAATTACCTCTCCACCCAATTTAATATCATCAACGATATCTTAAAAGAAGCCAACTACTGGGCGATAAAAGACCACACAAAAGTTATATCAAGACGACATATTGAAAAAGCAATTGAAGAACGAATTGAGCGGGTTAAATTAATTGAAGATAAAATTCAAAAATTGATTGAAGAAGGCACAATCTTTATTGATACTGAAGGTAAAGTTGTTGGACAAGTAAATGGTTTATCAATTTATGATGTCGGAGAATACTCATTTGGACGTCCTTCCCGAATCACAGCCAAAATCGGTGTTGGCGCCTCAGGTGTAATTAATATTGAACGCGAAGCCGAACTCTCAGGTCCGATTCACAGTAAAGGCGTGTTGATTCTTTCTGGTTATCTTCGGTATAAATATGCCCAAGACAAACCACTGGCATTAAGTGCGAGTCTATGTTTTGAACAATCGTATTCTGGAGTCGAGGGTGATAGCGCCTCATCAGCAGAACTATATGCTTTGCTCTCCAGTATTGCGGAAATTCCGATTCGTCAGGATTTAGCCGTGACCGGTTCAGTCAATCAAAAAGGCGAAGTGCAACCAATTGGTGGTGTTAACCAAAAAATTGAAGGATTTTTTGCGGTGTGTAAAGCTAAAGGTCTTACTGGAACTCAGGGTGTTATCATTCCCCATGCTAATATTGAAGATTTAATGTTACGCAAAGATGTCATAGAAGCAGTAAAGCAAAATAAATTTCACATCTATGCGGTAAAAACAATTGATGAAGGAATTGAATTATTAACTGGACTTAAAGCCGGAGAAAAAGACGAAAATGGTAATTATCCTCAAGGAACAGTCAACTATTTAGTCAACGAACGGCTAAAACAATTAGCCCAATATTGGCAAAAATATCAAGGTCTATCATCTGAAAAAAGTAATCTCTAAACTTATTTAAAATTAACCTTCTCTTTAATTTCGGCTAAACTTTTTCCTTTTTTAATAATATAACTGTTAATTATCTTAACCACGAAAAATCCCAAAGCCAAGCCAACTCCGCCTAAAATTGCCGAAGATTTATCACCGCCAAGATGTTTTCCCAAAAATACACCGATTAAAAATAACATCACCGGTAAACCTAAAACTAAAAGCAGAGATAAAACCCGATGTTTTTCTTTAATTTCAATCTTCACCCAATCGCCAACTTGAGCATCAATCGAATTATTTAATTCGATGACTTTTTTATTGTTGCCCAAGGGATTACAAATCTTTGCCTGACTACAATGAGCACAACCGCCGGTTGGCGTAATTTCAATCTTGGCAATCGTGCCTTTAACTTCAATTATCTTACCAACTTCTTCCATTTATGGCAAAGGTGGAACGACTCTTTTACCTCGTGCTCGGCCTGGAGTATTATCAAACACTTCAATTATATGATATATTACCGCAATTGATTGTCGGGGTGACTGACTGTGAAAATAATCGTGAATCGTATTAATATATTCAACCACATCTCGCTCATAGGCGGTAAGTTTTGGATTGAGCGGATGCAACATTTGAGCAATGGCTCTCAACTCATAAGAAGGGAAATCTAAAAAGACAATCGCTACTCCAGGATCAGTCATTTGATTTAAGAAAGTATGGGTTTCAAAATCTGGTGTTGCATATAGTTCTAAAGAGACTTGTTTGGTTAGGTCAAAAATATCTTTGCCATTCTTATACAAACTTTCAAGAATTGCAATCTTCTTTTCCATATCGGCATCTGAAGTTGTTTTTAATAGATTGAGTATCTCTTTAATTTTTTCCGGCTTCGGTAAAAAACCCATACCTTTAACCGCACAGTTTATTGAAAATTGAGCATCTTTTCTTTTTAAGCCGTGTGAAGCCACCATCCCATTATGAGCTCCTGCTAAAGATGGCATATCATTTTTGTGGATGCGTTCAATAGTTTCCAACCGCCGTTGAATGCTCCAATCAACAAACTTTTCAGGTAGTGCGTGAATCTTAAAACTTTGCCAGCGATTTTCTACTCGGGCGCGGATAATTCCTTGGGAATAGTTTTTTAAGTCAATATTAGTCTGAACAAAATAACCGCCTTTTTTCCAAAATTTGCGTTGAGCGTGTTCAAGATTTTGTGAACCTTTACAGCCCAAGACTACTAGTGAGATCATAAATAAACAAAAAATATTTCTCATTATCAACACATCTGAGATACCAGTTAAACTTCTTTATATTTAAAAATTCGTCGAGATTATTCTTCGATTTTAATTGCTGAAGTTGGGCAATCTTCTGCGGCTTGTCGAGCACATTCTTCAGCACCAGGTGCAATAATTTCTTGTTTCGCTTTTGCGGTATCGCCGTCCATTTCAAAAATATCAGGACACGATGTCACGCAAAGCTCACAGCCCGTACATAATTCTTTATCAACACTAACTTTCATATTATCTCCTTTACTAATTTAGTAATATTAGATTTATAAAATTAGTAATATTAAGCCTATAAAATATGTTAGAAAAAAATAGAAGAATTGTCAAGACTGAAATACGACTTGCAGTTAAATCCGTCGGGATAAGAAATTTTTTCGCATAATAAACCATTTTTAAGAAAGTCAATTTTATCTTCGCACCACATACAAAATATACCAACCCCGTGCAGAATGAAATACACTTCCTTGTCATACTCTTTAGTATCTTTTAGCAGGTCTGATTGGCGATCTTGACATGGTTGAGAAGCGAGAAGCAAGATATAAGAGAGAAGAAGCAAAAATTAAAGACATAAAGTCATAAAGCAGAATAAGAGACTGCTAGAGATTGATAGAGATTAATGGAAATTGAGAGAACTAAATAGAAATAAATAGAAACAAATAGAAATTATTTGGAAGTATCTATAGATTTTTACAACCGGAAGCAGGGAAGAGCCTAATCGGTTATCCAATAGATAATTGGGTCCGTAACAGAGCTGATAATCCGATTAATTGTTTAGAAGACAAAGGATTAGATGATCCAATCCGTAATCCAGAAGGTAAGCTGGGGGGCAAGCCCCTGGGCAAGCCACTCGGCTGCCCCTCGGCTTGTCCGGAGGATTGCTCTTTAGACTGCGGATTATATTACGGAACCTACCCAGTCCTCCATTCAGAACGAATATTGAATAGCCAAGGGGAAAAGGTAAAACTTCCAAGAAACCGCATATGCTTCTTGTTTTCATAAGTAAAAAGAAATCGGGTAATCTTTTTGTCTGGACATCAATTTATAGATTTAGTTAAAATCTTGTCTGATATTAAAATATTTCGCTTCTAACTCACATGGCATTGTTCATAATAACTATAGAATTCTTCATTTATCTCTGTCAATTTCTATTTTCAAAGAACTCTGCGAAAGTCAATTTTCGCTAAGGAAAACTCTAAATTTATCCTGTTTTCTATATCTTCAGTGTCTTCGCAGAACACTTTTTTTCAGAACTCACTTTTTTAGAGTGCCGAACAAAACAAGTCTCTTAGAAAGTTGGTATTAAAAATATTAAAATAAGGATTGTTGACAAGAATAATTTATCACTTAAAATATAGCATGATAAATTACAAGTGGCATAGGATTTCATTAATTGAAATTTATTATCGGAAAATCTAATAATGAAAAAAAACCGACTCATCTTTCTAATTTTACATAGAAACCATGCGAGATAAAAATTTTGTTTGCAAATAGAATTGGAAGCGTGAAAAATAATATTATCAAAAAAATCATATATATCACCTTAATTCTCTTAATTAGCCTTGGGATTTATTTTATTCCTATTGCTCATATCTCAGAACCAGCAAAACGAACCCTATCGATTCTAACGATTGCGGCTCTGTTCTGGATTACAGAAATTATTCCTTTATATATTACTTCTTTTGTAATTTTATTCTTAGAAGCAATATTTTTAACCAACCAGATGGGTGGTAATTTCAAAATTTTTCTTGTGCCATTTTTTGATTCGGTAATCGTTTTATTCTTAGGCGGACTAGTTTTGGCTCAAGCATTAAAAAAATACGATTTAGATGAATGGTTTACTTTTATCATCTTAAAAAGGATTGGCAATAAGCCATCTCAAGTTTTAATTGGTTTTATGGCAGTAACCGCTTTTCTTTCAATGTGGATGTCTAATACTGCAACGACCGCATTAATGATTGGTTTGGTAATCGTGTTAACCCAAAATATTCCGCAAAATGACCCATTAATCACTGCTTTGGCTTTAGGCATTCCCTTTTCGGCTAATATCGGTGGTATTGCAACACCGATTGGAACTCCACCTAATGCTTTAACTATCAGTATATTACAATCAAAAAATATCAATATCACATTTTTAGGTTGGATGATTTTGGGCTTACCTTTAACTGTGATTCTTTTCTTTATCGTCTATCTTGTCTTAAAAAAATATTTTAAGTCTAGCCTAAAAGAGATTAATTTAATACAGGAAAAAAACAATGAGTTTTCCCGTGAGCAAAAGTTAATCCTTGGTGTATTTCTTGTCACGGTTTTATTATGGTTAACTTACGAACTGCATAAAATTCCAACAAGTATTGTCGCATTATTGCCGGTCATTATTTTTAGTGGCTCAGGATTATTAAAAGAAGAAGATTTTGGTCGAATTGGCTGGGATACATTAATTTTGATGGGCGGTGGTCTATCTTTAGGAATGACCATTGAAAAGAGTGGTTTAAGCAGTTGGTTTGTCAGTCAAATTAATTTTGCTTCATTTCCGAATATTGTTTTATTGATTAGTATCACCTTAATCACAATTTTCTTAACGAGTTTCATTTCCAATACCAGCGCTGCAGCAATTCTTCTGCCGATTGCGGTAAGCTTAAGTTCAAAATCAATTGGGCCGGCTTTGACAGTGGGATTATCAGCATCAATTGCAATGGTCTTACCGGTCAGCACACCACCGAATGCAATTGCTTATGGTTCGGGTTTAATAAAAACTAAAGATATGGTTAAATATGGCGGAATCGTTGCTATCTTATCCGCAATTGTTATAACATTGGTAGTTCTACTCGTTTCTTTATTGATTAAATAACTATATTTATTAAATAAAAAGTATTTATTAATCTAAAAGGAGAAAAATTTTATGGAAAGTGCCAAAAGAGAAACCTGTCCGAAGTGTAAAAGCATTACTCTAATCAATAATGTCTTAGTTAAAACCGGAGATAATATTAGAGTTTATGTTGAATGTGCAAACTGCCATTCCTTTGTTGCTCGGTATACTTTATTAACTTACACTTCCGATAAACCTTATGAAGTTTTACTGAGACGACTCCGATGTTTAGAATATGCCAGTGGTAAAAAAGCATTACGGGAATTAGAAGAATATAATAAATTTATTGAACAAGAATTTACTCACGCAAAATCATTAGTTGCTCATGAAGAAACAAGAACAATCGAAGACCTGATACAAGCCAAATATGAAAAACCCGATGCTAATTCGAAATCTCCGACATCTGATTGCCAATAAATATATTAAGAGAGCTCTGAGAAAGTGTCACGGAAAACCCTAAAGACACAGAAGAACAAGAGAAAAATTAGTGAATCATTTGCGAAAAAATGACTCTTGCCGAGATCGCTATTAAAGAATCTTACAAAGTTTTAATTACGCAGATATTTTAACGACACCAGCGATAATTATATTGATTTTTCAATTGTTGTAATCAATGAAAGCAACTTTTTCCGAGCTTTCTATTAAATTACTTCCTACACCCTGAAAGATAAACATTCCCAAGGCTGATTGAAATACCAACTAATACTATTCTAATTATTTATATCTTTGCCAACAAAGGTTTTTTATAGATTCCCCGTAAAACCTGTTAGATAATTATATTGATTTTTCAATCGTTGAAATCGTTCTTTTAATCGCTGTAATCAATGAAAGCAACTCTTTCCGAGCTTTCTATTAAATTACTTCCTACACCCTGAAAGATAAACATTCCCAAGGCTGATTGAAATATCAACTAATACTATTCTAATTATATCTTTGCCAACAAAAGTTTTATAGATTCCCCTTAAAACCTGTTATTAGAAATTATTGTCAGGATTAAGTCTTGACTTTTAGATAAAAATTATTAGTCTAAAATATGGCGCGGATATTTTTAGGTTTAGGTTCTAATTTAGGTGACCGGGAATGTATGATTAAGAGTGCGATTCAGAATTTTAATAAATACAGTATTAAAGTTATTCGCGTCTCACCAATTTATGAAACAGAACCAATCAATGATAATGGACCAGATAGTTCAGATTCGGTTTTGGCCGGTATAAAAACTACTTCCCAAAAGTTTCTAAATTGTGTTGTCTTGGCCGAAACTGAATATGAACCAAAGGAATTACTTAAAATAGTCCAAGAGATTGAAGACAAATTAGGTCGAAAAAGAATAACTGGTATCCGTAATTTACCCCGAACAATTGATATTGATATATTGTTTTACGACGATAAAATTATCGATACCCCAAATCTAAAAATTCCCCATCCATTATTACACAAACGCAGTTTTGTGCTGATACCATTATTTGATTTACAACCTGACTTATATCATCCCATAATTAAAAAGACCGTTAAAGATATGTTAAATTCAGTTGATAAAACAGGAGTCGTGCTTTGGCAGAGTCAACAAGTATCGACACAGATTTAAGATATATTGCCATTGAAGGAATGATTGGCGTGGGCAAAACCGCTTTGGCAATAAAACTTGCGGAAAAATTGAATGCCCGTTGTATTTTAGAGGAAGTTGAAGAAAATCCATTTCTTGCCAATTTTTATCAAGATATGCGGACTTATGCTCTACCTACTCAGTTATTCTTTTTACTTTCTCGACACCGACAACAGCAACAAATTTCCCAACAGGCATTGTTTCAAGAAAAGATTGTCTCCGATTATACTTTTTATAAAGACCGAATATTTGCCTATTTAAATCTTTCGGACCACGAACTAAAATTATACGAGAAGATTTATGATTTTTTAGAAAAAGATGTGCCTAAACCGGATTTAGTTGTCTATCTGCAGGCATCAATTCCTTTGTTATTAGAACGAATTAAAAAAAGAGGCAGAAGTTTTGAACAAGATATTAGTCCGGAATATCTTGAAGTACTTTCTGATGCATACAACCGATTCTTTTTGCATTATGACACCACCCCTTTACTAATTGTCAACACTGCCAATTTAGATTTTGTCAAGAATGAAGAAGATTTCATTACTTTATTCAAAGAGATTATAACTACAACGCAAGGACGGCGCTTCTTCTCTCCCAAAACAAAGAAGTAAGAAAACCAGATTCCATTTATCAAAATTTACAAGATTTTGTCTAATATTTAATTTTAAATTATTGTGTAAATCCGATTATTGTAAATCACATGAATTATGCATTACTGAATAATTTTAATCCCAAATCATTATCTAAAACACATTCTTATCGCAAAATTATAAATTTTATGCAATATGTTTTTATCTTAGTATGCCTAATATTCGTTAAAAAATTTGATATATTCAAAATAGTTGACGCTGTCTTTATCTTAAGTTAAACTATATATAATAATTAAATCATTGCTAAGAAAAGAAAATTATGGCTGTTTTATCATTACTTATTAGTGTATTTTTAATTACAAGTAATGCTTTTGCGGGTGAGATAAAAATCTCGTCAGACTATTTCATAACCAGCAAAACAGAAAATCGTTACGAGCTACAATATTTTTATGAGTTTCCATATTCCCAGGTTTACTTTACTAAACAGAACCAAAACTTCCAAAATCGATATCAGATTAGTCTTCAGATTTGGAATCAAAAAGAACTGGTCGCAGGAAAAGTTCTGAAAAAAGAAATATTAGTCGAAAAATATGAAGATACTAAACTTCAAACTAAATCATTAATCGACAGTCTCAATCTTGACTTTATTTATTCAGTGAAAAACAAACCCAAATTGACACTAAAGGTAAAAATCCAGGACCTCAATTCTGATAATTTCGGCGAAGTCAACTCTGAATTAATGCTTCCTGAAATTAACCATCGAATCTTATTTTATAAGAACACGACGCCCAATCCATCCAGAATCTACTCTACTGATTTAGGTAAAGACGAGACATTAGGAATTCGGCTGGAGTTATCCTCAAAAGAACTAAAGAATTGTTCGCTATTAATTAAAAAAGAATATCTTTCTTCGCAACGGAGAACATCTGATAAGAAGAAATCTCGTTTGCAAACGGAAAAAAGATTTTTCTTAGTTCCGACAAATATCAATGTTCCCCTATCGACCGAGGGAAAAATTATGCTTAGTTTCTCCTCACCAGTGCGCAATCTTATTGCAGAAGGTGATGGTAAATATCGAATTAACATCATTGGTTATGATAGTAATAATAAGAAAATATTATCCATAGTTGATTTTTTCGAAATCAAAAACTCTTTTTTTTATTCTTCGACCGAATATTTAGAAATGGTTGACCGGTTGATGTATATCGCAACTGAGGCTGAAATGCGTAATCTCAAAATGGCAGAGACCACAGTAAGAGAGTCATTATGGAATGATTTTTGGAAAAAATATGACCCGAACCCCGTTACTGAGATAAATGAAGCTGAAGAAGAGTATTTTTCCCGAATTGACTATTGCATAAAGAAGTTTTCCAGTGGAGACAAAGGTTACAAGTCTGACCGGGCTAAAATTTATATGAAATATGGAGAACCAGATTATGTCGAATATGCACCTTTTGAACGCCACCGGAATGCTTATGAAATTTGGTACTATTATCGTTTAGGAAAACAATTTGTCTTCGCTGACCGAAGCGGATTTGGCGAATTTATCCTGACTGAGATAAAATGAAGATTTCAAATTGTTTTCACTGACCAATGCGAATTAGATGAATTAATTCTGATGGAGATAAAATGAAGCTTCCCAATTATCAAAAACAATCAATTAATCCAACATCGGAAAATGCTATTTTATCTTATTACTCAAAAATTCAATATATTAGTATGAAATTAAAGCAGAAAATAAGTCGAGCAAGTAACTCTATATCTTTTTTAGGAATTATATTCTTGGCTTCAATAAGTTTTATGTTTGGCCAACAACTCTTCGTTGATTGGGCATCATTTAATTATGGTCAAGGACTGGCATTTGTCGAAGTCTATTATTCTTGTCCTTATAATGTTTTTCGTTATCAGGTTAAAAATGAGACGATTGCTACTCAATATCAAGGTTCGTTTTATCTGAAGAGCGTCAATACGCCGGAATCGATTGTTGATAATTTTGAAAGACGAGCAATAATTCCATCTTTTGAAGATGCCCAGAAAAGAGATATGATGTTGGTTGACGGCTTTGGCTTTTTTGCCCGACCTGGGGATTATTGGTTTCGCCTAACACTTAAGGATGCAATTTCAACTTTGTCTTTCACTGATACGATCGCAGTTCCCAATTTTGAGCAAAACCCTGCTTTGAGTGATATTGAATTAGCCTCGTCAATAAAATCTGATACTTTAGGTGGTAAATTCTGTAAACAAGGCTTGCAGATAATTCCTAATCCCAGCGGTAAATTTGGTCAGCACTACGAATTAATGTATGTTTATGTTGAAGGCTACAATCTCGTTGACGATACCTTGCCTTATGAACTTACTTATCGCATTTTACCTGTTGGCAGTGATGATAATTTGTCTAGCATTAAAACTTTTCCGACCGAAATAAAAAATAAGACCGGTAATAATTTTGCTTATGCCTTTGCTTTAAGTACCAAGGGATTAAAGCCCGGCAACTATGCTTTAGAAATTCAATTAAAGGATAACTCATCAAACCAAATAACCAATAAAAAGAAATTATTTTATATCGGCGAAAAAGAAATAAGTCAAGTTGCGTTTACGAAAACAGATTTATCCTTAGAAGACACTCTCTATTACCGAAAAATTGATTTATTAGCAACTCCTAAAGAAATAAAACAGTATCAAAAATTAAATCCTGAAGGAAAGATTGAATTTTTACGACACTTTTGGCGTAAAAATAATTATGTTGAGTTTCTCAAGAGAATGAAATATGTCGAGACCAAATATCAACTAACCGGTAAACCCGGTTGGGAATCAGACCGAGGAAAAATTTATGTAAAATATGGTGCACCAGATGAGATTGTTGCCCATACGATGATTGAACATGTTAAACCCCATGAACATTGGTATTACTATGAAAAAGGATTTCATTTCATTTTTATTGATATCCGTAGTGATGGAACTTTTCCCTTAATCTATTCCAATACCGATTTAGAAAAGAAGCATCCTGAATGGGAAAAATATATTGATCCCCTGGAACTTGATGATTTACGGTGATGCTCTTCATATTAATAAAAAAACATATTGACAATTTTATTAGTTACAAACAATTGGTAATTTATAAATCCGATGTCACAAAATTATATTAACGAGAAAGATATTTCCTGTTACGAGGTCAAAATAAATCCTTTTCGAACTGAACTGGTATTAACCAGCCCAAATGAAAATAACGAAGTATTTAACCTTAACGATTGGGTAATAATTGCTTTTTATAAGGAAATATTGTTAGGAGAAGTAATCAGAAAAATCCCTTACTCACAAACAACAATTTATGGCAAAATTTTAAGGAAAGCAACGGAAGATGATTTTTGTCAGCAATCAGTTCTGAAAAAGGAAGCCGAGGAGCTTCATACAATAATTGAACCGATTGTAAAAAATATTGAACCGTCAGCAAAAATTGTTTTAGTTGATAAAAGTTTTAATCGTTATAAAGCATATTGCTATTTGATTGCGGAAAAGAGAGTCGACTATGCTAAATTACATAAGATGTTGACTAATATTTTGGGTAACCGAATTATCATAAAACAGATTGGCGTGCGTGACTATACGCGAAGTTTAGGAGGAATTGGAGTCTGTGGTCGTGAAATATGTTGTCGCATCTTTTTAGGCACACTTAAATCCATTACCTTAAGTATGGCGCGCCAACAAAATATCTATGTCGAGCCAGAAAAAATTTCCGGTGTATGCGGAAAATTACGATGTTGCCTTGCTTTTGAATTTAATTCAGAACAAGAAGAAATTCTACCGGATGAAAAAATAAACTAACCAAAAATTATTAAAAATAGGTTGAATTCTTATTTTGCCAAAATAACGAGACCGTCGAAAATAAAAATACCTTTCTTGCGGATAAAAGATTGAGTTTAATAACCTGTGTATAAAATTTTATTACGGACTTAATCCTAAAAAATCTAACTCATTTAATATTCTTTCAACCGCATTTTAGGAATATTTTCTTGCTTAAAAAACATTCAAATCGTCTAAAGATTGACATAATAAGTATCTTTTCTATAATATTCTTATAATTTTTAATGAGAATTAAATGTAATTAAAAAGGAGACAATTATGGCAACAGGTTGGGCTGGCCCTTTAGAAAAAATTGATAATTATCGATTTAAAATACCCAAGAGTTATAAACCACAAATGCGTGTCGACGGTATAATTTATGTTGATAGTCGTTTAATCGATAAAGTTCGCGAAGATATGGCACCAGAGCAAGTTGCAAATGTAGCAACAATGCCAGGAATTCTAAAAGCTTCAATGGCAATGCCTGATGTGCATTGGGGTTATGGATTTCCTATTGGTGGTGTGGCAGGTTTTGATACGAAAACCGGTGTCATATCACCAGGTGGTGTCGGTTATGATATAAATTGCGGCGTGAGATTACTTCGCACCAATCTTTTCCGGAAAGATATTACTGAAGATATATTAGAAAAGTTAGTCCGTTCTATATTTCATAACGTTCCTTCAGGTGTCGGTTCAACCGGCAAGATTAGAATTTCTGAAACTGAAGTAAAACAAGTTTTAATTAAAGGTGCTACTTGGGCATATGAAAACGGCTATGGAACTAAAGATGATTTAGAACATACTGAAGAACATGGTCAAATGGCTGGGGCTGACCCTTCAAAAATTTCCCGACGCGCCTTAGAACGTGGTGCACCGCAACTCGGCACACTGGGAGCAGGTAATCACTTTTTAGAAATTCAGGAAGTAGTTGAAATCTATGACTCAAACGCGGCTAAGATATTTCAATTAGAAAAAGGTCAAATTACCGTTATGATTCATACTGGTTCCCGTGGTTTAGGTTATCAAATTTGTGATGACAATGTTAGAGATTTAGGCCGGGCAGTGCAGAAATACAATATCGCATTACCTGACCGTCAACTTGCTTGTGCACCGATTGAATCACCTGAAGGCAAAGCATATTTTTCGGCGATGGTCTGTGCTGCAAATTATGCTTGGGCAAATCGACAATGTATTACCCATTGGGTTCGTGAAGCCTTTAGTCAAGTTTTTAATAAATCACCTGAGCAATTAGGGATGGATTTAATCTATGATGTTGCTCATAATATTGCTAAATTCGAAGAACACATTATTAATGGAAAAAAGATTATGGTCTGCGTGCACCGAAAGGGTGCAACTCGAGCTTTTCCACCGGAACATCCGGCATTGCCTCCTAAATATCGACCAATTGGCCAACCAGTAATAATTCCTGGTGATATGGGAACGAATTCTTATTTGCTCTTAGGAACACAAAAGGCTTTTGAAGAGACTTTTGGTTCAACTTGCCATGGTGCCGGTCGCGTCTGGTCACGAACTAAAGCATTGGATGAGACAAGAAATCGAGATATTGCTCGAGAGCTAAAATCCAAAGGTATCTTAGTAATGGCAGCCAGTCGTGAAGTTTTACGAGAAGAAGTACCCGATGCTTATAAAGATGTAGATATCGTTGTTGATATCTGCCATAACGCCGGCATTTCAAAGAAAGTCGCTAAAATGAGACCTTTAGGGGTTGTCAAGGGCTAAAATTAGAGAAATTAGAAACAAAGATTATAGCGTAAATTTTATCCGAAATTTAATCTTTTTATCTGTAGTAATTGACCAATATTAATGCTGACGCTTGATAAGATAAGTTTAGTTCCCAACACCTGCGGTGTTTACCTCTTAAAAGATAAAAATGGTAGAATTATCTATGTTGGTAAATCAAGAAACCTCAGAGAACGGCTCCGAGCTTATACTCAAGAACAAAGTAATTTTCCCCGAGAACAGCTCTTAAGAAATATTTACGATTTTGAAATTATCGAAACTAAGTCTGAAGTCGAAGCCTTAGTTCTCGAAGACAATTTAATTAAACTAAACAAACCTCGTTTTAATGTTCGGTTAAAAGATGATAAAAAATTCCCCTATCTCAAGATTACCGTGCAGGAAAAGTTTCCCCGAATTTTTGCAACACGTAATTTAAAAAAAGACGGTTCTGTTCTATTTGGACCTTATACGAATGCTAAAAACTTGCGTCGGGCAATTAAAGCCGTAAGAACCATCTTTAAAATTAGAACTTGCCACAAAAAACTTCCTCTGGCCAAACCCGAACGCGCCTGTCTCAATTATGCAATGAATCGTTGTCTTGCTCCTTGTCAAGGTAATATTTCTGAACAAGACTATCGACAAAGAATAAACAATGCGATTTCTTTTCTATCCGGGAAATCAAAAAACTTAGAACAAGATATTGAACAACGAATGAAGGATGCCGCAGAACAGGAAGATTTCGAAACCGCCGCAATATTGAGAGACCAGCTTTTTGCCTTAAGGGATATTACCCAAAAACAAGATGCGGTATTTACCGACATTGCATCGCGCGATATTATCGGCATTGCGGTTGCGGAATCCTCTGCCCAAGAAAAAGGATTCATTAAATCGTATGCCAATGCGACTTTAATCAAAGTTCGGGATGGCAAAATTATTGGCAAAGAAAATTATCCTTTTGTCTTAAATAAGAAGACCGATTATGAAGAAATTATTGAGACTTTATTAAGAACAGTTTATCTGCATACATATGATATCCCTGATGAAATTATTCTTCCCTTAAACCTCAAAAACAAGCAAATTTTTCGTCAATGGCTACAACAAGAAAAAAAGAAAAAGGTTCGAATTTATTTTCCGCGTTCCGGTATAAAAAAACGGTTATTAAAACTCGCAACAACAGATGCAGATGTTGGTTTAGCCGAAATCATGCCAATACCCAAAACACCGTCAGCACTCTTAGAATTGCAGTGTATTTTAAGTTTACCTCGTCCTCCCAAAATAATTGAAGGCGTTGATGTTTCTAATATCGCTGGCACTTCGGCTTCAGGTTCAATTGTTGTTTTTACCAATAGTTATCCTAACAAAAAAGAATATCGGATGTTCCGAATTAGAACTGTTCGGGGACCGAATGACTACGCGATGATTCAGGAAGTATTAACCCGACGCTTGAACGATTTAATTAACAAAAAACTACCCTTACCCGATTTGGTCTTAATCGATGGTGGTAAAGGTCAACTTTCGGCTGCAGAAAAAGCCTATGCGTCTGCTCCCAAACCAATTCCATTACTTGCTTTTGCCAAAAGAACTGATACATTATACTACAGTGATGGTCGAGAAATTTCTATCCCGGCATATTCGCCGGCATTAAAACTGCTCAAACGTATTCGTGATGAAGCACACCGATTTGCTATTAAATATCATAAGAAATTACGTGGCAAGAAACTAATTATCTCCGAATTAGATTATATCCCAGGAATCGGTCCCAAACGTAAACTAACTTTAATTAAACACTTTGGTAGTTTAGATAAAATCAAAAATGCAAGCATCGAAGAAATTGCCCAAATCAAAGGATTTAATCGAAAAATCGCAGAAAAGATAAAACAAAATTTATCGGATAACAAATGAATAGAAAAGGGATATTTCCTATAACAATTTTTTTAGCATTAATCTTATCCCTATCGGCAATAATAAAATATCAGCCGATATTAGCAAATTATACTATTACATCCATGGAACTAATTGCGACATTTTATAGATTTAAGTGTGTGTTTGGATCAATAAAAAGAAATCTGCCAGTTTTGATTGATAATAAAATAATTCCGATTTTTATTCTCATAACAGTATTAGTCGCCATCATCTATAGGTTTTCACAAACATACCGAAGAGTAAATATCGGAATAAGTCAAGAGTACAAATTTATCTTTATAATTAGTGTCTGTCTTGTCGCATCCCTTTATGGTTTTATCTGAGTTTTGCTGAGATGATTTTAAAATGATACCCACAAAGATCATTTTCTTTGACCTTGATGGTACTTTAACTGATTCCAAACAAGGAATAATAAATTCAATTCGCTATGCTTTAAGTAAAATGAATTTAAGAGAAAACAATATAAATTTAGAGAAATTCATCGGTCCACCATTAGCCGAATCGTTTGAAAAATATTTCGCATTAGACAAAGATATCGCGCGTTATGCTGTTTCAGTTTATCGTGAATATTATGCAGTTAAAGGTATTTTTGAAAACCGGGTTTACCCCGATATTCCGGGATTATTAGAAAAACTCAAAATTAACAATAAAACTTTAGTATGTGTTACATCTAAAGCGGCCTATTATGCTCAACAAATTTTAGACCATTTCAATTTAAGCCAGTATTTTACTGAATTAGTTGGCAGTAATATGGACTTAACTTGCACGAATAAAATTGAATTAATCAGACTTGCACTTGCTCACTTTCCCGAACATTCTAATTCTGATTTTATTATGATAGGTGACCGGGCAGATGATATTATCGGCGCAAAGAAGAATAATATCAAATCAATCGGAGTATTATACGGATATGGGTCTTATCAAGAAATAATTAGCGAAAAACCTGATTATATTGCGGAATCAGTAAAGGAGTTGGAGAGATTATTAATATAAGAACTATAAAAAGTCTTGATTGTGGTAATATTACAGCAAAACCTGTGATGATTATATTAATTTTCTAATCGTTGTAATCGTTTTTTATCACTACAACCAACCAAAGCGACTTTTTCCGAGCCTTCCAAATTGACTCTTGACTTAATTTTATTTTTTTGGTAATATATATGCAAATATGCGTATATATATTATAATGCTGTCAAAGGTATTTATGACTGATGTGTGGAACAAGCCGAAAATGTATAAGAATATAATCTGTCATCTTTGTATGGTTTTTGATATATTAGACTTTGATCGACTTGTGATTTGAAAATAGTTGTTAAAACAGTTTAACAACTACTGAATAAAAACAGTGCGTGCGCAATTTGGGATATTCTAATCTTGGTTGTGTTGAAAAGTTTATGCTTTTGAAAAGAAATATATTGAATGGTATGAAATTTGCTTTATTGTGGATATGGATTTTGGTTAGTAATTGCATCATGGCATTGGGAACAAAATGCTTAATTTGCTTGGTTTTTTAAGAATAATAGGTGTATTGAGCAAACAGGCATTAACTATATGCGCGGATTTCGATATCTTATGTTTCGGTGGTCATAAATCAAAAGTCATAGTGTCCAGGTGCAGTATGGGGGCAGAACGGATGCCGAACTCGTACCATTCACGCCGTGGTCTATGAAGTTAAAAATTGTGTCTATTATGATGGCAAATTTGTCGTCTATTATTAAATTTATGATTTTGCTGGGATTTTCATATCATTTTAAGGAGATTATTAAATCATTCAAGTTAACACTTAGTTTTCCACCTATTTTGCCTATGCTTATATCATAGAAATTGCCCATCAGACGACAAATCACAATACCATTTTCTTGGTTTAAGAACTCTGCAAAAGTCATTTTCCGCTGATTACCGAAGCGGTTTCCAATTAAATAAAAATCCGTTTCGGATAACCAAAGCGAACTTCTATTTTAATAAAAATAATACATATCCGTACCGAATGACTGAAGCAGCTTTTGGGGATAATTAAATATCCATTACCAATGACCGAAGTGGTCTTTTTTGATTGAACAAAAATCCGTATCGGATGACCAAATCGGTCTTTGATTTATTAAATAAAAATCCGTTTCCGATGACCGAAGCGGTCTTTTTTTGATTGAACAAAAATCCATATTGGTATCGGATGACCGAAGTGAACTTCGATTTAATAGATAAAATCCATTTCGGGTGCGGTTTTCAATTTTATCAATAAAAATCCGTATCGGATATTAGATGATTTGCTGATTTTCTCCTGTTTTCCGTGTCTTCAGTATTTTAAGTGGCACTTTTCCAGAATTTTCTAATATAATTAACAACCAACTGATTTTGAATTTCCCGAAAATTTTTCAATTGATTTAGATGATTGCAGTCTATTTACAGCGGATGAATTGGAATATACTTAACTTTACTAATGGATAAATGTGTATATAAAAATTATCAAAAGCTAAATATCTCAATTCCAGTATTATAAATTTAGTTCATCTGTTTTTATTTACGGTTTTGGCTCTTCGAAATACCCAGTATTTTTATTCTTGATGACTTTATGCCAATGAAAGAATCTACCATTCATTGCAACATAAACTCCAAATGGCAAAGTCTGAACAAAGGCTAAGGCTGCACCTAAATTAAACATTCCGTCCGAACTACCAAAACTATACGGTACCATTGCCCCAGTTAATACTACTGTCTTATTTTTTATCGCTTGCCCTAAAGCACTTGCGGTTTGAACCATTTGGTCAGTTCCGTGAGTAATTAAAATTTGGTTTTCCTGAGCATTTCTCACTGCTTCAATTATTTTTTCTCTTTGGGCATCAGTCATTAATGCACTGTCGACCATCATAAGTTCTTCAACAACTATATCAAGTTTACAGCGTCCTAATTTGAGCATATCGTAAATGTGAGTGCGTTTAAAATATAGTTCGCCGGTCAATTCATTATATTCTTTATCAAATGTTCCACCAGTTACAATGATTCGTATTTTCATATTATTTTAGGGAAATTAATTATAAATAATTCAATTAAAGAGTCAATATCTAATAAAATACAATAAATAGTATATAGTATTTCGCGTAAATTTATAATTGAAATATTTGGTTAGATTTCTGTGATGTTTAAAATATTAATAAAAGAGAAAACCGTGTTTATTCAAAAGTATATGACAGAAAATCGAGTTTAGCAATTATTTGTCAAGAATCATGCCCAATTCTTCTTGATAAGACAAAAACAAACCTTGCTAAAATTTATAAAATAGAAAAACTGCAATCGTTCTAAAAGTAAATTAAGACTTTTAAACGAGATACCGAGACTTATTTCGTATAATCTATTAGTCTTTATCTTAACTTTACTACTTTATTAATTGCTTGGCTTTTATTACCAACTGATTTTATAAAGTAAATACCAGCAGGAATTTTAATTCCTTGATTATCTTTACCATCCCATTGGATAATATTATGGGCAAGTTGTTCGGTCTGAAATGATTTAACCAATCTGCCAATTTTATCATAAATACTGATATTTTTTATATTAGAATCCAATCGGATTTGAATTGTTGTCCCAAATGGATTAGGGTGAATAAATAATGTATGCGATGTATCAAAATTTTCTTCAAGACTATTTGGTCGTTTGCGCGTGACATAGTACATAATATAGATACTGTCTTTATATACGATTGCTGGGTCTTTGACATAAAGATATTCTAAAGGATTAGTTGAATCATATTGAATCCGATAGCCATTCTCACCTGTCCAATTTTCACCATTAGAAGAATAAATTGAACAAATATTGCGGTTATTGGCATTATTACTAAAACAATAGAAACGATAACCACCAGTAATTAATGAAATACCATTTGCCAACATCAAATTATTAATATTAAAATTAGATTGTTGGATAAATTGTAAGCCATCTGTAGAATGGGCGTGCCAATTAAAGTTTGCTGGTGCACCGCCGGCAAAATATTGCAAAGTATCTCCTGTCCATAATAATGATGGGTCAAGCACCGGATAACCGACAACTTGAAATCTGATTCCATTTTCCAATGAAAAATGTATACCATCTAAGGATATTGCTGAATAAGTTTCAGGTTGCATATCATTTATTGGGTCACCAGTAAAGTATAATCTAAAAGTATCTCCAAACATAATCACATCAGGGTCACAAGGTTTACCAGGCCAGTTTTCTGTGCCGGGTATTATTACTTGATAATGTTGCCAGTTATTAAAGCCGTCATTAGAAATTGCCACCTTGATACCGTCAGACCAATGTGTAATTAGTCCTTGATAAAACAGATATACCGAATTATTCGGACCAATTACTGCATCAGGTACATCAGCCGAATCACAGAAAATCATATTTAGTTTCTGAAATACAAGACCATCTGAAGATGTTGCGATAAGAATACGATTTTGTAAGGGCTGGCTTATTGCTAAAATTGGCAAAAAAAGCAACCAGATTTTCATATTTTTATTGTAGCACTACCAACTTCTTTAACCATTTACCTGTCGGATTTTCTATCAGACCTAAATAGATGCCATTTCGAACTTTTCTATTATGATTATCTTTGCTATTCCAAATAATTTTATCCTGTCCTTGTAATTCTCTAACTATCCTTCCTGAAATATCATATATTCTTACAGAAAATGCACCGGGAAATAAAATGAAAGTTACATTAGAAAAAGGATTAGGCGTGATTTTAATTGGCGAGATTGTTTTGGCGCTCTGTGTTTCTGTAATACTTAAAGGCGCTGTCGCATAACAAAATCCTGCTGCAGTCTCATACCACATATGATAACTTGAGCCGTCAAAAACAACATCTGGTGCCCACGGTCCATTACTGTCAACTGCTGGATTATAAGGTGGAGTTAGCGTTGACAAAACAGGATTACCTGAATAACGCGTCCAATTTATACCATCAGTAGAATATGCATAGCCAATACGGATTGTATCATATCTGTTATTTGACAAATCGGCTTGGGAAAGTGCAGAATACCACATTTCAAACCGATTGCCATTTTTAATCACGGCTGGCACACCA
This sequence comes from Caldifarciminota bacterium, assembly GCA_039801465.1. Lineage (GTDB taxonomy): Bacteria > Hydrothermota > Tepidihabitantia > Tepidihabitantales > CAIPLT01 > JAOABV01. The sequence goes on from JBDRUT010000008.1 coordinate 41,744, forward strand.
ACCCAAAAATCATCCCAAGAACCTTGTTCGCCAACATCAAAAACTGGATTTTGAGGATATTTTGTCCAAGTTATACCATCAGCAGAAGTTGCATAACCAATCTTAATTTTCCAGTCATAACCAACACCAGTATACCACATCTTAAATATACCATTATCATAAAGAACTGCTGGTGATTCAATCCATTTGCCTTCCCAAGATGTGCTATCACCTTTCGTTAAAAGTGGATTTTGAGGATGTTTTGTCCAGTTAATGCCATTTATTGATGTTGCCAGACCAATTGCCGGGTTGTGAGGAGGAAAAGTGTCAACATCATCGCCATAATAATATAAATAATAACCATATGGAGTTTTAACAATTTCCGGAGTATCAAGCCATTTTGAATCCCATTCGCCAGTATTTCCGATATTTAATACCGGTGTTCCACCAAAATATTTTGTCCAATTTATGCCATTAGTAGAATAGGTGTAAAAGAATCTACTGCGATGGTCAATCCCACAACCCGCATACCACATTTTGAAAGTGTCATTATCTTTAATTGCAGTTGGTTGGCCAATAGCAAAAAATTCCCAGACCAAATTGGTTTTAACCAATACCGGATTATTACAATATTTTACCCAAGATGTCTGAGCCGAAAGTAACGATGCGAAAAATAACAGATACCACAAAGATGATTTCATTATAAATATAATAGTAGTAATTATAAGAATAAAGTCAATGATTATAAACGGAGAACACTTTTGGTTAAATTTATGCCAAAATCATAAAAGATTGTTGCTCAGAATAGCACCGACTTCTATATGCAACATGAATAACGGGAACTGACTTAAAACAACACTTTACATAAAAGAAGATTCGAATGCCGTCTACACTTATGCGAATTGTAAAATTTTGGACCACTGTTTAATAGAAATACTACACAATTTTATGCGTCTAATATGTATACATAAATTTATACAAAATATAATGCAAAATATTGGTGTATCTCGTTGAATTTCATTAACGCTAATACAAATTCTATTATCTGGATGGTATGGTTTCCTCCACTGAGAGGTAAATAAAGAAAGTTATGTTTTAGAATTCTCTAAAATGGGATATGTAAGATTTATAATACTCAGCTCAAAAACATACCTATTAGAATGTCGACAATCATATCTTATAACACATATTTTAATTAAACCCAGAGTTTATATTTTGAGTTGTGTAATCCGATATTGGTTAGGAAATAGCTAAACGAGCCGACCAGCAACTAATTTTTTTTATTCAGATTTGTAAAATTAGTTTTTCCGTCAATGTTAGTTTGAGACTCGGAATAAATTATTTTTATAATGTCTAAGAAAAATTACAAATTTTTCGTCGAAGATACAGAACTATTCGTTTTGTTCTTGACTTTATATTGTTTTGACGGTATGATACAGTAAGTGAATTCCGATAACAAAATTAATATTTAATGCGGAAAGGAGCAATTTTATGTCTAATGAAATCAAGCCACCGATTAATATTGAAATCGGTGAAAAAGAATCCGAAGGTATCTATTCTAATTTTGTGCTCATTGCCCATTCAGCATCAGAGTTTATTATTGATTTTGCCCGAATGCTTCCTGGTCTACCCAAAGCCAAGGTTTTCTCACGAATCGTAATGACTCCACAACATGCGAAGTTATTACTTAATGCCTTAGAAGAAAATATCAAAAAATATGAAGACCGCTTTGGTAAGATAAAATTACTCGGTAAAGAAGAAGAGATTAAAGGTTTTGGTTTTTCCCCGACAAGCGAAAAACAATAAAAGAACCCTTATCTTTATGACTATGTAATTATAACTCAAAACAGACATTTGCGGTAAAGTCTTTAATGATAAGCAAAAATTAACCCGGTGATTATTTTAGACAGTGAAAGAATATAAAAAACTAAAAGAACCTTTACAGACTTTGGTAAAGCAAATTGTGAACATTACTCAACGTTATAATGCGGAAGCATTTTTGGTTGGTGGCCCATTAAGAGATTTACTGATGACAAAAGGCAAATCAAAGAACATATTAACCGATTTAGATATTGCTGTGACAAATTCTTATTATGAAATTGGCAAAGATTTGGCAAAAACATTAAAGACCGAGGTAATTCATTATCCTCAGTTTATGACGATGACTTTACAATGCCCACATTTAAGAATTGATGTTGCACAAACCCGCAAGGAATACTACTCCAGACCAGCAGTTTTACCCCAAGTCAGTCCAGCATCAATTGAAGAAGACTTAAAACGACGCGATTTTACCATTAATGCAATGGCACTAAAACTTACTAAAAAACCCCCTTATCCGATTATTGACTTATTTAATGGTCAAAAAGATCTAAAGTCAGGCATAATCCGCATTTTACACACATCAAGTTTTAGTGATGACCCGACCCGAATCTTCCGAGCAATTAGATTTGCAGTTAGATTGGGATTTGAAATTGAACCAATGACAAAACTTTTAATGAAAAAAGCAATTTTCAATAATCAAATAAATCTTCTTTCCGGTGAACGTATCCTACATGAATTAAAGATGATTCTGAAAGAGAAAGAAGCAACAAGAATGCTAAAAACACTGCAAAAATACGGGATAATCAAAAATGTTTTTGGAGTCCAATTGCCCAAAAAGTTCTTTCAGGAAAGTCAGCTTTTAGACAAATTTCAAGACTCTGAAGCAAAGTTAAGTCATCTTTTTGCATATTTGCCAGAATCAACCTGGTCGCGGTTTCCTTTAACTAATAAAATAAAAGATTGTGCCACCGCAATAAAGAAATTTTCTCAATTGAGAAAAAGTTTAATGAGAGCAAAATCCGCCAGCCGAATTTATCAGATTTTATCGTCGTTACCTAAATCGACACTAGAAACTTTATCAATAATTGAGAAAAAACCAATTAGAGAGAAGATTAAACTATATCTTGAAAAATATTCTAAAGTAAAATTTCATATTTCGGGCAAGTTGCTGCAATCATTGCAAATACCATCAGGTCCAATTTATCGAAAAATTCTAGAAAATTTGCGCTATCAAATTTTAGACGGTAAAGTTAAGAATAAAGAACAAGAGATTGAATATGTTAGATCTTTAATAAAATGTCAAATTTAACATCGATCATTTTATCTGCTCCTGCAATACTTTTTGGTTTGACAATTCATGAATACGCCCACGCCTTAATTGCCTTGAAACTTGGTGACCCGACAGCAAAATTTATGGGCAGATTAACCTTAAATCCATTAAAACATTTAGACCCTATCGGTACAATTAGTCTCTTTTTGTTCCGATTAGGTTGGGCAAAACCCGTGCCGATAAATCCAAACTACTTTAGAAATTATAAACAAGGCGTATTGTTAACCTCATTAGCCGGACCAGGAGCAAATTTTATTTCCGCGATTGCTTTTGGTTTATTTCTGCGGATAATCTATTCATTTTCGTCATTATCACCTAATAGTTTTATTATAGTTATCTTAGAGATGTTTGTCTTTTATAATCTCATCTTAGCTATCTTTAATTTAATTCCAATACCACCACTTGACGGTTCTAAGATTCTCTATTATCTTTTACCATCAACAATGGCTGAAGAGTATGCTAAATTAGAACGATACGGATTCTTTATTCTTATCGGCATTATTATTTTCGGTCAGTTAACCGGTTTTTCAATTTTCGGTATTATCATCTTACCAATTATCCGAATATTTTCGACTGCAATCATTGGATATAGTATTCTGTAAGGCAGTGAGTTATAAACGAGATGGTTACAATTTCCTACCACAAAATATGTCCGAAATTATTGATAACCCTCAAATTGTATTGAATAAAATGCTATAAAAAATAAAATTATTTTATGAGGGCCAATACAAGAGCAAAAAGCACTGACCGCAAGATAAAAATAATTATAAGTATCTTGATATTCCTATTGGTTACATTCATTTTACTAAGCCTAATCTCTTTTCATTTTGGTAAAAAGTCTTCGAATGATAATTGGGGCGGTTTCATTGGCAGTTATCTGAGTTCAGGATTGATATACATCTTGGGTTATTGCGTATATTTAATTCCGGTAATCATCTTACTTTTTACTATTAGTGAATTGATTAAAGTGAGTTTTAGACGATTTATTCTGCCGAGTATAATTTGGCTTTTAGGCATTTTTATCTTTGCGAGCATTATCTCATTTTCCATCGGTCGAATTGGTTATAGTAGTAATTATGGTGGAGTTGTCGGTAGTTGGGTTGCCAAATTATCATTAAGTCAATTTGGTGTCTTCTTGACCTATTTTATTCCTTTGTTTATGCTTTACAGCTTAGTTCCATTTATCCGTAATCCCCAAAACCGTCGAACCTATCTACGTGAGGGACTGTTTATCTTTTTATTAATTGTGCTTGGCCAAATGCTTATTGCTCGGATAAAACCAAATGCTTTTTGGCTACCAGGAAAAATTACTGCTATTTCCGTTGTTGGTAGTATAATAACTGCTTTTATTAATTGGTTTCGCTATTTAACTGGGGATTTAGGAAGTTTAATAATCATAATATGTGCTTTACTGATCGTAATATTAGTTTTTGCTCATATCCCGTTTGTTCAATTTATTAAGTCGATTTTCTATTTTTTAGTAGTAAGGATTAAAAAACTAAAACCACAAAGAAGAACTGCTACGGTTAAAGAAGCAATTGATAAAGAACCAGCAGCCCCTGAACCAAAATCTGTAATTGAAGAAACTGTATTTTCCGAAATATCAGAAAAAGATATTAAGGTCGAAAAACATCCGGTAACGGCCAAAATTTTCGAAAAGAAAAAAACGGACACGATTGTTGATGAACAGCAATTTCAGAATGAATTTTTGGCATCTTTAGATGTTCCGCCAAGTGAAGAGGCACCATCTGACCAAAAGACATTAGAAGAAGGCGCTAAAGTTCTGCTGGAGAAATTAAAAGAGTTTGGTATTGAAGGCAGAGTCACTGATATTTTGACCGGACCGATGATTACACGCTTTGAATTTGAACCAGCACCCGGCATAAAAATTCAACGCATTGAGAGTTTGGCTGATGATTTAGCACTTTCACTTAAAGCCGAAAGAATTCGTATCTTAGCACCAATTCCTGGTAAATCAGTTGTTGGTATTGAAGTTCCAAACAGATTCCGCAGAATTGTCTATTTGCGCAATATCTTAACTACCGAAGAATTTACTTCCAAGACATCACCTTTGACTTTTGCTTTGGGGGAATCGATTACCGGCGAACCTTACTGTGCTGATTTACGGGAAATGCCCCATGTTCTAATTGCCGGCACCACTGGTTCGGGTAAAAGTGTTTGTATTAATACGATGATTACTTCAATAATATTCCGATCATCATATCATGATGTGAGATTTTTAGCAATCGACCCCAAGCAACTGGAACTGCCGGTTTATAATTCGATACCACATCTGCTTAGTCCAACAACAATAGATCCGAAGATGGCAATATCCGAACTAGATCGAGTAATCAGCATCATGGAAAGCCGATATGGAATTTTTGCTGGTTTAGGTGTTAGGGATATTGCTGGTTATAATCTGTTGGCGCAAAAAGAAGGATTAGAAAAGAAACCATATATTGTTGTTGTTATCGATGAACTTGCCGACCTAATGATTCGAGCACCAACCGAAATCGAAGAGAAAATCACCCGTCTAGCCCAAATGTCCCGAGCAGTTGGCATACATTTAGTTTTAGCAACCCAAAGGCCATCAGTTGATGTTATCACTGGTTTAATCAAGGCAAATTTCCCGTGTCGAATCGCATTTCAAGTTGCATCAAAAACTGATTCGCGAACGATTCTAGATATGAATGGTGCTGAAGCATTATTGGGACGGGGAGATATGCTCTTTTTGCCTCCAGGTAAAGGCGAACCACAAAGACTCCATTGTGCCTATGTTTCTGCCCAAGCAACCAAAAAAATTGTTGACCTTTGGACAAAAAGGTATCTTATTGAGTTGTTGTCAGAGTATTTCCCGAATCCTCGCGAAATTGCAGAAGAAATTATTGCTAAGCAAGTGGTTGATGTTCTGATTGACCGAGAAAAGGCATCGATTAAAAGAAAACAACAAGACTTTTATTCAGTTGTTCCTGAGGATATTGCAGAAAAACTTTGGCAACGGGAATATCACCAAAAACTTTCTGAAGAAATTGATATGCCTCAGAGCAAAAAAACAGAAAGAGTTGGTACTGAACGTGAGGTCGATGAGCTTTTAGCAGAAGCAGCAAAGATTGTTTTTCGACATCGGGAAGCATCCGTATCAATGCTTCAAAGAAGACTTGATATTGGCTGGGCAAGAGCCGGACGGATTATTGACCAATTAGAACAACTGGGAGTGGTCGGTCCTTATGTTGGTTCTAAATCTCGTAAAGTCTTGATTGATACCGAAGAGGATTTACAACGATTACTTAGTACTTTGGCACCAAAAACGACGGATGCAAATAAAAAATGAATAGTATGGTTTAAAAATCGGGAAAATGGCAGAAGAGAAAATACCGATTCATTATGTTTGCACTTATGATGAAACAAAAGAATTGATTTAGAAACATAAGCAGTTCTGAGTTTATAACTTCGGCTGTCAGAAAAGTAATGAAAAGGCTGTCAGCGTTCCCGAATCGATGTCTCTCTATTTGGGAATCAAAATGACAAAGGCAGTGGCTTAAATAAGAAAAAAGTAGACCGTGTTTTCGTTGATGAAATTATGAATGAAGCACAGACCAAACACTTGGTAACGCAACCACAATGAGAAGAAGTGAACTAATTGTTTTTTTGATTTTTCTTTCGAGTTTAGCAATCAGTATCTATTTTTATCCTAAATTACCAGATAAAATCCCATCCCATTGGAACATTCAGGGTGAAGTTGATGGTTATATGAATAAACTCTGGGGATTATTCTTGATGCCATTTGTGTTATTAGCAATGTTTCTGCTTTTTATTTTAATTCCAAGAATTGACCCCTTAAAAGCAAATATTGAAAAGTTCCGAAAATACTATGATTGGTTTATTATCCTACTCTTCTTATTTATGATCTTTCTGCAAACCTTTATAATTCTTTGGTCGCTGGGAACAAAAATAAGACCACAAATAGCATTTACAATTGGTTTAGGAATTTTATTCTTCTATATTGGATTCCTTTTAGAAAATACCAAGCGAAATTGGTTTATTGGAATTAGAACTCCGTGGACATTGAGTAGTGATGCAGTCTGGGATAAAACTCATAAATTGGGAGGGAAATTATTTAAGGTAATTGGGATTGTTGCCTTGATAGGCATTCTCTTTAGAAAATACGCATTCTGGTTTGTCATCGTTCCACCAGTTGTCATTAGTGTTTGTTTGCTTATCTTCTCTTATATCAAATACCGAACCGAAAGTAAATAATTTAATAACAAAATTTTACCACTTGTATCATATCAGATATTCTTTACTGACAAGAGTAACATTGAACATTATCATACAGAAAATATGCGAAATGTACCATAACTCGAGTCATTCTTTTTCGGAATATTTGCTCCATTGGTCAGCAAGAATATCTCGTCTTGGTTTATAGACAATCTCATAAAAGTATCTCATTGACATTAATACCCCTTTATCATATTCTTTACAAATTTTTATTGCTTCATTCCAAGCTTTATTAAATGCCTTACCAAATCGCTGAGCAATCTGTTTTTGAAAATCTTCCGGGGTTTGGATTTCGTCACCGATAGTAAATAGTTTTTTGCCTTCCAACTCTACAGTATACGCCATTTCATCACCGAGATGATAAATTCCATAAGTCTTTTGCAGTTTCTCGATTTTTTTAGGTGGTAATTCTAATTTAAACTTGGGTGGTTTTAGTGGACCTGGTTTTGGTTTAAAACCTCTTTTGGCCGCAGCATAAAATATCGCTCGATTAAGCCCCCAACTTTTTGCCGTATCAATTGGTTCACCTAAAACATATGCTCTTGCAGCTTGTAACATCGCCATTACTTGAAACCTTCCTACAGCCATGATTATTAACTATCGGATAGTCGATAATGAATTATGAATATAAAAGTTTCTTTATTTATTCCATAATTTAGGGTTTTCTCAGTAATTTTCTAATGCCATTTAAGTTTTCGCCAATTTAATGTTGCTAATGGCCCATCTTTACCAATTTGATATTTGGAATTTAACTCTTTTAAGACGACGCCTTCCTGTTTGGATATTACTTTTGATTCTATTTTACCATTGAACTTTTTATACTCAATTAAATTTAACGGTGGTTTCAGTAATAATCTTTTGAGAATTTGTTTACGCGTTTTTAATGAAAAATTGCCGACAAACTTATTTTTGTAATAGATAATATCAAACACATAAATTATTGGCTTAGCTTTAGGTTTTTTAGCAAATAATGAGGGAATAAATCTTCGTCCCCCAGAAGAAAACAGTTCGCAATCTAAAAGTGTTCCATAAGGAATTCCCGTCACTGCTTTTTCTATGAAATGTAATTTACTTGACCAATTGGGTCTTTTTTCTAATCTTCTACCCCAACATTCAACTTTACCGTCTAAATATTTTATAATTTGCATTCGCCAACCATCAATTTTCGGTTCTATTATCCATTGACCCTTCAATCTTTCGCCAAAATAAGGAATTGGTTGCATTAACCATACCGGACCAGATAATTTCATCTTTTCTTAAATCTATTGACTCGATTTCAGATATAATCCATTGATTATTATTTTGCGTTTGTTTTGTTCCAGAACCTCCAATCTAATTTTTATAATATTTTCTGGTAATTCATTTTCAACTTTCTCCGCCCATTCAATCAAACAAATACCATTGCCATACAAATAATCGTCAAGACCAATGCTGTGGATTTCAGCATTATCTTTGATTCGGTATAAATCAATATGAAAAATAGGACAGTCTCCTTTATATTCAGAAATCATCACAAAAGACGGACTTTTAACAATATCTTGCTCTTTAACTCCGAGACCTAAACAAATTCCTTTAATCATTGTGGTCTTGCCACTACCTAATTCACCGTAGAATCCAACAATTGTACCTGATTTTAATTTAGAGCCAATCTTTTTACCCAGTTCAATCGTCTCTTCAGCAGATTGAGTTAGAAACTTCATTACTAAATAGTAAGTATTGGGTAGCAAGGCGAAAAGCATTCAATTTTTATGCCTCGCTACCCTTTCTTAATTATGTTTTTTTACATCATTTCAACACTCATTGCAACCGCTTCGCCACCACCTAAACAAATTGCCGCAAGACCTTTTTTAAGATTACGGTCTTTTAAAGCATGCAATAGTGTAACCACGATTCTTGCACCCGATGCACCGATTGGATGACCCAAAGCAACTGCGCCACCGTGAACATTTAACTTGTTAGTATCAATTCCAAGTTCTTTCACATCTGCTAAAACTTGGGAGCTGAATGCTTCGTTTAATTCAATTAAATCGAAGTAATTGATATCAACATTAAGTTGTTTTAAGATGCGCTGAACTGCTTTAACCGGTGCGTAGAAGAGCATTTTCGGCTCGACACTACCAGTAGCATAGGCAGTGATTTTTGCGATTGGTTTGATTCCTTTTTTATCGGCAATCTCTTTCGACATTACGACCAATGCTGCAGCACCATCGTTAATACTGGAGGCATTACCGGCAGTAATAGTTCCATTGTCTTTCTTGAATACTGGTTTCAATTTGGCAAGGGATTCCAGTGTTGTATCAGCACGTGGTCCTTCATCGGTATCAATTATAATCGGATTGCCTTTTTTCTGTTGAATCTCAACCGGTACAATTTCTGCTTTGAACTTACCATTTTTAATTGCTTCCACTGCTTTACGATGACTGTTATAAGCCCATTCATCTTGCATTTCTCGTGTGATGCCTGAGCGTTCAGCAGTAAATTCGCCAAGCATTCCCATATGAACATTTTCAAATGCGCACCAGATACCATCATAAATCATTCCATCAACAAGTTTAACATCGCCCATCTTATTACCGTTGCGGAGTTGATGTAAATAGTATGGAACATTAGACATTGACTCTTGACCACCAGCAACAATGATTTTGGCGTCTCCAGCTTTAATTTGCTGAGCGGCTAAAACAATAGCAATCATTCCTGAACCGCATACTTTATTAACAGTTATTGCTGGAATTTCAGGTGATAAGCCGGCTTTGATTTGGGCTTGGCGTGCTGGCGCTTGTCCTAATCCTGCAGGACAAACATGTCCCATAATCACACCATCAATGTCATCGGAAGTAATTTGAGCTCTTTTCACAGCTTCTTTGATTGCAATTCCACCTAAGTCCGCTGCAGATAAACTGGCTAGCCCACCTAAAAATCTGCCTACGGGAGTTCTCGCAGCTGATGCGATTACTATTTCAGTAGTATTTGCCATAATTTACTCCTTTCTTAATATACTTTGTAAAAACTAATTTGACATTATTAATTTCCTGATAATTAGTAAATTAGTAAACAAGTTATTGTTTCCTATTGCATCCAACTTGCTTTTCTTTTTTCTAAAAATGCACTCATTCCTTCTTTGGGCTCACCAGTAGAAAAACATAAAGCAAAAGTTTCGATCTCCAGTTCTTTAGCAGTTTCTAAATTACTATCAATACCACGGTTGATAATTGTTTTCGTCATTCTAATTGCAATTGGACCTTTGTTCATAATTTTTTTTGCGAACTCTTTTGCAGTATCAATTAATTTGTCTAAAGGAACAACCTTATTAGCAAGACCGATTCGGTATGCTTCTTGAGCATCAATCATATCACCGGTATAGATTAACTCTTTTGCAATACCAGCGCCACATAACCGTGCCAATCTTTGTGTGCCACCAAAACCAGGGATGATACCGAGATTAACTTCAGGCTGACCAATCTTAGCATTTTCCGAAAGAATTCTGATATCGCAAGCAAGCGCAATTTCACAACCGCCACCTAAAGCAAAGCCATTAATTGCAGCAATCACAGGTTTTTCAATGTTTTCAAGTTTACTAAGAACCCGATGCCCATTTTGGGCAAATATTCTTGCTTGGACACTGGTAAAATTCCGCATTTCTGATATATCAGCACCAGCAACAAATGCTTTGCCTTCGCCAGTTAAAATGATAACCCTAACATCAGAATTAGTAGCAAGTTCATCTAATACCTGTTCTAATTCTAAAATAGTCTCAGTATTTAGTGCGTTTAATACTTGAGGTCGGTTAAATTTAATAATAGCAATATTGTCTTCAATTGTTACTAAAAGGTTTTTATTATCCATTATGCCTCCTCATTTTTTCCGTTTGCGGCATTTTCAATAAGATACATATTGTCTATTATAGAAAAACCATTCTAATAGTCAATGATTCTTTTGAATAAGACCATTAAAAGAAAGGAGACATAACAAATTGGAAATAATTATCCTGTGTTGGTTATCTTTTGTGAGTTAAAAAATAAAGTACAAAAATGTGTATATCAAAAACAAATGTAGTTGCTACTTGACATAACAGCAATTAAAAAGTATTGTAATTATATGCCGAGGTGGCGGAATTGGCAGACGCGCTAGGCTCAGGACTTAGTGGTGAAAAAACCGTAGGGGTTCAAATCCCCTCCTCGGCATTTCCCTAAAGATACTTTCAATTAATTAAAGTCTTAAACATTCGATAGACTACAACAATTTGGTATTTTTTCTCTCCATCTATTCTTTTCATCGGAATAAATGATGATAATATGAAAACAATATGACTTTTCGGCTTCTTGTTCTTCGTTTTATCTACAGCGTAGTATTAAATTTTAAAAGGTTCTCCCAATTTGGAAATGCGGCTCCCAGCGTCCTTTGCCGTCTCGGTCAAACCCATACCCAAAATCAAATCCAATTAATCCCAACATTGGAATTTCTAATCGCACCCCAACACCAGCTCCTCTTTTTAAGTTAGATATATTAAAATCCCTAAAAGAATTCCACGCATTACCTGCGTCAACGAATGCTAAGAATGCCAATTGTGGTGAAGGTCTAAACTTATATTCTAAAGAATATATTGCCAATGCTTTACCGCCAATATTATAACCACCTTCACTTACACCTAAAGACCGGTCTGGATAACCTCTAATACCATCAGCACCAGTTCCACCAGGATAAAATCTTTCATAAATTGGTATTGTATCATTTGAGGTAAAGCCTTCAATCACCGCCAAACGCGAACGAAACATTAAACTAAATTTCTTAAGCATTGGAAAATAAAAACTGGCATCAAAGATATGCCGATGAAAATAAATATCAATTGTCGATAATTCTAAAGAATAGGCGAAAATTGAACCGGATAGAGGATTATAAATGTAATCGCGGGAATCTCTAATAAATTGGATACTCGGGTTAAGCGTTGTCCGATGAATTGTGTCCCGATAGATATTATTGTAACTTGTTGGCGCGTATCCTTGTCGGATTGATTTAGGCGGCACAAATGCATCGCTTAAACCTAATCCCCAGTAAATACGCGAATAGTCAAGCATTAAAGGCCGTGAAAAATTTAATCCGATACTTTTTTCTTGTTTTTCATAATAGTCATAAGTGCGCGTCAAATAAGAAACATTAAATCCTGCCGAAACTGGCTTATCGAAAAGATACGGCTCATTAAATCCAATTTCCGCATTAGTTTTCTTACCTCCTTTTTCCAATTTTATGGCTAACCGTTGTCCTTTTCCAAAGAGATTCGGTTGTGTTAATTCCAGATAACCGGTTAATTTGTCGACTGCCGAATAAGAGACTCCCGCACCAATTGTGCCAAAAGAACTCTTTTCTTTCACCTGATAGATTAAATCAATTTCATTATTTTCTTCAGTTCGTCGATAATCAAGTTTGACATCTTCAAAAAAACCAAGATTAAAAATATCGCGTTGACTTCTGATAACTTCAGACCGCTTGAAAATTGTGCCGGGCAAAGTGCTAATTTGACGTCGAATAACTTTATCTTGGGTGCGTTCGTTCCCTTCGATAATTACCAATCGGATGCGCGCTGGATTTCCCTCAGAAATCGAATATTTGATATTAACCGTATCATTTTGAATCTGTTCAATTGGATTGATTTGACAATAAATATATCCTTCTTCAGAATAAACGCTATATAATTCTGCCAGTGACTGATTTACTTTTTGAGCATTATACACCTGACCGGATTTAATACGCAAGCCGGACATCAAATCTTTTTCACTAATTGCACTATCGCCCTCAAAAGTAATATTACCAATATAATATCGCTGTCCTTCAATAATTTTAATTTTTATAGTTAACCACTCTTGTGTCTCATCCGGAATTAAGTTATAATCTTCAACTTTCGCATCCAGAAATCCTTTTTCCTTATAGAAATTAACAATTCGCTCTAAATCGTTTTTGAACTCTTCTTCTCGGAAAATTCCCTTTCGATACCATTTCTTTTCTTTATTAATTAACTTTCGCTTTATTGCTTTATCGGAAATAGCATAATTGCCTTCAATCTCGATATATTTAATTCTTACTCTTGTCCCCTCGTCAATTTGAAAATTTATTACTACTCGATTATTACTATCCGGCAAAGATTTTTCAACATTAACATTAGTTAAAATAAACCCTTTTTCTTTGTATAAATCCCGAATTTTAGTTTGCCACTCAAATAATTTTTGATTAGTTAAAACCTCACCGATTTTTATATTAGTCTTTTCTTTTAGGTCTTTGGTTTTAATCTTATTATTGCCGAAGAATTTATAATCTTTGATTATCGGATATTCTTGGACCACGAATTGGATAATCACGCCATCAGCAATTCGAGTTGTTTCAACTTCAATTGTCTCAAAAAGTTTTAATTGGTATATTCGTTGAATTGCCGTTGCTAGTTCTTGTTTATCAAAACGGTCACCAATTTTTAGACCTGAAGTTTTAACCACTAAGGTTGAATCAGAAAATTTGGTTTGCGCACTGATACCAATGATGATTGGTGATACATCACGAGCTACGACTATAGAAATGCCTAAAATAAGATTAAAAAGAAAAGCGATAAAAAATAATCCTAATATCTTTTTATTTTCTATTTTTTTTCTTCGGGTTTTTCGAATATTAAACTTTTTGTTTCGGATACTAATTACAACCAAACCAAAATTTAACTGCATTTTTCAACTGCGGTTTCTTCAGCCGTAAAGATTAACCGGTCGCCGTCGCGTTCGATTTTAATTACCGAGCCTTCAGGAAAACGATTTTTCAAAATTTCTTCTGAGAGCGGGTCCTCTAATAATCGACGCATTGCCCGTTTAATTGGCCGAGCCCCAAATTCCGGGTCAAAGCCCTGTTCAACTAATAAGTCTTTAGCACTTTTCTGTAATTGTAAAGTTAATTTTTTCTCTTTGAGACGCTCACTAATCTCTCGCATCTGAATATCGACAATCTTTTCCATTTGATAGCGGTCTAACGGATTGAACACGATAATCTCATCAACCCGATTTAAAAATTCCGGTCGGAAAACTCTTTTCACCTCAGTGAGCAACTTCTCTTTTATCTTTTCATAAGATTCTGCTTCTGAAGGAGACTGAAAACCAACTGACATTGATTTTCTGATTTCCGCAGTTGCAATATTAGATGTCATAATTATAACCGTATTTTTGAAATTTACTCTTCGACCCAATGAATCTGTTAACTGTCCATCTTCAAGAATTTGTAAAAGAATATTAAACACATCAGGATGTGCTTTTTCAATTTCGTCGAATAAGACTACTGAGTATGGTTTGCGTCTTACCTTTTCCGTAAGTTGACCCCCCTCTTCATAACCAACATATCCTGGTGGCGCACCAACTAATCTTGAGACATTGAATTTTTCCATATATTCACTCATATCAAGACGAATCAAAGCATCTTCATTACCGAATAAAAATTTTGCTAACACTCGGGCTAATTCGGTCTTGCCAACGCCAGTCGGTCCTAAAAAGATAAACGAACCAATTGGCCGTCGTGGGTCTTTAATTCCTGCCCGACTGCGTCTAATTGCTTTAGCGATCGCCTGAATTGCCAGTTCTTGACCAACAATTCGTTGAGAAATTTCTTCTTCCATTTTTAACAATCGATTTTGTTCATTCTCTTCTAATTTAGTAATCGGCACCGAAGACCAAGACGCAACAACATACGCAATATCCTCTTCAGTGACAACTGGAAAATTACCGGCTTTTTCCCATTCTTTGCGTTTCTTTTTTAACTGTTCAATAAGTTTCTTTTGTTCATCACGCAATTCCGCTGCTCGTTCAAACTTTTGTTGTTTTATGGCATCTTCTTTACTCTTACGAATTTTTTCAATTTTCTTTTCCAGTTCTTCTAATTCAGGATTTACCGTTGACCTTAGCAATTTTACTCGGGAACCGGCTTCATCCATTACATCAATTGCTTTATCTGGTAAAAATCGATCGGTAATATACCGGTCAGCCAAATGGACCGCTGATTTTATCGCGGAATCAGTATAAATTACTTTATGATGCAACTCATATTTTTCTTTAAGTCCCATTAGAATTCTTATTGTCTCATCAACCGATGGTGCTTCAACAATAATTGGTTGGAAGCGTCTTTCTAACGCGGAATGTTTTTCAATATAACGACGATACTCTTCAAAAGTAGTGGCGCCAATACATTGTAATTCACCGCGGGCTAAGGCGGGTTTTAAGATATTAGAAGCATCAATTGAGCCTTCAGCAGCGCCCGCCCCAACAATTGTATGAAGTTCATCAATAAAGACAACGCAATCACCTTGGGTAATAATTTCATTAACCACGGCTTTTAATCGTTCTTCAAACTGACCGCGATATTTTGTGCCGGCAACAATTGCTGCCATATCTAATGCCAAAACCCGTTTATTTTTAAGCACACTGGGAATTTTGCCTTCAACAATCCTTTGTGCTAAACCTTCGACAATCGCGGTTTTGCCGACTCCGGCTTCACCGATTAGCACAGGATTATTCTTTTTGCGACGGGCTAAAATTTGGATTACCCGTTCAATTTCTTTTTCTCGACCGATTATCGGGTCAAGTTTATCTTCACGGGCTAATTGAGTTAAATCTCGGGAAAAGAAATCTAATGCAGATGTTTTACCTTTCGGTTTCTTTTGAGGTTCACCTAATTCACCGCCTAAAAGTCTAATTGTTTCCTGACGAGCAATATCAAGTTCAACTCCTAAAGATTGCAGAATTTGACTAGCAATACTTCTTTCTTCTCGGATTAAACCCAAAAGAATATGCTCGGTGCCAATATAAGAATGATTCATTCGCCGGGCTTCATCAACCGCCCAATTAAGCGCTGAGCGTGCTTCTTGATTTAAGGGAATTTCGCCTAAAACTAAAGTTTTAGAACCGAAATTAACCGCATTTTCAACTGCGCGTCTTAACTCCTCAAGATTAATTCCCAAATTAACCAGAACCATTGCTGCCACTCCTTCGCCTTCTTTTATTAAGCCCAAAAGAATATGTTCTGTGCCAATGTAATCATTATGCATTCTTATTGCTTCTTGTCTTGCTAAAGCAATAACCTTTCTTACACGTTCGGTAAATCTTTCCTGCATATAACTATTTTATAACTATTTATCAATAATGTCAATACTGGAATGTAGTATTCAGAATATACTGTACCGGTTTATGAAATTTAGTCAGAAATTGCAATCTATCAGGAGATACTATACAAATTTTATGAGATTTTATTATAGTATGAGATTTTTTATAGAAGGTATGAGAAATAAGTTTTAACATTCGGGATCAATTGCTATAAGCGGATGTGCGGAAATCGGGAAATGAGATTTTAATAGAAGGTGTGAGAAACAAGTTCTAACTCCCAAAAGCCGCCTTGCGAGATTTGTTTAATCATAAAAGACGCTATGCAATTATAAAGCACTAAGCAAAGGTTTGAACCATAGAAAAACAAAGACACCGCCCAGAATAAGTTACCAATTGAAATTCAATAGAAATATTAAAAACAGGTTTACCAAGATATAATTAAATTTTAGAAAAAATAGCAAGACATTGTGGAAAAATAAAAGAAACCTATTTAAGTCTTTAGAAGATAATGAAAGTATTCGCCAGAAATAGATATAAAAGCAGAATAAAGTTCATTCCCAAAATCTCTTTATCGGTTCTGCAGTGAATATTGATCTCAACATTGGGAAAACTTTATTAAAAATAAATATATTTTACTTCACTAATTTTAGTATTTAATTTTTATTTTTAATTTCTTGTTGGCTTAACACATTGGCCTTTTATACCATTCCAGATAATCCTTTCATCATAGTCCATAATTTTATATATGAAACCCAAAAGCACCCGAAGTGATACAAGAATCAATATCAGAATATTATCCAAGCTCACTTATTGCAATATAAATTAAATATCGGACACGCTTTTTACTTATATTAGTTAAACAATTTCTGTCATCATCCAATACATAGAGGTCAATCATATCAAACTATCCTAAGCAGTAAAGATAAATAAGGAGGCTACCCCCTATACCGTCATAGGCATCTATTGCCCAATTTACATAATAAAGTAATATTTTTATTTGTCATATTACAAAAATTATCCCCCAAATGAATAACAAAATTTCTCTTTACAACTCAATATTTTTATATGATAATAATTTATGCCTTATCGGGAACGAAAAGTCGCAAATGTCATAAAAGATGCAGTTGCCCAAATTGTGCTCCAAGAGCTGGCTGACCCGAATATCGGTTTTGTCACGATTACTGGTGCCAAAATAACCAGTGATTATAAAAAAGCCTTTATCTACTTTTCAGTTATCGGTGATGAAGAGAAGCAACAAGAAACTTTAAGACGCCTCAATCACGCCGCGGGTTATGTAAGACACCTATTAAAGCAAAAAGTGATTTTGAAAACTATGCCTGAAATTCATTTTGAGATTGATACTCTTTTGCAAGCCGAACAGAAGATCGGTTCAATTCTTGATGACTTACACAAAAAGTCTGATAGCGAATAGTCAAGAAAAGAACAGATTGCGCGGAGTTTTACTAATAAATAAACCATCAGGATTATCATCTTATGATTGTATTCGTAAAATAAAACCAATAATTCCCAGAATAAAAATTGGCCATGCAGGGACTTTAGACCCGATCGCTAATGGATTATTAATCATCCTTTTCGGTGAAGCAACTAAAATTGCTCAATACTTAAGTTCTCTGGATAAAGAATATATTGCTAAAATTCATTTAGGAATTGTAACTGATACTGATGACATAACAGGTAAAATAGTTAAAGAAAGTTCGTGTGAACATATCAATGCCGAAGATATCAAAAACGCAATCAACTCTTTGAAAGATATCACAACTCAACAACCACCGAAGTATTCTGCATTAAAACATAAAGGCAAAAGAATGTATGATTTGGCACGAAAAGGGATTGATTTTACACCTAAGCCAAGAACCATTGAGATAAAAAAGATAGATTTGCTCAGTTTTAATCTGCCTTACTTTGAAATTAAGACCACAGTCAGTAAAGGAACCTATATTAGAGCATTAGCTCGAGATCTTGGCAACATTTTAGGTTGCGGTGCAACCTTAGAAGAGTTAACTCGCACGCAGATTGGAAAATTTAAACTAAAAGATGCCATTAGCCTAATAGATATAAATGCTGATTTAATTCGACAAAAACTTTATTCCATAAACGAATCTCTTGCAGAAATACCTTCAATTATGATTTCCAATTCTCAGATTCAAAAAATCCTTAAAGGACAACCTTTATCTATATCAGAAACTTTAAGTCAGCAAATGAAAAACTCTTTAGTGCGTATTCTTGATGAGAAAGACCGAGTTCTAATTATTGGTAAACTTAAAAATAATATCATCTATCCTGACCGTCTGATTTATGCAGATATACAAAATTAAACCACACCAACAATATCCTATGATTACCGGTTCAGTAATTGCCATTGGAAGTTTTGACGGATTACATCGGGGTCATCAGAAGATATTGCAAAAAGGCATTGAAATTGCAAATCGATTAAAAAGACCATTTGGCGTCTTGACTTTTTCACCAATTCCCCAAACAATAATTTATCAAGATTTTCATTTCCTTCTAACTACGGACGAAGAAAAGATTAGAATCTTAAAGACCTATCCGATAAATTTTTTAGGCATTATAAAATTTACTCAAAATCTTAAACAACTTGAACCTAAAGTGTTCATTTATGATTATATTGTAAAACCGATAAAGCCCTCAGCAATTATTGTCGGTGAAGACCACAGATTCGGAAAAGAAGGAAAAGGTAATATTAGTTTACTTCGCAAATTAAGCAATGAGTTTAATTTTAAGTTGATAGTAGTTAGAGCGCGTAAATATCACTCAGCACCAATTAAAAGCACACGCATCCGGGAATTGTTGATTTTAGGCAATGTTAAAAGAGCAAACGAACTTTTAGGTTATCCGTATTCAATAACCGGTAAAATTATTAAAGGAAAAGGCTTAGGCAGAAAGATTGGTTTCCCTACATTGAATATATCAATTAAAGAAAAAAGAAAATTAATACCCTCCGATGGCGTCTATCACATCTGTGCAGTATTAGACAACAAAAGATATAACGGCTTATTATACATTGGTTATGCACCAACAATTAATACTCAATCTACCCAGAAAACAATCGAAGTTCACATTCTGGGAAAACTTGAAAAACCCAAGTCAAAAACAATAACCGTTGAGTTTCTTAGTTGGCTTAGACCCGAAAGAAAATTTCGGACAATTGGAGAACTGAAACAACAAATTTCAAAAGATATCAAAAAGGCAGAAGTCACATCAGGATAATTTTAATTGTCGATAGAAATAGATTTCTTACAAGGTTTTGATTACGAAACATATATTTAGGCTACTAACGAAAATACCTTTGATTTTTCAATCATTGAAATCAATGAAAGCAACCATTTTCCGAGCTTTCAATAAGAAGTTCTAAAAATTGCCCTGAAAACTATAAAGACATTAAAAATAGAAGCAGGATTCAAAAAAGACAAAGTTCAAAGTTACAAAAGTGACACAAGTGTCATCCTGAATTTAATTCAGGGTCTAAATAAGACACCGAGGCACAAAATAAAGCGAAAGTTAGTAAAGGTTCAAAAGTTCAAAAAGTTAAAAGTTCAAAAATTATAAATTTTGTATTTTGAATTTATGCTCAGTATGACAAGATTGCAGTTTATTTTTTAGCCACGGAAGCCAGAAAAACAAAAGAAAATTTGATGATTCATCCGAAACGGATTTCTGTTTAACAGTTCGAAAACCGTTTTGGTTAACAGTAAAAATTAACTTTTGCTGAGTTCCCAATTCTATAAAGTTATTCGAAACGAATTTCTATTTAACAGTTCAATGGCCGTTTCGGTTAACCGTAAAAATTAACTTTCGCTGAGTTCCCAATTCTATAAAGTTATCCGAAACAGATTTCTATTTCATAGTTCAAAGACCGCTTCGGTAAATGGCGAAATATGACTTTCGCTAAGTTTTCAATCTTCTAAAGTTAAATGCTGTTTTAATAAAATTTAAGCAGTACTTTTGTTCAACTTATTTGATTTATTTAATATTATGTTAGCAATGAAAGTTATGCTAACCAGTAATAATAATTACAAAAATGACAGGGGCTAGGGTGGGGCTAGCCCAAAGCTAACCAAATACCAGCATATTGAAAAGACTGTCTTACCCTATATACCGCATACGATGTCGCCTGTCAGTTAGCCCAAATCGTCTAATATAGTCTCTTAAAGTCTATTTCTAATTATTTAGAAACCAAATAATTTGAAAACTCTTCTTAAGATATAACATTCTTTATTTATTAGATTACTTTTGAGACGGCACCAGAGAAACTCAAACAGGTAATTTGCTTGAAATCTTTCATATAGAATTCTCTTTAAACTTAAATTATGTTTAGAATATATAATTCTATCTTAATATTTTAATTTTTATTTTAAGATAAAATTCCTCTCTACTTAAATACTCATATCGTAACGCGACTAAAATACCCCTTTGTTATTAAGAATGGGTTTTAGAGATTCCTGACAAAATTTGTCGCGTAGATATTTTAGTGACACCTGCGATAACACCTTTGATTTTTCCATCATTACAATCGTTCTTTTAATCACTGTAATCACTGAACAGGACTTTTTAGTGTTCTCAAGAATGTCATCCAACGCAAGACAATAATATTTAAGTTCTATGAAGCGATTTTCTAATTAGTAAAATCGAACATTCGGTCTTTCAAAATTACCATATCAATTTTACCTTTAAGTTTTTTACCAATAAAAGGTGAGTTTTTCGACTTAGATAAAATATTTCCTTGAGAAAAAATCCATTCTTTACTTAAGTCAAAAATAGTGATTGAGACAGATGTACCTTCAGAGATTTTATCAGATATGTTTAGTCCTAATATCTTTGCTGGCTTTGTAGTTAAACATGCAATATAGTTTTCTAAACTCAGATATTTTTTTAGAACTAATTCCTGATATCCTAATGAAAATGCGGTTTCAAAGCCTATCATTCCGGACTTGGCTTTCTGCCAACGGACTTGCTTTTTCGAAATATGCCATGGTGCATGGTCACTCGCAATTACATCAATTGTGCCATCGGCTAAACCATGTTTAATTGCTTCAACATCATCTTCGGCTCTTAATGGTGGCGAAACTTTGTAGTTTGTATTTACTCCATTACAATCTTTTTTAGTCAGCGTAAAGTAATGCGGACAGGTTTCGGCGGTAATTTTAACTCCCGTTTTTTTTGCCCAACGAATTAGTTCCACCGATTTTTTAGTTGAAACATGAGCAATATGAATGTGTGCTTTAGCATAATCAGCCAAAATAATATCTCTTAAAACCATTAATGATTCCGAAGCATCAAAACCTGATTTGGGGTAGAGAGTCTGTTGATTCATCAATGGATTAATAATCTCACAATGATTGATTACCGGAATTCCGAAATCTTTACACGCTAACAGAAGACGATACATAATTTTAGCATCTGATATCGGCGAACCATCATCTGATACCGCAACAATCCCGGTTTTGACCATACTTTTAATATCCACAATCTCTTTTCCTGCTCGTTCTTTAGTCGCACAACCAATTACTAATACTTCGGCTTGATTGACTCTTCGAGATTTTTCAAGAATATATCGTACCAATTTAGGACAATCAATTGCTGGATTAGTATTGGGCATACAACAGACTTTTGTAAAACCACCAGCAAGAGCGGATAGAGTTCCAGTTTTTATAGTCTCAGAGCGAGTATCACCGGGTTCTCGTAAATGACAGTGAAGGTCAATAAAACCAGGGCTAATATACTGTCTTGGATGAAGATTAATTGTAGGTATATCTTTTATTTTAATTGGTCTAATTTGCTTAATACAACCATCAGATATATAGATATTAGGATTACTAATAATTTTTTTCCCAGGGATAACAATATTACCACCACGGATAACTAATTGCTTATATTGGAGAATTTTCAATTTATAGTAAATCTTAGCCTAATTATACTATTACTCTATTAAGACTTGTAATTTTCGTAGAATTGTTAACCACTTGCCTTATCTAATAGAATCATCTTGAGTAAAGCCATCCTGATATAGAGTCCGTTTTGTGCTTGACGAAAATATGCGGCTCTTCGGTCAGTATCTACTTCCGGACTTATCTCGGTAACTCGTGGTAAAGGATGCATTATAATCGCATCTTTTTGCATTATCTTGAGAATATGTTTATCAATAATGTATTTATCTTTGGCTTTTTCATAATCTTCAATATTTTCACCGAATCGTTCTTTCTGAATTCGGGTTTGGTAGATGACATCAACTTTCGATGCGACCTTTTCCAAATTAGACTCTTCAGCAAAAAATACCTTATGTTTTAACAGATAATCTTTAATATCATCGCGCATTTGGACAACATCTGGCGCAACAAAATACATTTTAATGTCTTGGTATTTGGTTAACAAATAGGCAAGCGAACGAACAGTTCGGCTATATGCCAAATCACCGACCATTGCAATAGAAATGCCGTCAATATGACCAATTTCTTTATAAATTGTATAAATATCAAGAAGTGCTTGTGTCGGATGTTGACCTGGTCCATCACCAGCATTAATAATTGGCACAGGTGAAACTTTTGCTGCGCGCTCTGCAGCACCACTTTCATAATGGCGCAAGACAATAATATCAGCATAATTACCAATAATTCGAATGGTATCCTCTAAAGATTCGCCTTTTGCAGCAGATGAGAACTCTTTTGCACTTTCTGTGGAAATTATCTCGCCACCGAGTTTTGCCATCGCTGCTTCAAATGATAATCTGGTTCTGGTGCTCGGTTCATAGAATATTGTTGCCATAATTTTGCCTTTTAAGATATTAGAACCACCTGCAAGATTGATTTTTTCCATTTCCGCAGCAACCTTAAAAATTCTATCTAATAATCTACGATTAAATTGTTGGGCTTTGATAATGTGAAATAATTTCATAAATGCTTAAGTGCTCCATTAAACTTCAGTGGTTTTATTAGAAATAATTTCATAAAAGATTACATCCTTTATAAAATTTTAGTGGTCTGATAATATGAATTAATCTCATAAAAATTGCATTTTCATTTGAACCAATGGGACAATTATCAAACAAGTGCGCAATTCAGAGTTGATTTATTTCAGAATAATTGAGAGCGGAATTAAAATCACATACCCGACAACTAATAAAATCGGCGCCAAGGTAATCGAACCTTTTGATAGTGCAATAAAACCGGTAATAATTGTTACAACTCCTATTAAAAACAGAATATAATTTTTCTTCTTAAATACAATATTGGGTCGCGGTGGAACTTTAGGCGCGACAGGTTTTTTAATCTCTTTTTTCTTATCCAATTTTGGCATAAAAGATACTATCCTAAATAAGTTGGTCTGTCAAGTTTATTTTTTAGAGACTTCTGAAAAAGTGCTATGAAAACACTGAATTTATCCTGTTTTTCTTTATCTCCAAAGTTTTATCAGAACACTTTTTCAGAACCCACTTTTTATGAGAACACTTAAAAGTCATGATTAACGGATATTACAATGGCTCCAGCAATAATTATATTGATATTTCAATCGTTGTAATCGTTTTTTTAAATCACTGTAATCAATGAAAGCAATTTTTTTCGAGCTTTCTTTTTATGAATTCAATAATTTCCGCATTGTTTTCTTTAGGCAGTAAAAGGTGAATTCCACGAAAATTATCCAGAAAGTTTTTCTTGGTGAACGGACTTAAGACAATACCCGTAGATGTAATATAATACTTACGGAATCGATTCCATTCTAACTTATTTCTGAATAACTTTTTGTCTACAATGATTTCATTGTCGGTTAAGGTATAGGTTGTCGGTAGAAAATACGCATTAAGCGATGCAAATAAAATAATTGCGGCAAATAATGCCCAATAAAATCCATAGAATAAGATTAGAAAAATAATAAAGATACCTAAAATTACTGAAACTAAAATTGTTTTTTTAGGTGTTTCTTTAGCCCGATGCACCTGCCAAGTAATACTCATTATATTACTATCAGCGATAAACTATATGCTATTTGCTAATAAAATGGGTCCGGTAGGACTTGAACCTACGACCAGCTGATTATGAGTCAGCTGCTCTAACCAACTGAGCTACGGACCCAAAATAATAATATATATCTTACTAAATCCAGTCTTTTTGTCAACTTTTTGTTACAAAAAGTTAAAGTTTGCTCTTGACATAATGATTTTTTACATTAAAATGGCGGTGTTATATAATATAGGGGTCTTTTATGACTAATATAGAATTTCAGATTAAATTAATTACTCCGCTGTTAATTCATGGTGCTGATTCAGGAGAACTTGATAATATGGGTCTTACAGGAAAAGCATTACGGGGATGTTGGCGGTTCTGGTTTCGAGCAATCGTCGGTGGTTTGTTAAATGATTTAAATCCGGAGCAAATATATAAACGTGAGAGTGAAATATTTGGTTCAGCAGATGAAGATGTCGGCGCCAAGTTTAAATTATTAGTTGAGCCAATTAGGGAATTGGAAACAGGTAGTTACTCAATAAAATTCAGTAGGAAAAAAATTAATTTCATTGGATATAAAGAGGGAACCGAATTTAAGATAACAATTATTCCTAAAAAAGATTATTCGGAAAACCAAAAAAATGTTCTATTAGCAACAATCTGGACCTGGGCAAATTTAGGCGCAGTTGGACAAAGGGCACGACGAGGATTTGGTTCAGTTGTTATTAAAAATAGTACCAGGCGGATTTTCCCGAATGGCTTATCAATTAAAGCATATTTTTCTAATTGTGATGAACTAACAAAACATCTTCAAAAAGGGTTTTGTGAAGTTCAAGATATTTTTATAAAGTGGTTAGGTTCAGGAATTGCTCAAAAGAAAACAGGAGTTCCACAAGACGCTGAATATTTTATCCTTCAATCATTTGACCAGATCAAAGTTGCAGATATACCAATTAAAACCTTAGATGGCGCATTAAATAAAGTTCATGGTAGCGATAGATGTAAAAGTTTAGGCTGGATTCGTAATGGGAGAATGGCATCGCCAGTCTACACCAGATTTCATATCGTAAATAATCAGTATCTTCCAATTATAACATTCTGTCATCAGAAAGTTAATGGATTTCCTAATTTTAATGATTTTTTGAATTGCTTACACGCTTATATGTATGGTCGACAATGCGCTCACAGGGTCAGTTTCCCAAACATTGGTTTTTAATGAACATTAAAATACAAAAAATGAACAATAACTTTTATCTATTAAAAGTTTCCATAGGACCAGTTCAGGAATTTATCAAAGAAGCCCGCAAGATAAAAGATTTATGGTTTGGCAGTAGTTTATTATCACGCATCACCTATGAAGCACTAAGACCATTTATCGACAATAAATGCGAAATCATTTTCCCTAATCCCAAAAGTTTTGAAAATACTGGTTCATTGCCAAATCACTTTCTGGTAAAAGTTCCGAGGACTGATTTTGATACTCTTATAAAAAACTCACAGGATGGGATTAATGGTTTTTGGATGACCGTAGCTCAAGATATTCGCAAATCAATTAAAGGTGACTTTGATAAATTTTCGAACAATTGGGATGCTAAATGGGATAGTCAGATAAATGACTTTTGGGAATATTATTGGGTTGCAATACCCGTTGATGACACAGATTATGGCACAAAAGCAAGAAGGGTTCAGAAATTTTTAGATGAGCGAAAATTAACCAGAACTTTTAATCAATGGCAAGGAAGTCCTGCGGAGAAATGTACACAATGCGGACGTAGAGAAGTTTTAGGACCATTGGTGCAATCAGAAAATCGTGAATTCTGGAATGAAATAAAAAAGGACAATAAATATAAATATGTTTTCAAAAAAGGTGACCGACTTTGTGCAATTTGCACAATAAAAAGATTACTGAAAGCAGATGATTTAAATAAAAACTTGTCACAAATAATATTTAAAGAACCCGAATATGAATCAACTCGCGACATTGCAGTAAAACCATTTGTTAAGGAAATTGAGTTAAAGTGCAATGAACAATTAAAAAATGAATTTATTGAAAATTGTAAACAATTGGCGTCCCAATTAAGTATTAATATTAATAATGGAATTGAAAGCATCCCGAGCATCTTTTTTTATAAAGATGAACTTAATCCTAAAAGTCTGGTAAAAGAGTTCTTTCCTGAATTGTATTTAGATAAAACCAACCATGAAAAAGCCCAAAAGAAAGAAGCCGAAATAAAAACCGAGGCTGATAATGTAAGAGAAACTTTAAGCAAAATTGAAGAAGAATTAAAGACCGAACCGACCAAATATTATTCAATTGTAGCAATGGATGGTGATAAAATTGGTGAATGGCTATATGATATAAACAGTAAGAATGAACAAACTGATAAAAGCAATAAGTTAAGCAAAATGGCAAAAATAATGGCTAAAATTGATGATTCTAAATGGCAAGGTCGTTATATTTATGCTGGCGGAGATGACTTATTGGCATTCGGTCCATTAGAAAAAACACTGAAAACCTGTGCCCGAATCAGAAGAATATTCCATAAATGTGTCGGGCAAACAATCAGTGCGGGCATTGTTATAACTCATTATTCAAACCCATTAAGAAAAGACCTTGAGATGGCGCGAGAAAATTTAGAAAAAGCAAAAGAAGAAATGGACCGAGACGCATTAGCAATTACTATTCATTTATCATCAGAGAATATTATTGAATTTCGCAGTAAATGGGACATTATAGTGAATGGGTGCTCAAAATCACTGATTGAACTAATTGCCGAATTTTTGTCTTTCTTTACTTCGCAAAAATTAAAAATTGGTTTTATCTTTGACCTTATAAAAGCACTGCCTGCGTGTTACTGGTTAGATAGTCACGGGAAACATTTTACAAAAGAAATATTTGAACCAGAAGCCTTGCGATTATATAAAAGACATCGTCCAAGTTTTAATGAACTACCACAACATCAAAGAGATACTGAAATATCCCAATTAAAAGCGATAATTGATTTTCTTACCAAACTCGCTGACCCCAAAATAGATAATAATGTGCGTGATAGTTGGAAAAAACATGTTGACACCGAAGAGAATATCATTAATTTATTAAGAATAGTTGCTTTTCTTATTAGAGAAAATATTAAGGAGATTTAGCCGTGTCAGTATTAATCTATTTAGAACCGCTTGACACCTTATTTTTTAGAGACTCAAGACCATTTATTGCTGGTGAAGATACACTTGCCGAATCAGGACTCCCTTCACCACTTACCCTATATGGAGTAATTGGTGATTATTATCTAAAAAAGCAAAACAAGAGCATTGAAGATTTTTATTATAAAAAAGATGAAAAACTTGGTCAATATAAACCAGAATTAATAGACTCAAATCTAAAAATAAAAGGCGTTTTTCTAAAAAAAGATAACAGTATCTACATTCCAGTCCCAGCAAATTTATACGCTCAAAACAGGAACTGTTATAGCGTATTATTGCCTCATCAATCAAAAGATGGATCTGAAAAATGGGATATTAATAACCAGATTAATCCAATTAAAATACCTACTACTACTCATAGCCTTAAACCAGTGCAAGGCTACATTGATATAAAAAGTCTCAAACCATATCTTACCCACAACAAGCAAAATTTTTATCCTATAATATATCCTGAATCTAAATTCTTAAAATATGAAAAAAGATTTGGTAATAGAGTTACTAAAAATACAAAAACAGTTGAACAATTATATTGGACAAACCAATTAAGATTTGATGAGTATCTTGAAAGATTACCTACTAATGAAATTGAATATCTGAAAGCTAAAATTGGCATTTTAATTGACGGACTTGATAAATTTGATTTTACTGATGGCGATACTTTGTCAATTGGCGGTGAAAGAAAACGAGCAAAGATAACTTTAGGTGATGAAAATATTTTATCTTGCTTAGATGATGAAGAAGTGAAAAAAAAGATTCAAGAAACCAAAAAGTTCTTTGTCTATTTTATTACACCGGTAATCTTTAATGCCGGGTGGATTTCTAAAGAATTCTTACAGAAGTTTAATGGTGCTCAATTAGTCGGAGCGGTTGTCAATAAACCAATTTATTTTAGTGGCTGGATAAGAGAAACCGCATCAAAAGGAAGACCACGACCTATAATAAAAGCAGTGCCGGCAGGTAGTGTTTATTTTTTTAGTTTTGAGAATAACAATAATTTTGATTTTAACAATATTTACGATAATTATAATTTAAATGAAAGTTTATCTGATATATATCCCAATGCTGGTTTTGGGATTGCGTTAATCGGTGCTTGGGATTATTAGGAGGAGAAGATGACAAAATATTCTATTTTATTTATTAAAACCATTGAGAGATTTTATACGGGCGCTGGTGAAGCCATTGGGATTATTGATAATCAGTTAATTAGAGAGCGCATAACTGAATTTCCTTTTATTCAGGGAAGTTCTATAAAAGGTGTATTACGGGATAACCTTTCTGATAAAATTCATAAAGATATCTTAGAAGCATTATTTGGTCCAGAACCAAGTCAGGGCGAAGAACATGCAGGTGCCGTATCTTTTGGCGATGCTCAAATATTAGCAATGCCGATTCGGTCATTAAAAGGATGTTTTGTTTGGGCAACTTCGCCATTAATTCTACATCGGTTTGCTGAAAGAGTTAAAATTGCTGGATTGAGTATTTCATCATTAAATTTACTCGTTACAACACTTTACTCACAGAACAATAAGGTCTTAATTTGTAATGGCAGTAATGAAATACTACTGTTTGGCGGGGAAATTCTTCTTGAAGAGTATGCACTTAAAACTCAAGTATCTTCTGAACTAAAAACATTCGCCACCGAAATAAGTAATATAATTTTTTCAGTAGACGAGAACTTCTTAAAAACCCAGTTTCAAAATAAACTTATTATTCTTCCCGATGACCATTTTAAGTACTTTGCCCAACATGCTACTGAAGTGATTCCTAATATCAGAATTGGAGAAAAAGGCACAACCAAAACAGGTTCTTTACGCCATACCGAACATTTGCCCCAAGAAACCATTCTTTATAGTCTGATTACTTTTGAGAAATCAAGAAAACCGAATAGCAATTTACCTGAAGATGATGTGAAAAATAATTTTGATGGTTTCATAACTGCCCAGCCGACAATAAAATTTGGTGGTGATAAAACAACTGGTAAGGGACTGGTAAAACTAAAGATTTGGGGGTAAAGATGGAGAGTCTGTTGAGAAATGTAGAACATGAAAGAGCAAAATATGCATTTGAATGTGTGAACATGGTTAAGAATACTCCTGGTGCTAAAAGATATAAATCTTTAGCCCGCTCTTCTGGTCCTCTAATTCTTAAATCTGGTTTAGTTCAAGCGTTAATTTTTTATCTATCTAAAGGTGATGAAATCTTTGTTAAAGACATATTAAAAAAATGCGATTCACAATTCAACGATAGCATGAACGCAGGACAAATTGCCGAAAAGTTAACAACTCTCAATCAGGACGAAATAATGCGAATTACCCAAGAAGCATTACAGATAATCAAATGGATAAAACGATTTGCTGAGATAATCCTTGAAGAATAAAAAAAGAACCGGTATCATTGGAAACGAGCACAGGAGGCTAAAATGCCGAGAGACAGAAATGATGATCACAATTGGAAAATACCTGTTAGCTGGTTAAAAGACACAAGCGAAGAAGTTTTATTTCCCGCATTTAACCGTTCACTTCTATTTGATAAATATACTCTTTGGGCATTTGATGGTAGAAATATAAATTTGGGAGAAAAGAAAAGGAAATATCATAACTTACAAAATATGCTGAGTATTAAATGCCCACTTTCTAAGTCAGATTATTGTTTCTTAAAAAACCGCCGAAAATCCGTTTCAGATGCCGTTATTTTTAAGTTAAGAACCAAAACTCGCTTGCTTGTTAATCATGGTGGCGAATCAGTTTTGGAAAGCAACATTGCACTTCATCCCTTTTATGGTTTTCCAATTATTTATGGCTCGGCAATTAAAGGTGTAACACGACATTATTGTGAAGATAATAATAAACCTGACATATTAAAAATTTTTGGCAGTAAACCCGAAACTGAGACCGAAGAAGCCCAGGCAGGTTGTATTGTCTTTGTAGATGCTTGGCCAGATGATTATAATGATTTGAACGCATTTGAAATGGATGTTTTAACTCCACATTATAAAGACTATTATGAAAGTAATGGTAAGAAATATCCCAAAGATAATATTCAACCTTTACCGCATCAATTCTTGGCAGTAAAAAAGGGTATAACATTTGAATTTTTAATTTACCCATCTCCGATTCTCAAAAATAACGAAAAGGATAGGATATTAAATTTGACAAAAGATTATATTATTCAAGCATTATGCACCATTGGCATTGGTGCTAAAACTGGCTCAAGTTATGGATATTTTAAACAAGTATAGGAGGGAATTATGGGAAGAATCATTGTCACAACTTGTGGCACAAGTTTGTTAGAATCAAGTTGCTGGCAATTATCGGATGACGAACAAAAAACCTACCAATTCTCGCTAATTTCAGAATTAAAAAACAGGAAAGCCGACAAAAATGAAATATATGCGAAAAAGGCGCAATGGACAAGTTGGATTAATGGATTTATGAATACAACAAACGGAACAGACTTGTTGGCGCAAAAATTCAATGAATACTTTTGGAATAATAATAATCTTATTGACCTACCGGCAGAGTTAGCATCGTTAAGGGCAATCCAATTGTATTTTGACAAAGTGCTAAAGAATAGTCTAACTGGCGAAGACAAAATAGTATTATTGCATTCTACTGCATTTAATCAGAATAATGAAGGACCGTTCTGCGCTGAAGTTATTAAGAATATTACATACAATTTACTGCCGACACAATTAGAGAAAAAAGAGATACCCAATTTGAATCCTTTGGACAGAATCAATTTTGAAAATGGCTTAAGAGGAATGGAAAACTATGTAAGAGATTTAATAAGTGAAAGTACTAATAGGCTGTTTCTAAATCTTACTGCTGGTTACAAGGCATTTGCCATTCAACTTGCGGGATTAGCAGCCAAATATTTAGGTGTTACAATATTTTATCTTTATGAGGAAACAGACTGCGACCAATTAACAACTATAAAATTTAAAGAAGAACAAGGTCAGTTTCGCTCGGAAGTTCATATAACCTCAATGTCGTCTCTAGTCTAATGGATTTTAAAAGCTATCTTCAGAAATTTTACGAGCAAGTAGAGCAAATATCTCATATTGATGTGTTTATTAATTTCACGAAATCTCTTACAAAACCAGATGGAAGTAAACTTTGGGAAAGTTTAATTCCTCCAACAGAAATTCCGCCTTTAAATCCTGAGCAGATGATTTTAGCAAAGTGCCTAGCAATGAAAATACCTGCACTGGCCAGAGATGATTTCAATGAAGGCATTAAAGCATCTTGGCAAAAATTTTGGTTAAAATGCTGTCTGAATGAAAAATGCGACTATGGTTTTACGATGCTACGGAATATAAAACCTCCTATTGACCGAGAAAAAGAAATATTAGAATTAGCCAGGAGAGATAGAATTATTTGGAAATATGTTGATATAGACAATTTGAATGTTAGGAAAACACCTGGGAGAAAGTTGTATTTTGAAATTTGTCTCAAATTCTTGTTAAAACGGTCTTCTTTTGGCAAGGCATTAAGATTAGTAGGCTGGGACAAAAAAACGTTTTTTTGTTTACTGCTGCATCAAGCATTCAGAAAATTAAAAGATAATTACTTTTTCCCAGATTTAATTTTAAATTTTATCCCCATTCGTATCATCTTCGGCTTACTAATAACAAATTATTTTGCGATTTCGGTAAGATGGTTATGGGCACTTATCAGTAAAGCGATTGAAAACAACCTTATTTATACGCTAACAATGTTCATTTTTGCTGTTTTAAGTTGGCTATATTTATCATTTGTTGAATGTTTCCCAGAAATTGAACGAAATGCTAAAGAAGCAATAAAAAGAGGTGGAATCGTTCTTATTTTGAATTACCTTTTGAGTTTATTTATTGCTTGGGTGTTAGTATATTTTGTTGTTTTGTCTTCAGCACGCGAATTTATAACACCCGGCTACGGTTGTAAACCGATTATACTATATTCACAAATAGTCGTATTTATTAGCCTATTTATTCAGCACTTTTGGCAGGAGAAGACAATCACTGAACCATACTAAATTGCCTGCTCTTTGAAAGCTGAGATTAATATGTAAAACGGCAAAAAGAGATTTTGAGAGTGGATAGTTGACAGAAAGATTTTTATTATAATATAAAATGAAACAAAAATGGATTTGGCAATGGATATAAAAAAGAGCGGATTCAGAACCTCAATAGATTTTAAGCAAAAATGGATAAAATTGGTGGGGGTTCTGAATTTTTGGCTTGTAAGTTCTTTGAAATCAATAGGTTTGAAAGTCCAGAGTCTTGGATAAAGACATTGCGGACGCAATATAAATTTACATTTTAAATATGTCGTCTCTTTTTAATCATATTTATTGGTATCGGCTAAAAATTGATTTGATTAATGTCCGCTATGGGCCAATTGTCAAAGAACACCCAGTTTCAATAATCCAGGCAATCATTAAAGGCACGACTTCAAATGCATTTCCGGGACAGGATATTTCTCAATATCCAATTTTGTTTCATATCAAGAATAAATCCCATAAGTTTCAGTTATATGAAAATTCATTAGTGCCAATTGAAGTTTTTTTTGTGCGGATGAGTGAAGACGAGATTGAGCAATGGCGAAAATCGCTACAAGATTATCTTAATCACCCCGAGACCGGTAAAAACTTTGATATTGTAAATATCAGTCCAATTGAGCAAAGAAACTTAAAGTGTCTTTATGACGAATTGGATGTTAATCACTTGAGAACTAATGAACTCTGTTTAGATTTTTTAATGCCTGTGCCATTTAAGCCGACAAAGAATTGCAACCGCACCTTTATTGATAAGAACCAGTTCATTCAATTATTTACCGAACGCTTTCGTAGGCTCTTTAATCACAATTTTAACTATCAGCGTGAGCAGGATGATTTTGCGCTTCTGCCCTATTATTGGCGCTATACGGAAATTCGTCATTTTGATAAAAATAACCCAAAGAAGATTCAATATATTAATGGCTGTTTTGGTCGGCTTTATCTTAAAGGCAAGTTTTCGGATTTTTTGCCCTATCTGATTTTGGGTAGTGAATTGCATTGCGGAACAAGACTCGCAAATAGTCAGGGCTATTATCGGCTGTATCTGACATCTTTGGGTTATTTTGACCGGTATTTGTCCAATAAATCTGCGATTATTCAAACCATCCGCAATGTTATTGAAAAATACGATTCGGTTGAAACCGAACTGTCAACGACTAAACAACCATTTAATGAAGAGACCTTAGCGGAAGAACTGCTTTCAGCAGTTAAACAACGGTCTTATCAACCATCACCGAATAAGGCATTTCTTATTAAGAAGAAATCTGGCGGTGAACGATTGATTGAACAGGGTTCATTTAAGGACTTAATTCTCCAGCAATATCTTCTAAAGATTCTTTACCCAATTTTTGAAAATATCTTTGAGCCTGAGTCGATTGGCTATCGTCATGGCGTTTCCCGAGAAAAAGCAGTCGCGATGGTCAAAGAGGCGATTAGTCAAGGTTATCAATATGTGATTGAGTCGGATATTGAAGACTTTTTCCCATCAGTTGACTTAAACATTCTTAAAAAATTAATCGACTTTTATTTGCCAACAAAAGATGTTATGACTCGCGATTTGTTGCTGAAATTTATTTATAATGATTATCTCTTAGATGGTAAAATCTGCACTCGTAAGCAAGGTTTGGCGGTGGGCAGTCCGCTCTCAGCGCTTTTGGCAAATCTCTATCTGGATGCGTTTGACGAAAAGATTAAACAATGGGATGTCAAACTCATCCGATATGCTGATGATTTTATTATTCTTGCGAAAACAAAATCCGATGCGGAAAATATCTTATCCCAAACCGAGACTTATCTTTCCGAACTGGGCTTAAAACTGAACCGAACGAAGACGGCAATTAAACCAATTAAAGGTGGATTTTCCTTTCTCGGAATTAGATTTGAGCGTTCTGAGATAAAAGTTGAACCAGAAGCCGAAATCCGTTTACTTAAAAAACCACTCTACATCACAGAACCTTACTGTTATCTTGGCATCAATGGCGATGCGATAAGTATTATTAAAGAGCAAGTCGTTCGGGAAATTATTCCGCTGAGACGCATTAGTGAAATCATCATCTTAGAAAAATCAAGTCTTTCCACGGCACTAATCAGAAAATGCACTGAGGCTAATATTCCCGTGACCATCACTCTAAACAACGGTTATTATATCACGACAATTAAGCCTGATTCCAAAGAGTATTATAATATCAATTACGAACATTCAAAACGCTATTTTAGTTTAACCGACAGCGAATTTTTATGTCTGGCGAAAGAAGTTGCAGTTGGCAAAATCAAAAACTATATTTCGCTCTTTAAGCAAAAATATACTGCGGGAATGAATGAGTTCATTACAGAACTTGAAGCGACGATTCAAAACATTTACCAAGCGGGTGATATCAATGCGGTTCGTGGTTTTGAAGGGATTATTAGCCGAAGGATTTATGAACAGTTAAATAATTTTATTGACGAACCACAATTTCATATTAAAAAGCGGGATAGAAAAAATCCTGATAGGATTAACTCATTACTTAATCTTGGTTATTATGCGTTATTTTCCAAAATTAACGCAACTTTAAGAGCAGTGGGATTAAATCCTTATTTAGGCTTTTTACATAGCCCGGCAGATAATTACGAGTCATTGGCTTGTGATATTCAAGACCTGTTCCGTGCGCGGATTGACCGGTTGATTATTAAACTTATCAATCTTAAAGTCATCACGACCCAAGACTTTAGCCAAAGGCAAAATAGATACTATCTCAAACACGAAGCAACTAAAAAATTCATTAACCATTTAGAAGCCGAGTTTGAGAAAAAAGATACGAAAAAGGAACTATCCTTAAAAGAGCAAATTTATATCCAAGCAATGATTATTAAGCAGTGGGTATTACAAGAACGCTCATTAACATTTTATACTTGGCAGGTATGAGTAAATTTGCAGACTATGCGGTTGTCTATGATATTACATCAGATAAAGAACGGGCACGGGTTGATAAAGTGCTGAAAGGTTTTGGTTTTCGCATTCAGAAAAGCGTCTTTGAATGCCGACTTACTAAAAGTGCTAAGCAAGAACTGATTGAAAAACTTTCGCGATTAAATATTAAAACTGGCTTTATTAAAGTATATCGGTTAGAATGGACAACCAAAAGCATAATCATTGGCGAGCCGAAGAAAAAAAATATTGACAATGGCTATGCTTTTATTGTATAATAGTCTTAGAATGAGACTAAAAAGAGTACTATTCAGAACAGTGACACAGTGGAAAGATGTCAAGACAACAAACATTTAGGAAGATTTAGAATGAGATTAAAAAGAGCATTATTCAGAACCTGGGCTTATTTTAAGCAAAAGTGGATAAAATTGGCGGGGGTTCTGAATTTTTGGCTTGTAAGTTCTTTGAAATCAAAGGATTGGGAAGGCCAGCGTCTCGGCGAGAGTCATTGCGTACGCAACTGAAACCTATTAGGGCTTGTAATCATTTGTTTTTTAAGTCTCGGCGAGAGTCATTGCGTACGCAACTGAAACAAGAAGGAAAGACTTTTCAGAAATATCACCGTCTCGGCGAGAGTCATTGCGTACGCAAATTTGAGCAGGTCGTTCCTGCTCAATCTTTTTATTGACAACACATTTTTATTTCTTATGATATTGCTAAAATCGTTTTCAATAGAAAAATATGGCTAAAAAATCAAACAATCCTATTTTCTCAGAAAATAACGCTGATTTTTATTTTGCTTTTCATCTCAAACATATCCTAACACTGACGGCAATGGGATTACAAAATTTAGACCAATATCTGAGTAATTTTCAAACCCGACTAATTGATTTTCTTACATGCCTTATTAACTCAAAAGACGAGCGGTTCTGCTATGACCTGCGATTTATCACTCACCCAGACCCGAATCTTTATACCCGGGGCACAATTTCAATCTATCTTTTGTGTCGGCTTAATAACAGTAGTATTGAGCATGCCAAGAATTATATGTTAGAATTTGCTAATCTCTTAAAATCGTTATTTACCGAATATGCCTTTGTATTGGTCAACGCCGATAAAATTCCGAAAATCCTAAAGCCGTTCGAAGTTAAGCATCTTGCTGGAATTACCCGTCGTGTTGGAATTGAAAGATTGGACAGCCTGCGCCGAAGTAATAATTGCTTAAGATTAGGCTTTACCAATAATCAACCGCCATCAGTTGCCAACAATCTTACCAGTTCTCGTTCGGACACAATCCTTCATATTTTTCCTTACCTGCCAACAAAAAATCCAATGAATGGTCTGTTTCATCATCTGCTGTTGTTAAACAATCCAGTAGCCATTAGTGTTAGAATTAAGCCAACTTGTTTGACCGAGCAAGAAGAAGATTTTTTTGAAGAGCAAATCATCCGCTGTGAGCGATATGCCCAAATCCATTTGGGACAACTTTCGGAAGATGCGTCATCCCTTTGGCCAGCGCTTAAAGAACAGGCGACGCTATTTCAGCAATATCAGACCCGAATGCTCTTAGGACTTAAAGACAACTCGGCACTAATGACATTAGAAGTAGCCTCGCCAGCACCGATTCCAGTTACGCTATTAGATACACTCGGCTCAGTAATAACTGAACCGGCTGGTGGTTCAAAAATCACATTTGAGACCATTCCGAAAATTCATTTGGCTGGTGGCTATGATATTATTAATCTTGACTCCAATGCGGCTGCCAAAGAAAATTTTACCAAGATTGAATTAACGCTAACTTCTCATCCGTTAATTAGTGATAATAATCGCCGCATATTATACTTATTTGATTCAGTTGAAGCCGCAACTATCTTCCGTCTGCCACCAGCAACTTTAGAAGCACCTTTGGGGTTAAATGTTCATTACTGGCGTGCTTATCCCAGTCCCCGCAATTTGCCTGAAACTGGTTGTCTTATTGGTATTACCGAACAAAGCGGAGTCTGCCAGCAAGTTCGGATTCTATCCGCAGACCGAAGTCGCCATCTTTATGTTGTTGGTCAAACCGGCACTGGCAAAACTACTTTATTAAAGACGATGATTTTAGACGATATTTATAATGGGCATGGTCTATGTGTCATTGACCCCCATGGCGACCTTTTTAAGGAATTATTAGGTAAAATTCCTAAAACACGGATTGATGATGTTGTTGTTTTAGACCCAACCGATACCGAATTTCCCATTGGCTTAAATATGTTAGAATATGAAGATGATTCACAAAGACATTTTCTAATTCAAGAATTGGTTAGTATTATTATACGGTTGTTGGAAGATGAATTCGGGCCCCAAGCGTATGAAATGATTGGTCCGATATTTTTACAACATATGAAAATGAATCTACTTTTAGTAATGTCAAAACCCAATGACCCTGGGACATTACTTGAGTTTTATAATATCTACCAATCAAGAAATTATTGGCGACGCTGGTTGCCCTTACAAATTAAAGACCCACTTTTAGAAAATTGGGTCAATCAGACGTTGCCCAATACTGACTATTTAAGAACTAGCTCCGATTCCATATCAACTGGCAGTTATGTTAACAGTAAGTTTGAAGGGTTTGTCTTTGACCCAATATTACGCAATATCTTTGGTCAGAAACATTCCACAATTAATCTTAAAGATATTATGAACCAAGGAAAGATTCTTCTGGTCAATTTAGCCAAAGGCGAATTAACCGAGACCAACTCGCGCTTTTTAGGAATGGTGCTATTAGCAAAAATCATGGCAGCCGCTACCAGTCGCGTTAAAATCCCCCCAAAAGAACGCAAAGAGTTCTATCTCTATGTTGATGAATTCCAAAGTATCGCAACCCAAAATTTTATTACTTTGCTTTCCGAAGCCCGAAAATTTGGCGTCAGTTTAATTTTAGCCAATCAGTTTCTTTCCCAGATAAAAGACCCAAGAATTATTCAATCAATATTTGGTAATGTTGGCACAATTATTTGCTTTCGTTTAGGACAGGCGGACGCCGAATTAATGGAACGGGAATTTTTCCCAATTTTCAATCGTTTTGATTTAGGCAATCTACCAAATTGGCAGGCGTATATCAAAACCTTAATTAATGGTCAAACCGTCACGCCGTTTAATCTTCAAACCGTGCTGGACAAGCTCCGATATTGCGAAGTGACTGCTCAGCAAGTCCGAGAACATTCAAGAAAAACTTATGGCAAGCTCCGCAAACAAGTTGAGCAAGAAATTGAACAAAGTTTATCATCAAACTCAGAAGTCAATGATAAAGCAGAATATTAAAAATATTGACAATGGCTATGCTTTTATTGTATAATAGTCTTAAAATGAGACTAAAAAGAGTACTATTCAGAACAGTGACACAGTGGAAAGATGTCAAGACAACAAACATTTAGGAAGATTTAGAATGAGATTAAAAAGAGCATTATTCAGAACCTCGGCAGATTTTAAGCAAAAATGGATAAAATTGGTGGGGGTTCTGAATTTTTGGCTTGTAAGTTCTTTGAAATCAATAGGTTTGAAAGTCCAGAGTCTTGGACAAAGACATTGCGTACGCAACTGAAACTCAATAACGCGCTCGGCTTCAGTCAGTTGAGCGTCTTGGACAAAGACATTGCGTACGCAACTGAAACACTTACAGCTGCCAATAACAGCTATGCAATGTCTTGGACAAAGACATTGCGTACGCAACTGAAACATTGGTCACCAGTTAGACCAAAACTTTCTCGCAGAGTCTTGGACAAAGACATTGCGTACGCAACTGAAACTTATCTACTACTTCTGCACGATAAATACTATGTCTTGGACAAAGACATTGCGTACGCAACTGAAACAATAACATCAATGCTTTCATCCGGAAACTCTTTGTCTTGGACAAAGACATTGCGTACGCAACTGAAACAATTTCCGCTGGTTTATCAGGATTAGCATAATGTCTTGGACAAAGACATTGCGTACGCAACTGAAACAAGTAGATTCCCGGTTGAAGTCGAATTTGAATCTGTCTTGGACAAAGACATTGCGGACGCAACTGAAACCCGCACCATCGGCACTGCTTGCTTGCAAAAAGTCTTGGACAAAGACATTGCGGACGCAACTGAAACATGGCAAATGGTGCATAATCGTAAATCTTTCGTCTTGGACAAAGACATTGCGGACGCAACTGAAACCTTCAACTTTGCGTGCAACACCACAAAGTTTGTCTTGGACAAAGACATTGCGGACGCAACTGAAACAGGAAAAAATGTATATACAAACTATACCTAATGTCTTGGACAAAGACATTGCGGACGCAACTGAAACAACAGTAAATGAGATATATGCGATAGTGTAGAAATGTCTTGGACAAAGACATTGCGGACGCAACTGAAACACAAACCTGCCGCCGTACAACCTTTCGCCTTTCGTCTCGGCGAGAGTCATTGCGTACGCACTTTTAGGAGACCCTGAATCAAGTTCAGGGAGACAAAAATTCTTAAGAATTGCGGACAAAAATTTGAGCAGGTATCACCTGCTCTTTTTTTAATACTTAAGATACTGAAAGCTAAGACCAAGCATTCCGCCCTGAAGTAAATTCAGGGTCTTTAATTCCGGACAGAGTTCAGGATTATAAAAAAACCTAAAATTAAAACTCTAAAATAGAAATATAAAACCTAATTTAAGTTTGAAGTGTTATCCGGATATAAGATTTCAAACAACTCACCTCTTTGACTTTATGTTTTACCATCTTAAAAATAATCTAATAAATAAAGAATGATATATCTTAAAAAGAGTTCTCAAATTATCTGTTTTTTATAAAGTTAGATAAATACTTTTAAAAATTATATTAGATAATTTGCGCTAACAGATAGGCGACATAGTATATGGTATATTGGACAGGATAACGCTTTCAATGTGCTAAGATTCGGCTAACCCCGGGCTAGCCCCACCCTAGCCCCTTGCTTTCATCTATTTACCCCCCAAAAAATTAGCCTAAAATTAAAACACAATTTTAATCCGCAATTAGTAATCGTAATTGTGTATCGTCAAAAATAAACATTCTGAAAAAATGCCGTTGAAAACACTGAACACACAACAGGAGAAAATCAATAATTTTAATAGCAAAAATTAACTT
This sequence comes from Caldifarciminota bacterium, assembly GCA_039801465.1. GTDB lineage: Bacteria > Hydrothermota > Tepidihabitantia > Tepidihabitantales > CAIPLT01 > JAOABV01. The sequence continues at coordinate 82,521 of JBDRUT010000008.1, forward strand.
TTGCCGAACTCCTAAAACAACAGGCTCAAGCATTAAAAGAAGAAAAAATATAAGTCCATCTTAAATTTAATAAAACTTCACAAACATTGTCAATATTTCTAATCTTTGAACAAAGATATTTTGGTTAAGTGCTTTCATCCGAAAGGATTTTTTATTCCTATTTAAGACCAAGACTAAAAGTCATACAATCTTTTTAATTATATACCCTTAATAACATTTTTCTCTTTTACTATTTTGTATTATTCTCTGAGTCTACCCTTAATATTATTTATCCTTTTACAATTTTGTATTATTTTCTGACCCGCTCTTAAATAATGGTTTATATATTGAAGCGTGTAACTCTATTCACTAAGCAAAGAATACCCAACCTATTATATTTTACAGCACTAAATCAAATTAAGTATAATATAACTAATAGATTTATAAACTTATTTCAATTCTGAAGTACAATTAGGACAACGAATGGCTTTTATCGGTATCACTGAATAACAATAGGGACATTCTTTAGTTGTCGGTTCAGTCGGAACAGGTTCCGGCTTTCGTTTCAAACGATTTATTTGACGAATCACAAGGAATATTACGAAAGCAACAATTATAAAATCGATAATCGTATTGATAAAAACTCCGTAATTTATTGTTGCCGCACCTGCTGATTTCGCTTCAGCGAGCGTGGTATAATGTTTCCCGGAAAGATTTATAAATAAATTAGTAAAGTCGATTCGGCCCAGCAATAAACCAATCGGCGGCATAATTATGTCATTCACCAGTGATGTGACTATTTTCCCAAAAGCAGCGCCAATAATGATGCCAATTGCCATATCCATTACATTTCCCCGCATCGCAAATTCTTTAAACTCTTTGAACATTTTCTATCACCCCCTTCCATTTAATTTCTAAATCTCTGCATATTATAGTAGAGTCTTTCTTTTATTATCATTTTGAACTTAAAAATCCAACTGGTAAAATCATTTCTTCCATTGACACACCACCATGTTGATAACTGTGTTTGTAGGTCTTCTCATATTCTTTTGGTTTTGTGCTGTAGATAAAATAATAATCCGATTTGGCGATAACAAATCTTATACCTAAATGTTCCGCTGGTAGCATATATTCTTCAGGTTGACTTAGAATGATTGCCGTTTTCGGGTCGACTTTTAATGCTCCGCCGTATTTATAACGAAGATTTGCCGAAATTTCTCTTCCACCAGTAATAATTGTTGGCCGCTCAACCTTAATAAAACCATGGTCAGAAGTAATGATGATATGACAATCACGATTCTTCAATTTTTTAAGTAATGACAAAATCGATGAACTGGAAAACCAAACACGCGTAATATTTAAAAGACTTTGGTCGTCGGTTATCAATTCCTCAATGAGTCGAGCACTTTTTGTTGAATGGATTAAAAGGTCTAAAAAATTTATTATAACAGTCGCTAATGGATAATAGCCACTATGGTCTTTTATTGGTTGAAGTTGAATCAGACTTTCTTGACTGTTTTCAATATCTTCATTACTGCTGGTTTTTAGATATAATACTTTATTATTATAGGCTTGCGATTGAAGAAATTTTTGCAATAATACTGGTTCAAAGCGATTCTGAGCAGTATCATCAAATACCCAATCACTTTTACATCGTTGATAAATATCTAAGGGTAACATTCCAGCAAATATCGCATTTCGCGCATAAGGTGTGGCTGATGGTAGTAACGAACAATAAAATTCTTCTTTAATGTCAAAAATTTCTTTTAGAAATGGTACGCAGGCTAACCATTGGTCCATACGCATTGAATCAAAAATAAAAAGAAATACTGGTTTTTCTCGAAGTTTCGGTAAAACAAAGTGTCGCAAAAATTGATGAGATAATATCGGACCCTTATTTTTTTCAATAAGCCACAAGCGATAATTTTCAACAATATAGTCAACGAATTGTCGATTACTCTCACGTTTCTCATCATTAAAACTCTGTTGAAGAATTTCATCGCCGAAACGGTTTATCAAGTTTTGCCATCGAATAATATTTTTATAATGGCTCACCCAGTCTTCAAAAGTTTTTATTTGCGAACGCGAAAGGAAAATTTTTGCGAAATCTCGTTTAATATGCTCGGCAATTATCGTTTTCTTTTCAACGAGTCTTTTAAGTGCGGCTAAAATCTGGACTGGCGTAAATGGTTTCACAATAAAATCATCAACCAATTGAGCAAAGGCTTGATTCATAATCTCTTCTTCTTGACATTTCGTCACCATTGCAACTAAAATATTAGGGTCAATCTCTTTAATCGTCTGAAGCACAGTTAGTCCATCCATCCCAACCATCATTTCATCTAATAATACCAAATCAAAATTCTGTTGCTTTACGAGTTGGATACCATCAGGACCGTTGCTTGCGGTTTCTACTTCATATCCTTTCTCTTGCAAGAAATAAACATAAGGTCTTAAAAAATCTACTTCGTCATCAATCCATAATAGTTTTATTTTACTATTGCTCATATTATTTGTTATTTGTTTTTGCAATTGGTAATTGAATTGTAAAAACTGTATGACCGGGTTTGGATTCTTTTAAATAAAGTTTTCCTTTATGGTAATCTTCAACAATTCTTTTGGCTAAAGTCAAACCAACACCCCAACCATATTTTTTAGTCGTTGCGCCTGCCTTAAAGATATTTTTTATTAGTGCCGGTTTAACGCCTTCACCATTATCAATAATGTCAATCTCTAAGAATTCATAATTCCGATATGGTTTTGTTATTATTTCGATCCGGCCAGGATTTGTGCCAATGGCTTGGACACTATTTTTCAGTAAATTTTCTATTGTCCAAGAAAAAAGCACCTCGTCAACTTTGATGCTGGGATTAAATTCCAAATCTGCAATAAATTCTATACTCTTCGGAGTGCGGCGTTTTATAAAAAGAATTACCGGTTCAATAATATCTTTGGGATACCGTAATTTTAATTCCGGAGGTAAACCGATACGACTGAAGCGTTCCAATACTTCTCTCATTCGAATAATATCTTCTTCCATTTGACTAAGTGCTGATGACAGTTGCAGTTTTTGATTTATTGAAGTTGTCTCGCTATTTGCTGACAATTGATGCTGTGTTGATTTAAGGGTTTCTATCCATCCGGAAAGAGAAGAAATTGGTGTTGCCAATTGATGTGCCGTCTCCTTGGCTAAAGTCGTCCAAATTAATTCTTGTTCTCTTCGGTGATAGATAACAATTCCCCAAATGCCGATAAATATAAAAAGCACCAGAAATCCAAGTTGCAAAAACGGATATAATCTAAGTGCTTTTACTGAACTCGGCATGCCGTAATGAATCTCTCCAAGTTTTTTAATAGTATCATTAAGACTTATAATAAGCGGAATCGGTGAATGTTCATTATCTAAACGAGTCATTAGAACTTTCAATCTTTCCGGGGTCGGATTCTTTTCGCCTAAATTTATATATGATGTGGGATTACCTTCAGCATCAGTAATAATCACGGGAAAGTCAATTTTTTTGATGACTTCTTCAAAGATTACATCTAATTCCGGAGAACTTTCGCTACCGGGTTCAGTTGCTCGCTGCATATATTGAGCATAAATTCGCGAGCGAACCGCAGTTTCTTTTTCTAACTGTTGAACCAGATAACGGGTATAAAAGAACCAAAAACCGGCTAAAATGATAATTCCGCTGATGAAGTAAAATTGGAGAAATCTAAAACCAATTCTAAATGGTGTCATCAGTTAAATAGTAATATAACTCTCAGGATAAGTCAATATTAGTATCGCCAAACAGCACAGATTTATTTTATTTTTTTGGCTAAGACTGTTGAATGTTTTTCCGAAATTGAATAGTTTTTTGATTTATATTCTAAAAACACAATATAAATCCCAATTGGGGCAATATTACCTTTTTCTGTTTTGCCGTCCCAGGTTATAATACCAGTTTGGGTTGCGAGTTTCTTGGATTCATAGGTTTTGACCAACTGGGCATTTAAATTATAAATAGAAACTCTTAATTTCCCATTGGTTTCAGGAAAATTGTATTGAATATATAAAGTGTCATCAATTCCATCACCATCAGGACTAAAAATTTTATTAGTGAGAGTATAATTATCTGTAGTCGATGTCACCCGAATAATCCTTGATAGTCGATTATTATTAGGTTTTTGGTCCTGAGCAAAAGCGACAACTGCTTCAAGCCGATGTTCTCCTTTAGGAATTGACTGCCAGACAAAACTGAGTGTCGTTTCCGCTTGAGGTAAAATTGATAAATCAATACAAATATATAATCGTTCGTTAGGATCCTCTATGCTATCACGGTCAATATCATTGAATACATTCAATGTGCATTGTCCGACAAATTGGTATCCTTTATTAGCAACGGTAACCGATATTGTAGCATTCTGATTTTCGGTAATTATTAGTGGACTATGTTCAAAAGAAGAAATTGCTAAATCATAGTATGAAAATATACTATTATCTCTTCCTGGAGTTGAACCAGAAGTATCCAAGGACCGAATCCAATTAATACTACTGTCTTCAGCCCAAGGTGAGATTCTTTCCCATGATAAACCATCGTTAGAAGTACCATAATCCCTGCGAGGAAAAGAGTCATTCGGATTAAATGGTGTACCAAAAGTTGAACTATCACCGGTCGGCGAAAAAAGCAGAACCGGATCAGTAGTGGTTAGCCCATTATCACCAAATGCAGTATTACCAATAGTTAACACTAAAAGATTGTCGGGGAATCGATATGGTTGAACATAACCGCCAACCGGATTAGAAGCAGTATATTCCGGATCTAAGATTACGGCAAAACTATAAGGCGGGATTAATGTTGAATTAATGACGATATTAGGATAGCGGACTAATATCGTTGTATCCGTCCAAGCGATAATATTATCGTAAGCATCAAAGTCATAGATTCGCCAGCCAGATAAATCGACTGTGTCTGCAGTTATATTATAAAGTTCAATAAATTCATTGCGGTCTTCAGGTGAAAGAGGAGTGGAATTCGTTCCTTTCGGATTTGCCATAACTTCATTAATGACAACTCGGGATGTGAGTTTACTACGGGATAGCACATTTTGCGCATTTAAGAAATTACCGAAAAAAGATAAAAGATTAAAACAACCGAGAATTAGGTAAAATCGCATTAGTGTTGAGTTTGGTTAATGATTAAAGTTCAAATTAATGGGTTAGCGCGTAAGCAATAATATTAATTCCCATTTTGAAAGCGTCTTCCCTTTTCTCCCATGGGTCATCATGCGCTTCAGTCCAGCCGTCGCTGATATTCGAATTCCAGGTATAAAAAACAACCAAACGGCCTTGATAAAAGATACCGTAACCTTTTGGTGGACCTTCGTAGTGCTCATGAATTTTAGGTAGTCCGGAAGGAAATTTATAAATAAGATGATAAATCGGGTGTTCAAAAGGAAGTTCTACTAATTCATTTTCAGGAAAAACTTTCTTAATTTCCCGACGAAACGATTCATCCATTCCATAGTCGTCATCCGCATACAAAAATCCGCCATTTATAAGATAAGTGCGTAATCGTTTTACTTCATCATCCGAAAAAGCAATATTGCCATGACCGGTCATAAACAAAAACGGATAGTTAAATAATTTTTCGTCATTAAGGCTCACAACTTTTTCATATTCCTCCATTTTTATATTAGTCCGCTTATTTATTTCCTTGGCTAAATTAGGAATCGCATCTGGGTCATTATACCAATCACCGCCCCCGGAGTACTTTAAGCGGGCAATGATTAAATTTTGTCCGCTAACCAATGTGAACCAACACAGAAAAATTAATAAGGTTAAATTAATAAGTTTGATTCTAACGCGCATGTTTCAATTTTTCCAAATATTCATAAGGTAATTTCATTTCGCCGATAAGAATTTTACCTTTACGACCACCATGACAATCAGTTCCGCCAACCGCGACCAAATTTCTAATCATTACTAAATTTAAGAGAAAATTAATATCACCTTCAGTATGTTCTAATCGCCACACCTCTAATCCGACAATCCCTTCATCAATCAAAAAACTAATCATTGCTCGGTTTTGATAACTCAATGGATGGGCTAATATTGGAATCCCGTGAAAACGGCGGATAAATTTAATGGCTTCTTTGGGTGAAAGTTTCTCTTTGGGCACATAAGCCGGACAATGGTAACCAATGAATTTCCAGAATGCCTCATCATAACAGGAAATATATCCTGATTCAAGTAAAACTTGTGCAATATGGGGCCGACCAACTGACCCGACACCAGCTAATTCAATGACTCGCTCCCAATCAACTTTTGCGCCCTGTTTGGCAAGTCTTTCTACCATTGATTTTGCTCGAGCAATACGTTTTTGTTGGATGTCAGCCAAAAACTCATTCAATTTTCTATTTTTATAATCAATATAATAGCCAATAATATGAATATCATGTTCGCCGAGAATACAACTCATTTCAACTGCTGGTACAATTTCGACACCCTCCTTCGCACCTTGGCGTTTAGCCGGTTCAATTCCACCAACAGCATCATGGTCAACAATTCCAACTGCAGATAAACCAACCTCTTTTGCTTTGACCACAACTTGTTCTGGCGTTAATAGCCCATCCGAGAAAACGGTATGAATATGCAGGTCGCAAAATCGGGCATCTTTTTTGTGTGGTTTGAATATTGAGTTTAGAAAACTCATAATCAATTAAATTTTATAAACAAAATTAGTATAATTTCTAAAATTATAAATAATTAGATATCACTTTATTAACTTCATTAATTATTTTTTCAATATCAAGTATTGATCGGCTAATCTTTGATTCTTTCTCTTTAATATAAATTTCATCGCGTTCAGATTCAACTACACTTCGTATAAGTTCTTTGATAGATTTAAGATTAATTAAAATATTAAGCCGGGCACCTTCTAAAGCAGTTTTGAGATAAGAAATGGCAACCCCAACATCAGAGATTGCATTTTTATTGCCTTTTTCCGCAATTGGTTTAGCCAGATTAATTGTATTGATTGCCAAATCAAATACCTGTTCAGGCACCGCACAAGCTTCTTTTAATGCTTGGAGGATTTTTTCTCGGCGAATTTGCTTTTCTTCATCAGTGGTTTTGGGTAATTTGTAGGCTTGAATAACTTTATCAAAACTTTCTGCATCGAGACGAATTAGTTCATAGAATCGTTTGTGCGCTGAATTAATCTTATCCTTAATTTCATTTAGTTCTCTTAAGACTTCTTCCGATGTTGGTTTTGCTGTAGTCAAATTTATGACCATTAATAGAAGAGAAGTTCCGATTGCACCAGCCAATGCTGAACAAGACCCGCCTCCTGGAGTTGGTGTCGGTTGGCTAACTTCAAATAAAAATTCTTCTAAGGTTTTCCCTTTACTACTGGTTAATTTTGATTCTAAAATTTGCTCGGGTTTGAATTCATTCAACTGTAGATAATAGACAGCACTATCAATTAATGCTTTTTCTGGGACCAAGCCAACAATTTCACTTTCTTTAACTGTCACACCATATCGTTCAGCTTCTCGTTTTACCGTCTCAAAAACGCGATACAACGGTGTTCCCAGGTAATTGGTCATATTAATTGAGACTTGCACACAATTCTTTTCTTGAATTGAGAAGCCCAGAGCTTTGACATAGCGAAAACCGCCATCTCGGAATCGGATTGCTTTGGCAATTTTTTTAGCAATACTTAAATCAGTAGTATTAAGATTAATATTGTAAGCGATTAGGGGAAAACGGGCACCAACAACAACCGCACCAGCAGTGGGATGTAATTCCGGTTTACCAAAATCCGGTGCCCGGTTCGGGTCAGTTTTAATTGCGGTCTTCAAGCCTTCAAATTCACCTTTGCGAATATTTGCTAAATCAACTCGGTCGGGCCGGGTTGCAGCGGATTCGTAAAGATAAACTGGAATGTTGAGTTCGTCGGCAATGCGTCGGCCCAATTCTTTGGCTAAAAAGACACACTCATCCATTGTGACATTGGCAATAGGAATAAATGGAATTACATCAGTTGCACCAATTCTTGGATGTTCACCTTGATGTTGATTTAAGTCAATTAATTCCATCGCCTTTTTGCAACCACGAAAAGCGGCTTCAGCAACTTGAGTCGGTTCACCAATAAAACTAATTACTGCCCGATTATGGTCAGCATTCATCTCTTTATCAAGCAAGACGATTCCTTCTACTGACTGAATTTCATTGACAATACTATCAATTACTTCCGGTCTACGACCTTCAGAAAAATTAGGAACACACTCAACGATTTTACTCAAAAGGACTCCTTATTTAATTAAATTTGATTTGAATCGGTTTATTAGAAATTCAGGAAAAAAGTTTGGTGTTCTAATTTTAAGCAATACGCCCAGAATTAATCTTATCATTTTAGAAACTTCGGAAAAGAATGTTTTGTATTTGTAAGAGAGCCAGTTAAAGTTATATCGGCTTGGGATATTAAATATAGACTATGATTTAATAATCCAGAGTATTCAACATTATCAGAATTAGTTATAAAACTTATCATAAAATATGATAATAATTTTTACCGAAAAATCTCATTTTGTCAAGTATGATGAAGTTTTAGTTAACGAGTTTAATATTGTAACAGATTTTAATAGGGATTCTTCATTCTTATTTTTAGGGTTTAAACACCAGCGGATTAATCTTTTAGCAGGTCGCACGATGAGAACTCTGCGAAAGTCAATTTTGCCATTGAAACTCTTGAATTTTTCTCTCTTCTGTGTCTTTTGTGCTTTTAGTCATTTTTGCCGAACTCTTTGCGAATCATCTTGACACAAATAGATTTTTAATTATTATTAAGCAAGGTGATGTTTTATGCGGATTTTTGTTTTAGGAGTATTATTCTTTAATTTGGCATTAAGCCAACAAATTTTACTCATTAGGTCCAATCCTGAAGAAATTGCTCTGAAGATTAATAATCAAACGCTCTTCTTTTCTGAAATCCAAACGGAAAAAGGAAGATTTTTAAGATTAAGAGATGAATTTTCTTTAGAGTATGGAGTTTCAACTGAACTGGGCAAAGCCGAGTTGCCAGTAATAAGAGAATTTATTGAAATTCCACAGGAAGCAGAAATAAACATTAAATTCCAAATTCAAAATTACAAATTCCAAACCCTATCATGTCCAATCTATCCGCTTCAGCCACCTGAGCCAAAATGCGGACCAAAACCACCATTTAATTATAA
>JBDRUT010000009.1:0-86695 GCA_039801465.1 Caldifarciminota bacterium
TCTTATTAACCATTGCTATTATTGGTATAATTACAGGTTTGATGGGAAGAATGCTCGGTGATATTGGAAAGTATGGCAATTACATTGTCGCAGTAATATTCTTTATTGTTGGATTATATCTTCTGGAAATTATCACATTACCTTTCTTGAATGCACCAGGTCAACCCGCTATTAAAAAACGAGGTTTACTCGCATCATTTGTTTTGGGACTTGTCTTTGGCATTGCCTTAGGTCCTTGCACTTTTGCCTATATGGCACCAATGCTTGCTATTACATTTAGCATTGCTCGAACGCAACTTTTCTATGGTGTATTATTATTATTAATTTACGGTATTGGTCATTGTTCAGTCATTGTTGCCGCAGGAACATTCACTGAAATTATCGAACACTATCTGCACTGGAGCGAAAAATCTAACGGTATTATGATTGTAAAGAAGATTTGTGGAGTTTTAGTAATATTTGGTGGCATTTATCTGATATGGACAGCATAAAAGAATAGGAGTGCTTATGTCAAGTGAAAAAAGTAAAAGTATGGGCGTCTGGGAAAGATACTTAACTTTATGGGTTCTACTTTGTATTTTGACAGGAATTTTGCTTGGTAAATTCGCACCTAATCTTGCAAAAAGCCTTGACCAATTTTCAATATATGTCGGAGAAGCACCTGTTATATCAATTCCAATTGCTATCTGTCTCTTTTTTATGATGTATCCAATAATGGTTAAAATTGATTTTGCCGAAGTTTTGAAAGCAGGACGAAGTGCGAAACCAGTTGGTTTAACTCTATTTGTTAATTGGGCAATTAAACCTTTTACAATGTATGCGATTGCAATACTTTTTCTCGGCGTGTTGTTTCGAACCTTTATCGGCACTAATGCAATTGATTATGTAAAAATGCCATTAGGTCTTGACTTATCAATTGGTTCAACTTATGGTATTGGTAAAGTAGTGTTTATAAATGGTATGAAAATGCTTGAGGTACCATTATGGCGTAGTTTTCTTGCCGGTTGCATTTTATTAGGAATTGCACCTTGCACCGCAATGGTTTTAGTCTGGAGCTATTTAGCAAAAGGTAATGATGGTCATACTTTAGTAATGGTCGCTATCAATTCTCTGACAATGCTTTTACTCTACGGTCCGTTAGGTGGTTTTTTGCTTGGCGTTGGGCGATTACCAGTTCCTTGGCAAGCATTAGTTCTTTCCATTGCAATATATGTCGCATTACCACTTATCGCCGGATATTTTTCTCGTAAATGGCTGATTGCTTTGAAAGGACCAGTTTGGTTTACAACCCGTTTTCTTCATTTTCTTACCCCGATTACTATTATTGCCTTGCTTATCACATTAATTTTACTATTTTCATTCAAAGGCGATGTAATTCTTTCTAACCCTTTAACTATTCTTTGGATTGCGATTCCTCTTTTTATTCAAACCAATCTTATCTTCTGGCTCGGCTACGGACTTGCTATATTGTTAAAATTAAATTATGCGGATGCGGCGCCTTCAGCAATGATTGGCGCATCAAATCATTTTGAAGTAGCGATTGCAACTGCGACAATGCTCTTTGGTTTGTCATCGGGTGCTGCATTAGCCACTGTTGTTGGCGTTCTTATTGAAGTACCAGTTATGCTTTTGCTGGTAAAAATTTGCCTAAGAACCCAATTCTGGTTTTCTTATAGCAAAAAAATAAATATAAAAGGAGTTTATTATGTTTAAGAAAATTTTAGTAGCCACTGACCTTTCACCTGCATCCGAGTATTTGATTAAGTCATCTGTAAAACTTCAATCGCTTGGTAGTCGTGAAGCAGTATTAGTTTATTGTATGAATATACGAGATGTTGGCAGTTTGGCTGATACTCTTCTCAAACTGATACAGCCCGCTTTGCAAAAACAAGAACAAATACTCATAAAAAATGGATTTAAAACCGAAATAGATTTTCGCTTTGCAGTTCTATTAGTACCACCCGAAACAATAATTGCTAATAGTTAATTATTTAAAAAATGAAAAGAATATTAGTAATCATTTAACAAAAGAGGCTAAAATGAATCGTCAGAAAAAATTAACTAGACCGTCTTTTCTATCAAGACTGATGACTAATGCTTTATTCTGGACGATTGCTAAACGTAGATTCGGCGCTTCTTTGCTATTACTCATAGAACCTTTAATAAAACGATTTGCGCTTATTTCTTCTCCAATCTATCCGAAACGCATTCGGGAAGATACTTATTATATGTTACAGGCTCTGTTATTTTCAATGTTTCGGATAAATATCTCACCGAAAACAGTAAATTTATTAAATCAAATACTCATTTCTAATCGAATGTATATAAAAACCGATTTACCCCCAGGTTTTTTGGTAATTAGTCCAACACAGAAATGTAATTTAAAATGTCCTGATTGTTACGCCAATTCAACTCCAACTCTGAAATCTTTAGACTATCAAATATTATCTCGAATTATTGATGAAGCAAAAGAATTATGGGATATGAAATTCTGTGTTATTTCTGGTGGTGAACCGTTCATTTATCAAAACCACGGCAAAACGATTCTGGATTTAGCCCAAAAAAATCAAGATGTCTTTTTCTTGGTTTATACTAATGGCACATTAATTGACCAAAAATTAGCCAATAAATTAGCCGAACTGGGAAACATTACACCGGCAATTTCTGTTGAAGGTATGAGAGAAAAGACCGAACGAAGAAGAGGTAAGGGTGTTTTTGACCAGATTCTTTTAGCAATGGAAAATTTGCGTTCAGCAGGCGTTCCTTTCGGAATTTCTATTACAGCAACTAGTGATAATGTATATGAAATCCTAAGTGACGATTTTATCGATTTCTTTTTTAATCAACAAGGTGCATTATACGCCTGGATTTTTCACTATTTACCCATTGGTCGCAATCCTAATCCTCAATATATGCCGACAGCTGAACAAAGAATTTGGATGTGGCAGCGAAGTTGGGAACTAATTAAAAATAAAAAGATTATGATTGCTGATTTTTGGAATCACGGCACGGTTTCTCAGGGATGCATTGCTGCTGGCCGTCGAGGTGGTTATTTTTACATCGACTGGAATGGAAATATTATGCCTTGTGTGTTTTTCCCATATATTGCGGCTAACATTAATGAAATCTATCAAAAAGGTGGTAGTCTTGCTGATGTGCTTAAAACACCTCTATTTCAAGCAATCCAACAATGGCAAAAAGAATATGGTTACAATAAAAAGTTAAATAAAGAAACTGATTGGCTCAGACCCTGTCCATTCCGCGACCATCATGCTACTGCTCGCCAAATAATTCAAAAGTCTCACCCCCCGATTGCTGACGGCAATGATAGCACTATCGAATCAGAAACTTATCTTAACCAAATGATTGCCTATAATACTAATTTAGCCCAAAAAACTAAACCAATATGGACTCAAAAATATATTCAAAATTAAACAATTTTATATATCATTATTATTGTCTTCGTAAGACCGAGTAATATTTGAGCGACTCAAAAATATTCTCAAAATTAAACAATTTTCTATGCTGAATAAAAATCCAGTATGATTAGTAATGCTTAGTGTATACGCGCTTAGATATTGAAATTATTATCTGTAGATACTATATTTTGTATAATAAAATACAGTTTGTTATATAAATGTGATGTCGAAGTTGTGGATTGGAATATATGACTAATAAATAGAATGTAATAACTTTAAATACAGGGAAGTTGTACGGCAGCAGTAATAATACCATTCCTGCTATTGTCAACAGTATCGAAAATTATATTTATAAACTCGTCTATTATTTTGCCTCTTAAATTAGGTATATTTTTATATATATATTTGTTTATGATACAATAAAAAAGCAAATCAATTTTTTCATAAATTAAATCGTCTCTTACTCCTTCTTACACTTTACCAAGCATTTCATTAATTAGTCAGCCATATTGTGAATTTCTAATATCATAAAAAATAAATGCTTTATTTACATCCTCTATTTAATTGTAAAACTAATTCAGACAATAAAAATTGAGAATCGCACAAAATACATTTCATTCCAGTTGCTTTATTATAGCTTCTTGAATCTTTTGTGGCTTAAGTTTTCCTTTAGTCTTTTTCTGAACCTGTCCGATTAAATAGCTAATAACTGTTGTTTTACCTGCCTTATATTTTGCCACGACTTCAGGATTTTCTTGTAAAACTTCTTTAACTGTATTAAAAAGTAAATCTTCATCGTCTACTAATGTCAAATCTTTTAAATTAAGGATTTCTGTTGCAGTTTTATCTGTTATTAACATTTCATTGAAAATATCTTTAGCGACTTTATTAGAGATTTTTTCAGTTTTAAGTAACCTAAGCAATTCTGCCAATTTTGAGGGCGAAATTGAAAAATCTTGAATTAATATCCCTTTTTCATTAAGGATTCCGCGTACTTCTGTAACTAACCAATTTGCTACTAGGTGTGGGTCGTTAATTTCTTTCAAAGTTTCTTCAAAATAATCTACAAACTCTTTAGTTTCAACAATTATCTCTGCAGTATTCTCAGATAAACCATAATTGGAAATTAAAATCGCCTTTCTCTGCCAAGGCATTAAGGGTAATGATTTTTTAATTCTCTCAATTTCCGATTGGCTAATGACTAGGACCGGTAAGTCCGGTTCGGGAAAATAGCGATAGTCTTCGCTCTCTTCTTTGCCGCGCATTGAGCCCGCGGTCTTAGTTTGTTCATCCCAAAATAAAGTTTCCTGAATAACTTCTTCATTATTATCTAAAATCTTTTTCTGACGTTCGATTTCAAATTGCAGTCCTTCGCGCACGCTACGTAAAGAGTTTAGATTTTTCAATTCTGTTCGAACTCCAAGTTTTTTCTCTCCCACTTTTCTTAATGATATATTCGGCTCACAGCGAAAATGACCTTTCTCCATATCACAATCGGAAACATCAAGATATCGCAAAATTTGTCTTAGCACTTGAAGCACTTGCACAGTTTGCTCAGGGCTCTTAATATCCGGTTCGGTTACGACTTCAATCAAAGGGACACCACATCGGTTAAAATCAACTAAAGTTTCTGTTCCACAATGCATTGATTTGCCTGAATCTTCTTCAAGATGTAGACGGCGAACTCGAATTTTTGAATCTTCAATCTCGATATATCCATTTACCGCTAAAGGTTCTTTATATTGAGTGATTTGATAACCTTTAGGTAAATCCGGATAAAAATAGTGTTTGCGAGCAAAACTACTCTTTTGAATAATTTGGCAATTAAGTGCTAAGCCGGCTTTTATTGCTAATTCGACTGCTTTACGATTTAAGACTGGCAGAGTTCCTGGTAAACCTAAACAAACTGGGCAAACATTAGTATTAGGCAAACCGCCAAATTCAACCGGGCAAGAGCAAAAACATTTCGATTTGGTCTTCAACTGCACATGAACTTCAAGCCCAATGATCACTTCATATTTATCATTCATTTTTGTAAATAACTTATTAACTTATTTACATAGAGATTCGACCATTTTTGCACAATTAAGGAGATGTGTTTCTTCAAATGCTGGTCCGATAATTTGCAGTCCAACCGGCAAGTTATCAATTTCTCCGACAGGAACTGAAATTGCCGGCAGTCCGGCAAGATTTATTGAGTTAGTATAAACATCGGATAAATACATTGCTAGCGGATCAGATATTTTTTCGCCTAACTTAAAGGGCAAATTGGGTGCGGTTGGAGTTAGAATTAAATTACAATTCTTAAATGCTTCATCAAAATCCTGTTTAATTAAATTTCTAACTTTTTGAGCAGTTCCATAGTATTCATCATAATACCCTTTGGATAAACCATAAGTGCCAATAAGAATTCTGCGTTTTACCTCTTGACCAAATCCGTCTTCCCGAGTCAATTCATAAAGTTCGCTTAGTGTCCGTGCACTAATGCGTAAACCATATTTTACACCATCGTAACGCGCTAAATTAGAAGATGCTTCTGCTGTGCATATTAAATAATAAGTTGCGGTTGAATATTGTGTGTTGGGTAAAGAAATTTCTTTAACCGCTCGACATTCTTTACTCAGTTCCTTAATTTTTTCATCAATAATTTTAGCAATTCTAAAATCTAATCCTTCAGTAAAATATTCTCGAGGAATTCCTAAAGTATACGATTTGAACAGTGAATAGTCAAATTCAAACTTCTTGACTGGAAAATTAACTGAAGTTGCATCCATTTCATCAAAACCGGCGATTGTTTCAAAAAGCATTGCTGTGTCTTCGACTGAGCGCGCCAGTGTACCGATACAATCTAATGACGAAGCAAATGCAATTAGCCCGTATCGCGAAACTCTGCCATAAGTTGGTTTAAGTCCGACTACACCACAAAAAGATGCCGGCAAACGAACTGAACCGCCCGTATCAGTTCCTAAAGCACCAAAAGCACCACCATAAGCAACAACTGCAGCTGAACCACCGCTTGAACCACCAGGCACATAATCTGTGTTTTTTGGATTTGCCACTGGACCATAATATGAAGTTTCATTAGATGAACCCATCGCAAACTCATCCATATTAGTTTTACCGATAATTATGCTATTAGCCTGTTTTAATTTTTCCACTACAGTTGCATCATATGGACTAATAAAATTACTCAGGATCTTTGAGCCACATGTAGCAAGTTTATCTTTAACACAGATGTTGTCTTTTATCGCAATAGGAATACCATAAAGTGGATTGATATTATCATAGTTAGAAATAGTCTCATCTAATCGTTTTGCTTGGGCAAGTGCTTCTTCAAAATATAGTGAAATATAACCGTTAATTTTCTGGTCTTCGGCTTTAATCCGATTGGTAACTTCAGAAACAACCTCAAAAATACTGATTTCTTTTGCTTTTATCTTCTGATTAATTTCTTTGATTGTTAGTTGGGTTATCTCCTCTCTGTTTTTCAATTTTGAGCTATCTTTATTCATTATAATATTATTGGCACAGAAAAATAGTTTGCTTTCATATACGGTAAATATTTACAAACTTCAGGAGTTAACTTGGGGTTATCATCCCTAAGTCTTAAAGTCATCTCAACCGCATGAGTCATTGGCACTACTTTATCTAAATTAAGATTTTTAATTTGATTAAAATATTGAATAATTTTTTCAATATCTTGGGATAAATTAACTAATTCATCCGGAACTAACCCTAATTTTGCCAGCTGTGCGACCTTTAATAAAACCTGTGGCGTAATCATAAATTTTTATATTAATTTTCTATGTTAATCCAAATCAAAAATATTAACGATACATTTGTCTTTGAAAGTCTATTACCTCTAAAATCTTAGCAATATAAGCACCGATTACAGGCGCATTTACTGCGCGTCGCAAAACAAGAATAATTAACGCTGCTAATATTGTCATTCCTAAGGCAAATCCCAAACCACGACCAATTCCTGCTAATAGATTAATAAAAAAGACCTTTGTCGGATTCCTAAGAAAAGTAATTAACTCACTAACTCCGAAAACATCAATTTGTTTCCAAAAATTTGGAGTCGATGAAGACGATTTTGCGGTTGACTCATTTTCTTGAACCTTATTGGGTGTATCAAAATCAGTCTTTGCCATCAGATAAGTCGACTATTATTTATTATTAACTCAAATTTACATTTCAGAAAATCCGCGGCACGACGCGAAATAATCATTCTCGACAAGAAAATTTCAAAATAATCCATCACCGGCGCAATTGAGGTATCAATCACTAAGTCAAAAGTAATTTTGCGTTCTGGACGATTGACACTCAAGACCGATTTTTTAACTGCAAAATTGACTCGGTCGTGGATATCAAATTTAATAAATTCCGGATTTCGCACCCGACTCCGGTGGACATCTGATTTGTCTGCAAGGATTAATGCCGCAGAAATTTCAGAAATTGGATTACCGTTCTCTTCATGATGATTACCTAAAGCTGAAATGATTTCCGCAATTTCATCATGGGGCATTCCCAGCCGATTAAGAATATCTTTAGCAATAAGCGCACCAACTTGCTCGTGTCGTTCACGACTAACAACATTACCAATATCATGTAGGTATCCGGCAATCGCTGCCATTTCACACATTCGTTCATTATATCCTAACTCTAAAAGAATCGTTTTCGCATTCTTAGCAACTAAACGCGCGTGGCGTGTACCATGCTCTGTATAACCGATTGTTTCTAAATGTCGGTCCGCTTGAATAATATAGGCATTGACTTCGCTATCATTTTTAACAACATTAAGTGTAACCATATGCTTAAATTATAAGATACTATCAATATTTAGTCAACTGTAATGTTTCGAAACTTGGGGAAAATCAATATTATAAATTACCTATAGGATCTAAATCATATTAATAAATTGATTATTTTTTTTGCTTCTGAATATTTTCGGGCATTTTTTCAAAATTCTTTCTTTTTTTCTGTTAATTAAAAATTCATTGATATACGAATTATAATTAAATCTCATAAACCTTGTATGGTAACTCCTGGATACATTAAGAACAAGAGTTCTGACAAATTAATAATAAAGATATTTTAGTATTACCAGCGGTAAAACCATAAATTTTTAATTGTGGTAATCATCTTTCTTATCGCTGTAACTAATTAGAGAGTGTTTCACATCAATACCTTGACAAAATTCATTAAATACAGATAATAAAAATACCTTGAATAGACGACGAATTAGAGTATTCTTGAATAATATACCCTTTATAATTTTCGCATTTATTTTAGCACTAACAATTTGGGTTCTAGCAAACTTAATGCGACCGCAAACAGTAAGTATCAGTTTACCAATTAAATTTGTTAATTTGCCGCATCATTTAGTCATTAAACAAATCAGCACTCCTAATGTAAAAGTCCAGCTATCTGGCAAAGGCAGTGATTTCTTAAGATTTCTTATACATAGACCGATATATCAACTCGATTTATCAATGACTCGACCGGGTTTAAATCGCATAAAGCTGGCTCCGGATGATTTAACTATCGCTACCCCAGTTCTTCTTAAATCAACGATACCAGAATATGTTGAACTATTAATTGATAAACTTGAAAGTAAACCGGTCAAAGTAGTTGTTCCATACCGGCTTGACCCTCAAAAGGGCTTTTATATTACTGAGATTATTGTTTTAGATACTACAATTCTTTATGGTCCGGAAGAAGATGTCCAGTTTATTCGACAAGTTGTTACAGAGTCCCTTTTTGTCGATAATTTTAGTCCATCGGAAATTACCCGTAAATTGATGATTATTCCACCACAAGGTGAATATTTTAAAGTTATTCCCGATTCAGTAAATGTCCGAGCCTCATTAGAAACTGAAGATTCTCGACTATTTGTTGATGTGCCGATAAATATCATACTTTCAAGCCAGTATAAAGTGAAATTGGAACCTAAATCTGCACAAATTGCAGTCCGTGGTCCGAAAAGCTGGGTTCAAAAATTACGAATTAATGATATTAAAGTCCAAATCAATTTATCAAAATTCACAACCGGTGAATATAAGGAGCCTGCGGAGATAACCTTGCCTAAAGGTATCTTTCTGGTGCGATGTGAACCACAACTATTTGACATCAAAATTTACTAACTTTTAAGTATGTTGCAATGTTGTAAGACAATCAATTAATTATGGTTTTCTTAGGAATTGAAACATCCTGTGATGAAACAGGTGTTAGTGTTGTCACTCATAAACCAGGTGAACCATTTTCAATGCAAGATATCCTCTCTAATATTGTATCTTCTCAATACATCCATTCGCAACTTGGTGGTGTTATTCCGGAATTGGCTTCACGCGCACATATTCAATTACTCTCTCCAATAACAAAAACGGCCCTTGCTGTCGCTAAGAAAACCTTCAATGATTTAGATGGCATTGCGGTCACATATGGACCAGGATTA
The DNA here is from genome assembly GCA_039801465.1 of Caldifarciminota bacterium. Lineage (GTDB taxonomy): Bacteria > Hydrothermota > Tepidihabitantia > Tepidihabitantales > CAIPLT01 > JAOABV01. The sequence continues at coordinate 9,877 of JBDRUT010000009.1, forward strand.
GTTGGTGCACTCTTAGTGGGATTGTCATTTGCAAAAGCCTTGTCAATAAATCTCAAAATTCCGTTTGTTGGCATTAACCATTTAGAAGGACACATCTTCTCATTATTCCTGTCTTGTCCTGAACTTAAACCACCGTTTATTAGTCTGATAATTTCCGGTGGCCACACAGAATTAATATTAGTTAAAGATTATTGCCAATATAAAACTTTAGGTTCAACTCAAGATGATGCTTGCGGTGAGGCCTATGATAAAGTTGCTCGAATGTTAAATTTACCTTATCCTGGTGGTGCATTTATTGAGAAACTGGCTTATAATGGTTCTCGGACGATAAAATTTCCCATACCTCATGTCCCAGGATATAATTTTAGTTTCTCCGGGCTTAAAACTGCCGTATTATATTACCTTAAAGATACAAAGGATTATCGTGCCGAAGATGTTGCTTGTAGTTTTCAAGAAACTGTTATCGATTTCTTATGGGAAAAAATTAAAAAGGTAACTAATGACTATAAGATTAATCAGGTCGGAGTCTCAGGTGGCGTTGCTATCAATAAAAGAATCCGAAGCCGACTTTCAGAATATGGCAAAATCTATGGTATAAAGTTTTATTTTCCGCAACCGGTTATGTGCTCTGATAATGGTGCAATGATTGCTGCATGCGGTATTGAACGGTACATCCGATTTGGAGCTTCAAATTTATCTTTAACAGTTCAAGCCAGAATTCCAACCATTCTATAAAATTTAACCCTAACCAGCCAAAAGAACTTAAATATTTTCGGATACCTCCTCCGATATAATCAGCGAATCAATCAGTAATACTATCTATTATCCCATTGGTAACCAAGTGGTTAAATCAGTCGGCAACTGAGAACACTATTGGAAAATCCAACAACTTAGTGGTAGTCTGGGCAAGCCGATGGGCTGCCGACCGGTTTGCCCCTCGGCTTGCCCCCTGGCTTCCCGACCGGCTCGCCTATTAGATAACCGAGCAAGCCCTTTCATCCGATATGTTTAATTTATAAAATATTTACAAACATTGATAATTAATATACAAAAATATTATATGAATAAAAAATAAAGCCTCAAAATTATTTTTAGATTATCTGATTTCCCATAGGTATTGATAATATCTTGGAGCAAGCAGAATGCGTAGATGTTTTAATTTATGTAATAATTTCTGAATCTTTTATTGTTTTAATAAGTTCTGATACTAAATTCTCTTCTTTAACCTTTTTTACAATTTTGCCATTTTTGAAAATTACGCCAGATTTTTTCCCGCAAGCAATGCCAAAGTCAGCTGAACTGGCTTCTCCTGGACCATTTACCACACAACCCATTACAGCAACTTTTATTGGTTTTGTTACTTCTTTTAGATATTTTTTAACTTCTTGGGCAATTTTTTCTAAATCTACTTCACATCGTCCACAAGTTGGACAGCTAATTAAAAGTGGACCAAAATCTCTTTTACCTAAACTTGTTAGAATCTCTTTGGCAGTTTCAACTTCTAAAATTGACGGACCGGTTAACGAAATCCTAATCGTATCGCCAATTCCTTTATTCAAAAGCACAGACAGTGCGGATGCAGACCGCACTGCACCTTCAAATGGTAAACCAGCTTCGGTTACTCCGATATGTAAAGGATAAGGATATTTATCTGCAAGTCTCTCGTACACTTCTATTGTTTCTAAAGTATTAGTAGTTTTAGCTGAAAGTACAATGTTGGTAAAATTCTCTTTTTCAAAAACCTCAAGACTTTGTTTAATACTTTCTAAGATCGCATCGCTTCCGCGATTTTTATATTTCGATAAAACTGGTTTAGCAATTGAGCCAGCATTTACACCAATTCTAATCGGAATATTTTTATCTTTTGCTGATTTAATTATTTCTCTAATTTTATATTTTGTCCCAATATTACCAGGATTTATTCTGATCTTATCTGCTCCGGCCTTTATACTTGCTAATGCTAGACGATAATCAAAATGGATATCTGCTACCAGCGGAATTTTTATTTGTACTTTTATCTTAGGAATATTATTAACCGCAATTATATTTGGAATTGCAATACGGATAATTTCGCAGCCGGCATGTTCTAATTTTTTAATTTCTCGAATAACCGCATTGTAATCTTCGGTTTTAGATTTAATCATTGATTGAATTCTAATTGGTGCACCGCCTCCAATCTGAACTGAGCCGACAAAAACCGGAATTGTCTTCATTCTTTTTCACCCGAAGCTAGTTTTTTATTCGGACTTTTCCACCATTCCATAAAACATTTACGGGAACAAAATCTCCTTGGTCTACCCATTCGTTTTCTAATATTTACTATTGATTGTAAAATCTTAAATTTTTTTCCGCAGGTCTCACAGGTTAAAGTTACACGCGGCACCGATTTTATAAAGCATTGCCAACACCGATGTCCGGTTTTGGAAGATTTGGGTTTACCGCAAATTGGGCAATAAAATACTTTTTTGGGAAAATTGGCAATTTTTTTATCATAACATTTCCGACAAATGTACGCATAGGTCGATTTTTCGCCACCACAAATTGAACAGTAGCGATGAAGCGGATTACCAAACTTAACCTTTTTCATACGCGGTGTCGCAATTCCTAATTTATGTAATATTTGACCAATTCTTTGGCGACTTAAACCTAATCTTCGTGCTACCTCGATTGCTGTATATTTTTGATTTTTTACTAAATCAATTATTAAGTCATAACGCTTTTTTAAATTCTTAGGTATCTTACTACGGACGATTTTACTCTTCGGATTGTTATTCATAAAAACCCCCTTTATTAATCTTTAGCATTCTTGTTAATTTCACCAATATCTTGTAATTAATTCGTCTTTGCATAAAGATAAAATCAATCATTTTGTTATGCTTTAACTCTTTGCACCGATGCACCTAAATTTTTGAGTTTATTTTCTAAGTCTTCATAACCTCGGTCAAGATGATAAATTCGAGCAACTTCAGTTTCACCTTCAGCACATAATCCTGCCAAAACTAAAGCCGCAGATGCTCTTAGGTCCGATGCCATTACCTGAGCACCGGTAAGTTTTTTGACTCCTTTAATAATTGCAGTATTATTTTTTATTTCAATATCAGCACCCATCCGGTTTAATTCTAAGGCGTGTAAAAATCGGGATTGGAAAATATTTTCTGTTATGATGCTTATGCCATCAGCAATTGTTAAAACCGCCATAAATTGAGCTTGTAAATCAGTTGGAAATCCTGGATAAGGTGCGGTGTCAATATTAATTGGTTTTAGTAAATTAGGAGATTTTATGAAGATTGTCTTCGGCTTATGATAATTGGTATAAAGATTTGAATCAAAGTTAATCTCACAGCCAATATTTCTAAGTGTAAATAATACAGCATCAAGATGTTTTGGATAGCAATTTTCAATTTCAATGGTTCCATAAGTAATTGCTGCAGCACAGGCAAAAGTACCGGCTTCAATTCGGTCTGGTATTGGTATCCATTCACCGCCTTTTAGCTCATCTACACCCTGAATTTTAATTTGAGATGTTCCCGCACCTTCAATTTTAGCACCCAACGAGTTTAGAAAATTGGCTAAATCAATTATCTCCGGTTCTAATGCCGCGCCAATAATTGTTGTTTCGCCTTTAGCTAAGGTTGCGGCCATCATTACATTAGCAGTTGCACCCACACTTGGTCCCATATTCCCTTCCAAAAATATTTCAGTGCCAACCAATTTTGAGCAACAAGCATCGATATAACCGTGCTCGATTTTTATATTTGCTCCCAAACTCTGCATCCCTTTGATATGTAAATCAATTGGTCTCGGTCCGATTGCACAGCCTCCAGGTAGATATACTCGTGCTTCACCCAATCGGGTTAACAAAGGACCTAAGATATAATACGAAGCACGCATCTTACTGACAATTTCATATGGCGCTTCTGGCTTTAACTTGCCCTTTGCCCATATTGTAATAGTATTATCTTCAATTTTAACTTCCGCACCTAACGATTTAAGTAGTTCCATCATTGTTTTAATATCTTGCACTAACGGTACCCCTTTTATTACACAAGGCTTATCAGTCAAAAGACAAGCAGCTAATATCGGAAGCGTTGCATTTTTGGCACCTGAAATTTTTACCCTGCCTTGTAGTTTCTTTCCACCTTTAATTACTAATTTATCCATTCTTAGAATTATTACGATAAACCAATTTTTGTTTACCAATTAACCGGAGAGGGCGGGATTTGAACCCGCGGTGCCGCTTTTAACGGCACACACGATTTCCAATCGTGCTCCTTAGGCCACTCGGACACCTCTCCTAAATATATACCAACTTATCTAAGAACAAGAAGTTATCCGGTTATTATTTTTATAATTATATAATAGTTAGTTGGAAATGTCAAGAGGTATTCTGCGTTCTAATTCAATCTCCGCAAACTCCGCACTTTGTCTTACTCTAAGTTCCCCCAATCTAACTAATTCTAAAATGGCGATAAACAAAATTACAATTTCACTAATTGTTTGTGCTTTGAGTGCAATCTCCGAGAAAAATAATTTCTGCTTATGTGTAAAAATTTGACGAAGTTCCGTAATTTTGTCTTCCAGGCGAATTTCAATTGATTGGATTTCTAAAGTTGGTTTGGGTTTAATTTTAGATAATACACTTTGGAACGCAGAAATCAGAAGATAAATATCTCCGCTCGATTCTGGTAACACTTCCAAAGTCATTCCTTTTCGGGGAAAAGTTTCTAATCGTTTTGATTCCAAAGAACTTAGCAAACTCGCAATACCGGCATATTTCTGAAATTCCGCCAACACAGTTTCCAGACTGATGGGTTCTGGTATTTCTTCTGGTTCTTGAACTCTTGGTAACATTTGCTGCACCTTAAGTCTTATTAAAACAACCGCCATTAACAGAAAATCCGAACTAACCTCCAAATTCAATTTTTCAGTTTGCCGAATATAATTAAGATAATCATCGGTAATTTTAGCAATGGGAATATCAAAAATATTAATTTCATCTCGTCTGATTAAATATAAGAGTAATTCAATCGGCCCGGAAAATATCTCGGTTTGAATTTGATAGTCCATTTCTTTAATTTGTATTGGCTTTTGTTGAGCTGTTGGGTTTTCGAAATTGTTTGAACTATCTTTCATTTCTCAATCTCACTGATTTCATATCGCCTTTGACCTAATCCTAATTGTTCACAATATGCCAATAAAATTTCTGGATTTATTTCCGGATAAAGTCTATTTATTTCAGTTTTTGTCAGATCCCAAACCGCCTGATCGCATGCCACTGGATCTAAGGAAATAAAAAGACCAAGGTCTGACATAATTGGATTCTCGGTTCGGTCCATACAATCGCAATTAGGGGTAATTTTTATGGCAAAATTACAATGCAAACACGTTCTATTTTTGAGAATTGCCCAGGCGTATTCTGCCATTTTTTTCTGAGTCAACTCTGAACTTTCATTCCAATTAATTTTGATCGCATTTTCCGGACATATCTCAACACAACTGGCACACCCGACACAAAACGAATTAATTTTAGCGCCGTCTTCTGATATTGTAATTGCATCTGTTGGACATACTGAAATACAAGTTTCACATTTATTACACTTATCCGTTGTGATAAATGGTTTTGTTTGCGAATGCATTTCTAATTTTCCGCCTTTAGCTGAAAGTCCCATTGCAATATTCTTTATTACACCACCAAATCCAACAACAAAATGTCCTTTGAAATGCGCCAAATTGATTATAGTGTCAAAATCTCTCAGTCCTTGGGCAATCTTTGCGCTTTGAATATAACCTAAATTAACCGCAATTTCATCAAATGCCTCTCCCCTTTCGCCATCTAAAATTGTAATCGGCGCACCAACATTAGTTTCAGTAAAACCATGTTCGTAGGCAAGTTTGATATGAGACTCACGATTTTGGCGCCGACCACGATAAAGCGTAGTTGTCTCAATTAGTGTTGGATTTTTTCCAAACTCCTTTATTAAATCGACAAATATTTTTACATATTTCGGTGACAAATAATTATTATTACCTGCTTCGCCAAAATGAACCTTAATACCAATATTCTTCGATGTTTTAACCTGGGAAATAAATCCTGTGTCAATTAATACTTGTTTTATATTAATCGGATTTATCCTGTTAATCGGAATATAGTAAACTATACTCTTCACTCTCGTTAATTATTTAAATACTCCATAAATCTTAGTGCCACAAAATTTACATTTATTATCAACAATATTATTTTCAATCACAGAATAACCTTGCCTTTTTATTAACAATTTATGACAGTTCGGGCAATAAGTGTTATCGTATTTATGCCCAGGAACATTGCCAATATAAACATAGTTCAATCCTGTTCTTTGGGCAATTTCGACTGCATGCTCTAAAGTCTTGATTGGTGTCGGCGGAAGATTTTGTAACTTATATTGAGGAAAGAAACGAGTAAAATGAACCGGTACATCTGTTCCTAAATTTTCTTTTATCCACAAACACATCTCTTTTATTTTACTAGTATCGTCATTTAGAGTTGGCACAACTAAATTAACGATTTCTAAATGAATACCTTCTTGCTTAATCGTTTTACATGCTTCTAAAACTGGTTGCAAAGTAGTTTGACAAACATCTTCATAAAACTTTTCGGTAAACCCTTTTAGGTCAATCTTTATCGCATCGACTACTTTACATAATTGTTTTAATGGTTCCTGATTTATATATCCTCCAGAAACAACGATAGCTTTTATGCCGGATTTTTTGGCTAATTTTGCGATATCATACATATATTCATAAAATACCACTGGCTCCGTATAAGTAAAGCAAATTATTTTTAAATTTTTTTCCTGAGCAATGCGCACAACATCTTCCGGCGTCATATAATAGTTATCTAATTCTTCAACTGATGATTGTGATAGTTGCCAATTCTGACAATATTTACACCGCTGATTACAACTAGCAGTGGCTAAGGTTAAACGCATTTCACCAGGTAAAAAATGGTAGAATGGTGCTTTCTCAATCGGTTCGATTCCAATACTACAAGGACGATTATAAACTACTGAATATAGAGTTCCATCCCGATTTTCCCGGTTTCGGCAAAATCCTCGTTTACCGGGCAGGATTACACAGTGACGGGGACATAGTTCGCACAAGACGCGTTTGTTATCTAACTTTTTATAAAACATTGCTTCTTTTTCCTTTGTTTTGTCATTTCCGGCAATAATAAACGAAAATAGTCCAATAATTATTAAAAAATATCTGAGATAGAGATTTTGAAAATGCAATTTCAATTTCCTGCTACTATATGAGCAACAAAATAACCAATTAAAAATGCAACTGAAAAACTGGTTCCTAAGCAACAAGAAGTTGCTAATTTCATTTTGGTTGGTGCGCGATTTATTTTCGCGAGCGAGAAGAAAACTTCGCTATTTTGATTTGCGATAATTTTCACTCGCTGCGTTCCCGCTCCTACTTTGCTTAAATCCCATAAGGCTGAAATTCGAGTACTTAAACTACCGGTCGTAATGCGCCAATACTTTTGCTCAATCGTATCAGAAGAAAAGATACTGATGCTGTACTCTCCGGGCTTATATGCATAATTTAGAATTGGAGTTGTGCCAATAAAATCACCATCTAAATAGATTCTCAAGCCACTGGGTTCAGAATATACTGATAAAAAACCACTTTCTGTTGCATTTAATGGAAAACAAAGAGATGTTAGACAAATCGTAATATATAAAATTAATCTGTGATTCATTTTATTTAAAGTTTTTCTGCAAAACTAAAATATTCTCGGAATTCATTCAGTGTGTTCTTCAATTCCCTTACAGTCCGGACTACACCACGGGGCTAAAGGAATTGCCAATTCAATAGTGTCTCGCATAATCCCGGTAAGGTTTATAAAATCCGAGTCGTAATATTCACGGTCAAAATCAATGTCTTCTAATTGCTGAAAATAATTTTTTATTGGTTCTTTACCCTTAATATATTCTTGATATACATGTTCCGAGAATTTTTGCTCAAAGATTTTAAGGCAGTTTGAACAGACAAGTCTTATTGTGAAATCTATAACTCCGGATAAAATAATAGCATTAGCATTGCGATATAACTCAAATGTTAACTGGACTGGACCAACTAAATCTAAATTGGTTATTTCTAATTCTTCAGCAGTTACAGTAAGGTTATATTTTATTTTTTCGGTTTTTATCTTTAGAACATTAAAAATTAATTGACTTTTCATAAATATCCAATTTGATTTTTCATTCAGTTTTTTACTAAAATTAATCTCCGAACAATCTCATCAGCTTTGATTCCTTCGGCTTCGGCATTAAAATTAGTAACAATTCGATGGCGTAAAACTGCTTGGGCAACTGATTTAACATCTTCAATGTCCGGTGTATATCGACCGTCTAAAATTGCCCGGGCTTTGGCGCCAAGTATTAAATATTGTGAGGCACGCGGTCCTGCTCCCCAACTCACCCAATCATTAATAAATTTCACCTTACCATCGTTTGAAGGTCGAGTTAAAGCAACTAACTCTACCGCATATTTAATCACATCATCAGCAACAGGAACTCGACGCACCAATTTCTGTAATTCTAAGATTTCATTTGCAGTAAGAACTTTATTCAATTCTGGCATATAGGCTGAAGTTGTTGCTTTTACAATTTCTTGTTCTTCATCAATTGATGGATAATTTATATAAATACTAAACATAAAACGGTCTAATTGGGCTTCAGGTAAAGGATATGTTCCTTCTTGCTCAATTGGATTTTGAGTGGCTAAAACAAAAAAAGGGGATGGCAACAGATGCGTAATACCAGAAACCGTAACTTTCCGCTCTTGCATCGCCTGCAATAATGCTGCCTGAGTCTTCGGCGGTGTCCGGTTAATTTCATCTGCAAGAACAATATTAGCAAATATCGGTCCAGGTACAAAACGAAAATTTCTTTTACCGCTAACAGGGTCTTCCTCAATAATTTCTGTGCCCGTAATATCAGACGGCATTAAATCCGGTGTAAATTGAATACGATTAAAAGATAAATCTAATACTTGCGCTAATGTATTAATAATTAAAGTCTTGGCTAAACCAGGAACTCCAATAATTAATCCATGCCCATTCGACAATAAACAGATTAAGATTTCTTCGATAACTTTCTTTTGTCCAATAATTACCTTTTCAATTTCACCTTCGATTTTTTTTCTGGCGTCGGCTAGCGATTGAACGGCCTCGACATCGGCGAAACTTTTTGTCATTACATGCCTCCTTACAAAAACAATTTTACTCGTCGGTAATTATTCATAGTTTTACTTGTGCGACGCAACAATTATTTTTGAAATTAGGATTAAATATAAAAATTTCGCTTGTTGTTTTCCTTTTTTAGCATCACTGCGAAAAAAGGTTTTTTCGAATCTGACAACACTATTTAATAAAATCAACAAATTAAATTTTACCATTTGAGAATAAAACTGTCAACACTATAATGTAACAGTAAACATTTTATAAATATCTGCTTTTAATATTCGAAACCATTTTACTTCTTAACGGATCAAGCCGTATAGAGACATTTGCGAAAATATCAATTAGTGTGACTAATATCTACTTTACTTCGATATATTTGGGTCGAGCAAAAATAAGTTTTCCTACAGTCGTTTCCAATGAACCTTGCACGACAACTTCAATTTCTTTGCCAATTGACTTAGCGCCACCGGCAATAACAACTTTTGTTCCGCTCTCCAAATAACCAATACCTTCATCTAATTCTTTGCCTTTTTTAGTCACCATCACTTTTAACTCCGTTCCAGGTAAATAATCTGGTTTTAATATTTCATACAATTCATTAAGTGCGATTATTTTCATCTCAGTCGGTTTTAAGTTCGATATCGCAGTGATTAAATTATTCTTTAGTTCAATTGTAGTCGTAATAACAACTGGTTGATGTTTTTTTATTATCTGAATAAATTCCTGTAAATTTATTTGTTTATTAATTACAATTGTATTTTTCTTTTGGACATTTTGAATCCGATTAACATTTTCGTTAATTCTGGCGACGTATGTTTCATCTAAATTAATCTGTTTAGCTCCCAGAGCTAATGGTTCTGTCATGAGTATGAATTTACCAGTAATAAGTCCACTTTTAATAATGCCCACAATTCTACCATCAGCAAGGCTGTGGTTATCAAATAAATATGTTTTTTCTTTCTTAAGAAACATAAAAACTCCTTGATATCAGTCATTTTGATTAACATGATAAATAACTAAAACTACTGTAAATAATTTTTCTCCACGATAGAAAATCAACTGGATTCATCAAAATAACCGTTATTCTAAATGATTTCAAGCACTTCTAAGGCGTTGCGCACAGTATTAGCGCCGATTGTTTCAATTTTCATTTTATCTGTAATATCTTTTGAAATACTATATGTGGGACCGATAATTTTGGTAAATCCCATTTTTGCACACTCATTAATACGGCTTTTCATTTGGACAACAGGCCGGATTTCACCTGATAGTGACACTTCACCAACAATTGCAAGATTGCTCGCGATTGGTTTATTTTTATAAGTTGAAGCAATCGCAACAATCACACCTAAATCTGCTCCAGGCTCAGAAATTTTAATACCACCACTAGTGTTTATAAAAACGTCATGATTTCCGACATTAATACCACAATATCTTTCTAAAATACAAAGTAGCATAGCTAAGCGACGAATATCTAAACCAGTTGTGATTCTTTGAGGAAACGAATAATAACTTGGTGCTGTTAGTGCCTGGACTTCTAAAAGAATTGGTCTAGTACCTTCAATCGTTGGAATTACAACCGAGCCAGCCAATGTTCGATTGGTTTCAAATTTATGTCTTGATAACGACAAAAACAAGAGTGATGGGCTTTCAACTCCGGATAAACCACGCTCAGTCATTTCGAACACACCGATTTCCTGAGTTGAACCAAAACGGTTTTTAGTTGCACGGAGAATTCGGTATTGTTGAAACTTATCACCCTCAAAATAGAGAACAACATCAACAATATGTTCTAAGGTTTTTGGTCCAGCAATTGCACCAATTTTGGTAATATGACCCACAATAATTGCGGAAGCTCTTAAGTTAGTTTCTGTGGTTTCCTTTTTAATAACCCGCATAATTTCTGCGGTGCATTCCCGAACCTGAGCAACACTGCCAGGAGCAGAGGTTAGATTTGAACTGTAAATTGTTTGGATAGAATCGATTACAACCAGAACCGGTCGAATTGAATGAATGTGAAATAAAATATTCTCCAGTTCATTTTCTGCCAAAAGATATATATTATCATTAGAAATCCCTAAACGCTCGGCATGAAGTTTTATTTGTTCAACTGACTCTTCACCTGTTATATAAAGAACTTTATTTGTTTTTGTTTGCTGAGAAATAGTATTTGCAATTTGTAAAGTAAGTGTAGTTTTTCCAATACCAGGTTCACCACCAATAAGGATTACAGAACCAACCACAATTCCACCGCCTAAAACCTGGTCCAACTCTTTTATTCCGGTTGTATGACGTAATTTATCCGTTGCTGTAATTTTAGATAAAACTACGGGTTGACTTTTTGATGTCGGAGCGATTCTATCTTCTAGGCTTTTTGTCCTAGTTTCCTCAACTAAAGTTCCCCAATTCTGACAAGATGGACACTGGCCAAGCCATTTTATACTTTCGGCACCACAATTTTGACAAACAAACACAGTTTTTGTCTTTTTAACCATAGAATATCATCAAGCTATTTGCGAACTGCTGATTGACAAATCACTTGTAGACTCAGCAAAGCGTTAAATAAATTATTCTTCAACAAAAGGTTCTTCAACTTCCTCACCAGCATAATTCTCGAATTTCATAATATCCTTACGAAAAGTTAACCTGATTGTTCCAGTTGGACCATTTCTCTGTTTCGCTATATTTAATTCGGCAACACCTGGCTGAACTTTTTTTAAAACATCAGCGTAAACTTCTGAACGATACAACAACAAAACGACATCAGCATCCTGTTCAATTGCACCTGATTCTCTTAAATCCGCTAATTGTGGTCGTCGATCTTCTCGCCGTTCTGGTAAACGAGAAAGTTGTGATAAAGCAATGACAGGCACATTTAACTCTTTGGCTAATGCTTTTAGTGCCCGAGAAATATCAGAAATTTCTTGTTGTCGGTTTCTTTGGCCTGAAGGTGGCCCGGTTGGTTCACAAAGTTGAATATAATCGATAATCACAAGTGCTAAACCTGATTCAGCTTTAAGTCTTCTCGCTTTCGCTTTTATTTCTAATACTCGGGGTGAAGGCGAATCATCAATATATATAGGTAACTGTCTTAAATCAGTCGCAATCGACGTCAGTCTCTTCCAATCACTATCTGACAACAAAAACCCTTTTCTAAGCATATTGAATGGAATTTTAGATTCTGCACTAATTATTCGTTCAATTAAAGTTTCAGTTGTCATTTCTAAAGAAAAGATTGCGACTGGTTGTTTACAATCTTTTGCAACATGAGTTCCGATATTCAATGCTAAAGCAGTCTTTCCCATTGATGGTCGACCGGCAATCACAATAAAATCACCTGGTTGTAAACCGTTGGTCATCTCATCTAATTTAGTATACCCGGTCTCTAAGCCCATTGTTGACCGCGTTCTTTGCGTATAACGCTCCTCGAATTTTTTTATTACAGGATTAAAAACTTCTTTTAATGGAACAAGCCCTTTTCTAATACCTTTTTCTTTTATCTGGAAAATCAGATTTTCAGCGCGGTCTAAAAGGTCATCTACCGGCTGAGTCGGGTTATAACTTTCAGTGATAATTTGGGTTGCAGTTTGAATTAATTTTCGTTGAATCGATTTTTCTAAGATTAATTTGCAGTGTTCTTCAATATGGGCTGTTGTTAAAGTTGAATCTACTAATGTTGAAAGATATTCTTTTCCGCCAACATTATCAAGCTCTTTCATTTTAGACAATTCTTCTGCTGTAGTCAGTAAATCCACTTGAGTATTTCGTTCAAAAAGATTGGTTATTGCTCGAAAAATCTGACGGTGGGATTGGAGATAAAAATCACTTTCGGAAAGTAATTCCAAAGCCTTGACAACTGCATCTGGGTCTAAAAGCATCGCTCCCAATACCGCCTGCTCAACTTCTATTGATTGGGGTAATGCTTTCTGGATTTGACCCGCAACTGAAGTTAGGGTTGATTGTTTACTATTTTTGTTTTCTTTCATTGCTGTCTTTTCAATAAATTATATACAAAAGGTCTGAAGAAGTGCCACTGAAAACACCGAAGACACAGAAAAACAAGAGAAAAATCAGTGATTTGTTAGTGAAAAACAACTTTCGCAGAGCTCTCATATACTGCATAAGTTTTTTTATATTCCATCATAGAGAATCATAGATTTTTCACCCATAAAATCAGAAAATAAACTTATTTCCGTCGGATAAAGAAATTTTCTCAAGATTTTAGTAATCATATTATCTCATTAAATCTTTAAAGATCTTTTAATTTGATTTACATATAATCTCGTTTTGATATTTAAAATTATTAATCTTTCGACCGAAGAATTCTTTTTAAGCCCGCAATATAAGGATTCGTCTCCTCTTTTTCCGCAATTACTGCTTCATCAGTTATGGTAATCTGGGCGATGTTTTCAAGCTCAGGTTTTATTTTTTTTGATGATATAACTTTAATCGCGCGTCCTCGACGTTTCGATGTTTCTTGTATTGTTGAAGTTTTTGTTGCAGTTAGATTATTATTCTCGGCTTCTGTGGGAGGAATTTTAACTGATGATGTTCTCTGCGCTTCCAAAATTTTTCGGGATTCCTTTGCTGCCTTAAGAACTGCCACATATTTATTAGGGAATTTTTTCCAAATTTCTTCTATTTCAACATATTTCATACTACTCCTTTCTTAAAAACTCACAAAATTAGTTTTGACACTTTTAATCTTTCAGCCCGGATAATTGCTAAAAGGTCATCAATTGCTTGTTTTAAGTTTTTGTTAACTATTAAATAATCAAATTGTGGTATCACTTTTATTTCTTTTTGCGCCGCTGCAAATCTTTTGTGTAGCTGTTCTGAATTAATTTTACCTCTATTTTTTAAACGCATCCACAATTCTTCCATTGATGGCGGTAAAATATAAATACTAACCGTATGTGGCCAAAACCGTTTTAGAGCTTTAACGCCTTTAATATCTAAGTCCATTATTACATCTTTTCCTTGTTGCAATTTCTTCTGTATAGGTGCTTTCGGTGTGCCGTATTGGGCGTCATAAATTCGAGTATGTTCTAACAACTCACCGGATTTAAGAAGTTGATTAAATTCTCTATCTGTAACAAAATAGTATTCTCGACCATTCCTTTCATTAGGTCGTTTTGGCCGAGTGGTAACTGATACTGAATACCAGATATTTTTGTCACGCTCTTTTGCTGCATAACATAAAGTAGTTTTTCCTGCGGCTGAAGGTGATGCTAAAACAAAGATAATCGATTTTCGCTTAATATTAAACACTTTACGCATAATTATATTTAATTTTTGATTTCCAATTATTCGACATTTCGAACTTGTTCTTTTAATGCATCAATTTCTTCTTTAATTGCGATACCATCTCGACTGATTGCAGTATCTCTTGCTTTGGCTAACATTGTTTCAGTCTCACGAAGCATCTCAGAAAGAATAAATTCCAATTTTCTTCCAACACTCTGCATACGTTTAGATTTTATCGCACGAATAAATGCCTTGGTATGACTTAATAAACGAATACGTTCTTCCGTAATATCACTTTTAGTTAGAGGAAACAACTGGTTTTCAATGTCCTTGTTATTATCCGATTGTATTGAACTTGTGCGTTCTTCAAGTATTTTTTCTTTAATTTCTTCCCGGACTATTTTAGTTCGTTTTTCAATGTCTTTCAACAATTTCAGGATATTATTGATTCGCTTGATAAAGTCTCGATATAAAAAAGTACCTTCTTCTCGTTTCATCTTATTTAATGCGGTAAGGGCTTTGACCAAAGCACTCTTGGTCCGAGCCCAGAGCATTTCGTTTTTATTAACTTCAGTTGTTTTGGCTGGAACAACTATACCGGGAAACGATATGACCGTATTGACATTCAGCTCACCGGAAATATTATAGTCTTCTTTTAGTTTTTTACTTATTCTAATTAAATTATTTAATAAATCTGTATCTAAGGTTAATAAACGGGGTTGATTACTATTTAATGTTTTTCCATTATCAGACCCTTGGATTGTAACGGATAATTGTAATGTCCCACGAAAGACATTTTGTCGAACAATTTCGCGAACTTTATTTTCATAACCATCTAAAATTGGCGGTAACTTCATATTCAATTCTAAAAACCGATGATTACTTGAACGAATCTCCCATGTTATTTTTATACCGCGATGGGGAATACTCGCTTCTGCCCGGCCAACTCCAGTCATACTTCTAATCATAGTTTAAGTTTCCTAATTATTGTTAAATATATTCAATAACACATTAATAAAATCACATGCTAAAGTTAATTTCTGAAGCAAATTATACTTCAAGAATAATAGTCACTGGACCATAATTATTTAATATTACATTCATCTTTGCACCAAATATGCCACTCTTTGTTTTACACCCCAAATATTGTAGTTCAGCAATAAAACGTTCGTATAATTGTCGGGCTGAATCCCAAGACATAGCTTCAGTAAACGAAGGACGGTTACCGGAAGAACAATCCGCATAAAGTGTAAATTGTGATACTACCAGAATCTCGCCCTTGATTTGCATTAGGGATAAATTCATTTTACCTTGTTCATCTTCAAAAATTCTCAAATTGCTAATTTTTTTTGCTAATTCGGAACATTTCAATTCATTATCTAATTTATGAATTCCTAAAAAACAGACCAAACCACTATTAATTTTCGCAACTTCTTTATCATCAACAACTACCGATGCAGTTTTTACCCGCTGAAGCAAAGCCCTCATTATAATATTTATTTTCTACGCCACATAGAATACTGAAGTGAATTTTCTACCATTAAGGTTTTATTTTCGCTATACTTTTTGCAATTGCTTGAGCAAACTTTGTTGCAGCATTTGGACCCGAAGCAGTTATAATATTGTCTGAGACGACCACATCAGCTTTTACATAGGTTACTCCATATTTTTTAAACTCACTAATCGTAAACCGGTCTTGATAGACTGTTGCTTTTTTATCTTTCAATATGCCAGCGCGAGCAAATGTTATTGGTGCAATACAAATTGCTGCTGCAATTTTATTAGGTTTCGATGCAAAATGTCTTACTAATTGGTGTACATTCTGGTCATCCCAATAAATTGATGCTCCGGTACCGCCAACTAATATCAAACCATCATAATTTAATGTGTCGATTTCTTTGATTGTAAGTTGCGGTTTTAAGGCTAATCCCAGCATTCCTGTTGCAAGTGTTGTATCACGAGATGCAACATTTACTTTATGTCCCAACTTCGTTAAAAATTCGTAAGGAATTCGAAACTCCTCATCCCGAAATGCCCGGGGTGCGATAATCATAATAAATCTTTTGCCGTCTCTAACTTTCAGAGAATCCGTCTCTCCGTAAAGAAAATTGGCTAACAATAACAAACCACCAAAAATTAAATATAATACCTTATTCACATTAATCACCTCGAATAGACGAAATTAAAAAATATCAAAGCGGTTTGTAAAATGGTAACAAATCATACGACATAACGATTCATCAGTCGTATAATTTGCTATCACTTTATTTCGCTTTATAATAAATTATATTAAAAAATTACCAATGTGTCAATTATTAAATGCAATGAACCAGAAAAATTGTTATTGTAGACCATAGAAAAGAACTATAAATATTTGGTGCTTTCATTTTATTTAATAAATTAATAGACTGCATTGCTTTATGTCTTAATTGCAAACAAAGAGTTATCAATTGAGAGTCAAAAATGTGTTATTAAATGAAAATCTAATTATACTAATAGCAAAGACAAGTATCCGCGATAATCTTATTGTTAGTATCAATAAATCCTGCGGTAATTAATTGGAAGCAAAATTGATATTGCAAAGAACTTTAATGTTAATCTTTTCTGAATCCATTTTACATTTTGAGAGTCTAATTATATGATGTAAAGTTTTATTAGATATTAAGATTTTTGAGGTCCCGAAACAGAGGGAGACCCAGATGAGATTAAGATTCATAAAACTAAATTTTTATGGTAAAAATAAGACCACTGAGCCAGGGTTTAGAATCCAAACCCAGCAGAATCTGGGTCGTATTGCTTTTGTGGAGGACCTCAAATCATAACTATTTACATTTAGCCAATCAACAAACATTCCCAAATTACAATTTACTAAAAAGAAACAATAACACATCCCACAAATTTATTCTTTTCATTCATAATTTTATTATGAAACAAAGATTTTATATTAATAGCCACAGATTGAACAGGATTTTTCCAGGTTCATTAATAATCTGGCTAAGTCATTCAATCTGTGGATTCAAATCCTACCTAAAATCCAAAACTGGTAGTATCATTGGAGAGGGCATAAATGTCAACATACATGGCATATGCCTCTTTCGTGATTGTGGCGGAGGACGGTAGGTGAAGGAGGTGATGATTATGTCTACTCGCCCTGCCTCTAGAAGATTAGACAAATGGGATAACTTCCTTTCAGGTGATGTCCTATCAGTCGCAGTCGGAAATTACAAACCTAAAATGCGCGAGCAATTATCTAATATCTTTCCTGAACTGGAAAACCTTGAGAATGAGATAAAACTAATTCTTGCTGAAGCCGGTACACCATCAATGCTGAATACCTATTATCTTAATTTTGGACGCGAAGTATATCGTTATGCGAAAAGATATTCTGGTGTCCAATTACTCAAAGAGGTTGATGTCTTAGTTAACAAATGGCATGCTCGTTCATTAGATAAAGACATCTTAGAGCGTATTCGTAATACTGTCTTCACCTTAACTGCACCCGCTCAGAATTAATTCTTAGGGTGATGGCCGGTCTGCAGGAGTTGGTGACGCTACCTAGCCAATTCCTGTAGAAATTACTTAATTATATCTCTTTATCAACAACTACTTCTTCACCAAGCATATCAACAATTTTGACAGCAACTCTGGTTTTTTTCTCTGGTATGTCAATTTCATATTTGCCCTGCACTAAATCATTCTTTTTTTCTGGCACATCTGAATAGACAATATGGAATGTTTTGCCATCATAATTCGTATCAATCAATACGCAGTCAATCATACTTCTAAAATCAGGAATTTTTACCTTAAACAAAGTTTGGTCGATATTAAGTCGCTCAATAATAGTTGGCGATATAAATTCTTTGATTTCAATTATCGCTTTATTGCCTTGTCTTGTTATATCAACTTTTGCTTCAGCCGGTTTATGGATTAAGAAATTACCGTATTTTTTATCTGTTTTTAACTCAATTACTGATATTTTATTTACTGAATGTCG
Organism: Caldifarciminota bacterium; assembly: GCA_039801465.1. GTDB lineage: Bacteria > Hydrothermota > Tepidihabitantia > Tepidihabitantales > CAIPLT01 > JAOABV01. The sequence goes on from JBDRUT010000009.1 coordinate 28,347, forward strand.
TCTATTCCAGTCTTCTATCCAAGGGTCAACTGCTAATTCTTTACCAAGACAAACAATAGTAATATCTCTATCTTCTTCAGGTCTTTTCTTTAATTCATCTTGAATTAGTTGTAAATCAAGTAGTGTTAACGGATGGTTAAAGTCAATAATTTTAACAAGATTTTTGCCAAAAGTGCCGTCAAAGAAACTATCAGTTCTGGTTCTTTGAATGCCGATATGCTGGACGGCAAGTTCAATTGCTTCGGTTTGCAAGATCTTCAAATCATAATTATTAACTTTATAGATTGCAAAAGATGAATACTGAGTTGCATTATTAGCGACCTGCTCATTGATTATTTTTTGTAATCTTGAACTGGTAAGTTGTATTGCCCCTTTGTTTATATCACATCCAATCCAACGCCTGCCAAGTTTTTGTGCAACCGCAGCAGTTGTCCCTGAACCAATAAAACAATCAAGAACAATGTCATTTTCGTTAGATGATGCTTTGATGATACGTTCAAGAAGAGCTTCTGGCTTTTGCGTTTGAAAACCTAGTCGTTCTGCTGCGTCTTGCCTTGGAATATCTATGTCTGTCCAATAATCTGGACACCATTTAAATCTATACCATTTATCTTGAGATTCGTCGTAGAATTCTTCGACGCCATCTCGCATCATTCTATGTTTTAAATATTTTTTTATTTTAATTGGATTAAATTTAAAATTTTCTTTATTCTTTGTGTAAAAAAAGATAACCGCATGTTTTTTAGGGAATCCCTTTTCAGGAATGCCACCAGTTTCATAACACCATATAATTTCATTAACTAAATTCTCATGTCCAAAAACCTCATCCATCAACAACTTTACATAATGCCCTACATGCCAATCCAAGTGAACATATATGCTGCCTGTTTCGCTAAGCAATTCTTTTAATAGCATCAATCTTTCATACATAAATTGTAAGTATGTATCATTATTCCATATATCAAAATACATCGTTTGCTGTAAAATAGATGCATCATCTTCTTCAATGCGGCCTAAATTCTTTAGCCCGCGCAGTTCAACTTTTCTTACATAATCCGCACCGCTTTTAAATGGCGGGTCGATATAAATTAAGTCAATCTTACCTCTAAATCCGAGTTCAAGTAGCGTTGCTAAAACATCTTTATTATCACCATGAAATAAAAGGTTCTGCCAGTTGTCTTTTAGGTTATCATAAGTAGGAGTTTCAATAATTCTGCCTGTTTTTGATGGGTCAAATACTTCAATAAGTTGAGCAGGAAATCCTTTTACATAATCCAACGGTCGTTTGCCAACCCAATTAAGCATTGGCCGACCCTTTACTGGAGAAATCTTTATTCTATTTTCTGGCATAATTGATTTTCTAATTAAATTTTTCAAACGCGTAACAAATACCCTCGATTTTTCTATTATCATCTGTATAAAAATAAAATTTACTCGCTCCATTAATTTGTTTGCCAATTTGTTCTTCACGTAATTTTAATGCAACTGCTTCTGCTAGGCTTATATTTATATTTCCTCTTCCTGTAACAAAAACTATATCGCATCCTGCTTTTAATTTATCTTTGGCTACTTCAAAATGTGGCATATATGATAACTCTTTTGCAAGTTCTTTTCTTGCGATCAAGACAACATTAACTTTGATGTGTTTTGATGTGAAATATAAAGGCGGTAATTCACCTTTAGATTCTTCATATTCTTTTTTATTTGCTATATTTGCTATAAACTCAATATATTTTTCAATATCATCTTGTATTTCTGCGGATGGAGTTTTTCTTTCATATATCCATTTGTTAGAGTAAAAAGCAAGGGATGATAATAAAATTGAAGATAATAATCCATTTTTTTCTATAGATTCTAATTTTTCATTATACTTTAATATATCCTTGTTTTTCTCTAATGCGGGTTTATAATATTTATCGATAAAAATCCGGTAATGTTTATCACTACGTTTTCTTAACATGGATATTGCGACACAATATTTACATGCTTCATACAAAGATGGATCTAAATAAATTTGACTTTCAGGCATAAATGATTTATCTAGATACAGAAGAAGTGCATCAACAAAATTTTCACAAAGTTCTAATCTATCTCCCAATCTTATAATAATTTCGTTTTCATTTATTATAACTTCCTTCGACTTCTTCAACGTCCATTCAATCTTTAAATTTTTTGGTAGTATACCTAATCCAAATGATTCTTTATTTATACTTAATATTTCTTCATTAACAAAACCTTGTATCTCTTTTTCTATTAATTTCCTTTTTTTCCAAGAAAATACAAATGGTATCAATTTAATTAGATAATATAATATCTTTTGTGCATATTCAGGATGGTCAGGACACCATTTCAAAATGAACCACGAAATAGGTATTCCTAGAACACCTAAGATCCTCAATATCCAATCAAAAACTTTCACAATATCAGTCATGTATATTATTTTTTTGTCAACATCCTTTTGTTTTTAAAACCTCAAGATAACATTCGCTTTTTTGACAGAATAGTTTTAATTGCCCATTTTGTTTATACACTCCACCGAAATTCGTCAGAGATAATTCACAAGCACAAACACTGCATTTCAATTTTCCATTTTTTAAGTCTTCAAGCAGTCCAAGTTTTTCTAAAAAAGGTTCTAAATCAGTATCATAAACTGCTTTTATTCGTATTTGTTTTTTTTCTTTAGGTAACATCTTTTTCTCCTTACTCATAAATTATATCTTTGACTTTTTTAACATTATTAATTCCGATTTCTTCTCTATCTGTAAATAATATTTCATATTTTAGTTTATCGGGATTCAATCCTTTGATTTCTTCCATTTTCATTGCTTTTAGTCCCTTTTCACCTTCAATTTCATCATTGCGCATTCTTTCTGATTTTACTTCAATAATAAGCATCTTTCCGTCTTTTTTCCTTATTAGAAAATCCGGCGTATATCCGTGCCATTTCCCATCGGTACACTTATATTCAAAAATAAAATCTGTTTTATCTCTATCTGTTATCGCACCAGTAAAATAAATATCTTCAACATCGGCTGGATTTTCGTTGAGCATTACTAGCAATTGTTCAAATAAATCTTTTTCAGGACTTGAATCAAAATTATATGGTGTATAATGAAAGCCAAAATCAAGTTTATACCATTTGTTCTGTTCTTTAAACTTATCATACCATAAAAGTTTTGCTTTATCAATATGATATATTATTTCGGTAGTATAAATTGTCTGATTGTCTTTCAGTTCTCTATTAAACCCATCAAGGCGGATTAATGCTAATGCTTGTTCAACTTCTTCTTCAGTTATCTTATAATTTTTGATTTTATCTTCAAATTGTCTTCTAATTTCGATTGTATGACTTTCAGGAATTTCATTATTTGGATAAAGCCTTTTGATTTTCTCGTAAATTTGCATCAATGGTAATCGGTATAATGCTGAAAGCTCAACTGCGAATGAATAAGCATCAATATAATCTTCTTCTATCAATATATTTTCAGCCTGCAGAACAATCAAAATGCCCTTCCGGTCTGGAATATCTCTTAAATCATGAATAATCTTTTTTAGTTCATTAGGTTTTATTTCAGGTTTCTCAATAGTTACCTGCGCAAGATCTACTTGATCTTGGAGTGGTATAATCTTTTGAATTTTCTTTTTTATAACCACTGGTGGAATTTCGGTTTTTCGTATAATTAACCTTTCTTTTTGTGTACGAGGCTCTACTCGATTAAGGTCTTGTAGTGTTTCGCCATAGGTTTCTCTTAACTGTGCATCTAAAATACTAACATTTTGCTTAGATAAATAGATTTTTGCTTTGTGAATATTACCTGGAGTCTGTCTTAAACATCTTGACGCAGCTTGAAGGCAGAAATTATTACTCGCTCTTAATTCTCTTGCTAATGCAGTTGCATATAAAGAAAGACAATTCCATCCTTCAGTCCCCTTGTTAACTAACAAAAAGACACGATATGGTAATTTATTGTCATTGATTCTATTATCAAATAAATCTTTTATTTCATCCGGTGATTCATTATGCACTTCTAATACTGCTGATGGGTCAATCTTATTATCAAGCAATGCTCTTTCAACTATTGGTTTTGCAGATTGTAAATCATCAATGTTGGGAAAATACATTGCTAATTTTGCCGGGCTTCCATCAAATATTTTAACATCTTTATAATTAGTAAAAAAATCTGTTATGACATCACGAATAAAATATTCGTCTCCTACATCTTCATATGAAATAATGTTGCCTCTAACATCTTTAAGAATTCCATCTTGTATGCCTTGCGATAAACCATACCAGTAAATTACATCTTTTAAGATTTGCCTACCATAATATGGTGTTCCGGTAGTATTAACAACAACGATAAGATTAGTCTGAGTCGAAAGATGGTCAACCGTCTGTCTAACTCTTTTTAACTCTCTTCCGAGTGCCTGCCCATATGTATGATGGGCTTCATCAGAGAATACCGCAAGATTGGGCAAAGATGCGATTGTTTGAAGACGACGGTTGGCAATAAGTTCTTTTCTGTCATCTGTAACTTGTTCACCTCTTTGAAATAAATTGCCTCGGACATCTTCTTTTCTTAAAATTATTTTCTCAGTATTTGTAACGATTATATTAAAACTGCTCCCTTTAATAATCGGAATGTCTTTTTCACCATCTTTGGTATATGTAAATTTAACTGTTGTGATAAATTCTTTATAAAGTCTGGGTGGTAATATCTTTTCATAAGGGGTATCTTCAAGTTCGCGTAATGCGCCTAATATAGTTTTCCCTGGGGCAAATACCAATGCATTCTTTACAAAATTATCTGATTCTGGATATTCAAGAGCCATCACAAATTCAGTTGCAATAATAGTGCCGATTAAAATCGTCTTTCCTGCACCCATCGCTAACGCTAAAATATAACTTGGATATTTTATATAAAGTGTTTCTCGTAATGCTTCAAGTTGATGTTGTCTGACAAATTCATCATCTTGGTAGATTTTATTTAGTATGTTATTCACAAATTCTTCTGTAATTAAATCCTCAGTCAAGTTAGCGATTAAATGTCCTACTCCTAGTTCTTCTAACAACTTTTTTCTCGAAAAGTATTTTTTATATAAGTCTATTATATGAGGTGTATTTTCGACTAATCTAAGATACCAATATGTTTCTAATGCTTCAAATTGTGCCTTTCTTAAAAATTTCGGATTATCAATCTCTCTATTATAATTAAAATCTAATATATCAGATATAACTGGAAAATCGGATTTATAGCCGTTTCTACGCCAATTTGTGACCTCTTCTTTTAATTTATGATAAAGAGCCATTTTGCTGTAATTTTATCTTCAAGCCGTCTTTTTGTCAATACCTAATCTAAGTATACTTTCCCACCAGCTCTTTTACCTTCTTTAGTAGCTCGGGTTTTAAGCCGCGGGCTTGCCACACTGAAAATCGCTCTGATATTTTGGCTTCTGCTTCAGGTCCAGCGCCATACTTCTTAAATCGCCGATAACACTCCCGTGCAAAGGCTTTGTAAAACTGATTGACTATTCCTGGCTCTTCAGTATTACCCATTAGGATTGTAACATCTTGCTCAATCTGCTCAATTATCTTGCGATGCTTTAAGAATTTTATCGCCATCTCTTCTTGTTTTTCTGGTGCTAATGGCTTGATATTCTGCTTTGGGAAGAATTTAGTTTTGATACTATGTGTGTATTTAGCAACATCACGGTCAATCTTTTGATAGTGTTTAGGAATTTCTGCTTGTTGCATTATCTTATTATGATTCAAACTGAATTGAATTGCTGACAATTCACCAAAAAACTTACTCCAGGCATAATTACATACACTCAGATAATCAAGAATTGTCCGAAGGGACGGATTTTTAATCAGTCCTGCTTCTAATCTGGCAATATAGCATCTACCTGATGCCGATTTCATTCCAATCCGTTCAGCAACTTCCTTCTGCGTTAAACCACTTTTCTCTCTAATCTTTTTTAACCCTAAACCTATCTCTTTAGTAAAAATAAACATAAAATATGTTACTTATAAGTAACACTTTTGTCAACTCAAATTTTTAGATAACTTATTGATTGTCTTAAGATTATCCAATTTTAGCTTAAATAGGGGGTACAATTCCCCCAGTAGCCCCCTGAGTTGCTGTGGAAGTTGCTCTGATAGTTGCTCTGAGAACAACTTATGGAGTTGCTCTTGGATTCGTTGTGAGGGCAGATATTGGAGCAACTCAGGGAATAGTTTTGAGAGTAAATAAGGGAGTCATTCTCGGATATGTTCAGGGAGCAACTGGGAAAGCAGTTGTCAGAGCAATTCAGGGAACAATTCCCTCATTCAAAACCGGATTACTTCGCTCTACTCAAGGTGGCAGAAGAAAAAGAATCTGCGATTTAACAAAACTTATAGTGAGTTCTGGAAAAGTGCTCTGCGAAAATAATATAGACAGAAATAAGGTTCAAAAGTTTGAAAGTTCAATGTTCAAAGAACGAAAAGTTCAAAAGTAAAAAAAGTTCAAAGGTTTAAGAGTTCAAAGTTCAGTGGTAGAATTGCCTTTGAATCTATGAACAGTACAATAAAAGGGCAGTCTATTTTTTTAGACCCTGAAGGTACTGATGACAAAAGAAAATTTAATAATTCACTTGGGATCATTGACTTTCGCATTGTTTTCTTTCAACAAACATTGACAATATTTCTATTTGGTTCATTATATACTCTATACCAGACCTTTTTGACGAGACTTTAATGATTTAATAAATGAATATATTCATCTCTAATTTATAGATATTAACACCACGCCAATCCAGTCTAAGAAGTATTTTCTTTCTTACTTAATGTTTTTCAGTTCTTCTTTTATTTTATTAAGGATATTTAAGGCTTGAATTGGTGTTAAATTATCTAAATTGAGTTTTCTGATTTCTTCTAAAATCGGATGCTCGATTGGCTGAAACAATGAGATCTGAAATTCTTTATCTTTGCTTAAACTTCTGATGCTTAACTCTTCGGCTTTTTCAAAATCGGCTAATACCTGTTTTGCTCGGTCAATTACCTCTTGCGGTAAACCAGCGAGTTTTGCTACTGCAATACCATAACTCCGGTCACTTTTTCCTTCAACACATTTTCTTAGGAAAATTATCTCGTCTCCATATTCTTTAACTAAAAAATTATAATTTTTAACTCTCGGTAAATACTGAGCAATATCAGTAAGTTCGTGGTAATGAGTAGCAAATAGTGTTTTGGGCTTAATTGTTTGATTCTGATGCAAATATTCAACTACTGCCCAAGCAATGGCTAAGCCATCATAAGTTGCTGTGCCCCGTCCAATTTCATCAAGGATAACTAAACTTTTTGGTGTCGCATTATTTAGAATATTGGCGGTTTCTGACATTTCGGCTAAAAATGTTGAGACTCCTCTTGATAAATCATCCGATGCGCCAATCCGAGTAAAGATTTTATCAACAATACCAATCTTAGCTTCAGATGCCGGAACAAAAGACCCAATTTGTGCCATTATTACAATTAATGCCACTTGTCGTAAATAAGTAGATTTTCCTGCCATATTCGGTCCAGTAATTAATAATATTTGATGTGATTCTAAATTCAGATAAGTATCATTAGGTATAAATGGTTCGGTTGTCAACTTCTCAATTACTGGATGCCGACCATCTTTGATTAGAATCTCATCCGAATCATTTACTTCTGGTTTTATATAATTATTAGTTAAAGCCACATCAGCCAAACTTACCAGAACATCAAGTTCAGAAATAATTCCTGACACTGCTAAAATTCGCGGAACTTCTTTGGCAACTTCTTTACGCAGTTCGGTAAATATATCGTATTCTAATGCTTTTATTCGGTCCTCAGCATTTAAGACTTTAGATTCATACTCTTTTAGTTCTGGTGTGATAAATCGTTCGTTATTAACTAATGTCTGCTTACGGATATAATTTTTAGGCACAAGATGTAGATATGACTTTGTCACTTCAATATAATATCCGAATACTGAATTGTAACTGACGCGTAAATTAGGAATACCAGTGCGTGCGCGTTCTTGTTGTTGGAGATTTGCAATCCACTCTTTAGCATTTGCTGACAATGTGCGCAACTCGTCCAATTCTTGAGAAAAACCAGATTTAATCAACCCACCTTCAGTAATACTCAAAGGTGCATCTTCAATTAAAGTTTTTTCTACCCGTTCAATTAAAGTTGAAAAATCTTCTAAATTCTGGTAATGATTTTGTAATAATGATGAATTCGTTGTTTTTAATATCTCTTTTATTGAAGGAATTCTCTTTAGCCAGTTTTTAAGCGCAATAATATCTCGGGCATTACATCGTTCACAAGCAATGCGTGATGCGTTACGCTCTAAATCGCCGATTTCCGAGAGAACTTCAGTTAGTTCTTTAACCAGATATCGTGAAGCAACCATCTCAGAAATAGCATCTTGACGCAACTTGATGGTCTTGATATCGAGCAATGGTGCCAAAATCCAGCGTCGTAATAATCTTGCACCGCCTGGTGTTTTCGTGCGGTCTAAAACCGAAAGCAAACTTCCTTGCACTGAACCATCACGAATCCTTTCAGTTAATTCTAAATTTTTTCGGGTCATGCGGTCAATTAAGAGATAATCACTTTCTTTATACGGCGAGATTTTACGAATATGCGGTAAAGTATTCTTTTGGGTTTCTTCCAAATAGTATAAGATTGCGCCGGCAGCACGAATTGCTGCGGTCTTATCTTCTAAACCAAATCCATCTAAATTAATGACGCCAAAATGTTTTTTAAGTTTGTCGTAAGCGTAATCAAATGAAAAATAATAGTCATCGATTGGAGTTTGGGTATACTGATTATCCGAAAATAACTTTTTAATAGCATCTACTTCTTTTGGAACAATAATTTCTCTAGGGTCAATCTTCTGAACTGCTTCAGACAGTGAACTAAACGGGATTTCCGAAGCATAGAATTCACCAGTGGATAAATCAGCAAAAGCAAAGCCACAGATTCTATCTTGTGGTGCGATTGCTAAAAGAAAATAATTTTTTCGTTCTTCAATCAGCGTTGGTCTTAAAACCGTGCCCGGAGTAATAATTTCAATCACATCTCGTTTGATTAACTTGGTAATTCCCGGTGCTTCTAATTGTTCACATACCGCAACTTTTAATCCGGCTTGCACCAATCGGGCAATATAAGTATCAACTGATTTTACTGGCACACCGGCTAAGGGAACTCGGGTCGATTTTCCATGAGAACGGGAAGTTAATGTCAGACCTAAAACTTTAGCACCGATTTTAGCATCGTCATAAAACATCTCATAAAAATCGCCCATCCGAAACAATAGAATTGCATCCTTATACCGTTCTTTTATTTTATGATATTGTTGCAATAGAGGAGTTAAGCGTTCAAACATCTACTCTTTAGTAATCTCAGTAATCCTTAAGATGTCAATTGCACTAATGTTTGTTTTTTATTAATCAAAAATTATAGGTTCCGAATTAAAAAAATTCGTCTGTGTCAACCAATATTAACTTGACATCCGAGTCGACTTAAAACTTTCAATAAGATTGTCTAAAACTTGCTTTGCTTTTTGCTCTTTTCCGGCTTTAATATAAAGTGCCGATAAATAAATTTGTGGTTCGAACTCTTTTTTCTTATCATGCGGTATCTGGTTTAGTATTTTTATTGCCGAGTCAATATCTTCTTTCTTATCATAAATCTGTGCTAATGCTAAATAGAGATTTGTGTCATTCGGAACTTTCTTTAACAATTTCTCATACACATTAACAACCTCTTCAAACTGTCCTAAATCATAATAGGCAGTTTCAAGTCGGCTACGCACTAAATTACTATTGTGCGGATAGTATTCCAGCAATTCCTTCCAGTAACTAATTGCATCTTTGATTTCGCCTTTATTATAATAATAATCACCCAAGGCAATAAGTGCCGGAATCGATTTGTTATCAAATGATAAAGCCTGCTTAAAATATTCTTTGGCTTCATCAGGATTTTTAGTCAAAAGATATTTTCCCATTTCTGCATAATATTCGGCAATTCGTTTTTTTGATGGTTGAATCTTTTCTAATTTTTTTAGTAGGTCTTTACACTCTTGCCTTCGTTCAGTCTTACTGTACAATCCCAACAGTTTTTCATAGGGTTCAGGATTATTTCGGTCCAGGTTGATAAGTTCTTCCAATATCGTAATTGCTTTATGTAATCGCTCACTCTTAATATAATAATCGGCTAAATGCTTAAATATCTTTTTCTCTTCATCTGCGGATACATTTCGACGCAAAGATAATCCCTCATAAATTTTTGCCGCGCGTTCAATGTCACCTTTCTTATAATATAATTCGGCTAATCGTAGATAAGCATCAATGTTATTAGAATCCGTTGCTACGACCTTCTTAAAACACTGCATTGCCTCATCTTCTTTGCCATCCAATAATAAACTTAAGCCTTCAGTATAAGCACTTGCTGGTTCTTTTTTGCGACGAACCAAATCGCGCACCATTGGGTAAACTGCGATGATTGCAATTAAAATTAGAATTAGAACTAAAATTGTCATTTTTGCTCCTCTTCCGATTTGATGTCTAAGGGCAAATTTCTTAATGCCACCAATTCACTCATTAATGCTTCATTCTCTTTTTTCTGTTTCCGCAACTGGCTGCGTAATTTTATTTCATTAACTAACCAGAATAAGCCTGCAGTAATAAGTCCAAAAATATATGCATAAAGCATAACAACTGCCAAAGGCACATTGTAATACTCTTTGTAAAATACTTTAACCTTCTCTACTAAAACAGCATTTTGTAAGACTAAGACGATAAGTAAAACACCAATGATAAAAACGATAATAATTCTTATTGTTGTCACATTGCCTCCTTAAATTGGCTTTTGGACAGCACTTTTATTCTTACCAAATGTTGTCCAACCATCAATAATAATTTTGCTAATTGTAACATAAAAATCTGAACCCAAATTTAAATTACCTCTTGTCATAAACTTCCTTAAATTTGTTGTTGGACAGAATCTTTACAGAACCAATTGGTGTCCAACCATTTATTCTAATAATTTTACAATGATAAATTTTGCCGACTTCTAAAGATTCATTAATTACCACAACCTTATTGGTTTTAGTGCGGGTTTTTGATATTCTGCCCGTATTCGATTCTACTAAAACTTCAACAACTTTTCCCAATAGTTCATTTGTCTTTTCTTGAGTAATTTTATTCTGTAGTTGTATAAGTTTAGTAAGTCGCTGTTGAGCAATTTCTTTCTCAACTTTGGGATAGATTTCATTTGCCTTAGTTTGTGGTCGTTCTGAATACTTAAACATATACGCATAATCAAACCTTAATTTTTGTATTACATCAAGAGTTTCTTGAAAATCTGTTTCAGTTTCAGTGGGAAATCCGACCATCACATCTGTGGTGAAAGATATTTCGGGAATAATCTTACGACCAAGAAAAATTTTTTCCATATACTCTTCAATCGTGTACTGACGATTCATCAATTTGAGTATTCGGTTCGAGCCGGACTGCATTGGTAGATGGATATGCGGACAAAATTTCTTGAGCGATGCCCATGTCTCAAAATGCTTTGAAGTCAAATCTTTCGGATGAGAAGTGACAAATCGCAACCGGTCATAACCGTCTATGCTATCAATAGTTTTTAATAAATCTAAAAAATTCTGCTTGTCATCTTGCCAGGCTAAAACATTTTGACCAACTAATGTTATATCTTTAACACCTTTATTGATTAGATGATTAACTTCATGGATAATTTGGCCTTTAGATTTTGAGCGTTCGCGACCACGCACATAGGGCACAATACAATATGAACAGAAATTATTGCAGCCACGCATAATTGAAATAAAACCAGTAACTTTATTTTGAATTGTTGGATAAATACCTTCATAACATTCATTATCCAACTTAACGCAAACTTGAGGCATATGATTAATTCTAAGATTTGTAATCAGTTCGGGAAGTCGGCGATACTCATCAGGACCAACAACGATATCTGCATGATATTTCTGAGCAAGAACTTCTTTATAATTTTGTGCCATACAACCTAAAACCCCAATAATCAAATCAGGATTAGATTTCTTCAAACCTTGCAATTGTAATAATCTACCTAATGCTCGATTTTCCGCATGTTGTCGAACTGAACATGTAATTAAGTAGATAATGTCCGCTTCATCTTCAGAAAAAACCGGTTCATAGCCTGCAGATTCCATAATTGAACTAACAATGCCTTCTTCATATAAATTCATCTGACAGCCATAAGTTTTTATGAAGAACTTGTTTTTTATCATAAGTTAATCTAAGTAAAACAAATCAAGACACCTTTAGATTAAAATTCTAATGTGACATTGTAAAACTAATTTCCGAGTGTTCACTCTCCTGATTAGAATCTGAAAAAATATTATTCATATTATAATAGTCTATTGGATTAATCACTTTGTCAAGGTTAATCTTTGGTCGCCAACAACTTTAAGCAGATTTCTAATCGAAACAATCTTTTGATTCTTAAAAAACACCCTTGGAACTCGTGGACTTATTCTTGATGTGATTTCGTAGGGAATTGTATTTGCCCAACGAGCGAGTTCCCGAACAGAAATGGTTTCATTGCCCAAAGTTCCAAACAAAGCAACTTCATCACCAATTCGAACATTGGGAATATCAGTCACATCAATCATAATTAAATCCATACAGATATTTCCGATAATTTTAGCGCGTTTTGCTTTTCCGTCATTGGTCTGCACAATAACTTCGGCTTTATTATCTAATCCATAAGGATAACCGTCACCATAACCAGCAGTAACAACCGCAATTAATGAGTCCCGAGAAGTAAAATATTTTCGGTCATAACTAATACTTCGGCCTGGCGGCACAGAACGCAAATTAACAATTCGACTATATAGACTCATTACTGGTAATAAGTTTAATTCTCGGGACTTTGGTTTCTGATTATTAGGCTTAACACCATAAACTGCTAAGCCGGGTCTAATCATATCAAAATCAGCACTGGGAAAATTAAGATATCCTGCAGAATTTGAGGCGTGAAAAAGAATATTAGTTAATCCACAATTTCTTAATTTAGAAATTAAATTTTCAAACTTTTCAATCTGCATCAATGTAAAATCCCAATCCGAATCTGCTGAAGGAAAATGAGTATAAACTCCATCAATAATCAATGATTTGTAACTGGCAATTACTTGAATATTTTCAAAGGCTGATTCGTAATCTAATCCGGTTCTGCCCATACCTGTGTCAATTTCAATATGAATATGAATATCAGCACCTTTTATTTTTGTACTTTGCCAAAGTGCTTTAGCAAAACCCATTTCACTAACAGTTGGGATTAAGTCATATTCCCAGAGCAAATCAATTTCCGAATATGGTATTGGGCTGAGGATTAGAATCGGCGTTTTAACACCGCCATAGCGTAAAGAAATACCTTCCTCAACACCTGCGACACCTAACATTGCAACCTCATTTTGCAATTCTAAAGCAATCTCTTTTGCTCCATGACCATAAGCATCAGCCTTAATTGCCAAAAGAATCTTCTTATTGTTTGTGGAATTTTTTATTTGAGTTAGATTATGTCTTAATGCATCAAAATCTATTTTCGCCCAGATTCTACCAAAATCCATATAAAATGATAATAAATTGATTTTAATAAAAAGTCAATAAAATATTACATGTTGAGCTCTAAAAAAGCACTGGTTAATTAGAAATCTCCGCTTGATTTCCGCTACCGGCAATGACTCAATTTATCTTCGTTTCCGCCTTTTGCGGTTCAAAATTGGCGTTAATCTTAGTATTTGACCAAACTAAATATCGCACATATAGAAAGAATTAAGATACCCTTGTCAAGTTCTGTGTAATCTTCTATGAAAAACAGAAATTGAGCATTGTAATTTGTTTGGAACCCAAAGTAATATAGAACTTAGCCTTTTATTGATTACACTTGACAGAATTTCTGTTTTATTGAAAAATTATAATGTAAAATGTTTGAATTAATTATTCTCTCTCTCGGATAGGTCTGTCCGATTCATTAAGAAAATTTATTTTTGTGCTTTTGTTAAAGCCCTTTTATTTTATAAAATTAGAGAGCCCAGCAAAAGTCAATTTTCGTTACTGAAATCAGTGATTTTTTCTGTGCCTTCAGTTTTTTTCTGCGACATTGTCAGAAGTTTTCAAATTTTCTTCCTTGACTCTGGGAAGAAAAATCCTATAATGAAAGGAGGTGAGCAAAATGGTTAGGATTATAAAAAATACTAAATCGTTTCTATCGTGTTTTATTGCCTTATTGTTTTTGACTATACCACCGGTTGCATATTGTGAAATTATCGAGGGCGAGGTAGTGAAAGACGAAGGTGAAAAAGCTGAAGATGGCCTTAAACCCGATGAAGCGTGGAGAATTGCTGAACCACAAGGTCAAAGAGAGCCAAGCGAACAAGGTGGATTTGTCGAACTTCAAATAAGTCCTGAACGAATATTGCGTTTCTATACTATTGCCACCCCTGGCATATCAGGCAATTATTATACTATAGATTATGCAGCGTGTAGTGAAGCTGTGCAACCCAATGTAATTTATTATCTTGACTTAGTTTCTGCAGGTAGGCATAAACAAAAACTAAAGCTTGGTGACGGAGCGACACCTGAATTAGCTTCAGGTAGCAGTATATCTCTTAACCATATCTGGAGTAGCACAAGAACATACAGGTCAGATCGTTCTAAATGGAGCGACGTTTCGTGTAGCCGTGTTCTGCGTATTTCCAGTAGCCATCTTTATCATATAGAGAGACAACCAGGTCCATTAGAGCCTATCATATTTACCCATGCATCGTGCGTTTATGGAGCCCATGGCAATAATGTCGTAGAATAAGACCATAAATAGGAGCGGTTTGCGAAAATGCGAACCGTTCCTTATAATAAAAATAAATATATAAAGAAGAAATAATGTTAATATTATCTGTTCTGCTAATATCATTATTAGAACCAATTCAAAGCCCTTGTCACTTATTTAGTGAAAAACCAGAATTAAACAAAACTTTTCAGGATTCTCTAAATATGCGTTGTCTTGGGCAATATCCTTTTGCTGAGGGAAGGACAATTGTTAGTGAAGAAAATGCGGTCTATCTCTCATCCGGTTGTGGAATTAAAATCTTTAGTCGGATAAATCCCCAATCACCGATAGCCAGCATTACCGCACCAAATTCTATTGAAGGTCTTTTTCGACACAATCAATATCTCTATTTTCTGTCTCACGAGTGGCCTAGTGGATCTTCATACTACTCAACAGACCTTTATATTTATGATGTATCGCAACCAGCATTACCATCTTTAGTCTGTATTTATCCTATTGAAGGTTTTTGTCGGGATTTATATGTACAGGGGCAATATGTATATGTCACCTCAATTGCTCTTGGTAACCTTGGTGGATTACGGATTCTTAATGTATCAAACCCACAAGCGCCATTTCAAGTGAGTTATTTGCCATTGCCCGCAGCAAGAGCAATTGATATTTCAGGAAATTATGCTTATTTAGCCCACAGCACTGGTTTTTATGTCATTGATGTATCAAATCCCCAGTCGCCAATTCAGGTCTATCAGTGGACAGTGCCAGCAGATAGTCTTGATATTGATGGTGACAGGAACATAAGATGTGTTGGCAATATTCTCTATGTGGGTGGCGGAGTTATCGGTGAAGAAGAAGATAGAGGGCTATTGTTAACTTTTAATGTCTCTAATCCATCCAATCCTCAACAAATTGGTTATTTCGAGTTCTGGGGTGTAGCAAGTTGTTGTAATGATATTGAAATAATTGGGAATTTGGCTTATCTTTCTTATGGCTCAATTTTATGTGTAAATATCTCAAATCCTATCTCTGTTTTTGAGATTGGACGATACGTCCCTCCCTATCCTGACTGGATTAGACAAATCGCGGTTTCCAACGACACATTGTATGCTGCTTGTTGTCATTCATTAAAATATGTCAAGTTCTCCAATCCCCAATATCCAATGCCCATCTTTTCTTATTCTTTACCAGGGTTTATATGGAATGTAGCGGTAAAAGAGAATTATAGTTATCTTTTCACTTCAGATGGAGTGGTAATACTTGACATCTCAAACCCACAGTCGCCTGCTGAGTGTTTAATCTACCGAGACTCTATTTATACAATGCGTACAATTGCGGGATATATTGTTGACACACTGCTTTATTTAGCGGGTTCAAAGGCTCTTAATATAATCAGTATTTCTAACCCAGAAATGCCATCTCTGATTGGAAGATGTATCCTCACCGATATGCACTCGAATGATATTAAAGTGCGTGGAAATTATGCTTATGTTGCACATGATTGGATGGGGTTTCGCATCTATGATATTTCAAATCCGCAATCACCGTTTCTGGTTGGTCAATTGCCTACACCTGGCCAGTGGTGTTATGGAATCGCCCTTGCTGGCAATCGGGCTTATGTTGCGGATGGCGCTTATTTTTTAATCGTAGATATTTCAAATCCACAGGCACCTTATATTATACGAAGTTTGAATACAAATAATTATACAGAGAAGGTTTGGGCACGAGGCGATACTGTTTATGTTGTGCTTTACGAAGGTCTTCTAATTCTCAATTGTGCCAACCCCTACTCGATAAGCACACTTAGTCATTTTTTAATCCCCAACTTTAATGGAAGGAATATTTATCTTGAAGGGGATCGCGCATATCTTGCTGGGGGTAGCAGTAGTAGATGTTATATCGTAGATGTTTCCAATCCCTCATCGCCTTCAATTCTTGGATATTATGACACGCCCGGACAAAATACCGGAATATACGTTCATAATGGCTTAATTCATACTGCTAATTTTCAAGACGGGTATAATATTTTAGAATATTATGATATATCTGGAGTCGAAGAAAAAAACAACGCAAACACTCAAAAAAAATTAGAATTAGAAATTAGCCCAAAACCAACTAAAAATTCTATTCTAATTGAATATAGTGTGTCAAAGCAAAGTATAGTATCATTAGACATTTTAGATACCTTAGGCAGAATTAAAAAGAACATCAAAAAAGAGCAGATAAAACCCGGCAATTACCAGATGAATATAGATGTTTCCGATTTACCTGCAGGTGTCTATTTTGTGAGACTGAAACAAGGAAAAGAACAAGTTATTGAAAGACTTGTAATAGTGAAATAATCGCAAAATTACGCAAGATTGGGTTTTTAGATGGTTTATGAGAATTAATAATCATTTTAATTGCGAATTGCCACAATCAAATTAATATTTTTGTCTATCCTATTAGTTAAATTTTTCTTATTATTACTTTAATATTCATTCAAAGTAACTCGTTCACATATAAACGAAATAAGATACCCCTAATAATTTTTGAGTGATTTTCTACGAGAAATAGAAATTAAGCATTATAATTGCTTGAAATCCAAAATGATATAAAAAATTATCCTTTGCAAATAATCCTTGACAGAAATTCAGTTTTATTGTAATATTATAATATAAATGATTGAGTTAATCATCACGCATACACACACACACACTCTCTCTCTCTCTCTCGGATAAATTCGTCCGTTGCTTTAAGAAAATTTATTTTTGTTGCTTCTCTTTTGGAAGGAGATTTTTGTTCTATAAAATTTTCTTCCTTGACGTTGGGAAGAAAAATCTTATAATGAAAGGAGGTGAGCAAAATGGCAAAATGTTTTGCTGTCACACTTATTTTTGTATTGTTTGCCGTAGTATTTGCACAGGAAATAACAGTTCCGGTTGGTGACCAAGAAGTGAAAATTACTGTGAATGAGCAAGAAATTACAACTGAAGTTAAACCGCAAGATGAAGATGCTGTTTCTGAAGAAGTTTTTATTAATCCTGATGAGGCAATGGAAATCGCAAGGCAAAACGGACAATTGCAGGAAATAATAGTAAATGCTGGTGGTATCCAGAAACCTGTATATATCTATTGTTATGCTATCGGCGGATATAATGGAATTACAGGTAAAGATACAATCGCATATGGTGCCGGCACTCGTGTTACTGGAAACCAAGCAATCTATTTTCTCGATTTGGATTTTCGCGCACGAAGAAACCAAAAATTAAAACTTGGACAAAATCCAGACGAAGGCTTAGCTCAAGGTTCGAGCATTGGCGACTATGTATGGAGTGGAACTGCTGTTACTAAATCATATACAACAAAATGGACACGAGAATTTTACAGCAGAGTGGTTCGGGCGATGAGTAGTCATACTTTTTATATTCCATTTCAATCAGGCTATCCGTTAGAAATCCATTTTAGAAATGCTGCTTGTGCGCAAGGACTGTGGGGAAATTGCGTTAGGGATTAAAATAAAAAATGGCCTGCGGCCGTTATTCGGACGCAGGCCTATAAATAAGAGAAACAATATGATAAATAGTTTTCTGCTAATAACTGTATTTTTACAATTAGTGCATAGTGCAGATTCAATCTTTTTAACCAAAGCGAAATTTGCCGAAAATTTTCAAGATTCTATTAATATCCGTTGTCTTGCTCATTATCCTTATGCAGCAGGAAGGGCAATTGCAATGGATAGCAACGCGGTTTTTGTCTCTTCAGGAACTGCAATTTTAATCTTTGACCGCGAAAACCCACAAGCTCCGATTAGTAGTATAATCACGCGCCATTTTGTCGCTCATTTATTTAGAAGTGAACAATATCTTTATGTTTTAAGTGGGGAATTTCCAGATTTATATACTAATCTTATAATTTATGATGTTTCCGAACCATCATTGCCTAGACTGATTTGCCAACATCGGATTGAAGGCGTTTGTCGTGGTATCTATGTGAGAGGTCGATTTGCATATGTGACCTCTATTTATCTTGGCAATTTAGGTGGACTTCGGATTTTTGATGTATCCAATCCGGCTAACCCGTTCCAAGTTAGTTATTTGCCTCTTCCGGGAGTCGGACCAATAGATATATCAGACAATTATGCTTTCTTGGTAGGCGCTGGCTTTTATATTATAGATATCTCAAATCCTTATGAACCAACTCAGATTTATCGTTGGCAGGCACCGGGAAATTTATATACGGTTGGAGATGCTAATATAAAGTGTGTTGGAAATATTCTATATTTTTCTGTTGGAGTATATGAAGATGATTTAGAGTATGGTGGACTTTTGACTTTTAATATAACTAATCCATCAAATCCGGTATTGATTGGATTCCATATCTTTTATAATGTAGAAACAAGTATGTCTGAATGTCTAAACATAGAGGATACATTTGCTTATATCACTTATCTTTCATTTGGTGTAATTGTGGCTAATATCAGCAATCCAGCAAATCCAATTGTGATTTCTCAGTATGAACCCAGGTCCTTTGTAAGACAGCATACTGTTTCCAATCGTATAGTATATTTAGTAACAACATATGCATATGAGAAAATTGACTTTTCTAATTTCCAAAGTCCTACTTTACTATTTCGGTATGGGACTGAATTTCCAGGTTTCATAAATGATGTTTGGATAAAAAATGATTATGCATTTATTGTAACAGGTTCATTTCCACTTGCGGTGTTTGATATTTCAAATCTGTCCCAGATTTCACCTTGTTACCTTTTTCAGGATACATCTATTCGTTATCATTGGTCAAATTCATTGTATCTTGTAGACACAATGCTTTATATTGCCGGTCCCTATTTTTATATATTTAATATTGCTAATCCACAAAATCCAATATTTATTAACAGATGTGTTTTACCATTTGAAGCCTTTAGAGTTAAGGTTCGTGGTAATTATGCCTATTTTGCTAGTAATTGGGGACTCGGAATATACGACATCACTAATTTAAATAACCCTGTTCTTGTTGGCCAATGTAATATTCCTGGCGGCGGTGCTGCTTGGGATATGGAATTGGTGGGAAATCGTGCTTATCTTGCAGGTTACCGGTCAGATGTAAATGGATTATTTTGTATAATTGATATTTCTAATCCTCATTCACCATATTTCTTGTGCAATTATCCATTAACATCAGACCCATTTAGTTATGGTGTAACAGTAAGAAATGATACCGCTTATATTTCATTAGATACAGGCATCTTAATTCTTAATTGTGCAAATCCTTACTACCCTTTAGTAATAAGAAGGATATCCCTTCCCCGAACGCAAGGTAGTGCCCTTAAACTTATTGGAAACCGATTATATGCATGTTGGGGATATGATGGTTTTTACATATTAGATATTTCAAACCTTACTACACCTGAAATCATTGGATATTATAATACGCCTGGTTTTACAAAGACAGCATTTGTTACTGATAATTTAATTCTTACTGCAGATGATTGGGGTGGCTATCATATTTTGCAATATTTAGGCGCTGGTTTTGAACAAACCGAAAGCAAAAGATTAGTGCCCAAGTTCAAGCTGAAAATTTTACCCCAACCAACAAAAAATTCTATTCTAATTAAATATAGTGTGTCAAAGCAAAGTATAGTATCATTAGACATTTTAGATACCTTAGGCAGAATTAAAAAGAACATCAAAAAAGAGCAGATAAAACCCGGCAATTACCAGATGAATATAGATGTTTCCGATTTACCTGCAGGTGTCTATTTTGTGAGACTGAAACAAGAAAAAGAACAAGTTATTGAAAGACTTGTAATCGCAAAATAGGATTTATTAAATTGGTTAAGATTAATTGGTCGGAGATGTTTTGATTTTAAAAATTTGTTTCTTCTTGTCTTGTTTATCGGGATTAAATAGGAATTCGTAAATTCGTCAAAAATAACCGGTCCAAAATATTAACTATTTCTGTTTCAATAAGTTATAATTTCAAGTCAAGCCCCCTAGCCCTGGGCTAGCCCTTGCTTAGCCGATTGTTATCTCATATGCGGCATAGTAGGTCGCCTATCAATTAGGTATTGAGCTTAGTTGATAGAATTTGTTTGGGGATAAAGATTAAGGCATTTAATGAATGTAATTGTTTTCTTTTACCGATAAGACCAAAGAAAAGTAAAAATAATTAATTTGGTAATACAATCATTTTTCTATGCTTTCGCTTGATGCCTAAAACAAAAAGTATTTTTGTCCAATTACGACTTTGGTCGTTTTATAATATTTTACTAAATAAATATAATTATTTTCTTTTACCGATAAGACCAAAGAAAAGCAAAAATAATTAATTTGGTAATACAATCATTTTTCTATGTTTTCGCTTGGTGTCTAAAACAAGAACTATTTTTGCCCGATTACGGTTGTCACTGCTTTTTAATTTACTATGAAAGTTAGATGATTATTTAAGGTTATCAATCTGACATAATAACTTTTCTTTACCGGCTTTTGCTTTGTTGCCAAAAGGTCCTTGTCTAATATCGGCTAATTCTTGTTTCGCAGTTTTTATAATTTCTTGACTAATTTGATTCTTGCCTTTGAGATTCTCAAATGCTGAAGCACCAGCAATTCTGCCTTCAAGCATTGCAGTTGATGCTTCTTCAATGCCTGAAACATCGCCGGCAACAAAGATACCTGGTTGGGATGTTTCCATATTTTCATTATGCCAGGCAACATTGCCACCAAGTTCTAGAATATACATCATTTTACAACCGGCTTGATATAAAAGTTCGGACAGAGGTGATAAACCAACTGCGAGACAAATCATATCTACTTTTAATCGCTTTTCCGTTCCTTTGATTGGTCGATATTTCTTATCCACTTTTGTAATCACCGCACCTGTGACACAATCTTTGCCTAATGCATATTTTATCGTGTAAGAAGTCAAAATTGGCACACCGGCTCTTTGTAATTTTGCAGCGTGAACATGATATCCGCCGATTTTCGGCATAATCTCTATCACGCATACTACTTCTATTCCGGCTTGAAGCATTTGATAGGATACAATCAATCCGATATTGCCCGACCCTACCATCAAAGCCCTCTTTCCAGGTAAAACTCCATGCACATTCATTAATGTCTGAACTGCACCGGCACCATAAACTCCAGGTAAATCATTATTAGGAAAGGCAATTAAATTTTCTTGAGCACCAGTAGCAAAGATAATTTGTGGTGCATAGACCTTAAAAAACTCATCTTTTTGAACAATTCCTAAAATATTATTTTCAAAATATCCAATCGCTGATGCATTAAGCAAAAGCGTTATATTGGGATGTTGAATTTTCTGTGCCAAGATTTGAGCAATATCAATTCCCCGAACTCCACAATAGTGGCTTTTTGAGCCAAAAAATTTATGGGTCTGTTTTATTAGTTGACCACCAACAACCGGATTATCATCAATGATGACGACTTTAGCGCCAAGTTCGGCGGAAACAATACCGGCTGAGAGACCGGCGGGTCCAGCACCGACAATCGCAATTTCGAATTCTTTATCAAACTTGCTAATCGGCAATCTTACCTCTTCCTATTTGTCTTGTTATTCTCATTCCTTCTTTCAATGGTTCAACACAAACCATTACATTAGGTTTAGAATTCACAGTCATTAAGCAAGAAGAACATTTACCAACCGCACAGAAAAAACCACGCGGGCGTTTCATCTTTTCCGTTATCCGAAAAACTTTTATGCCGTTGGCAATTAATGCTGCGGCAATTGGTTCGCCTTCATAACCTTTTAATTCTTTATCCTCAAAATAAAATTTTACCAATTTACCTTTTGTAAAAGTCAAAATTGGATGGCTATTAATACGATAATTATCTTGTGTAATTTTCTTGCGATGTTTATTTTTACAAATTTTCTTGGACATAGTTCACTGCATTATGAAATATTTTTAGACCAATCGGGTTTTTGACTTTTTGCCGATGCCAACTAGGATGTTGATAGATTGAAACAAATCGCTCCGGATGTGGCATCAAGCCAAAAATGCGACCCGTAATATCACAGATTCCTGCGATATTTTCAATCGAACCATTAGGATTAAACGGATAACCTGCTTTATTACCGTTTTCGTCAACATAAGTAAGAGTAATTAGATTATTCTCTTTTATTTTTTTTAGTGTTGTCTTATTATCAACAACAAATTTTCCTTCAGCATGAGCCACTGGTAACATAAAAACTTCTTCAATTCCTTTAGTAAAAATACAAGCGGATTGAGGATTGGCTTTAAGGTATATCCATCGACATTCAAACCGATTGGAATCATTGACATCTAAGGTAACTGTTTGCTTCGCAAAATAGTGAGGAAATCCAGGAAGCATACCGGCTTTAACTAAAACTTGAAAACCATTACATATTCCTAAGATAAGTTTTCCGTCATTAATGAATTTCTCAAGATAATCTTTAAAGATAAATTGTAATTCATTAGCGAGTATCTTACCGGCACTTATATAGTCACCGTAAGTAAAACCTCCGGGAATACATAAGATGTGATAATTATTGATAAGATGTTTATTTCGCTTAAAAATACTTAATAGTATCCGCTCGGCTTTAGCCCCAGCAAGTTCGAATGCGTAAATCGTCTCAGCATCACAATTAGTTCCTGCAGTAAAAAGTACTGCGACTTTTACTTTCACTTTCTATTTGAATTAAAAATATTGGTTCTGATTATTAATAATAAAAGAATACTCACCCAATTAAAAATCTGGCATCAATTGCAACTGCGCCTTTTCCTTGCTCGTAGACAACAAATGGATTTATATCGATTTCAGTAAATTCAGGAAATTCTACTGCCAGTTGAGAAAGTCTTAATAACGATTCCTCGATTGTTTTAATATCTGCCGGTCCTTTGCCTCGAAAACCTTTTAATATTTTATATCCCTTTATTTCTTGAATCATATGGGTCGCAGCCAATTCTAATATTGGACAAACACGAAAACTAATGTCTCTTAAGACTTCAACATAAATCCCGCCTAATCCGAACATAATGATTGAACCAAATTGCGGGTCTTTTTTTATACCGAGAATTGTCTCAACGCCCTTATCTGCCATCTTTTGCAATAAGAAACCTTCAATTTTAGCATTGGGTTTAATCTTTCTAATATTTTCTGACATTTCTTTATATTTCTGTAGCAACTCTTCATCATTACCAATATCAATTGCAACTCCGCCAACTTCGGTCTTATGTAAAATATCTGATGAAACAACTTTAAGCACAACCGGAAAACCAATTTCTTTACTTCGGGCAATCAATTCATCTTCATTATGGACTAACACATTAGGCAGTATCGGAATTTTATAAGCCTTAAGAATTTGATAACCTTCTGGTTCAGAGATAAAATGGGGCATTCGTTTTTTTGCCGTTTGAATGATTGTTTCAACTTGTTTTCGGTCAACATCATCAAAGACTTTGATTTCAGTCGGCGGTAAATTAATCCACTCCTGAAAATCGCACATATCCGCCAGCGCTTTTGCTGCAATTTCAGGAAATGGATAATACGGAATTCTTGCTTTCCATAAAGTTCGAATCACTTCTTTAGTATTTTCTAATGATAGTAAACAACCCATTACTGGTTTTGCGTAATTAGGTGCAATGGCGCTAATTTCTTCAGCAACAACTTTAGTTTCTGCCATTAGAGTTGGTGTCCAGATACAAATTATGCCGTCAACATTCTCGTCTTCCAGTAGTAATTTTAATGCCTCTCGATACCTTTTCTCATCCGAATCACCAATCACATCAAGCGGATTGTTAATACTTGCCGACGAAGGTAAAAATGTTCTCAGTTTTGTTTTGGTTGATTCAGAAAATTGAGAGAGCACAAGTCCATTTCTAATTACGGAATCAGTTGCCATAATACCCATCCCACCAGCATTAGTAATTATTGCGACTCTTCGGCTTTTCGGTAATGGCTGTCCTGAGAATGCCTTGGCATAATCAAAAAGTTCGCTAACTGTATCAACACGAATAATGCCACATTGATGTAAAAACGCATTATACGCTTCATCAGAACCAGCCAATGCACCAGTGTGCGACGAAGCGGCTTTGGCACCTTCTGTAGTTCGACCCGCCTTTATTGCTAAAATTGGTTTGCCGATTTTACTCGTAACTTCTGTCGCAATTTTAAGAAATCTTCTCGGTTCCACTAAATCTTCTAAATATAAGATTATCGCTTTAGTCTGTTCGTCATCTCTAAGATATTCGAGCAGATCATTTTCATTAATATCGGCTTTATTTCCAATCGAAATGAATTTAGAAAGTCCGATTCCTTCGGCTTCAGCATATTCTAATGCAGTAACCCCGACTGCACCGCTTTGACTAATAAATGCAATATTCCCTGATTCAGGAACCGCCTTACCAAAAGTTGCGAACAGATTCACGCGATGGTCTGTGTTAATAAGACCAAAACAGTTAGGACCAATCAAAGATAGATTGTGTTTGCTTGCAATCTCTTTAACTCGTTTTTCAAGTTTTGCTCCGCTTTCACCAATTTCTTTAAATCCCGCAGAGATAATTATTGCGCCTTTGACACCTTTTTGTCCACATTCTTCAATCACTTCCGGAACAATCGGTGCTGGAACAATTATTACTGCTAAATCAATCTCATCAGGGATATGAAGTACTGAAGGATAGGCTTTAACCCCTAAGACACTACGAACAGTTGGATTTACTGGATAAACAATACCAGTAAATCCATTCAAAAGGATATTCGCAAAAGTCGCTTGTCCGACACTTCCTTTTTTCGTTGATGCACCAATTACTGCAATTGACCTGGGCCAGAAGATAAACTTAAGATTTGGGTTCATTAGTAAAATTTTAATTTATCTCAATTAAATAAAAACACATCAATTCAAAAACATCATCTAAGCGGCATCAATGTCCGATTCAGTTTTTTCCGACATATTCATTCTGAAAACATCATCACTAATTTGTATACGCCGTCTTCCCAACTGGTCTTGACCGGATAACCCATTTTATGTGTTAATCGATAAGCACCGATATTGGTATCTAAGACATAGCCAACAAATCCTTTGATTCCTTTCATTCGCGCAATTTTGATTAAGGTAGAAAAGAGTGCAGTTCCGACTTTTTTATTTTGCCAATCATCCGCAACCACAAATGCAAATTCCGCAAGACCAGTAGCTTTATCTAAGGCATAACGCGCAACACCAATAATTTTTTCTTGACCGGCTTGCTTTAAAACCGCAACGATTGCCATCTCGTTTTCATAATCAACATTGACAAATTTTGCCAATCTATCATGCGGCATTGCATTAATATAAGAGAAGAAACGGTAATAAATTGTCTGTTGCGAAAAGGTATAGAAAAGTTCTCTTAACAATGGTTCATCAGTTGGTTTTATTGGTCTAATAAAAAGCTTTTGACCATCTTTTGTTTCTGCCCAGGTTTCCAATTCTTCAGGATAACGAGCTTGAACCA
This sequence comes from Caldifarciminota bacterium, assembly GCA_039801465.1. GTDB lineage: Bacteria > Hydrothermota > Tepidihabitantia > Tepidihabitantales > CAIPLT01 > JAOABV01. The sequence continues at coordinate 54,653 of JBDRUT010000009.1, forward strand.
ATGGTAATTCTGGTTGGTCTTGATAAACATATTTTAACTCTTTAGCTTTTTTCAGAAGCTCGGCTCGGAATTTGGGATGGGCAATTGAAATTAGAGATAATGCCCGTTCTCGAATTGTCTTTCCGTATAAGTTCGCAATGCCCCATTCTGTGACAACATAATGGACATCGCCCCGAGTAGTTACAACACCGGCGCCTTCAGATAGGTGTGGAACAATTCTTGACTTGGTTCCATCAGACCTTACTGAGGGTACAACAATTATCGGTTTACCATTTTTTGACCTTGCTGCGCCTCTTACAAAATCTAACTGACCACCAATACCTGAATAAAAAAGATAACCAATAGAATCCGCGCAGACCTGACCAGTCAAATCTATTTCAATTGCAGAATTAATTGATACCATATTATCATTTTGAGCAATAATAAATGGGTCATTTGTGTAGTCAACCGGATGAAATTCAAAAAATGGATTATTATCAAGATATTGGTATAATCTCTTTGTACCCATTGCAAATGAAGCAATGGCTTTTCCTTTATGTAGAGTCTTTTTTCGGTTGGTAATCACTCCTTTTTCAATGAGGTCGATTAAATTATCCGAAAAGACTTCAGTGTGAATACCAATATCCTTCTTATCCTGTAAAAAATCTAATAATGCAGTGGGCACGCCACCGTAGCCAACTTGGATTGTCGAACCGTCTTCAATTAAGTCCGAAACATTTTTCGCAATCCTCTTTACAATTTCTGGTTGGGCTTTAACTGTAAACTCTAATAATGGTTCTTCAGAATAAACCAAATAATCAATATCATTAATATGAATAAAAGAATCTCCTAAGGTTCTTGGCATATTAGGATTGATTTCCGCAATCACAATTTTAGCAGATTCAGCTGCTGGTTTAGTAATATCAACTGAGATGCCAAAACTACAATAACCATGTTCATCCGGTAAAGAAACAGTAATTAGAGCAACATCTATTGGCAATCTGCCGGAACGGAAAAGTCTTGGGATTTCTGATAAGAAAATTGGTGTATAATCCGCTCCACCTTGCCAAACTCTTTCTCTTAAATCTCTGCCAATAAAGAAAGTATTCGTGCGAAATTTACCAGCCAAAGTTTCCTGAGCATAGTCAACAATTCCTAAATTAAGAATCTGGGTAATTTCAACATCTTCCGCTGGTGCGGATGTAATTGCTTTAACTAATGATTGTGGTGAACCACAGGCAGAGCCAATAAATACCCGATAACCAGATTTTATTGCTTTTATTGCTTCTTCAGGCTTAATTATTCTTTTTTTCCAATCTTTCATAGCAAAAAGTATAATGATAATAATTCATTTGTCAATAAAATTAGTATAAGACTTCTAACCCAAAAACTCCAAGAGAAACCTCGACAATACTCGTCCAGAAAAAAATCAGTGATCTCCGTAGTCTTGGGGTCAAACAAAGATTATTGCCGACACGCTAACCCTAATCTCTCATTTGACATTTTTTAATAATCCATTATTATTTTGATAATTTGACACTGGTATCAAAATGTATCTTTAGAGCTCCTGAAATAAATTCAGGGTGACAATTACAATATTATGTTTGGCAATGATATATTTTCCTTAGAAGAAGAAGTTGCAGAAATTAAAACTTCCACTCGCAAACTGCTTCAGCGACTTCTCCCCTATTTTTACAAATTTCGTACCCGAATAATCACTGCAACAATATTGCTTTTAATCTCTACTGGTTTGGGATTACTCGGACCGGTTTTGTTAAAGCATGCAATTGATGTTGATATTAAACAAGGTAGTATTTCTGGTTTATTTCGAACATCTTTAATCTATCTTATACTTCAAATCTCAGTATATTTAATCGGCTATTTTCAACGCGTCTCTTTAGCCATTGTTGGTGAACGGGCTTGCGCCCTTCTAAAAGAAAACTTATATCAACATATTATTAACCTCCCTCTATCTTTTTTTGATAAAAATCCAGTGGGAAAGTTGCTTACTCGTGTTGATTCTGATACGGAAGCAATCAAGAATTTATTTACCACTTCGGCTGTTGTTTTAACTCAGGATTTAGTTTTACTAATTGGAATGTCTGTTGTGATGTTAATTATTAATTATAAACTATTTTTCGTAATTCTTATTTTATTGCCACCATTTATTTATGCTTTTTGGTGGTTTCAGAAACATATTCGTCCAATCTATCTTAAAGTTCGTAAAAAAGTTGCGGAAATAAATAATTTTATCAATGAAACATTACAGAGTCTCGCTGTAGTTCAGGCATTTAACCGGGAAGAATATTCATATCAAAAAATGGAGACTCTTTCTAAAGAAAAATATCAACAAGAACTCGTCGGAATGAAATTATGGTATCGAATTTGGTTCTTAGTCGATTTTGGTGAAGTTTTAGGATTAGTTCTGATTTTAGGTATTGGTGGAATCTGGGCATTAAAAGGTGCAATCACCATCGGCACATTATTCTTATTTGCCAGTTATATCACCCGGCTCTTTATGCCTCTTCGCGGTCTATCAGACCAACTAAATATTGTCCAAAGAGCATTTGCTTCCGCTGAAAGAATTTTTGGTATTTTTGATGTTGCAACTGAAAAGGAAATCTCATCTCATAAGTATCAACCAATAATATTATCTCAAACTAAATATAAACTACCCAAAATTGTTTTTCAAAATGTCTATTTTAAATACGACACGACAGAAAACTCGGACCAAACTCGAGATTGGATTTTACAAGATATTAATTTCTCAATAAAAAATGGAGAAAAAATTGCATTGGTTGGTGAAACCGGTGGCGGTAAAACATCAATTATTAGTTTGCTCTTAAAATTCTATTTGCCCCAGAAAGGTACAATTCTTTTAGATGGCGAAGATATTATGACCATTGACTATCAGACGATTAGAAGTAAAATCGGTTTTGTTCCTCAGGATATTGTGCTTTTTCCTGGTTCAGTTTTAGATAATCTTCGTTTATTTGATGATAAAATTCCGTTTGAGCAGGTTAAATCTGCAGTAGATAAAATAAAAATTCTTTCCACAATTGAAAATTTTCCCAATGGTTTTGAAACCGATTTAGTTGCCCGGGGTATCAATCTATCATTAGGTGAAAGACAATTACTCTCTTTTGCTCGTGCTTTGGTACGAAATCCTGAAATTCTAATTTTGGATGAAGCAACTTCATCAGTTGACCCACATACCGAACGATTAATTCAAGAAGGACTTGAAACCCTATTAAAAGACCGCACTGCAATTATTATTGCTCATCGCCTGGCTACAATTCAAATGGTTGATAGAATATTAGTTATTCATCAAGGCAAAATCGTTGAGAGTGGCACGCATCAAGAATTGTTAAAAAAGCATGGCTATTATTATCGGCTTTACCGTCTCCAATATTTAATGAAAGAAACTATTCTTGAACAAAAGCCAGTCAAGTGTCAATAAGATAGTATGTTATTTCGTGATTACCAATTAATTGTTGACTTTTGGAAAAAGAATCAGCGCCGGATGGTTGGGATAATTCTCGTCACTGCAATTGGAACTGGTATTTCTCTATCCTTTCCTTATTTATTAAAACTACTAATTGATGGTATTAAAACTCAACTTGCAGTATCAAAACTATTAACCTATGTTGGAATTCTTTTGGGCTTAGGTATCCTTCGCTCTTTTGTCGGTGTCGGTTTACCTTATATTCGTGGCAGAACCAACGAACTATTTAACTGGAACATTCGCAGTATAGTCTTTCGCCATATCTTAAAATTAGGACATAGTTTTACTAACAAATTTCCCAGTGGCGATGTGATTGAACGATTAGACCAAGACTTAGGTGAACTCTCCTGGTTTGCTTGTTCTGGTGTATTTCGACCCATAGAAGGAATTTTCACTATTATTATTGCTCTCATAATTCTAATAAGGCTTAATCCTTTATTGACTTTGATTTCAGTATTACCGGTCTGGTTAGCAGTACTTGTCTGGTTAAAATTAGGACCCTTAGTTTATACCTGGTATCGTGCCTGGCGAGAAAAAATCTCTGAAGCCAATAATCATCTTGAATCATCTTTTACTGGTATCAAAATTATCAAATCATACTGTGTTGAAAATTGGAATATTAAACGATTTAAAGAAATCTTAAAAGAACGGATTAACCGGTCTGTGACCGTGACTAAAGCTGAAGCCAAAATTGGTATTTTCTTTTCTGGTATCGCCGAACTTGGTATTCTTTTGATTCTTTGGGTTGGTGGGACATTGGTCATTCGCCAACAATTGACGCTGGGTTCATTTGTTGCGTTTAATGCTTATATTCTGATGTTGATTACACCAATGTTTGATATTGGTAATTTCTTTGTTGCTGGCAGAAGGGCGAAAGCCGGTGAAGAACGCATCCGCGAACTGAAAGACGCATCTCCTGATATTAAAATATCTCCTTCAATCCATACCATTGAGCAATGGCAATCAATCGTATTCAAAGATGTTAGTTTTCAATATAGTCCAAATCAACATTTTGTACTTCAGAACATTAACTTATCAATAAAACCCAATATGAAGATTGGTATTGCTGGTACTGTTGGTTCTGGAAAATCAACCTTAATAAAACTCTTATTAAGAATCTGTGAACCAACCAGTGGTAAAATTTTGCTAAATAACATAGACTATCGACAAATTGACTTAAATCAATTACGCTCATTATTTGGATATGCGCCACAAGAATCATCGTTATTTTCCGACACTATCTACAATAATATTGTCTGGGGAAGAGATAATCAAAATATTGAGAACTTAATATCAGAATTAACCGCAATTACTCAATTAGATGAAGATATTAGAGATTTTCCTTTGGGCATCAATCAAATGATTGGTGAACGCGGTATGCGTTTATCTGGTGGCCAAAAACAGAAAGTTGCATTATCCCGTGCACTATTTTCTAAACCGGAAATTCTCATTTTAGATGACGCAACATCCAATCTTGATGCCCAGACTGAACAAAAATTAATTCAAACTTTGACTAGTTCTCCATTTGCGCAAACACTAATTATCATATCACATCGGCTAACCTTACTTTCAATTTGTGATCTCATCTATTGCCTGGATAAAGGCAAAATTATCGAAAAAGGAACACACGAAGAACTCTTATCTAAAAAAGGATTATACTGGAAACTTTACCAAAAACAAATTTTAGAAAAAGAACTTGCAGAAGTAAAAATAGGCTGAGATACCAATAAGCCTTTTCTTTGTTGAATAAGCGTTTCAAACATAGTAAAAATTTTTATATATAACTAAAGTATAAATCAGATGTAATCTTTCTCTAACTCACTATATTTCAGCAACTAACATCTAATATCAATTCCCAGGGGGTATAGTGGGGTATATCGATTGGCAAATCCAGACTCAAGACAAAAAGCATTTTCATTTTCTCATCCCAAGAGTCATCTAAAACCGCAGATAAAATATCGCATAAAAGAATTGCCATTTAAGCATTTATTAAATTACTTAATAACGAGTTTAAGATGTTTTCTTACAGGAAGCGTAATAAGACACCTATTAGGATACTAAAGACCTCGCCTATTATGCTTTCAATCACTGCAAAAATTCGTTCACTCAGAAAATGTCGGTCTAAAATTTTAAATATTGAATGTCTAATCTGTAATGAGAATTACTATTGAAGTCTTATCCTTAAATTCTATTCAATATTCTAAATTCTAAGGAGCGTTAAAGTTATTATTGTAAGATGCGAATGTTGACCGCATAATTCTATACTCGAAATTCTATTTCATAACGATTAATTTCTTGTTCACCATCTTGTCGCCAACTTTTAGAAAATAGATACCGTTATTAATCCCTGTAAGTGAAATTCTTACATCTTTTTTTACACTATTAAACTTTTTATCTTTTGCAATCTGTAACTTCTCTACTTTTATTAGTTTACCTGTTACATCAAATATTTTTACTGTTGAGCAGTCAGCAGTATGCGGAAAATGAATAACAAAATAATTCTTTGCTGGATTCGGATATATTTCCAGTTTCTGGTACATTATATTTGATGTTGGTTCTGATGTTGGGGTCATCGCATCACGAATAATCGAAATACTGGAACTATTGAAATTTGCCACATATATTCGATTCTGTTGTAGGTTGTGTGCAAAAGCAATCGGAGATTTACCAACAGAAATTGTCTTGACTAAAGAATTAGACCCGCCTTCAATAACACTAACACTACTATCCAAATAATTAGCACAATACACTTTGTTATTTAGGGGATTATAAAAAAGACTCCGTGGGCTATTACCAACTGCAACTGTTGTAATTACCGAATCATTTGAGCCGTTGATAATTATCACATTATCATCAGCGCGATTAGCGCAGTAGATTTTATTATTATTTGGGTTATAAGTTAAAGCCCATGGCTCATTGCCCGTATGAATTGTTTTAATAATCGAATCATTCCTTCCGTCAATTACAGTTATGCTGTCACGATAATAATTGGCTGAATAAATTTTGTTATTAACCGAATTATAGACTAAGGCTATCGGACGTCTACGCGCGCGAACTCTGCATATCACTGAATCTAAAGCACAGTCGATTATTGCAATACTATCTTTAGCATAAATACCACAATAGACTTTGTTATTAGTTGGATTATATAATAACGAGCGCGGGTTTGAGCCGACTGGAATAATTTTTATTATTGAATCATTCTCAGCATTTATAACCGATACATTGTTATCAAGTCGATTCGCACAATAGACTTTATTATTAATTGAGTTAAAAACCAAAGCATTAGGACCATCTCCAACTGAGATTGTTCTAATTACTTGATTTGAAATGCCATCGATCACTGAAATATTATCTCCGATGTAATTAGCACAATAAATCTTATTACCCAATGGCACATAGAGTAATACATACGGCCGATGATTTACCGCCACATTAGTAATCACAGTATTATTCGCGCCATCAATTATACTAACATTGTTATTGTAATAATTCGCACAATAAATTTTATTATTTGTCGGATTATATGCTAAAGCATACGGTGAAAAACCTAAGGGAATTCTGGCTATTATTGTATCATTCGCACCATCAATTACCGTGACAATATTGTCATAAATAATTCCTGTATTTATTGTATTACTTATCGGATTATAAATGGTTGCTAATGGTCGATTGCTAATTGGAATCATTGAAATTATTGAGTCGGCAATGCCATCAATAACACCAATAAAGTATTCATCAAATCCTGTTGTTGCATTAACACAATATACTTTATTATTTATTGAATTAAAAGCAAAGAATATATCTTCTGCCAATTCAAAAATTGGGATGTCCGCGATTACCGAATCAGTGCAACAATCAATAACCGCAACATTCATCGTATCACTATCATCGACAAAATGACTGCAGTAAACTTTACTATTGATTGAGTTATAGCCCAAACTAGATGGTGCATAATCGACTAAAATGGTTTTAATCACAGAATCAACTGAGCAATCAATAACTGCAATATTATCTTGAGATTCATTTGCGCAATATAGTTTATTATTAATGCTATCATAAACTAAATTAGATAAGTCACCATTGAGTAAAATTGTTGTGATAATTGAATCGTTTGTTCCATCAATTACCATAATATTTCCCTCACCTTGATTGGCGCAATAGATTTTATTACTTGTTGGATTATAAACCAAAGACCACGGACCATCTCCTGCAGGGATTGTGTCAACAATTAAATCAGTTGCACCATCAATTACAAAAATTTCATTATTCCACCATCCGCCAGTAACATATATTTTATTATTAATCCAATTGTAAATCAAATTAGCCGGGTCAGCATCGACTTCAATATTGGTAATCACTTGATTAGTAAAACCATCAATTACCGTAACCGACATATTACTATAATTGGCTGAATAGATCTTATTATTTATTGAATTCCAACAAAGCGCGCTGATGTTACTTCCAGTTGGTACTCGTGCAATTTTTTGATTAGTTACGCCATCAATTACAATCACCCAGTTTCCTGCTGAGCCACCAACATAAATCTTATTATTCGTAACATTAAAAGCAAATGCATGGGGATTTAATACACCACTTAAACTGTCCGGCAAATAAATTGTTGTTTCTAACCATTGCGCATATGTGACAAATATAGTCGGAAAGAATGTAACGGTAATGAGTAATAAATGTATTACTTTTTCTTTTAACATAAAATCCTCCTGAATTATAATATAATAATAATAATTAATTTCGAGTCAATAAGTAAGTAAGTAATTTCTTAATTTCTAATTACAGGATTTTTCTTTACTTGCCCTCTTGTAAATTTCTTCAATTGTATTGTGATATTTCTCAAAGATTTTATTTCTTCTTAATTTTAGTGTTGGTGTGAGCAAGCCATTTTCAATTGTGAAATTCTCAGGTATTAGAGCAAATGCTTTTATCTTCTCATACGGTGCAAAATCTTTACATGCAATGTCAATTTCCCATCGAAATAAACTTTTAATCTCATTTCTTCGCAACAATTCTGGATACTTTTGATACACAATTGAATTACTTTTCGCATAATCTTCAACTTCTTCTTGACTCGGTACAATTAGCGCAATAATAAAGTTTCTTTTATCGCCAAATAGCACTGCTTGTTCAATATATTTGCTCTTGCACAACTTTTCTTCAATTGGAATCGGTGGAATCTTTTTACCGTAAGATGTAACAATCAATTCTTTTATTCTTCCGGTAATAATTAGATTCCCATACTCATCAAATTTTCCTTGGTCGCCAGTATGAAGCCAGCCATCTTTATCAATGGCTTTAGCTGTCTCTTCTGGTTTATTATGATAACCGAGCATAACATTAGGACCCTTAACTAAAATTTCATCATTCAGTCCAATTTTTACTTGGACATCAGGAAATACTTTACCTACGGTCCCTAATCGATTATCATTTGGCAGGCATGCACTGACAACAGGTGATGTCTCAGTGAGCCCATAACCTTCACAAATATTAAAACCAACTATATGATAAATTTTAGCAATGGTTCTATCCAAAGGTGCACCACCTGAAACTAATAGTCTTAATCTACCACCTGCAATTTTACGGAATTTTCTTGCAACCAGTTTATCAAAGATAAAGCGTTTTATTTTTAATGATAAAGGAATGGATAATTTTCTGTATTTCCGATTAGTATAAATATTAAGATTTTTAATTGCAGAATAGACTAAGCCCTTAGTAAATGCAGAACTGGCATTGACTTTTTCTGTAACTGTTTGATATGCTTTTTCTAAGACCCGTGGCAATGCTATTAAAACCGTGGGCTTAATTTTCGCAATATCTTGAACAATCGTTGTAAAATTTTGCGCATAACCAATTGTTGCACCAGCAAAAATCATCACATAATAACCTGCGGTGCGTTCAAACATATGAGAAAGTGGCAGATATGACATTATCACATCTTTACAATTAATATTAAATAGTTTTATTGCTGAAACTGCATTTGAAATAATGTTATGATGACTAAGCACTACGCCTTTAGGTTCAGCAGTTGTTCCTGAAGTATAAACGATTGTTGCGACATCGTCAGGTGAAACATTCTCCTCTTGGGAATCGCCATTGAATTTAATCATATCCTCAAAACTGAGATAATCCTTTATAGTTGTAATTCCTGTATTGTCAAAGAGAATTATTCTCTCAATTGAAGGTGTATTTTTTCTAATACTATTAACATTATCAAAAAGACTACTATTCTCAACAAACAATATTTTAATTTTAGCATCGTTAATAATGTATTTTACATAAAATGGAGATAAAACATGATAAATTGGCACAACAATTGCGCCCAATTTAAGAATTGCTAAGTCAGCAATCACCCACTCTGGTCGAGTGTAAGAATAAATACCAATTGTGTCACCTTTTCTCACTTCTAATTCTTGTAGATTAAAAGCAAGCGCATTGACAAATTCATTTAATTTTCGATAAGTTATTTTCTGATACTTACCTTGTTTATTATACATCAATGCTGTTCGTTTAGGGTATTTAATTACAGACTGGACAAAATATTGATATATCGTTTCCGGCATTGTAAACATTTTGCCAAAACTAAACAGAAAGTCAAGGTAAATTGAGAAGAAATTTTATAAAGGTTTTGAACAAGATACCACTGAAACATTGAAGATATAGAAAACAGAAAAAATTCAGTTATTTCAGTAGCAAAAATTAGATTTCGCTGACTCCACCTAAAATTATCCTTGACAATTTTCTAATAAGTTTTATATTATTATTGATAATGTTTTATATTATCCTCAGTTACTTTGGGGGCGTACGGTGTCGACGAAGTGACTGAGAAGTTTGAGGGCATAGCGAGTTTCTTCAGTGTCTCGTAAAAAACTGAAGAACTTACAGCTGCCAATAACAGCTATGCAATGGCTGCCTAATTAAAGGCGCCACTCTATCCTATCAATTCACCCGGGATAGGAATAGGGTCGATTAGGGTGATTAAAGTTCTAACTTTGTCTTGTGGTTAGAACTGGATATCTTAACAAGACTGGTCTGTCTTTGCCTGTTATTCGGCGAAAAGACTGACGAGAACTAAAGAATAACTAACTATGTAGAACTCAAACTTCGAACGCTTCGGACGCGGGTTCGATTCCCGCCGCCTCCATTATAAGGGAGTTAATATGAAATCAGTCAATAAATTGATATGGGTAGTAATAATATCTACAACTTTAATTTCGTTCAGTTCTATATTAAGTTTTCCCGTTGATTGGTCTATTAATCCAATTTGGAGTGGTTCCGCTACTTTGAGACAGATTGATATTGACAACCATCTAAAAAGTCCTGATGATGACACCTTTAGAATATTTACAGTTCAATCAGCATCACCTCGCTTCGTGTTACTTTTTACTGATGTTTCCAGTTCTTTACCAATGCAATGGCGGTGCGAGACCTTGGAAATGTCTCCAAATGGAAGTTATGGCGCAAGAATCGGTGATGTTGATAGAAATGGTGTTAATGATTTAGTCTATATTCGCTCTGCCACACCCTATTATCTATTTCGACGCTACTGGGACATTACAAATTCTTATTGGGTTCAGGAGACAATTTGTCAAACTAATGGAGCTAACTGGGCATTAGATGTTGCAGATGCCGATAATAATGGTTTTACTGACGACATCATCTACAGTGCTGGTGTAACTTCTTCAAGCAGAGTTTATCGGGCATACTGGACTGGCTCTCAATGGCAAAATTCTGAATTGTGGTCTGGTGATGGTCGCACAATCCAGGGAATTGCAATTGGTAATTTTGACCAATCAAACGGTGATTCTAATGAAATCGTTGTTGCTACAGCAGGAACTTCTGCTGACGGCGGTAGAGTAGTACGAATAAAATGGAACGGCCTTACTTGGGATACCTTAACACTCTGGAAATGTCCAGACAATGCATCTTTTACAAATGTTGCCATCGGTGATATTGATTCTACTAATCCTGGTAACGAAATTGTTTTGGCAAATGGCTTAGGTCCGGGCAGTATGATTCGTGGTGCAATAATTGAACTTTTCGGTTCTGGTACCAACTGGTATCAAAGACCAATCTTTATTCCACAATCTTCAACAAATGCTTGGGGACTTGCAATTGGTGATGTAATGACAACAAATCCTGGTGAAGAAGTTATTTTTGCTAATTCACTCGGACCGCCTTATGAAGTAAGAACTGTCTTTGGCTCAGGTGATAGTTGGTCCAATGAATTAATTTTTGCAATTGGGGGAGCGACTTATGGAATTGTTACAGGAGATGTAAATAAACATCGAACTATTAATCAAGAAATCGCAATTGCGGGCAATTCATCCGTTTATGAAGCCGAACAACTAATTAGCGGTAACATAAGTATATCAAATACTACTCCTCTGCTACAGCAAAGAATTATAATAGCGCCAAACCCGACAAAAAACTTATTATCAGTAAAATGCGCAGATGTGCCATTTTCTTTATTCAAAATTGCTCTCTATAATTCCGTTGGTAGATTAATTAAATCTTTTCCGGTAAATGAAACTGATAATACTCATTGTTTGCAATTTAATATTGCAGACATACCAAATGGGGTTTACATTTTAAGATTTGTTTCTAAAGATATAAAAGAAGAAAAAGTGTTAGTAATTAATCGATAGGAAATATTATATTCTTAGTTTATCTTTTATATCCAATTTTTCTTAAAAAATCTTTGCGTTCTTGTTTATCTTTTTCAGTTTCGATTCCTTTGGATTTTTCACCGTCAATAACTCCCAAAACCCCTCTCCCTTGTTCTATTTCCGCAATAACGACTTCAACTGGGTTCGCAGTTGCACAATAAATTGAGCAAACTTCAGATATTGATTTTATTGCATTAAGGACATTGATTGGGTAAGCATTTCTCATGATTATAATAAATGTATGGCCACAACTAAGATTATAGGCATTATCCTCAGCAAGTCTTATTAAATCCATATCATTCCCATCACTACGAACTAAACACGGACCGGACGATTCACAAAAGGCAATTCCAAATTTTATTCCAGGTACAGTAGTAATCAGAGTTTCATAGATATCTTCAGTTGTTTTTATAAAATGTGATTGACCAAAAATAATATTTGTATCATCGGGCTTATTGATTTTTATCGTTTTCAGTTCCACTTTAACCTCCTTTTGTCGTATTCAATATTTGATTTAAAAATAAAAATGGGTCGTGCAGGATTCGAACCTGCGGCCACCGGATTAAAAATCCGGTGCTCTGCCACCTGAGCTAACGACCCCAAATTCCTTTGATGATGGCAACATATTTTATATTATCTTTTATGCTATTATTCAATCAATAATGCCGGGAGCCGGAATCGAACCGGCACAGTCGAAAACGACCGAGGGATTTTAAGTCCCTTGCGTCTACCATGTTCCGCCATCCCGGCAACCACTTTCACAGTAATTATATAATTAAAAATTTCTTTTGTAATTTTAATAGTTATTAAAGGCGGCAATGGGACTTGCACCCATGAATAGCGGTTTTGCAGACCGCCGCCTTAGCTACTTGGCTATGCCGCCACCTGATTTTCTTTTCTAATAAAATTAAAGCGGGAGACGAGATTTGAACTCGCGACCCTCACCTTGGCAAGGTGATGCTCTACCAGCTGAGCTACTCCCGCATATTTGATTACAAAAAATTATATATCTTTTTTGCAAATTTTGTCAATAAATTTTATGCGGTCCCAACGGGAGTCGAACCCGTGTCTTCACCTTGAAAGAGTGATGTCCTAAACCACTAGACGATGGGACCATTGTTTATAGATTAACAGAATATTCTAATTTGTCAAGGATGAATTCCAAAGAACTCCGGGAAAATGCCACTAAAAACTCAGAAGGCACAGAAAACGAAAGAACATTTAATGATTCAATAGCAAAAATTGAGTTTCGTAGCGTTCCCATTCCATCGAAATACACTACACAAATGTATTTGTTTGTTATCACTTTTACTGCATTTCAGAGAGTAAGATGAAGTTTCAAAAAGTAAAGTTAAAATATCGTTAAATGAACGGAAAATACTAAAAGAATGTTGCATCACGGAAATCAAGAATTTCTGGAGTCTTTGTCACATTCTGAAAAATTTGATTACCAACCTCAGTAACTCTATTTTCCCGATAATTATCCACATTAAAATTTTGGTTATTCTTTTTCTCATCACACCGTATAATAAATGCGCCGGCTTCAGTTGCTAAAACACCATAGATCTCTCCGGGATTTAACGCATATGCAGCGCCGGCAAATTCTGAACCACGACGGTTTCGACATTCTCGAAACGAGTTAAACTCCTCAGTCCTTAAGTCGATTAAACTTTCCGTGCGAACGATCGATTCTAAAGGAACTCGATTTCTTACTTTTCCCATTATGTCCTCGGCGTATTTTTTAATCAATTCTTTCTCTTTTTCTCGACGCACAGTCCATTCAATTGAGCTTTTGACTTTATCAAATGGTTGAACTGATTTAGGTTCTTTTCCAATATATTGGAAGATGTAATACCCGCCTCTTCCTTTTAATGGTTTACTAATAGCGCCAGGCTTAGACTTTAGCACAAATTCTTTGAATTGATTTTGACTTAACACACCGGGGAAATTTAACCGGTCTTTAGTCATCGGTGGCATTTCTCTTGAGAACAGTCCGTATTCATGACACAAAGTATCAAAATTTTCTGTTCGGCTACGCTCTAAGAATGAATTAATACTATCAAGCAATGCTATTTCTGTTTCCCTGGTTATTTTTATTGATTTGGTTATCTTTTGAATCTTGACACTATCTTTTGCCTTAGCAAGTACTTTAACAATTTGCCATCCCGACGTTGTCAGCGTTGGCGGAGTAATCGAATCATTACCTAATTTTTTAAGAGCGACCTGTAAAATAGTATCTAAATCTTTTATTTTTATCCACTGAGCAAATGTATCAGTTGGGTTTTCGGAGAAATCCCGAATTAACAATTTAAATTCTTCGGTTTTTGTAAGTTCATAAGCATCTTCAATTTGGCGTTGTGCATCTAATGAATCGCGGGATGTTATCATTAGAGGAAAGTAGACACTCTTCACTCGATAAGATTCTTTTCTTTCGTATTTGCTTTTATTCTTCTCATAATACTTTTTTAACTCATCTTCAGTTGGAGTATATTTTTCTGTTAGGACTTTATTACTAAAGTAGAGGAAAGTAACTTTAATAGATGTGTTTTCCTTTTCCATCTGTTCATTAATTTCGCCATTCGTCACCCGATAACTATTAAGCACATCAATTCGGAATTTTTCTTTGGGTAGTGCAGATGCTAATTCTTGGGCATAAAGAGTTAATTGTAAACGATTTTCCGGTGCAAACATATATTGCTGATATTTTTCATAATTAAATTTACCATCAGTATAAAATTCCGGGTTCTGCTGAATATCTTGGGGTGGATTTGATTTGATAATTTCGATTATTTCTGGCTCAGTAATTTTTATTTTGCTCTTTTTTAAGATGTCCTGCCAGGATTTTTCAGTAGTCAGATATTGCCAAGTTTGCTGTCGAATGTTTTCGATATCGGCTTGCGATAAATCACGCAGTTTTTTTTCAAATTGATATTTTAGGGTAAAATAATCCAGTGTTTGTCGATATTCATTCAATGTGATATTTTTTTTGCCAACTTTGCCAACGATACCTTTGGCTAACATTCCTTGGCCGGATTTACTCCGCAGCATTTGCCACAATTCACTCATTAAAAATCCGCCAATGAATGCAGCGGCTACGATAATAAATAATACTTTGCTCCATCGTCGCATTTTTATAATCATAGTGTTTAATTTTACAATTTTTCTGTAAAAAGTCAATAGATAAGGAGATATTTTAAACATTTCAATTCTAAATTTACATATAGTTAGTATAGTATAGTATTCATTACACAAGTATTACGTCTTTCTCAAACTACCAATTGACTTTTCTGACCATTCCGGTTAAAGTATTTATATGAGAATGCTTGCTGAAGCCTATAAATTAGCCGGGGTAGACATAAACAAAACATCAAAAATAAAATCCCGCATTAAATTATTGGTCAAAAAAACTTTTTCGAGCCAAGTCTTATCCGAAATTGGCTTATTCGGTGGTCTTTACCAATTACCTAAGTCAGTACTTAATAATAAACAACAGACAGTGCTTGTTGCCAGTTGTGATGGAGTTGGCACAAAATTGAACATTGCTAAAATGATGAATAAACATAACACAATTGGTGAAGATTTAGTTAATCATTGTGTTAATGATATTTTAACCTTAGGAGCCAAACCTTTATTCTTTTTAGATTATATTGCTTATAGTGATGTCCAATCCAAGATAATTGAGCAAGTTATTAAGGGATTAGTTAACGGATGTAAAAAGAATAATTGTGCTTTAATTGGTGGCGAAACTGCAATGATGCCCGGAATGTATAAAAAAGGCGAATATGATTTAGTCGGGTTTATTGTCGGCATTGTCGACAAGAACAAAATTATTGACGGCAAAAAAATTAAGCGTGGTGATAAATTAATCGGTATTCCGTCATCCGGTCTTCACACTAATGGTTACTCTTTAGCGAGAAAAGTGTTTTTTGCCGATAACAAATTTACGATAAAAACTCAACTACCGGGATTAAAACAACCATTAGGCGAAGTGTTATTAAAACCTCATCGTTCATATCTAAAACAAGTTTATCCCCTAGTTCCCTATGTCTCAGGCATTGCGCATATTACCGGAGGTGGATTCTACGAAAATATTGAACGCCTGTTACCCAAAAATTTATCGTGCTGTATTTATCAAAACACTTGGCAAATTCCTAAAATTTTTACACTTATTCAAAAATATGGTAAAATCACCGATAGAGAAATGTATCACGTATTTAATATGGGTATTGGCATAGTTCTTTTCGCTCATCCTCAGAATGTCAATAAAATCTTAAACCGCATTCCGCAGGCAAGAATTATTGGTGAAGTAAAAGCAGGAAAACGGAGTGTCCGAATAGAGAAGTATAGGATTAACAATTCTATTAATCGTTAGAAAAATGAAAAATAAAGAAATTGCTAATATTTTTGACCGAATTGCTGATGCCTTAGAATTTAAGGGCGAACAAGTGTTTCGAGTATTAGCATATCGTAAGGCAGCAAGAATAATTGAAGAACTATCTGAAGATATTGAAGTGCTAAATCGAGAAGGAAAACTACGAGAAATTCCTGGGATTGGTGAAGGCATTGCTAAAAAGATTGATGAATATCTTAAAACTGGAAAGATGAAGAAATATCAAGAGGCAATGTCTGGCATTCCCCAAGAATTACTGGAATTACTTAATATCCAAAATTTAGGTCCCAAAACACTCAAATTAGCAAATGAAAAATTGGGCGTGAAAAATCTTGCAGACCTGAAAAGAGTCATTGAAGACGGTTCTTTATCAAAGTTGTTTCGAATGGGTGAAAAGAAAGTTGAAAATATTCGCAAAGGAATTATTCTTTATGAGCAAGGTCAGAAACGCATTCCGATTGACACCGCACTTCAGATTGCGGAAATGGTCGTTGGTTATTTGAAAAAAGCCCCAGGAATTATGAATATTTCACCATCAGGCTCATTAAGACGAATGAAAGAAACTATCGGCGATATTGATATTTTAGTTACGGGTAAAAATGGTCAAAAGATAATCAACTATTTTACTCAAATGCCCGAGGTTACCCAAGTTCTTGCTTCCGGTAGTACTAAAGGTTCAGTCATAATCGGTTCAGGAGAAGAAGCAATTCAAGTTGATGTTCGATTTGTCGAGCCAAAATCATATGGTTCCGCATTACAATATTTTACTGGTTCTAAAGAACATAATATAAAACTACGTAGTTTAGCCAAAGAAAAGGGATTGAAACTATCCGAATACGGTATTTATGAAATAAGAAGCAATGGTAAAGAAAAATATATTGCGGGTGAGTCCGAAGAAGATGTGTACCAAGCAATTGGATTACCCTGGATGCCTCCAGAAATTAGAGAAGACCGCGGAGAAATTGAAGCTGCTTTAGCCAATAAGTTGCCTGATTTAATTGACTATGATGAGATCAAAGGTGATTTACAAGTCCATTCTAACTATTCAGATGGAGCGGCAACTATTGAAGAAATCGTTCAAACTGCAATAAAATTAGGATACGAATACATTGCGATTACTGACCATTCAAAAACTGCTCAATATGCTGGTGGACTTTCTGAAGACCATCTGAAAATGCAATGGGATGAGATTGATAAAATTCAAGCCAAATATAAAAAAATAAAAATTCTAAAAGGCATTGAAGTTGACATCTTAAAATCAGGTAAACTTGATTTTTCTGACCGAGTGCTGAGTAATTTAGATGTTGTCGTCGCGGCAATCCATCAGGGTTTCAAACAAAATGTAACTGAAAGAATCTGTTCCGCAATTGAAAATTCTTATGTTGATATTATTGCCCATCCTACTGGAAGGTTGATAAACAAACGAGAAGGTTACGATGTCGATTTAGAAAAAGTCTTAGAACATGCTCTAAAATACCAAAAAGTTTTAGAGATCAATGCCTACCCCAATCGTCTTGATTTAAATGATATTTGGGCAAGACGAGCAAAAGAGATGGGAATAAAACTTGCAATCAATACTGATGCCCATGGTCTGTCCGACTTAAATTGGATGCGTTTTGGTATCGGTGTTGCCCGTCGCGCTTGGTTAGAAAAAGATGATGTCATCAATACTATGAAATGGCAAGACTTTAAAAAACTTCTTATTCAACATCGCAAGTGAAAAAGACAACTTTTTCTCGCAGACATATTCTTTAAAAGAAGATGTTACCATACCCTATATTAGAATTTTAATGCATCACCTAAACATCCACTTTCTTCTAAAAATAACCGCAAGTTTCTCCTTAGAATTTATTGACAGATAATCTATTATAAAGTATAATATTACTTTATGAATTTTTGTTTCTTATTCAATAAATCTTTCCAAGGAGGCAGTGTGCGGAAAATATTTGTATACATTTTAATTTTTACTTCGATTGTTTTCGGAAGTTCTGAAGTTATAAATTTTTCCAATAATTTAGGCAAAAATCATTTATTTAACATCATCTCAACTTCAGATGCAGGCATAGAAATTATTTTCAGTATGCACCAGATGGTAGTTGAAGAAATTGAAATTGACGGCGTGCCGATGAGAACATACGGAGTGCCAGGAATGTTCCTTCCCAATGATGAAGGTGCACCTAATCTTCAAGGCACTGGTCGCTATATTGCCATTCCGCAAGGTGCGACTGCTGAAGCAACGATTATTGAAACTCGGAAAGAAGTTTATCATAATATTGAAGTTGCGCCCGCACCAAAAATACCATTAGACACTGACACTTCTGCTTTGCGATATATCAAAAATATGGAGATATATAGCAAAAATGAATATTATCCGGCATCACCGGTCAAACTTTCTGAACCAATGCAAATTCGCGGTGTTGACTGTGTCATTCTTGGAATAACGCCTTTCCAATATAATCCCGTAACAAAAGAGTTGATTGTCTATAAAGATATTCGAGTCCGAATAGATTTCGTTGGTGGTAACAGACGTTTTGGTGATGATGCATTACGCAACCCTTATTGGGAGCCAATTTTACAAGGACATTTATTAAATTATAATTCATTACCTGAATTTAATTATACAGAATATTTTGACCGGTGTCGAACTCAAGGTAAAGATGGTAGAAATGGTGCTGAATATATTATCATTGTTCCTGATGACCCAGTATTTATTGCCTGGGCAGAAACAATCAAAATTTGGCGACAATTACAAGGTATTTCTACTGTAATATATAATTTAACCCAAATCGGTGGAAATACAACGACCGCAATTAAGAATTTTTTAACTAATGCTTATAATACCTGGAACCCAAGACCAGTAGGATTTTTACTCTTATCCGATTATGAAAATTCTGGGAAGACTTATGGCATTACTTCTTATCGTTTACCACATCCATATCAAGAGACTTATGTTATGGATAATTGGTATGCGGATATCAACGGAGATAATTTACCTGATATGTATCATGGTCGGATATGTGCTCAGAACGAATCACAATTGAGCGTCATGATAAAAAAATTTCTTAATTACGAACGAGCACCATATGCGAATGCGAGTTTTTATAACCCAATTATTTGCGCTGCCTGGCAAACTGAACGCTGGTTTCAATTATGCGGAGAAGTCATTCGTGGATTTATGATAAATGGGCTTGGTAAGAACCCAGTTCGGCTATACGCAATATATTCCGGCACACCAACTGCTGGAAGTAGTTGGTCTACTGCAACTAATACTTCAACTGTTGTTAATTATTTCTATAATCTTGGATGGTTACCATCAACAACTAATCCATATGGTTCAGATTGGTGGAATAACGGTAATAATACATTAATTACTCAAGCAATTAACAACGGTGCATTCTTATTACAACATCGAGACCATGGTGGAGAAACTGGCTGGGGCGAACCAGCATATAATAATTCGGACATTAATAATTTAACTAATGATAAATTAATTTTTGTCAATTCTCACAATTGTCTAACTGGAAGATACGACTATTCAGGTGAAGTCTTCACTGAGAAATTTCATCGTTATACTTATAACAACGCACCAAGCGGTGCATTAGGCGTTAATGCTGCAAGTCAAGTCTCCTACTCGTTTGTTAATGATTGCTATGCGTGGGGAATGTACGATTGTATGTGGCAACAATTTATGCCTGATTATCCTGCATCCGATATTACACCAGCAAGTTCGTTTTATCCTTGCGCAGCAATGATTTATGGTAAATATTTTTTACAATCTACAAGTTGGCCCTATAATACTTCTGATAAGGTTATCACTTATAATCTATTCCATCATCACGGCGATGTATTTCAACCGCTATATAGTCAAGTCCCTCAAAATCTAACAGTGAGTCACGCATCAACATTGATTGCCGGCGCGACCAGTTTTACGGTTACTGCTAATGATGGTTCAGTTATCGCTTTGACCGTTAATAACGAAATCATCGGTACGGCATTAGGAACTGGTAATCCTATATCAATTACAATACCCTCCCAGACTTCAGGCAACACAATGCTCGTAACTGTAACTAAACCAAATTATAATCGGTATATGGCATCAGTTCCAATTATTCCAAGTTCCTCAGCATATATTATTGCGACCAAGACAATTCTTAATGATTCTAATAATAATAGTCAAGTTAATCCCAATGAATTAATAAATTATGGCGTATATGCAAAAAATACCGGTGGCGTGGGTGCCTTAGGTGTTTATGGTAAACTATCAGAAACTGACCCGTATATCATAATTACCAAAGATTCCAGTTGGTTTGGAAATATCCCAAGTAATGATTCAACATTATCAATCCCTTATTTTCAATTTAGAACATCCAATAATTGTCCCAACGGACATATTGCGAATTTCACATTGACATTTTACGATAGTAATAGCAATAACTGGACATCCAATTTAAGCATTACAATTTATGCTCCAATCTTAACTTATCAGGGAGTTACAGTTACTGGTGGTAACGGAAACAATATTTTGAATGTCGGTGAGACTGCGAATTTAATTGTTACGATAAAGAATACTGGTGGTGCAACCGCATCAAATGTCAGTGCTAAATTAAAGACAAATTCACCTTATATAACAATTAATGACTCAATTGGAACTTTTGGCACAATCCAACCCAATAATTCTACAACTAATTCTACTGACCCATTTAATGTTACAGTCAATCCCTATACCCAAGCAGGTATGGTCATTGAATTTTCAATTATTATTACTTCTGAAGGATATACTGATACTCTAAACTTCTCTTTACCAATTGAACCTTATTTTGAGAATTTTGAAACCAATAATGGAAATTATTTAGCCGACCCCGGTGCATCTGCTTGGCAATGGGGTATTCCAACATCCGGACCAAATGGTTCGCATTCAGGCACTAAACTTTGGGCGACCGTGCTTGCTGGAAACTATGCGAACAATGCAAATTGGAAATTGACCAGCAAAGAATTTATTGCAACAAAAAACAACCCAACTCTGACATTCTGGCATTGGCGGTATATGGAAAAAATGAGCACTTTTTACCCTGGTCGAGCATATGACGGAGGTAATGTGAAAATTTCCATTGATAGCGGAAACACTTGGACTCTAATTCGGCCGATTGATGGTTACGATGGTGTTGCGTACACAACAACTGCTGGCATTGCGGGTGAATCTTGTTATAGCGGTATTGATACTTTTTGGACCGAAGAGCAATTTTCTCTATCTGTAAATATTGGGCAGCGTTTCTTTTTAAGATGGCATTTTGGGAGCGACGGCAATTTAGTATATTCTGGTTGGTATGTTGATGATATTAGTGGCACTGGATTTGCTCCATTTGTTAAAACTAATGATGTTGGAATTGAAGCAATAATCTCTCCCACCGCATCACATCAAGTCAATACACTTTTACAGCCTAAAGTCCGAATTAGAAATTATGGCAATGTTGTCCAATCTAATTTTCAAGTAATATGTTCAATTGTTAATGCTAATGGCGTTTATCGGTATTCTAATACGCAAACGGTTAGTTTTATCAATCTTTGGGATACAGTTCGAGTTGATTTCTCCTCGTGGATGCCTACGATAATTGAAGGATGCACAATAAAAATTAGAACTAAACTAACTTCTGACCAAAATTCAAGCAATGATAGAATCACCTATTACTTTGCTGTCGGTGATTATATTCCGCCAGCGATTCCAAGTCAAATTTCACCACCAAACAACTCAAGTTCTTACAATCTAACCCAGCAATTCTTCTGGCACACAATATCTGACGCGGTTTTTTATAATTTAGTTGTCTCAAAAGATATGCAAGAAATCATTAATCTGAATCTAAGTGAAACTACCTATACTGCAACCCATTTATCTCCAGGCTCTTATCAATGGAAGATTCGTGCTCAAGACCAAGCGGGTAATTGGAGTAACTTCTCTTCAGAATGGACTTTTACAATTATTGCCGGGACACCAGGATGGTCACAAAAAGAACCAATTAATGCGAATTTGTCTCCGACAATTCTAAATGTTATCAAAGATGGTGGTGCTTTAGTTGGTGTTGGTGATGAATATCTCTACGCATTTATCGGAACTAAAACTAATATATTCAGAAGATATCGAATTGGTGAAAAGGCTGGTTGGGAAACTGTTGACTCAATTCCTTTTGGGTTCAAATATCAACCAGAAACAGGTGTTGACCCGACAACAATCAACAAAAAATTTATTGGCAAAGGCTCAGCGCTTTGTTATGATGGAACGAGTAAAATTTACGCCGTTAAAGGTAATGGAACAAGAGAATTTTGGTGTTATGACATTTACTCTCACACTTGGACTCTATTGCCGTATGTGCCATCTCCTCAACCTCTTAAGAGCGGGACTTCGCTCGCATACCTCAACGGTTTTGTTTACCTTTTAGCCGGATGTCATAAACCAACTGACTCAACTAATTTCTATGCATATAGTATTGCTGAAAGTACTTGGACTTCTAAACCTGGTGTTCATTTGGGCGCAAAACCATGGAAGGCAGGAAGTTGTATAACAGCCCTTGACGGCAAAATCTATTCTCTCAAAGGTGGTGATAAATACAATTTATTCTTTGTCTATAATCCTACAACAAACAATTGGACGAACTTAGAATCAATGCCTTTACCTAATGTGGTTTTTGGACGCTACAAAACAAAAGTATTGGTCAAAGATGGCGCGGCAATAACATCTGATGGTAATGCGATATATGCAATCAAAGGCGGTGGAACTGAAGCCTTTTGGAAATATACTCCGGGCAATCCTGGTATCTGGCAACCAAAAGACAGGATTCCAGTAATTGACAAGAGACATGCACCTAAAACCGGTTCTGCAATGGCTTATGCTGCAGGTAAAATTTGGCTTTTGGTTGGTAACAAACAACCTGATTTCTGGTGCTATACAATTGGTGCTAAAGATTTAACTACATTTGCACCCTCAACATCCACCAACATTACAACCGAAAAAAATATATCTAACTTAAAGTTTAACTTTGAAGTTAACCCCAACCCAGTTACTCAGCTTACTACAATTCACTATACTGTTCTAATTTCAGGAAAAGTATCAATTAAACTTTACAATATCAGCGGACAATTAATTGAAACAATTATTGATGAACCACATAATAGCGGAATTTATACGACAACACTTTCTACAAATAATTTAACTAAAGGCATCTACTTTTTACAATATAAAGACGAAAAACACCAGAAAAAAATAAAACTAATAGTCCAATAAATAAAACTTAATAACGGTTCAAAATAAATTTAGACCAATCTAAGCCTATAACCAAATTCACAATCCAATTAATCACATTTGGATAACACCTTCATCTTGATGAAGTTAATAATATCAGCGATAAATATTTTAACATTATTCTTATCTAACTTACTTGTTCGTCAATTGCCAGTAATCTTATTTGTTATCTTAGGATAAAACCTTTATACTATAATATTAAGCCCTTTGTTAATATCACTAACATTATAAGTAACAATAATGAGATTAAAGTTCATAGAATATATAAATGGCTAACCTATAGGCGACTATCTCTACCGCATATAAGGTAAGAGTGTCCTAATATTCGGTCAGGAACTGGCTAACTATGGGCTAGCCCAACCCTAGCCCCGGGCTAGCCCTAAAAATTGATTAATATAATCTATTTAAAAACTAATTTAGAAATTCTTAATATATTTATTTCCTGGCAATTGCTTAATTAATCCTTTAATCTCTAATGACAGTAATTGGACTAACACTTCTGAAATTGGTTCATTTAATAAATCTGCAATTTGGTCTGAGTAAAGTGGTTCTGAATTGAGAATTTCTATGATTTTCTTCTCTTTCTCATTCACTGGTATTTCTCTCTTTTCTTTTTTATCTAAAGCAATTTTTAACTCTTCGCAAATATCTTCTATTGTTGTAACTGGTTTTGCGCCTTGTTTAATTAATTGATTCGTGCCAGCACTGGTTTGTTTATCAATTGCACCAGGAACTGCAAATACCTCTCTGCCTTGTTCTGCTGCCCAGGTGACTGTATTTAGTACGCCGGAATCTGATGGTGCTTCAATTGCTAAAACTCCTAAAGAAAGCCCGCTAATAATCCGATTCCGTTTCGGAAAATTCATTGCAAAAGGTGTTGTGCCAAAATTAAATTCAGATATAATGGCACCATTTTGAGCAATTTTATCATACAATTGTTTGTTTTCTGGCGGATAATATACATCAATACCGCAACCAAGCACTGCTAATGTGCGACCTTGGACTTTCAGTGCGGATTGATGAGCAATTGTATCAATTCCTCGGGCTAAACCACTAACAACCGTAATTCCAATACTTGCCAACTCACTACTGAATTTTTCTGCAACCATTCTGCCATATGGTGTTGGTCGGCGCGTGCCAATTATCGCTATTGCTTTTTCATCTTCAGACCTTATCTCACCCCGAATAAACAATACCGGCGGAGCATGGCTAATCGATTTGAGATTCTTAGGATAATCCGCATCAAGATAAGAAATTATTTTTACATAAAGTCTCTCTGCTATTTTACATTTTTCTTCAGTTGCTTTTGACCGTTTATAATTCTTAATTGCTAAGGCAATTTCATTATCAATACCTTTAACCATTAATAAATCCGAAATCGACGCATCAAAGATTGCTTGGGGTGTAAGGAACTTTTGTAGAAGATTTTTAAGTTTTGCTTCAGTCATACGAGGAATATCATATAAATCAATAAACAGTTGGCTCATTTTATTTAACCGAATACTCGCTATGATTTACATTTAATTTTGTCACAAAACTCTTAAAACTATTTATTCAATGACAAATACTTTTCAGATAGATAATTCAAGAAATTATCTACTCCTTGTCCACTTAAAGCAGAAAGGTAAAAACTCGGTAAATTGGTGGAAAATTCCGTGATATTCGGAACCAAATCAATTTTATTAAATACAACAATCTGTTCCTTTTTAAGAATTTCTGGGTTGTAATTAAAAATCTCTTTTTGAATTGTTTCTAAATCTTGAAGCGGATTAGGCTGACTAATGTCAATAACATAAATTATAATTTTAGTTCGTTCAATATGTCTTAAGAAGACCAAACCCAGACCTTTACCTTCAGATGCACCTTCAATTATTCCTGGCATATCAGCAACAGTTATTATCTGTTCTTGAGATTTAAGCACACCTAAATTCGGAGATAAAGTAGTGAATGGATAATTAGCAATTTTCGGATGTGCTGAAGTTATCCGGGCTAATAGAGTTGATTTGCCTGCATTGGGTAGTCCAACTAAACCAATGTCTGCAATCAGTCGAAGAATTAATTTTAATTTTCGTTTTTCCCCAGGCTCACCTTTTTCTCGAATGCGAGGGGCTCGATTAGTTGAACTAACAAATGCCGCATTTCCTCTACCACCTCTACCACCTTTGGCAACAAGTAATTTTTGGTTATGTTCAAGAATTTCACCAAGTTTTTCTTCAGTTTCTGCATCAAAAACATCAGTACCTAATGGAACCGGAATAAAAATATCCGCACCATTTTTACCGTGTTGATTTTTACCTTTCCCATGCATACCCCGTTGTGCTCGATAAGTAACATGATATTCTAAATCAGCAAGAGTTGCAAGGTCTTTTTCTCCAATTAAATACACTGAACCGCCATCGCCGCCATCGCCGCCATTTGGACCACCTCGGGGAACAAATTTCTCCCGTCGGAATGAAATACAACCATCTCCTCCATCGCCGGCAAATACATTAATTACTACTTTGTCAACGAACTTCATTGTAGTCTCTTAAAAAAGTGCTACGAAAAACACTGAAGACACAGAAAACAAAAGAAAATTCAATGCCTTCAATAGCGACCTAAAATGGATGCAAAGATTTCTCATTAGTTATACCGATTTTAAATATATGCTGAAACTTAAAAAATAATTATCAATCACCAACTACTTGTAATTAAGCCCCTTTTGTTTTAGTTTCTGATATAAAGCAGGAAGAACTGGTTTCGGCACAAATTCTTTCAAATCACCGCCCATCCGGCCAATTTCTTTAATTAGCGTAGCGGATAAATAAGCATATTGTTCTGAGGCTAAAAAGAATATAGTTTCAATTTCTGGTGCAATTTTACGGTTGGTCAATGCCATCTGAAATTCATAGTCAAAGTCAGAAATAGTTCTTAAACCCCGAATAATTGCACATGCTTTCTCTTTTCTGACAAAATCTACTAACAGTCCTTCAAAGGACTTTACCTCAATCCGGGAAATATTTTTAGTAGCTTTTTTTATCAATTCTTCTCGTTCTGCAAGTGTGAAAATCGGTGACTTTTCTTCTCGTTTGGCTACTGCAATTATTATCTTATCAAAAAGTTTCAATGCTCTTTTGACAACATCAATATGACCATTAGTGATTGGGTCAAAACTCCCAGGAAACACTGCCTTTCTCATAATTGCTCCTTAAAATTGATATTACTGTATCATTGTAATCTTTTCTTTTGAATAAATTTAGCCCTTCTGGCAAGATAAATTCTTCTTTTTCAGAATGCTCAATTATAATAATACCATTCTTGTTTAATAACTCATATTTCATTATCTTCTTAATCACCGGTTCAACCAAACCAGTATTGTATGGTGGATCTAAAAAAATAATATCAAATTTATGCGATTTTAACTGGGGAATTATGCGCAAAGCATCATTAGTTATAACTTGAGTTCTGTCTTCTAAGCCAATGAGATTTTGTCTTAAATATTTAACTATTTTTCGATTATTTTCTATAAAAGCAACAAATTTTGCCCCTCGTGAAATTGCTTCAATGCCAACTGCTCCTGCTCCTGCAAAAATATCGCACATATTTGCTTGTTTTAAGACATCGGGAAAATTGGCTTCAATGATATTAAAGATTGCTCCGCGGAGTTTATCTGTAGTTGCGTGCAATAGTCCTTTCGGATATACCAATCTCTTGCCTTTCAGGCTTCCTGCAATTATCTTCACTTCACAATATATATCAATAAATCTGACTTTGTCAAGTTTAGAATCTTGAAAAGATTGCTTTTAAGGAACTTGTCAACAAACCGTATAATTTTATCTATCTTGACAATGAATATTATCAGCGTATAAAATATATTATGCCAGCAAATTTAACACCACAATATCTTGAAGCAGAAAAACGATTTCGCAATGCAAAAACTACAGAAGAGAAAATTGTCTATCTTCAAGAAATGCTGGCTTTGATTCCTAAACACAAAGGCACAGAAAAACTTCAAGCCGAAATCAAGTCTCGGTTATCAAAATTAAGAAAAGAGCAAAATCAGAAGTCCCAAATCCGACGGGCAGTTTGGTATCATATTGAAAAACAAGGCGCGGGCCAAGTTGCTGTATTCGGTGCACCTAATGTCGGAAAATCATCCATTGTAAAAGTACTAACCAATGCATCAACTGAAGTTGCTCCATATCCTTTTACAACGACAACGCCAATAGCCGGAATGATGATCTACGAAGATATTCAAATCCAATTAATTGATTGTCCACCATTAACTGAAGATAGTCCACCTTGGTATTTTCATATCTTAAGAAGTGCTGATTCTAATGTCTTTGTCATTGACACGGTCGATGATAATTTAGTTGAATCTACTGAAATCTGTCTTAAACGGCTTAGAGATACAAATATTCTACCGAGTCCGGATTCGCAAATTCCAGCGAAACCGATGATTGTGGTGGCTAATAAGACTGATGAACCTAATGCTTTATTAGGTATTGAAATTATCAAGGAGATGATAAGTGATTTACCAATCGTTCCGGTGTCAACCAAAACTTTTGAAGGATTAGAAGACCTAAAAGCAAAGATTTTCAAAAGTCTTGATATAATTCGCGTTTATACCAAACCACCGGGAAAACCACCGGATTTAACCGAACCTGTAATAATTAAAAAAGGTAGCACAATTTTGGATGCCGGTAAAACATTACATAAAGACTTTGCCCAAAATCTAAAATTTGCTCGGCTTTGGGATGGTGATAAATATCATGGTCAGCGTGTTGAACGCAACCATATCTTGAAAGACAAAGACATCGTCGAATTTCATATATAAAATCTATCATAGTTATCTAACACAAAAATAAAATCAATTATAGAATATTAAGATTCTCTTATCTCTCACTGCTTGACTTTATCTGCATTTGCTAATATATTGAATCTGTGAAAATTATTTATCGGATGGTCTTACGAGATTTTATCGGACCATTTGTCTTTGCAGTTATTGTACTAACTGCAGTACTTTTATTAGATAAGATTTTCCTTTTAGTTGACCTTTTGGTAAAAAAAGGTATTCCTTTCTTGGCAGTTGCCGAACTAATGCTCTACAGCACTCCATTCGTTTTAGAGTTTGCGGTTCCGATGGGCATTCTAATTGCATCCGTTATGCTTTTTGGTCGCTTGGCTCAAGATAATGAACTGACCGCTATTCGTAGTGCTGGCATTAATCCGTTTCGGCTTTTAATTCCGTTAATTATCTTTACAACAATTTTGACAATTCTTATGACTCTATTTAATGGTTTTATTTTACCTGAAGCCAATCATCGAGCGCGCAATCTAATCAGTGATATTGCTCGCAAAAAACCCGCAGTAAGAATTTACGAAGGTGTCTTTTTAGATGATTTTCCTGGATATATACTCTATATTGGTTCAATCGATGACCGCACAGGAAAAATAAGCGATGTTACTATCTGGGAAAAGAAAAATCCGGATGATATTCCGACTCTAATTAAATCTAAAACCGGTAAAATTTCTACGAGTCCAGATGAAAAATATTTCATTATTGAACTTGAATCTGGTGAAATCTCGGAATTGGTTGACCGAGAAAAATACCGTCACTTGTCATTTGATTATTATGTTATCAATTTACCAATTGATGTTGAATTTATGCGCCGAGAAAGAAAATATCGCTCAGACCAGGAATTGGTGCATAGTGATTTATATGCAAAAACCAAATCCCTAAAAAAAGAGATAAGAGATCTTAAAAAGGAGATAAAAAGTCTTAACCAAATCTCAGATATTAATTTAAGAAAATATCGACTTGATGATACACAAGCCAAACTTCGCTCGAGGATAGCAGAATATAATCAATTCGCAACTGAACTGGAAAAAAAATATGCCTTAGCCATTGCCTGTATTGTCTTTTTATTTTGGGGTGCGGGTTTAGGTGGTTATATTAAACGAAGTGGACTGGGAGTAGGTTTTATTGTCGGTTTAGTTTTCTTTGCAGTATACTATATTCTAATTTTAGCCGGTGAAGAATTTGCTGAGGCCGGTCGGATAACACCGTTTATTGGAATGTGGTTTAGTAATTTAATTTTAATACCATTAGCAATTGAATTTACTGCGGTAACTTTCTTGGAATTCTCTTTTATTAAGAAAATATCTCAATATCTACCCAAATTTAATAAACCACAAACAAACACAAATGCAAATATTTAATCTCTATATGATAAAAATATATTAATGAAAGTAATCGACCGTTTTCTCATAAAAGAATTTATCAAATATACATTTTTAGCGACAATTTCAGTTGTTGCCATTTATCAAATCATTGACCTATTTGAAGAATTACAATATTTTATTAATCGAAGAGCATCTGTATTTACTGTTCTTGAATATTATTTCTACAGCACACCATCAGCAGTAAGTCTATTATTACCGGTTGGTACAATTCTTGCCTGTTTTTTTGTTTATGGTGTTTTGACCCGCGAGCGCGCAATGTATGTTTTCAAAAGTGCTGGAATAAATATCTTTCGGCTATTTTTACCAATGATAATTCTCGGATTATTACTTATAATATTTCAATTTTTTGCTTATGAGTTTATTACGATTCCTATGAACCAAAAACTGGAGAAATTAAAACGAACCAAAATTGAACGACGGACCGAAGCGATTGTTCACAAATGGCATAATCTATTTGTAATGGGTGAAAACCGAACCGTATATTATATTAGAGAATATGAAAGTAACGGTATTATGTCAAACTTTATTATTGCCCAATTTGATGACAATGGCAAAGTCAAAGCACGATACGATGGTACAAGAGCAATCTGGAAAGATAAATTATGGATTGCATATAAAATCGGTGAGAGAATCTTTTTAGAAGACAGCATCGAAAAATATACTTATTACGACACACTAATTCTCCCCATCAGGGAAAAACCAGTCAACTTTATTGAAGAAACCAGAACCATTGAAGAACTTAACATCTGGCAACTCTATCAATTCATCAGACAATTAAAAAGAGCCGGTGTTGAAACTGCCAAACACGAAGTTGAGTTCCACTATCGGTTTGCACAAAGTTTTATTAGTTGTATCTTAATCATTTTAAGTTTACCTCTGGCAGTGACATTAAGAAAAGGTGGCGTAATGTTCGGACTAGGATTGGGATTACTCTTCTCATTTATCTATTGGGGTTTAGTTCAAACAACCAAAGCCTATGGACAGGCAATGGTAATAAACCCTATGCTGTCCGCTTGGCTTCCTAATATTTTATTTTCAATAATTGTTGGCTATCTTATGATAAGGGTCAAAAAATAATGGTAATCAGTCATTTTCTACCTGTTTGACTTACTGACTTTGTAACTCTAAATATTAATATCTATCCGATATCTTATGATAAGCGGTAAAAAATTAACTGAAAGAAATTTTCGAATTTTTACAAGAGACTTATCTGGCACACTCGGTTGCCTTATATGCTGTCCTCTCGGCAAGCCCCTGGGCAGCCGAGGGGTATGCCCCCTGGCTTGCCCCTCGGCTTGCCTTCTGGACTTCAGATAATACAATCTAATCCATTGGCTGATAGGCAATTAACTAAATTACCGATAATATAATCGAGTTGATTGTCTATTATACAAGGTACTCAGTAATCTACTAAACCCATCGGGTTGCTCAAGGGAATTTTTTGTTAGATCTCCATCTTTTACTTTGTATCAGACCATTAAAAATAAAAAAGCCGGGATTTTCTCCCGGCCTTGAATTTAATCTCGTTATCTCTTGTTGAAAATTATTTCGCAATCAGTTTTATCTGCTTCTGATTTGTGTTATCGTTATACCTTAAGAAATATACGCCTTTTGCCAGTGTTTTTGATGAGAGTGTTTTTGTGTAAACTCCTGCATTGAGATATTCGTTCGTAACTGTTTTAACCAATCGTCCAGTTGCATCATAAAGTTTAATTGAAACTTTTGCCGAGATTGGAACTGTATAACTTATTGTTGTAAGTCCGATAAAAGGATTTGGTCTTATATCAAGATTGAATTTTAATATCTCTATTGGGTTGCTTTGGATTGCTTGGGAAATATCGGATATTTGATTTGTGATATTTGATTTTCCTTCTGGGACATACTGCCAAAACTCGTTGAGTTTATTACCTTTTATGAGCCAGACCCTACTTCCCGCATAAGCAAGCGATGCTCCGGTTTTCGGCACTGATTT
>JBDRUT010000010.1:0-69434 GCA_039801465.1 Caldifarciminota bacterium
AGACTAAGCAACGATTATATTGTTTTGCTTCTCTTATGAGATATAAATTTAGTGTCCTCTTTTCTTACTATTAAGATTATAATTGGAGAAGATAAAATGTAAAGTATTGACATATTTTCAAAGAAGATAAATTTTGGATTATTACAAAAATCATTTTACTGCAGTCGATAGGTCGAAAGAATTGTCGTTTCTCGCACTGTGAAGATTTTTAATTCACTAATATTTCTTAACAAAACAGACTTTCCGTCCCTTTATGGCAAAGTTCAGTTGACTTTTGTGTAGAATTAATTAAAATTAATTAATTATATTTATTGCTTTGTTTACCATTCGGATAATAAAATTTTGATGAGTGAAGAAACTTTATCTCCGGGATTATATATTATTAGCACACCGATCGGTAATCTTCGAGATATTACCCTAAGAGCTTTAGATGTCTTAAGGAAAGTTGATTTTATTGCATGTGAAGATACTCGTCATACAGGACTTTTATTAAAACATTATAATATCAAAAATAATCTCATCAGTTTTTATGAATACAATAAGAAATCACGAACATCTGAAATCATTAAGATGATAAAACAAGGAGCAAAAGTTGGTTTAGTTTCTGATGCTGGGACACCTGGGATTTCAGACCCAGGATTTTATCTGATCCGGGCAGCGATTGCGGAAAATATTTTGGTTACTGCGATACCTGGGCCATCTGCACTTTTAAGTGCAATTGTGATATCTGGTTTGCCCAGTGACCGATTTGTTTTTGAAGGATTTTTGCCGAAACGCGAAGGCAGAAAACGAAAAAAACTTATGGAGTTGAAAGATGAATCGCGCACAATGGTTTTTTATGATTCGCCCCATCGGATTATAAAATCGTTAATCACAATTCAAGAAATATTCGGTGACCGAAAAATAGTTTTAGCCAGAGAATTAACCAAAAAATTTGAAACCGTGCTCAGAGGGAATATTAGCGAAATAATTAGTCAATTAAGCGATAAGAAGATAAAAGGCGAAATTGTTTTAGTAGTTGCCGGTAAAGAAAAATGAACATCACGATAGATTTGTAAATTAAATTATGAAAGAAAGTCACAAGAATATTGGCCGCAGATTTTTACTACCGTTAACTAATTTGATTGTTCGCTTAAAGATTGCGCCGAATACAATAACCCTAATGTCAATTCCTTTTAGTTTGCTTGCTGGATACTTTCTCTTTCAGGGACTCTGGTTTATTGCTGGTCCGCTACTAGTACTGGTTGCTTTATTTGATACGATCGATGGCGAAGTTGCTCGCAAGTCACAACGCATCAATGTTAAAGGTGCTTTTTTAGATTCGGTAATTGACCGCATATCAGAAATTCTGATTTTCTTCAGTCTTTTTCTATACTATCAGAGAAATTCAATTAATATAATAACTCTGTTTAATAAACAGGGACATTATATTATGACACCGATAATATTTTTAACCGGCTTCAGTTCTTTGCTAGTAAGTTATATTCGCGCACGGGCTGAAGGTATTGGTAAAGAATGTAAAATTGGACTATTTGAGCGACCAATAAGATTTTTGGTTTTAATTGTCGGTGTCATTATCTTAGGACCAAAATATTTTATCATTGCGCTCACTATTATCTTGCTCGGCAACATCTACACAATATTTCAGAGAATTTTCTATGTTTTGCGTCAATAATCTACCTCAACTGATGACTAATTGCTAATTAATATGGAACGCGTTTTACTCATCGGTATTGCTCGTTCTTCGGTTGAGCGTTGGAAGAAGATTGATTCCTTAGAAGAATTGGCATCTTTAACCCAAACCGCAGGTGGAGCTGTCGTGGAAAAAATTCTTCAAGTGAAAAAAGATTTAAATCCCTCCACGCTGCTGGGAAAGGGCAAGATTGAAGAATTAAAGCAATTGTGTCATAAACACCAGATTGATTTGTTAATCTTTGATGACCCAATAACACCTTCTCAGATGCGAAACATTTCTGAAGCAACAAAAGTGCGGGTAATTGACCGGACAATGTTGATTCTGGATATTTTTGCTCAGCATGCCAAAACTGCAGAAGCAAAAACACAAGTTGAATTAGCCCAACTGGAATATCGTCGGACAAATCTTATCGGTTTCGGCACAGAACTTTCTCGTTTAGGTGGTGGAATTGGCACAAGAGGACCAGGTGAAAAGAAATTAGAAATCGACCGTCGCCGAATTAAAGACCGAATTGATACTCTGAATCGTCAATTATTGCGCATTGATAAAGAACGGGCAGTGCAAAGGAAAAAACGTCAACCGTACTTTAAGATTTCTTTGGTCGGTTATACTAATGCCGGCAAGTCAAGTATTATGAATCGGTTAACTGGCGCCCAAGTTAAAATTGCACCTTATCTATTTGCAACCCTGGACCCAAACACAAAAGCATTCAATTTAACTAAGCGTCTGAAGGTATTTATCACTGATACGGTTGGATTTATCAGAAATTTACCCCACGAATTGATTGCCAGTTTTCGTGCTACGCTTTCCGAAACCAAAGAAGCAGACTTAATTTTACATGTCGTCGATGCCAGCGAAGAAAATATTGAAGAAAAGATT
Source organism: Caldifarciminota bacterium (assembly GCA_039801465.1). GTDB lineage: Bacteria > Hydrothermota > Tepidihabitantia > Tepidihabitantales > CAIPLT01 > JAOABV01. The sequence continues at coordinate 2,576 of JBDRUT010000010.1, forward strand.
CAAGTTGTGGAGAACACCCTTAAGGAAATCGGTTGCCACAACAAATCGATTTTGATGGTTTTTAATAAGATTGACCGCATCTTTGAACCGGAAATTATTCGACGCTTAAAGCGCAATTATCCGCAGAGCGTCTTTGTTTCGGCATTAACCGGTGAAGGTTTGGAGAAATTAAAGACCGAGATATTAAGGTTTGTAAAATCACAACATATCACGAAGCGAATTACCCTTCCTATAAAATATGGAAATTTAATAAGTAAAATCTATGAAACTTGTGAAGTTATTAGACGTATCGATAAAGACGAAAAAGTTATTCTTACTGTCAGAGGCTATAAATCAGACTTGCTCAAACTTTCTAAGGAGTTAAACTAAACTTTGTAAAGTTCTTTTGATGCTATAAACCAGATTTGCTAAAACTTACCAAGGAGTTAGATGAAACTCTATAGAGTTCTTTTATTTCAATTTCAGCAACTAATCGTTCAAGTTGACTTCAACACTATTCTAAGATAAAATTTATTATGGAAAAATTATCAATAAATGATGCTTCAAAATTGTTTTCCAGTTTCTGTGGTTTTCCCACAGTTTTAGTTACAAGTTACCAAAGCGGTCTTCTAAATAAATATAAATCCGTTTCAGATGAGAATAATATTATTACAGTCACGCTGATTCATATTTTTTCATTTTCGCCACCATTAATTGGAATCGGAATTAAACCAGAAAGATATTCGTATCATCTAATACGACAGAGCAAAGAGTTTGTGATTAATATACCAATGAAAGATTTATTATCAGCGACTATCTTCTGTGGTACTAAGTCCGGACGAGATGTGGATAAATTTAAAGAGACTGGTCTGACAAAGGAGCCGTCTTTATCTGTGCAGACTATTAGTATTAAAGAATGTCCGGTGAATATTGAATGTAAGGTTGTGAAAGAAATTGATTGCGGCGACCGAACTTGGTTTATCGGTGAAATCATTAATGGGAAAATCGCTAAAGACTATAGATTAGAAGATACAATTCTATATTGGCGCGGTATCTATCGGCTACCAGGACAAATCATTAAGTGATAAAATGAAAAATTTGACATCCGCAGATTGTAGAATTTTTAGATAGTATAAGAATTGCATAAAGGTTAATGATTATAGACCACACTTAAGTGATAAATGAAAATATCAATATCCGCAGAATTTAGAAGTTTTGGACGATATAAGAATGGCATAATGATTAAGAATTACCGAACGCACTTTAGCCAAAAGATAATGATTTTTGGCTTTATCTCGTTTCTATTTTTTAATTTCGGATTTGCGCAATACTATTTCAGTAAAAATAAAGTCCAGTATCAAGATTTTAATTTTAAGATATTAACCACATCCCATTTTAATATCTATTTTTATGAAGGAGGTGAAGCACTGGCTGAATATGCCGCAAAATATGCAGAAGACTTTTATCAGAAGATTTCTTCCGGCCTGAAAACAGAAATTAAAAGCAAGATTCCGCTCATTATCTATAACTCACCAAATGAGTTTGGTCAGACCAATATCATCTTAGATATTATTGAAGAATCAGTTGGCGGATTTTCCGAATTGTTTAAGAACCGAGTAGTTGTGCCATTTAATGGCTCGTATAAGGAATTCCGAATTGTTTTAGAACATGAAATAACCCATATCTTTGAATTCGAACTGTTTTATAAACCGCGATTGGCATCAATTTTTACTTTGGTTAGCGATTTTCAGATTCCACTATGGGTCGCTGAAGGTCTTTCCGAATTTCTTTCATCAGAAGAAAAACCTGAGGTCTTTAGTGAAGTATACCTGCGGGACTTGATGCTTAATAATCAATTTGTCGGATTGGATAAATTAAACGATGCGATGGGATATATTAACTATCGAATCGGCGAAGCGTTCTTCCGATATATTAATGAGATGTATGGACGACAAAAAGTTTTTGAGTTTATCTACTCGCTGAAGGCAAAACGCAACTTGGAATCAGCGTTTAAGGAGTCTTTTGGTATCAGTGTATCAAAAATGAGTCAAAAGTTAGAAGACTACTTAAAGATTAAATACTGGCCATTGATTGCTAAAAAAGATAATTTTTCAATTGCTAATGTTTTGACCAACCATGTCACTGAAGGTGCAATTTATAATACCGCACCAGCAATTTCGCCGGCTGGAACTAAAATTGCTTTTATCTCAGACCGTAATGGCTATACTGATGTTTATGTTATCTCGGCAATTGATGGCAAAATTCTCAAGCATCTGCTGAAAGGTGAACGGAGTAGTGGTTTTGAAACGGTTTCAATTTTACGCGGTGGTTTGTCTTGGTCAAGTGATGAACAAAAAATTGTTTTAATCGCCAGAACACATGGTCGAGATAATCTGGTGATTATTGACTATCCATCGGGTAAAGTTAAGAAAAGATTCTCTTATAATCTTGATGGTATCCACTCACCCTGTTTTTCACCAGATAATCAAAAGATTGCTTTTGTCGGATTAAAAAATGGTTATGCAGACATCTATACTGCTGATTTGTCGGATGGAAGTCTAAACCGCATTACTTATGATTATTATGAAGACCGCGACCCGCATTTTTCTGCTGACGGCAAAGAGATTGTTTTTGTTTCCGACCGACCGGATTTTGATAACTGGGTGCCCGGTAATTATGGAATATTTAAAACTATAATCAATACTCAAAATGCAGAAAAATTGTCAGGAGTTCAGCGGATTATAGGCATTCCCCGAGCGGATTATCTTGCCCATCCGATTTTCTCTTCAGATGGCAGATATTTAATCTATACTGCTGAAGACCGAACTTATGAAAAATTTGGTGACGATAACATCTCTTTATACATCTATTCTTTGGTTGACCAAACCATAACTCACAAAACGGATTTTATTAGCGGTGTGTATTATCCGTCAATATCGCAAAATGATAGTATATTAGCCTTTAGTTATTATACAAACCAGGGTTGGGATGTTTGTGTAATAAGAGACCCATTTTCTCAAATTCCCCGGATAAAACCAATAGCAAAGCCAATAGATATTGTTGCAATGCCTAAATCATCAGAAATTTATCAAGCCACAGGCATTGATTATAATAAAGTTAGTGCATATCAATTTACTTTAACGCCGGATTACGGAATTGGTTCTGCCGGCTATTCGACTCAAGGTGGTTTTTCTGGAATCGTGAACTTAGTGCTAAGTGATGTCTTAGGAAATCACAGATTTTACTTACAAACTGAACTGTATAAAGATATTTCTAACTCTAATATCTTCTTTTACTATTGGAATTTAAACAAACGGACTGATTGGGGTTTGGGCTTAATCCAATATTTTGATTATTTTGGAAGATATCCAGACTCAATTCATATTATTCGCAATCGCGGTGCTGAATTGTTTAGTTCTTATCCCTTAGATAAATTTACACGATTTGAACTCGGAACTATTGGATATTGGAGTGATAACTACTTAGTAAATTTTTCTAATGGCCAATATGACTATAGTAAAGATAGAACTCTTCTTTTATCCGAGGCATTTGTTTTTGATAATACTATTTGGAGTGATTGGGGCCCAATAAAAGGTATACGCACGCGTTTAGAAACTTATCAAACCTTACCTTTTTCCAGTTATAAATTTTATACGACCTATTTAGATTTTAGAAACTATTTTAAGTTATCGAAGAGATATACATTAGCCAATTGGATATTCGGTATCAGTAGTTTCGGTTTGAATCCCGAACTATTTTATTTAGGTGGCGAAAATATTCGGGGTTATGATTATGGAGAGTTTTACTATCAACCAAGTAATAAAGTTCTTATGGCAATAATTGAGTTGCGTCATCCTTTCATTGACCGATTAAAGATTGCCTATCCAATACCGATTGACATCAGAAATATCCGGGGCGTAACATTTTTCGATGCTGGTATGGTATTTAATGAACCAGTAATAATTTATCGGTCCGGCAGCGGTTTTGAAGACTTAAAATTAGGCGTCGGAGCCGGACTTAGAATTCAAATCTCTTATTTTATATTAAAATTTGATTTTGCCAAACCACTTTCTCAAACTCCAAACCGGAATTGGAAGTTCTATTTTAGTATTGGGACTGACTTCTAATATCCATTTTCAATTATTTTCAATTATAAAATTCTCTTGATGCTTGTCGCCTGATCCTCAACGCCTTATGCTAAAAATCTAATAACTTCTAATCGCTCTCTCCAATTATAAAATCCGCTCTACTGGGTTTTATGAGAAATTCTATTTTAGTATCGGTTCTGATTTATAAAGCATTCCTTAAATTATAAAGTGTTATCCAATCTGCTTTCTTTGTGGGTAACAAGCAATGTTATTATAATCGCCATAAAAATTCTTGGTATTAAAGAAATTTAATCTGCCGTTTAATACTATATGGTTTTAATAACTTGCCAACGGTCCAATTAATTGAAACATCTATATTAACGCGATTTAACCCATTGATTAATAATAAGTTTTTATATTATCTCTGACTATATTATTAATAAAATTTGGCATAACAAAATGCCTTCAGCGCTAAAAATCACAAAAAACGAAAAGGAAAAAAACGAAACATCAAAATTAGGAATGTAAAATTGATAAGGAGGAATAAATGTGGCTCAATTTGAATCGAAAAGGGCAAGATCTTAAAGTATTATTATTTTTACTTTCTAAGTCGTAATGCTTGCAAGTAATAACAAGAAAACTAATATCGACCCAATATCAGTTGCCAGAAACCAGAATTCTTCACCGGTTTTTGATATAACCCGGATTCAAGCCAAAAGTCAAAGTTTCTTTCTGAAATAGTGGCGGAGTTTTGAACAAATTCTGTTGTAGCCTGTTTGAAAAATAACCTTACAAATAAACAAAGCCATGTCTTAAGAATAGTTCTCGAAGCTTTTGGTTTCTAAAAGGTTAGAAATAGACTTTAAGATATTATATTAGACAATTAAGCTAACCGATAGGCGACCTGGTATGGGGTTTTTAGGGTAATAAATGGCTTTTAATACCCAGAGATTTGGCTGGTCCGACCCTAGCCCTGCGTAAAAACCTTTTTGCCCATTCTAATTTTCTAAGTTAACCTTTTAACCTTAATAATCTTAGATAAACCGTTTAACCAAATCGAATCTCTTTTTGCTTAAAATATCCGGGTCAATACTTTTGTTATAAACCTTAAATAAACCGAAACACAGAATTTTGGTAGATGAGATTGTGTCTCTTGACTTTTAGATGCATTTAAGTATAATTAACACTATGATTTATAAACTGAAACCTTATGGACTGAATCAAATGCCATTGGAATTTTGGCAGAGAAGTAATACTTTTGGTAATAAACTGTTGAGAATTTTACCCGTTTTATTAATTTTTGAAATGTTTTGCCTTAATCGGCCAATTATCCAAAATGATGCGAAATATTTACAACCGACTGAAAATCAAAAGGTAAGCGAAAAAGAGCCAAGTTCAATTTATCCGCTTCTGGAATCATTAAAAGTTACTGATTACCGTGCTGGTGAAATGAAGTACCTTGGTAAATTTAGGATTACTTTTTATTGGATTGTAAGAGAAGCTGATTATTTAGGACCTAAAACTACACCATTGTATTTAGAGAATGGTCAACTTTTGGGTTATTTCCCTTATAAATTCGTAAAGGATTTCAAAAAAGAGTCTTGTGCTGAGTTAAAAGATGGTAGACGCATTAGTTATTTGAAAAGAATTAATAAAGTTAGGGTTGTTAATGAATTTTTAGGTCATAGTGGCTATTGTATTACGCCAATGGCCTCAGTTGCGGTAGACCCATCAGTTATTCCGTTGGGTTCAAAACTGTTTATCCCGGTTCTTACCACTATTAAAAATGACCGGCATAATGGTATTGTTTATGCTCATGATATCGGTTCTCTAATTAATGGGCACTCAATAGACATATTTGTCGGGTATAAGGAGAATGTTAATCTTTTAACCAGTGTCGGAATCAATAGTTCAAACCTGGTAGATGTCTATCTTCTGGACTAATACACTTATTATCCTCCTTTAACAAAGCAAGACCCGACATACCTATCTAATTAAAAGTAAAAGATTATTGACGGTTAATAGTTTTAAATCTATCTGGTTCAATCTGTTGGAACAGGTCCCTTGCATTATATAACCAATCCTTTTGAGCAATATATTTAAGTGTCACATCTTGCCACCATTGTTGGTAGAGTCCCTTAAAGGTTACAACTTGAATTGTATTAGAAGAACTCAGAACCGATAACAACTTATTAAACTTGGTTTGGCTGAAGTCAGTAAAAACCAATGGGTTAGGTGTTATCCGATGGAATACTAAAACGGTTATTTTATTATTTTTAATATGGTCTAATATTTCTGATATGCTGGTTGACATTCTAACTTCTTTGATTGGGATAAGAAAACGGTCGGTCCACAGATTTACTTCTCCCCATTTACAGCTCCGGGCTAATTTATAACCTGAGGTTTTTACCAAATCGACAATATAGGAATTTGTATATCCGTAGGGATATATGAAAGTGATAACTTCTTGACCAAAAAGTGATTCCAGCAAAACTTTAGATTGGGAAATCTCATATTTTGCAGATTCTTTACTAATATTTTGTAAATTCAGATGTCGGACTGAATGGCTGGCTATTTCTACATCTGCTGAATTAAGCATATTTTTGATTTCTCCTTGATTCATATAGGAATAAGGTGAAGCATTTGCTCGCGCATTACCGGGTTTGGTATATGAAGCAATTAATCCGATAACAAATGGCACCTTATAATGTTTTAATTGGGGGAAAGCGTATTTATATACTGCATAAAAGCCATCGTCAAAACAGATTACAACTTGTTTTTTAGACCACTGTGAGTTTCCATGAATATAAGCATTAGAGAACAAGAAACTTATTAGAAGCAACTTGATTATAATTTTGATATATACCAATTGATTTGCCGTATTAGGGTTTAGTAAAGCCAATATGAATCTGTCTTTTTGACTTTCTGCCAAAATATTGATATGCGGTCTCTGTGACTTCTCGACCCCGAGGCGTTCGTTGGAGAAAGCCAATTTGGACTAAATAAGGCTCATAAACCTCTTCAATTGTTTCCGCATTCTCTCCTAAGGCGACAGATAAAGTGTTTATTCCGACTGGCCCGCCACTAAATTTCTCCATAATGGTCATAATAATTCTTTTATCCATTTCATCTAAGCCGTTTTTATCAATCTCTAATTTTTCTAATGCATATTCAGCAATTGTTTTATCAATAATTGGTTTTTTTCCCACTTGAGCAAAATCTCGGACCCTGCGTAAAAGACGGTTAGCAATTCTTGGTGTTCCGCGGCTACGATTGGCTATTTCCATTGCTCCTTCATCATCAATTTCAATGCCTAATATCTTGGCTGACCGCTTTATGATTTGAAACAAGTCTTGAGCGGAATAATAATCTAATCGAAATGAAATGCCAAACCGCGCTCTTAAAGGCGCGGTTAATAAGCCGGAACGAGTTGTGGCACCGACTAAAGTGAAATTATTAATCGGTATTTTGCAGGTGCGGGCACCAGGACCTTTATCTAACATAATATCAATTAAAAACTCATCCAATGCCGGATAAAGATATTCTTCTACGGTCTTATTGGTGCGGTGAATTTCATCAATAAATAGAATATCTTTTTCACCCAGATTAGTTAAAATTCCACATAAGTCCAAAGGTCTTTCTAAAACTGAACCAGTGGTTGACTTAATGTTTGTCATCATTTCTTTGGCAATGATATAGGCTAAAGTCGTTTTTCCGAGTCCGGATGGGCCGAATAAAAGGACATGTTCTAAGGGTTCATTTCTCTGTTTAGCCGCAGAGATAAAGACTGCAAGATTTTCTTTAATTTTTTGTTGACCAATGAATTCTGCCAGTGAAGTCGGTCGTAATTTTATATCAAAAACTTCTTCACCTTCTAACTTCTTCGGCGAAATTATCCGAGTGTGATTTGCTGTCGGCATAAGAGTTAAATGTCTTAATTATACATTTTATAATGCAATATCTTATGTTCTTGGCCTAACATATTGTTCGGTATTTGAAGCATATTGGGTATATGCATTATAATCATCGTTAAATATTACCTATATACTTTGTGTCTTAAGAACTAACCTGATAATCTCGGCAACTGGTTTAGAATTAACATCAGGAATTGCTGACAATTTTTGTAATGCTTCTTTACGAGTGAAACCTAAAGCCATAAGAGCTTCTAAAGCAGTATGTTGGACTTCTGGAGTCGAGGTTGTTTCTTCTACAGATTTGCGAAGATTGAAGATTATCATTTCCGCTTTTTTCTTGCCAATGCCAGAAATTGCCTTAAAGACTTCGGTTTTACCATGACTAATTGCGCTATGTATCTCTTCCGGTGTCAATCGGGAAAGAATATTAAGTGCTGCACGTGCTCCGACGCCCGGGACTTTTAATAAAAGATTAAAAGTATCCCGTTCTTCTTTTTTTATAAACCCGTATAGTTCCAAGTTATCATGGGAAAAGATTGGCTGGACGAGAAGTGTTGCTATAGAATCAATTGCTAAAGTTTGCGCTACCGGGAAAGGCACATTAACTAAAAAGCCAATGCCGGCACAGTCAATTACAACATTAGTGATGTTTTTGGATACAACTTTACCATGTAAAATTGAAATCATTGCAGTTTTCTCAATTTAGCATCAACATTGATTAATTGATGCGTGCTTACTTTTACAATTATTTAGAGATACCACTTTTTTCGGTAAGATCTAATAATTTGACCGGCAATCAAGTCCATCGTCAAATGGTTGTTTTTAGCATCCTTGTTACAAATAGTCTCAAGTGCCTTCACGACTTACTTCTCAATTTAATTTCTGTATCTAAGAGACTAAAAGTATAGGCAACTGCAAGGGCATCTGAGGCATGCTCATTAAGTTCATTAGAGATCCGAAAGATGTTTTTTACCATAAATTTAATCTGTTGTTTTGAAGCCCGACCATTACCAGTCAATGCTTTTTTTACTCGTGCTGGTGTAATTTCGACAATTGGAATCTTTTTCTTAGATAAAAGAAAAAAGAGTGCACCACGTAAATGTGCAGAATAAATAACACTACGAGCAGATTCTTTCTTAAAAAATAAGGTTTCAATCGCACAAATTGTCGGCGAATATTGATTAATCTTTTTTTGTAGCAATCTTAAAATTTGATTGATTCGCTCAGCTAATGGTTTTGTGATATCCGACTTAATAATGCCGTAATCAACACATCGGTCTTCTCTAACAATTCCATAACCAGTTGCGGAAAGTCCTGGATCAAGACCAATTACGACGTGTGGTTTATGCAATTTTAACACAAATTTATCTCAAAGCATCCGATCCGGATTTTTACCAATTGGATTGAACACCGCGTTGGTCATCCAATATGGATTTTTATCAATAAGATTAAAGACCGCATCAGTCATACGAACCGAATTTTTATTTAAGAAATCGAAGAGCGTATCTTCATAGTATATAATCTTAACGAATCTTTTTCTGGTAGATTTCGTATTATTCTTTAAGAACTTCTTGAGAGACCTTTTCCATTATCTCATCCGAAATATCGAAATTACCAAAGACCTGTTGGACATCATCATGTTCTTCCAGTTGCTCAAACAATTTCAGCACGCGCTCCGCGGTTTTTTCGTCTAAAGAAACTGTGCTTTGGGGAATACGAGTTAGTTCTGCGTGGCTTATCTGGATATTTTCTTGAGTTAATTTCTTTTTAGCATTATTGAAATTTTCTGGTGATAGGATAATTTGGTAAGAAGTTGAATCAGTCTTAACATCTTCAGCACCGATTTCTAAAGCAATTGAGAAAATTCTGTCTTCATCATATTCCTGACGCGGAATCATAATAATTCCTTTCGGTTGAAACTGCCAAGCAACACAACCAGTGTTACCAAGATTGCCACCATATTTTGAGAAGATGTGACGAATTTCTGAAGTCGTGCGATTTTTATTATCGGTAAGCGCACGCACAATTATTGCCACACCACCTGGACCATAACCTTCATATTCGACTTCTTCATAACTTGTGCCGGGTAATTCGCCGGTTCCTTTTTTAATTGCGCGTTCAATATTTTCCGCAGGCATATTAACTGCTCTGGCGGATTCAACCGCAGTTCGCAATCTGGGGTTAGCATTAATGTCTCCACCACCAATGCGTGCCGCAGTCGTAATTTCTCTTATCAATTTAGAAAAAAGTCTACCACGTTCAACATCCGCTTTTGCTTTCTTATGTTTAATTTGTGCCCATTTCGAATGTCCTGACATAAAATAACTCCTGTAATAAATGATTTATTAAAATATATTTAGAATCTCAATGATTTTCATTTATTATATCTTACACCTGATTACATAAATGTCAAGATTAGATTTTTTTACAATACCTGCAATGGATACACTAAATTTTTACACTTGACATTTTTATATTAAGTATTAAAATCAAATTAGACGCAGAAAAACCAGGGGATATTATGAAACAGTGCAATTTAGTCTCAATTAAATTTCTATTGTTAATTTTAATCTTTTATTCAATAATGGGCAGTGCACTTTTTTGTCAGATGGTTTGGACACAAGCAACAGCATCAGCTGGTTGGACTCCAAGATGTAATCATACATCGGTGGTGTTTAATGATAAGATCTGGGTAATTGGTGGTTGGGATGGAAGTTATAAGAATGATGTTTGGTATTCTAATGATGGCGTTAATTGGACCTGTGCAACATCTAATGCTGAGTGGTCAGGAAGATATCGTCATGCATCAGTTGTTTATGATAATAAAATATGGGTAATCGGTGGTGGAGTTTCTTACAATACCTTTTTAAGAGATGTCTGGTATTCTACGGATGGAGTGAGTTGGACCTGTGCAACATCTTCTGCGCCCTGGGCAGACCGACAAGGTCTTACTGCAGTGGTCTTTGACAATAAAATGTGGGTTTTGGGTGGTTGGTCCCGCTATGAGTATCCGCCAATGCCGCCTCTTATTTATTACTATAATGATGTCTGGTATTCAACCAATGGCATCAATTGGACACCTGCAACTTATAATGCGGAATGGCAAGCAAGATATGCTCACGCTTCAGTAGTTTTTAATAATAAAATTTGGGTTTTAGGTGGAAATGTTAGAGACAATATACTAAACGATGTCTGGTATTCAACTAACGGAACACAATGGGTTCAAGCAGTTTCTAATGCTCAATGGTCAACAAGAGCGTATCATTCATCAGTTGCTTTTGATGATAAAATATGGGTTTTAGGTGGCTCGGGCAATGGTTTACAGAATAATGTTTGGTATTCTTCTGATGGCTCAAATTGGACTCAAGCAACTCCTTCAGCAAACTGGACAGCAAGAGATGGTCATACTTCAGTCGTCTTTGATAATAAAATGTGGTTAATAGGTGGATATGATGGTAATCGGAAAAATGATGTCTGGTATTCAACAGGGCTTACCGGTATGGAAGAAAAATCAAGTTTGATTTCTACTATCCATACTTCTCTTAAAATAGTTCCGAATCCGGCGTCTTCGTTTTTCATTATCCGTACTCAGTTTTCCGTTGCTGAAGTGACAATTTATAATGTGACCGGCAAAATAATAAAAGTTCAAAAGTTCAACGGTTCAAATGTTCAAAAGATTTCGCTTGATGGCATTAAGAGCGGTGTCTATTTTGTTAAGGTGAATGACGAGATGTTAAAGGAGAAGTTGGTTGTAACTAAGTAGTGCAGTGTCATTCTGACTCCACTATTTGTCATTCTGAGCGATAGCGAAGAATCTCCGGGCGAATATTTCTCAGCATTTGAGATTCTTCCGGCCATGGCCTTAGAATGACAGTTTTCCCGGTTTTGTACCTTAAGCGAAACGAATGGTTTCCTGCCTGCATCGGGCGAGTCGAATACTGCTCAACATTTGAGATTCTTTATTCGTTTCCTGATAAACACAGGCGGGTTCAGTCGCATCGCTCTTTTAGAGTGACAATGTCAACATTTGAATAGAATGATAAAAATCTTAACATTACTTTTTCCAAACAGACTAATTTATCTGCTAATTTATGTCCTGATAAGCGAGTTCTTCAGTAGCCCAAATTACTTCCTATTAGAGACCATAAGAAAAGAGTTATTAAACTTATCAGGAAATTATCTTTTAAGTATTCATTTATGTCTTCTTTTAGGGATCATTTCATTTTTAGTTTTAGACAAGTTAATTGTTGACAAACTAAAAGTTTTATTGGACAGAAACCTAAATGTGAAACTCCGCCCACCCCACTATACCCCTTGGAAACAAGTACTTGCTATTAGTTATTGGTTTTTAGATGGTTAGATGGAATTTACCTATTATTTAAATTATATTTATAAATAAAGTTTTTGTGAAATTAGGATGTAGAGTAAATAAAAAAGTTGTGTTAAGTGAACTAAAACTAATTTAGAGTTTGTATATATGCTAGTATTTAAGACAAATTCATCGCAACATATTGAAAATTCGTCTTTATGTTGAATTTAATATTTTATGATTGACTTTTATCTTTCTGAATTTATTCTTATATGTTGTATCCCAAAATTTCGGTAAAGCGCTTTTTAACCTTTTCTGCGTTTTTCCTTGACACGACTTTTGTTTTCGGTAATATTTACTCATTATGGATCTTTCTCTTCTCACTAGACCTAAAATTCTTTCGAGTTACTTTTATGCCATTTATATTTAGCATAAAACTGACCAAAGATAAACAATATTTGGTAAGTAATATTCCCATAAAAACAAATCGTTTTTATCTGCATAAGCAAGACCTCTCAGAAAAAGCGATATTAAAATCTTATTGGGGTAACATCAATTTTAGATTTTGGATATCGCAGAATTTTTAAGGAGGCATAATGAATGATAGAGTTGCAATTATTGGAATTGGCGCAACTCAATTCCGTTCCATCTCGCCGGATGTCTCGTATAAAGAATTGATGTTTGAAGCTGCAGTTAAGGCATATGAAGACTGTGGTATTAATCCGCGCAAAGATGTCGATACTTTTGTTACCTGTGCTGAGGATTATATTGAAGGCACATCAATCTTTGACGAATATGTTCCTGACCAACTGGGTGCAGCATTAAAACCAATGCACACAATTTCGGGTGATGGTTTGCACGGCATTGCGACTGCATTTTTACAAATTCGAACCGGCCAGTTTGACATAGCCGTAGTTGAAGCCCATTGTAAATCCTCAAATATGCTCACGCCAGATGGAATTGAGGCATGTGCCCAAGACCCGATATTTAATCGGCCATTAAATCTTAACACCCATTTTATTGCCGGTCTTGAGATGAACCGATTCTGTTTTGAAACGGGCATAACTTATGACCAATGTGCTAAAGTTGTGATTAAGAATCGTAGAAATGCCTTAAATAATCCAATTGCGGGTCGAGCCGCAAAACTTACGCTTGATGATTTCAAATATGCTGACGGAATCTCTTGTCCTTTAACTGAACTTGATATTGCTCAGCCGGTTGATGGTGCAATCGTAATTGTCTTAGCATCAGAAAAAAAGGCACGGGCATTAGTCAAAGACCCGGTTTGGATTAAAGGCATTGGATGGTGTAACAGTACTCCATCGCTCGAATCGCGTAACTGGGTATATCCAGAATATGTGACTAAAGCTGCTGAGATGGCTTATAAAATGGCAGGCATTACTGAACCAATGAATGAAATTTGTTTTGCAGAAATTGATGACCGATATTCTTATAAAGAATTACAACATATGATGGCACTAAAGTTATGTTGTGAATGTGGCGCGGGACGCTTGATTGAACAAGGTGTTACTGAAATCAATGGAGAATTTCCGGTTAATCCTTCAGGTGGTGCATTGGGAATGGGATTTTTGTATGAAGCGACCGGTTTAGCAAGATTATATTGTGCAGTTGAACAACTTCGCGGTAATGCGGGTAAGAATCAAATAAAAGATGCTAAAACCGCATTGGTCCAGAGTTGGCGTGGTTTACCCACAACTAGTGCGGTTGTAACAATACTTTCCATTTAGGAGGCAATAATGGGAAATCGAGTTGCGATTGTTGGTGCAGGTATGACAAAATTTGTGCGTCGGGCACAAGAAACCGGCAAAGAACTCTGCTTTGAAGCGGCAAAAATGGCATTAGAATCATGCGAAATGACTTTAGACCAGATTGATGCAGTCGCATTAGGAACTGCTCCGGATACTTTTGACGGCGTTCATATGAAGGGTGAATATCTTTCTGACGGTGCAGGTGCATTTGGCAAACCTTATATGCGTAGTTATGTTGGTGGTGGAACCGGAGTTTTCTCAGTTATTCAAGGCTGGTATCATATTGCATCTGGTATCATTGATACTTGTTTGGTCATCTGTGAAGAGAAGATGTCGTCATATCAACCTCATCCCCAAGGTGCATTCTTAACTATTTTTGACCACACAACTGAGCGACCATTAAAACCCAATCTCTTATGGATTTTTGCCCTGGAAATGAATCGGTATATGAACACTTATGGTTTAAGAAAAGAAGATATTGCTTTAGTCGCGGTGAAGAATAAAAATAATGCATTAGACCATCCTGCGGCTCAAATTGCATCGCCGGTTACGGTCGAAGATATCTTAAAGTCCGAAGTATTGGCTTGGCCAGTTCAAAGATTGGATGTGAGTCCCGTTTCTGATGGCGCGGTCGCTTTAGTTTTAACGAATGAATCAATCGCACGAAGAGTTACCAACAAACCAGTTTGGATTGAAGGTGTTGGCTGGGCATTAGACACAACTTATTGGACAAATCGTGATTTATGTTACCCAAGATATGTTGAAGAAGCAGCACGAATGGCATACAAAATGGCAGGTATCACTGACCCACGACACCAGATTCATATTGCTGAACCTTATGACCCATTTGATTATAAAGAATTACACCATATGGAAGGATTAATGCTTTGTGGCAGAGGCGAAGCACCACAATTAACTGTTGATGGTGTGACTCAAAGAGATGGTGAATTGCCGACTTGTCCTTCCGGTGGACTCTTAGGTGTTGGTAATCCGATTGCTGCCGCAGGATTAATGAAAGTCGCTGAACTATTTTGGCAATTAAGAGGCGAAGCCGGTAAAAGACAAGTTAGCCGAAAAGTAAGACGCGGTGTTGCCCAAGCCTGGGGTGACCTGATGCAAGTTGGCACCGTGGTCGTTGTTGGTATCTAAGGGGGTGAATATGAAAAGGAAAAAATCGATGCCTAGGAAACGCATTATGAAAAAACAAATACAAAAAGATGTTACCAATATCAAACAAGCGCAGTCTGAAAAATTGACGCCTGACCCGAAACTACTGCGCGGTATTGGTTTGAGCACAGATGATTTTAAGAAAGGTAAAGTTCTAACCACCCATTGGGTTGCTGATACTAAATATGCCTGGGACCAAGGTATTGCGATTGGTAGATATTTAGAAGGACTCAAGCATGGAAAAATCTTAGGCGTTGAATGTCACAAATGCGGACGCAAAATGGTGCCACCAAGAATTTTCTGTGAATGTTGCTTTAAGCCCATTGATAATTGGATTGAATTACAAGACACAGGCACAGTTAATACTTTTTCCTTATGTTATGTCACCTGGGATATGAAACGAGTAACTGAACCACAAATTCCGGCCGTGATTGAAATTGATGGTGCATCTAAAGGAATGGGCATTATGCATCTTTTAGGCGAAGTTGACCCGAAAAAAGTCTATGTCGGAATGAAAGTGAAGGCAGTTTGGAAACCGGAGAAAGAACGCGAAGGCGCAATTACTGACATTAAATACTGGAAACCAATTAAATAAGGGAGGATAAAATGGCTTTTAAAGAAAGATTAACTAGAGCGAGTGAAGCCAAAGCCTGGTATGGCGAATTGCCCGTTGAAAGTCTATATACGGTTGGAATTGCTGGTGAGAAGTTCTTCCGGACATTAAAAGATGAGGGAAAATTTCTTGGCACAAAATGTCCTAAATGTGATATGGTCTATGTGCCACCCAAAATCTATTGCGAACGATGTTTCGAAAGATTGGAACAATACGTTGAAGTTGCTGACTGCGGGACGCTGGAATCTTTTACTTGTGTTCATATTGGGCTTGATGGTAAAAAACTTGAGGAACCCATCTTTGTCGGCTTGATTCGACTTGACGGAGCATCAACTTGTATTGTTCATAAACTGGGTGAAACTAAAGTAGAAGAAGTTTGTTTTGGTATGCGCGTCTGCGCAGTATTAAAACCAAAAGCAAAACGCGAGGGCTCAATCAACGACATCCTCTATTTCAAACCGAGTGTCAAATAATTAGAATTATGGCTGAGTAGAAACTACTCAGCCATAAATTTTCTTAGTAGTGGTTATCAAGAATATCAATCTTAAAAATATTAATGATTTAGTTTACTTTTGTATTCCTTCCAATAAAAAGAACGCCCCGAGATTTATCCTTGGTGCCGAAGAAAAGAGAAAGTGGGCACTGGCAATACTTAAAAAATATGGTGAGGTTGCTAAATTGGCTTATGCCAATCATAAGCCTGTTGGTATGATACAATACCAACCAGACCCAAAAGAAAAAGTTGTTAAAATCCGATGTATCTTTGTTCCGGATAAAGAATACCGAAGAAAAGGAATTGGTAGGTCGCTTCTAAATAGTTTATTAAAAGATATGCATAGACCTAAAGCATGGTTGAATAATAAATTACCCTTAGGATTAATTACTAATGCTTTTGAAACTTCTGCTGGATATTCACAATACTTATTTTACAAGCAGATGGGATTTATTACCCTTAACCCCAAAACAAAATTACTCTACTATCCATTAAAAAAGGAATATGTTTACAAACCCCATACAAACCGATATAAGCCTATCAAAGAAGACGAAAACTCTTGTGTTATATTTTTTGACCCTTTCTGTCCTTATTCATTATATTTCTCGACGGAAATTAAAAATGCCATTAAAGAAATCGCGCCGATTTTACCAATTAGGTTGATTAATAAATTTGAGGAACCAAATGAGGTTATAAAAAGGGGAAATCCACCTTTCTGCATCATTAACAAAAAGCCGATCAGAACATTTATTTTAGATAAAAATAATTTTATAAAAGAAGTAAAAAAAGCATTAGACAACTAAAGAAAGTAGGCAATATGAAGCAAGAAGCAAAAGTCATCTATTTTCAAAAATCCGGAAGAACAAATACATTTGAGACCTTAAGGCTGGCATTACAACGCGCCAAAGAGTTAAAAATCAAAGATATTGTGCTTGCTTCATCAAAAGGATATACTGCCAAACAGATTACTCAAATGGATATTAAAGGATTAAATGTTGTCTGTGTTACTCACCACGCTGGCTTTGAAAAACCCGGTGAAGTTGAATTGACTGATGCAACTAAAAAATTCTTGGAAGCAAAAGGCATCAAAGTTTTTCGGGGAACTCATTTCTTTTCAGGTGTTGCCCGAGCAATGCGAATGGAATTTGGTGGATTATATACTGGTGAGATAGTTGCTAATACTTATCGCACTTTTGGCGAAGGAATGAAAGTCTGTGTTGAAATTGCGATTATGGCACTCGATGCAGGTTTGATTCCTTACGGTAAAGAAACCATTGCCATTGCTGGAACAGGACAAGGTGCAGATACCGCTATTGTTCTAAAACCTGCTCATGGCAGAAGATTCTTTGATACCAAAATATTAGAAATAATCTGTAAGCCACGAATTGGGAGTTAATCTCGGCTCATTGAAGAAATTATTTCACATAACCATTATAATTAAATCTCATAAACTGTATAGTATCTCTTGGACACATTGCATACTGTTCTTGACAATCGCAATAAACCAAAATATAATTGCTTTAAGAACAATGCCTTTAAAAACAGTTTATAAACCCGAAAATGAACTTATGGCGATGAGTATTAAATCGCTATTAGAACAATCTGGTATTCCGGTAGTGCTTCGTTCTTACCAAATTCCATGGTATGATGGAATTGCCAAAATGATGCGTCCGGCATGGGGAGAAATTTTAGTTGACGAAGACGATTATCCACAAGCCTTAGAAATCGTTCAAAACTTTTTAGCTTCAGAAGCAAATGATAATATGAGCAATGAAAATTCTGATACCGAAGGTCAAGACTAACAGTTGTAATGTGAAATATAGTTCTGATGAGGCATTAATTTTCCCTTCCCTTTACTTAAAATAAAAAATGGGTGATTTCTCATCTTTGGGCAAAATCTTAATAATTTTGGGATTTTTTCTGGTAATCTTTGGATTAGGAATATTACTTATTAGCAAACTTAATATTTTTCCATTACCTGGAGATGTTTTCATTCAAAGAAAAAATTTTACATTCTATTTTCCAATTGTTTTGTCATTGATATTATCTTTAATTTTAACTATTATATTAAACTTAATTCTGCGTAAATGATATTATATAATCAGCAGAATATTGTTTTAATATTAATTTAGAATAGGAGAAAATATGCCTTGGATTTATCGTTTTGGTGGTAAAAGAGCAGATGGTTCAGCAAAACTCACTGAAATATTAGGTGGCAAAGGCGCTGGTCTTGCGGAAATGACTAATATCGGCATACCCGTGCCACCAGGCTTTACTATTAGCACAAAAGCCTGTGTTGAATATCTCAAAACTGGTAAATATCCTAAACAGTTAGAAGCAGAAGTCAAAAAAGGAATTAAGTATATTGAGCGGATAACTAAAAAAGAATTTGGAAATCCCAAAAATCCGCTTTTATTATCTGTTCGGTCAGGGGCTAAAGCATCAATGCCAGGAATGATGGATACGGTCTTAAATCTGGGATTAAATGACCAAACAACAAAAGGCTTAGCCGAATTAACCCAAAATGAATTCTTCGCATTAGATAGTTATCGTCGATTTATTGAGATGTTTACTGATGTCGTAATGAAATTACCACAAGATGATTTTGATAAAATTTATGAAGAAGAAAAACAGGCATCCTGGCATTTAATTAACAGATATAAAGAAAAGGTCTTAGAACTAACTGGTAAACCATTTATTCAGGACCCATATCAACAACTTTGGCAAGCAATCATTGCAGTATTTGAATCTTGGAATAATCCCCGAGCCAAAGAGTATCGTAAAATCTATAAGATTCCTGAGGATTGGGGAACCGCAGTCAATATTCAAGCAATGGTATTTGGTAATATGGGCGAAACATCCGCTACCGGCGTTGTCTTTACCCGTGACCCGGCAACTGGTGCCAAAGGACCTTATGGTGAATACTTAATTAATGCTCAAGGCGAAGATATTGTTGCTGGGATAAGAACTCCTTTGCCAATAGAAAAATTACAGCAAACTCATCCCCAAAATTACCGAGAATTGGTGCGAATCTTAAATAAATTAGAGCGTCATTATAAAGATGTGCAGGATGTTGAATTCACTATTGAACGGAATCGACTCTGGATTTTACAAACCCGAAGGGGTAAACGGTCGCCTAAAGCCGCAGTTAAAATTGCTTATGATATGGCAAAACAAGGTCTGATTTCTAAAGCCGAAGCGGTTTTGAGAATTTCACCCGATGAAGTTGAAGCATTACTTCATCCAATGCTTCCAGATAAACTAGATATAAAACCTTTAGCAAAAGGACTACCGGCTTCACCCGGTGCAGTTTCTGGCGAAGTAATTTTTAGTAGTGTGGAAGCGGTTCGATTAGGTAAAGCAGGAAAAGCAGTAATTTTACTTAGACCTAAAACTTCAGCCGAAGATGTTGCGGGAATGGCATATGCGGTTGGATTTCTTACTGCTACTGGTGGTATGACTTCACATGCTGCAGTCGTTGCTCGGGGAATGGGAAAACCTTGTATTGTCGGTTGTGAAGACATTCTTATCGACGAAGTTAATAAAAAAGCCCGGGTTGGTAAACAAGAGATAAAAGAAGGTGATATTATAACAATTGATGGCACAAGTGGTTCAGTTTATTTAGGTAAAATTCCAACTATTGAACCCGAACTATCTGATGAGTTCAAAGCAATCTTAAAATGGGCTGATGAGATTAGAAGACTAAAAGTCCGAGCAAATGCGGATACGCCCAAAGATGCAATAACCGCACGAAAATTTGGTGCTGAAGGAATCGGCTTATGCCGAACTGAACATATGTTTTTTGGTGCGGGCAGAATTTCTGCGATGCGGGAAATGATTTTAGCACCGGATAAAGAAAGCCGCAAGAAAGCATTGGCAAAACTATTACCAATGCAAAAAGAAGACTTTAAGGAAATATTCCGCATAATGGATGGACTTCCAGTGACAATCCGAACCCTTGACCCACCGCTTCACGAATTTTTGCCCAAAGAAGAACAAGCGATTGCGCAACTCGCTCAAGAAATGGGATATTCTTTAGAACAGGTAAAAAATATTATTAGTTCACTTAAAGAAGATAACCCCATGCTCGGCTTTCGAGGCTGTCGATTGGGAATTGCCTATCCGGAAATTACTGAGATGCAGGTACAAGCAATTATTGAAGCGGCGTGCGAAGTAACCAAAGAAGGCAAAAAAGTCCTACCAGAAATAATGATTCCACTAGTAAGTAAAGTTGAGGAATTCATTAATCAAAAGAACTTAGTGGTAAAAGTTGCTGAAGAAGCGATGGAAAAATATCATTGTAAAATTTCCTATTCAGTTGGCACAATGATTGAAGTCCCGCGCGCAGCATTAACTGCAGATGAGATTGCAAAACACGCACAATTCTTTTCCTTTGGTACCAATGATATGACTCAAACCGTATTCGGCTTTTCTCGAGATGATGCGGGAAGATTCTTGCCCATGTATATTGAAAACGGAATTTTATCTAACGATCCATTTGAAGTGTTAGATACAAAAGGAGTTGGTGAGATGGTAAAAATAGGAGTAAAACTCGGTCGTAGTGTTAACCCAAAACTAAAACTTGGAATTTGTGGCGAACATGGCGGAAATCCAGAATCAATTGAATTTTTCCATACGATTGGACTCGATTATGTAAGTTGCTCTGCATTTCGAGTATGCGTGGCACGACTTGCCGCTGCCCATGCCAATTTGAAAATTAAAGAAAAGATAAGTTATCATTAAGAAAAGATTCTAGTTTAGAACACAATATAAATTACATAAACAATAAAGAAATTATCGCCAATAGCATTTTATATATCATCTAACAAAAGCGATATGTTTCAGCGAGTAGGTTGTCTAATATCTAGTTGAGTAGATAATCTAATTGGTAATATACCAGATAATTTATTTAATTGTCTATAAGACAATCGGTTAGATTGTCTGGTAGGCGGGCAGGGAGGCTAGCCGAGGGGCTTACCGGTCGGCTACCCACTGGCTTGCTGAGAGGCCAGTATATTAGGTTGCCTACTGAATAGCCAAGGGGGTTGAGGCCCTCTCTTGAAATGGCTTCCAAGAAACGAGGCATACTAAAAGTGAAGTCAAAAGATGTTTATGATTCTATTTTTTCTTAATAGAAAAGAAAAATGCTTATCTTTAATTCAATAAAGTTCCCATTAATATTAATAATATCACATAAGAATAGAACATTTGAAATAAATCTTTTTTATATGATGGTTTTACTTTTTATTATACTCTCCATTATCTCGCTTAATTTCTTGGTCTGATTTATGCGATTGTATTTTTCTACTCCTTGAGGCAAAAAAGGGAATTTATTTTCTTTTGCCATTAGTATAGCTTGAAGAATTTCTTGTGTATTGCATGATATTGCCAAACCGACTCCGTGATTTTCAATTAAGCGCATTGCCTCATTACATTCTTCAGCGATACCCAGTATTGGTTTGTTAGCACCCAAGTATTCATAAAGTTTTAATCCCACTGCCTGATTCGGTTTAGAAATATATAATAATAAAGATGCTGATTTCATAATTGCGATAGTTTCAGAATGAGAACGAACTCCCAAATAATCAACATTTTTATATTTCTTAATTTCATTTAAAGTCCTTACATCGCAATTTCCGACTAATCGGATTTTAATATCTCTGATATTCAAGGTTGTCTCAATTACTGATTTTAACAAGTCAAAATTTTCCCAGATGTTTCCAGTATAAACAATATTAAATCCATCAAAAGACTTGGCCGAGATTTTAAAATCATCTGGGTCGTAGCCATTTTCAATAACTTCGGCTTTTGGATATTCGATATTTTCCCGTGTTTGATAATTAACCGCAATCACTCGGTCCGAATTGGCAATTATTTGGTCGCGCAATTTTTTAAGTTTGCCACGAATAAATTTAGGTGGTATTACAAATCCTGTGGGCCAGGGGTCACGAAAATCTGAAATTAGAGGAATCTGGAAGCGCTCTTTTAACTTTAAACCAACAAGTAAAGCACTAAATGGCGGTGCAGAAGTAAAAATGATATCAGGGCTTGATTCTTCAATTATTTTACAGCCTAAACGATAAGCAAATGGAATCCATAATGCTTTAGAATCAGGGAAAAACAGAAAATTGAGCATCTGACTGGTCTTATTGGGTTCAATTTTGATTAACTTTTTTTTAGTCGAAAAAAGATTAAGAATTCTTGCTGGGTCAAGACTCTCGCTACGAAAAATCGGAATCTCTTTTAAATCATTAATTAAATCGTAATCGTAATGATAGTAAGCAATCGGTTTTACTGACAGGATTTTGACTTTCCAGCCTAAATAGTTAAGATATTTTGCGAATTTAGTAATGCGCATCACTCCACTCATTCCCAAAGGAGGTGTATAATAGGCAATAATTAAAACCTGCTTCACACTTTATTATGCGATTTATGTTCGTTTTGTCAATCCTATAAATTGAAAAAACTCGGAAAAAATCGCTTTCATTGATTATAGTAATTAACAGAAAGATTACAAAGATTGGAAAAATCAAAGGTATTTTCGATAGTGCCGCTAAAACATATGCGTAATCAAGACTTTGGCAGAAATCTCAAATTGAGAGCTCGGCGAAAGTTATTTTTCGCTAATGACCGAAGCGGTCTTTTTCGATTAAACAAAAATCCGTATCGGATGAATCACTAAATTTTCTTTTGTTTTCTGTGGTATGCGACTCGGTCATACTAAGTATATTCAATAATGCAAAACCTTTGAACCTTTTAACTTTTGAACTTTTCTTCCCCTGAACCCAAATTTCTGTCTTCAGTTGCATTTTTCAAATCTTAAGCTATAATGGAAATACTATTTACACGGGCTTTAGCATAATAGTTAATAACTATAAAGAATGAAATTATTGGCTGTTATCTATAATTATCATTGTATCGCGATAATCACGAATAATACAAGTAGATTAATAAATTAAGTAAGCTAAGTAGGTATATGTATTGAAAATAAAAGTTATTTATGCTATAAAATATTTAGGAGGTAAATTATGGAAACCGCTAAAGATAAAGTTATCTTAATTACCGGCGCTTCATCTGGTATTGGTAAAGCCTGCGCAATACATTTAGCCCAAAATAATTATATTGTGTTTGGAACGAGCCGGAAAATAAACAAATTGACATTAACAGAACAAGGTTTTTATTTACTACCAATGAATGTTACAGATACTAATTCAATTCAAGAAACCGTATTGCAGATTATCAAAGATAAAGGGCGGATTGATGTTTTAATTAATAATGCTGGATTTGGTATTGCTGGACCAATTGTAGAGACAAGCGACGAAGAAGCATTAATGCAATTTGATGTCAACTTTTTTGGTCAGTTTCGTGTGACTAAAACGGTACTTCCACATATGCGAGAACAAAAAGCCGGGTTAATCGTTTTTATATCATCACTTGCAGCTGAAATCGGCCTGCCCTATCAAGCATTTTATAGTGCGAGTAAGGCTGCGCTCAATAATTTTGCCGAAGCCTTACAAATGGAATGTCCTTTTATTTCGGTTGTAGTTGTCGAACCCAGTGATTATAAGACCGCCTTTAATGATAACCGAATATTAATCAAAGCATATGGTCCTAAGTCACTGTACTACGAAAATTGCCAAAGAGTGATTAAAAAACAAATTGAATTTGAAAGTAAAGGTAGTGAGCCTAAAGAGATTGCTGAACTTATCTTAAAAATCATTCGAAGAAAACGCAAAAAATTTTATTATGGTATTGGCCGAGATGCAAAATTACTATTAACTTTATCTAAAGTTCTTCCCCGACGCTTCCTGCTAAAAGAAGTAGCCAAACATTATGGGCTATAAGAGGATATTATCATCAGTAATTTTGGCTTTAGATTTTATGAATTCTTTATAGGTTGATAATTACCAGAAGAAGTTTTGCATTTGGAACTCGTCTGGATAAAAATTTCTGGGAAAAGCATTTGGAGTCAAAACACAAAATTTTTAGCAGGTTATAATTGGAAATAACAAATAGTAAGTCGGTCTTTTTGCATTATTGGGATTTCTGGATATCTAATGGAAAAACTTGACCCAAACAGCAATCTTAATATAATTTGGTTATCTATATCTGAAGGAAGTCCGTAATCAAGCGGACCCAGTTCTTTGATAAGAATTGGGCAGGGAAGGCTGTGAAAATCAGCCACGGTCCCACCCACTGTAAACGGTTAAAAAATCTGTTTGTCACTGTCTCGAAGATGAGAACGCGACAAAAGCTAATTTTGCGTCTGCATAGTTCTGAGATTACTTAATTTCTCTATATTTTTTGTCTCTTCAGTGGCTTATAGCATAAGATTTCATTTTACTCATAACCGGCTGGGAAAAATTGTATCCAGTGCTGTGAATAACACTTTTTCGGCGTTCTCAAAGATGGGAAGACAACAGAAATATTGCTAAGCCGTGAGTCAGGAGACCTGTCCTTCAGATTCTGGCATTGAGCATATTGATTTATATATCGCAATATGCTAATTGCCAAATTTAAATCGCCTTGTGCGGAAAGGAAGATTTATGATTGTCAGAATATTTTCCATCCTGTTCTTTTGTTTTATTCCCGGAACGGGTCTTTCGCAGGAGATAACCATAGATACAATCTTTGTCACTGCCAGTAGAATCGAAAGTAATATCAATGCATTACCGATAAGTACACTCTTGATTTCGTATGAAGAGATTAAAACTAAAACATTAGGTGATGTTGCTTCTGTCTTATCTGGCGAAGTAGGTATTGACATTAGAAACTATAGCCTAATTAATGGTGCTTCTACAATCAGCCTTTTGGCTTCAACCAGTCAGCAGTCGCTTCTATTATTGGATGGTTTAGTGATAAATTCTCCTTCTCTCGGAGTTGCTGATATTGGACTTTTTCCGGTGCATAAACTTAGCCGTATTGAAGTCGTTAAGGGTCCTATTTCAAGTTTATATGGTGCGAATGGCTTAGCAGGCGCGGTCAACCTTATAACGCAAAGCCCTTTTAAGATTACTAAACCAATTGAATATAACCTCGGATTAAGTTATGGCTCTTATCAAACAATGAACCTCAATCTTACATTAAAAAATCGATTAGGAAAATTAGGAAACATTTTTGATTTTTATCGCAGTAAAACCAACGGCTTGCGAACCAATGATGACGGAATAGTTCAAGGTCTCGGCATCTCCAGTGGTTATGATTTTAATCAATTAAATCGCATCCGAATTGACTTACGATATACAACAAAAGAACTTGGTTTACCTGGTCCCCAACCTAATATTACTAATATTCCAGTATATGGTGATAAAACTGCAACTTCTTGTTTTAATCGGCAAAAGGATACTTTATACTTAATAAAATTCCTAAGCGATTTTGAAATAAGACCCAAATGGCAGATGAAAATTAATGGATATTATTCGCTTAATAATACAAATTTTAAGTGGGTTGACCAATTTAGTCCTGATACCTCGTTTTATAACGAACATTATTTTACAAAAGTGACTAATCTAAATTTACTGAGTAATTATCTGTTTAGTGCAATTAGCAATTTTTCTTGGGGTATTGATTATGAATATGATAATTTTTCGGCTTGGACCCGAGATACTTTTTGGCAACCGCAACAATATAAAATTGCTTTATTTTCAGAAGGCAGTTTAGACTTTGGTCAAATATTCCGTTCATTTGGTAGTTTAAGACTTGATTGGCATCCAGTGTTTGGTGAATTTATTAGCCCGGCTTTAGGCTTAACTGCCCAGATAAACCCGGCATTAAAATTTCGTTTTCATTTAGGTCGAGCATTTCGGGCACCGACGATGAATGACATGTATTGGCCCAAATCAAGTTATATGGCAGGTAATCCTAAGATTAAACCCGAATTCGGCAATACTGGCCAATTTGGTTTTGATTTTCAGAATAAGAATGTTTCTTTTTCTACGACCATTTTTAGTCGAAAGACTGAAAATCTCATTAGTTGGTTACCGCCGGTGAGCGGAGATACCTGGCAGCCGTGTAATATTGATAATGCGACGGTTGTTGGTTTAGAGTTCATTAGTAAAATAAGGCTTATTCCAGGAGTTTTGTTTAAATTCTCAGGTACATTACAAAATGCTAAACAAAATCGCAAAGAATTGATTTATGAAAATTGGTTTACTAATGAAAGAGAGCTTGTCTTTCAAAAAAGAAAACAGGCATATGTACCCAGTTTAACTTTATCTCCAGGCTTAAATATTAGAAACGATTTAGGCACAACTATTGATATTAATGGCCGATATGTAAGTCCTCGGTATAATTATTATCCCAATCACGATTCATATCCGAAAATTATTTATCAGACCAAACAACTACCAAGTTATTTTGTGCTTTCTTTACATATTAGTCAGACCATATCTTCAAGAGTAAATTTTTCTCTGAAATTAGAGAACTTATATGACACGCACTATTCAGAGCAATTTGGCAACAGCATTAATGACTTTGACTACCCTCGGCAGAGACGAAGTTTGTTTTTGGGAGTTGAAGTTAAAGACTAATGAGATTTTGTTAAAGAATCTTTTTAAATTGCTAAATTAAGTGGTTTGAAATTGGATACATACTTGGTTTCAATAAGATTTGGTTTGCTATTGCTGAGCATTATTAAATCAGAGTGATTTAATTAATTTATCCTGTATGACCAAATCCACCCGAACCCCGAGCAGTTTTGGATAGTCTCTTCTGTTCTTTCAAGGTAACCTTTGTTACTGAAGAAAATACCAGTTGGGCAATGCGGTCGTGTTTTTTAATTTTAAACGGCTTCTTGCCAAAATTAAATAAAATTACTTTAATTTCACCGCGATAATCCGCATCAATTGTGCCTGGACTATTTAGAACTCCAATACCATATTTTGCTGCTAGACCTGAGCGTGGCCGAACTTGTGCTTCAAATCCTTTGGGCAATTCAATTGCAATGCCAGTGCCAACTATTTGAAATGTGCCGGGATTAATTGTTAAATTTTCGGCTGAATGCAAATCAATACCTGAAGCATCTTGGGTCTGATATTTAGGAATAGGCACAGGTTTCAGTCTGCGAAATTTTATTATCGTCATATTCTACCTATGTTCAAAAAAAATCATATTAAGACAATAATTGAGATAAAGGCTTAAATTGTTCTTGCCAGGCAACTTCTTTCTCTTTTCTTAATTCAATCATTTCATCTTGCAATCGTTGGTAATTGTTTATGAGAAATCTTATGCTGGCGATAATTGATTGGGTATCATTTTGAGTATGAACAGTGCCTTTATAAAAATATTTTCGTAACATCGGCAAATCGGAAGTAATTAATGGTTTAGCCAAACTTACTGCTTCATAAGCACCGCATAGCACCGTATCGGGTCGAGTGGTTAACGCAATAATTGCCTGCATATTTCTTAAACATATTTCATATTCATTATTCGGAAGATAACCTGTTAAAATGAGATTTTTCGGAATAGGATATTTATCTTTTAGATTTTGAGAATCACCAGTTAGATAAAATTCTATCTCCGGAACTGAGTTTATACTCTCTAATATATTCGCTAGCGGTTCGTCTTTTCCATAACCACAAATAACTGCAATTCGGAACCGCTCTTTATCACTAAAAGTACTGTCCGATAATTTAAATGGAAGTTTATCTTCTAATACAATGGTTTGGGTATTTCTAAGAAAACTCCGCCTAAAGATACCTTCGTTATGGACAAGGTTCATTGTGATATATTTTAGCATTAGTCGATATAATAACAAATATAAGTTTTGATTCAAGGTTTTAGGGAAAAAGAATCCGGAATGGGCATCAAATATTAGTTTTTTACTAAAAGCTTTCGCATAAAGAAAACTCGCAATAGCAGAACCGATTGGTGGTATCTGAGCAAACACAACATCATACTTTTTCTTGAGTAATCTAAAAAAAGTCATTGCAATCAAAAATGGGTTTACCATCAATCGTAATAACCTGATTTTTGATTTATATTTTATTGTTATCAGGTCAGCATTTAGAGTTTGGGCTAAAACACGAGAACGAGTTGCAGAGTACCAAGTAACAAAAGCGAGTTTTTGAGCCATAACAATCAATCTAAAATTGTATTCTTAAAACCAAGTTGGTAAACATTAGACTAAGAATTTTTTATTCAGCATCAGTAATTTTAGTTGACATTAAACTTGAAATTAATCTTATAATATTTGTCCAAAAGATATTGATAAACATTTAGAGTTTTTTGCATAATACAATTCCAATCATAATATTTTTGGGCGCGTTCACGACATTTATTAAATTTCTGTTGGTTAGTAAAAATATATTCAATGCCTTTGATTGTTTGTTCTAAATCTACGGCATAAAATCCGACTTCATCAATTTTGTCTGGATAATGTTGTAAGGTTCCTGATACCACGGGAACATTACATGCCAAGCTTTCAATCGTACTGACTCCAATACCACCCCAACGGTTAAATATTTTAGAACCGGGTAGAATATAGACATCAGCCGACCGATAAAAGTCGATTAGTTCATTAGGTTCAACCCGTGGAAAGATTTTTGCTCCAGCATCAACTGCTGATTGGTATAACTCATCCGATTTTGAAACTCCAACCAACACTAACTCAATATCGTATTTTGCTTTTAATTTCTGATATGCTAAGATAACTTGGTCGCAACCTTTATAAGTATAGGCTTTGCCAACATAAAGCATAATTTTTTTATGCGATGGAAGATGTAACTTCTGCCGAGCAGAGATTTTTGAGTCGGGAGAAAAAAAATTAAAATCGACTCCCATACCCTGAATCCGACAACGATTTTTCATTCCCAAAAGTTCTAAAATTCTTTGAGTTGTTCTTGTCAGGCTGAAAACATAATCAATTCGTTTAATTAAATTGCGCATAACCGACTCTTCTAATAAAAGAATAGGCAACATCAGAAACAATCGTTGCCGACGCTCTAAGAGATAAATTGGTGGACAATCACCATGATGTTGAACCACAATCGGTAAATGGGGAAATAACCAGGCAAGAAGATAAGTTGTCCAATTAAAAAGACCGTGAATATGCAAAATAATTGGTGAGCAACTTTCGGTTTTTATTGCTTTTATCATATCCCACGAGATTTCTCGACCATAAGTTATGGGTAAAGACGGAAAGATACGAAAGACCAATCCATCTTTTTCCAACATGATTGGTTTATGATATTTTTTCTCAATGACCCAGCATTCGATTTGACAATTAGCAACATTCAGTTTCTGTAACGCTTTTGCGGTTCGGGTCTGCCAGCCATCAAAAATGTTTTCATCTAAATTGGCGGAAACCCAAGAAGGCGAACAATGTAATATCTGGATAATTTTTATCACAAGGCTAATAGAATTGTTATTCTGAAGAACTTAACAATTGTGTAATATCTGAATATTTTTTTCATAAGAGCATTCTTTTGTCATTGAAATTAGAGATGGCTAATTTATAGAGTGAGTCTAAAAATTCGGATAATCTCTTCCATTCTGATATTCTGACTAAGCAAACTTAAGACAAATCTTACAAGTATTAAAATGAATATCCACGGTGTCTTTAACATCATAGGCATAACCACCAGCAAGAGTAACTGCAACCGGAATATTTTTTTCTCGACAATTTTTTATTACAATTTCATCTCGTTTTTTCAATCCTTCTTTGGTTAATCGGAGAGAACCCAACTGGTCTAAATAAAATGGGTCAGCACCAGCAACATAGACAACTAATTCGGGTTTATGTTCCGACAGAATTTTATTTACAGCATGGCGTAAGTGTGATAAATATTCGTCGTCACCGGTATAATCATCTAAACCAATATCCCAATCTGATTGTTCTTTAATTGGATAAAGATGTTCTTGGTGGATAGAAAAAGTAAAAACAGTAGGGTCCTTTTTGAAAATATTGGCTGTGCCATTACCTTGATGTAAATCACAATCAATGACTGCTGCCCGCTCAATTTTTTTTAAGGCTTGCATCTTCCTTATGCCAACAGCGATATCATTAATATAACAAAAACCTTCTGCATGGTCAGCAAAAGCATGATGGAACCCACCGCCGATATGGACACTGACACCATTTTTTAATGCCTGCTTGCAGGTAAGAATTGTGCCTTCAGCATGGAGAAAATAAGCATTAATAATCTCAGTAGAAAGCGGCAATTCGGAACGAACCGTGCGTTGCGTCCATCTTAAATTGAGCATATCATCAATATATTGGGCAGTATGAACTAAAGCAATGTCTTTAATATCAGGATTTTGAGGATAAATAAAATCTTCTTCTCGGGCTAACCCTTCTTTTATAATGCGTTCTTTAATAAGACGATATTTTTGAGTAATGAAGACATGGGAACCAATATTAACTTCGTACTTATCTGAATAGATGAATTTCATATAATAAAGATATAAGGACCAGTATGAAGTTCCCACTTATCCGAATAATTAAAATTCATAATTAGTTGTAATACACCATAAAAAATAAAGAATTCTTCGTTTCTAATTATAAATATCAAAAGTCATTATAATAATATTGAAAATTAAGTCAACCTTTCGCTTTTGATAGAGATGTATAAATTTGGCATACTATCTTATCACTATGATAATCAAAATCACAAGCAAAATGACAACACTGCGAAAGTCATTTTTTTGCCGTAGAATCATCAATTTTTCTTTTATTTAAGTGTCTTCAGTGGTAAATAGCACAAGATATTTCCACTTTTGACTTTTCCACCTTTGATTTTATTTCTTTCTGTGTCCTCAGTGTTTTCTGTGGCACTTTTTCAGAACCCTTCAAAATCAAGTCTTGACATTTGGGTTAAAATTAAATATATTAACTTGTAATGAGAATTGCATTCAAAGGGCGATTAGCTCAGTTCTGGTTAGAGCGCTTGCTTGACATGCAAGAGGTCACCCGTTCAAGTCGGGTATCGCCCATTAATAGGGTGTGTCGAAAAAAGACATACCCTATTTTTTTTGCTATTTCATAAAATGGTTGAGATTTTGGTTAACCTGATAAAACTTCAAAGAATTGATACTGAACTAACGCGGTTAGAAACAAAAAAACAGGATGTGCCGCGCAGAATTGAAGGGATTGAGTTGGTGGTAAAAAATAAACAGGATGAACTGGAGATGGCAAAAAATACAATTGTAGAACTCAAGAAGAAAAAC
The DNA here is from genome assembly GCA_039801465.1 of Caldifarciminota bacterium. Classification (GTDB taxonomy): domain Bacteria; phylum Hydrothermota; class Tepidihabitantia; order Tepidihabitantales; family CAIPLT01; genus JAOABV01. The sequence goes on from JBDRUT010000010.1 coordinate 34,073, forward strand.
AAATTATTAGATGTCGATTTAAAAGCAACTGAGGAAAAAATTAATCAGTTTTCTGCTCAACTCTACTCAGCCAAAACCAATGAGCAATACAAGGCATTCTTGAAAGAAATTGAAGCCCAAAAAAAAGAAAAATCTAAGATTGAAGACGAAATCATTGAGGTTTTAGAAAAGATTGAAATTACGGAAGAGAAGATTAAGATCTTAGAAAAAGAATTAAAAGAACTTGAACAAGAGACACGAGATAAGATTTCTTTTCTTAAACAGGAAGAAACCGATTTAATTAATGCCATCAACGAACGGATTAACGAAAGAGAGCAATTAGTTAATTCAATCGGTAAAGAGATCATGCAAATTTACGAACGCATCCGAAAAAATAAAGGAGGAATAGCGGTCGTCACAATTGAATCGGAAAGATGTCAAGGTTGTTTTAATCCGATACCAATACAAAAAATTTTAGAAATTAAAAAAAATGACCGACTTCACTTCTGTGAATATTGTGGCCGAATTATTATTGTTCCCGAAAGTTTGGACAAAAATCTGCAACCATAATAAATCAATATAAAGCCAATATAGTCGATGCGACTAAGTGGAAAGTTTTAACCGCTCGCCTGGATATTTATCAACCATTGATATGGTAGATAATATTTAACAAATTAATTTGAAATACATTCTTAAAAAAATAATCGTTCATATTGATGGCGCAGCAAAGGGAAACCCAGGACCAGCAGGTATTGGGATTATTTTTCAAAACGAATCCAGACAAATAATAAAAGAAATTAGTAATTTCATTGGCAATCGGACGAATAATCAAGCAGAATATGAAGCGTTAATTACTGCCTTAAGCACGCTTGAAGAGATGCGTAAAGACGGGCATATTAGTCATAATACAGAAATTATCATTAAAACAGATTCAGAGTTGTTGTTTAATCAAATTAATGGATATTATAAAATCCGTAACCGGCAGTTGCAAGGTCTTTTTTTTGAAGCAATGTGGCTGAAAAATCAATGGAGAAATCTTAAAATTATCCAGGTGCCAAGAGAAGAAAATCGAGCGAGTGATAAATTAGCCAAAAATGCGATTAAATCATATTTGAAAAACCAAATTAAAACTAAATCCATATAGCCTTTTTCGAAAATGAGTATCAGGACGGAGTTTTATTTTAGACAATTAGTTTGTAGATGAATGTCGACGGCCTCTCATACCTGCTGCAAAAATCTTACTATAGGATGTTTCAAAAGGTTTAATCTTGGTGATACAGATTTTTATTTTGAACCGTTTAAAATTTAGTATAAAATATTTGGTAAACCAGCATCGGTTATATTTTTACTATTTCTCACCTTTATCTGTCTGGCATGTGTTTTGTAATTAGGCAAGACTAGCCAATATATTGGATGAAAACAATTAAAAACTTTTTTCTACTTTTTCTTGGTGATGGTATCAGTTATATTTTACTATTTGTTGCTACTATTTATTTGGCACGAGTTCTCCAAGTTGCCGGCTTTGGACAATTGAGTTTCGCGTTTGCGTTCTTTTCCTTTGGTTCGTTTTTAACCAACCTCGGATTAGTTTCAGTTGGCACCAGAGATGTTGCTCAATATCAGCCAGCAACACACAACTTACCAATTAACGCTTATATTCGCAATGTGATAATTTTAAGACAAATTCTTTCATCGATCACTTTTATTGCCTTATTAATTATAGGCTTAATAATTCATAAACCAAACGATGTGAAATTACTAATTATCTTATACGGATTGTCTCTTTTTCCATTCGCATTTATTTTGGAATGGCTGTTTTTAGGATTGGAGAAAATGTTCTATGTCAGTTTACAGAAAGTTATTAATAGCGGAATTTATTTAGGATTATTATTGTTGTTAGTTAGAACTCCCCAACAGATAAAGAATGTGCCAATTGCATTTTTAATTGGCAATCTGAGTGGTGCTCTGTTTCTTTACTTTGTATACCGCACTATCAAACATCAATCGGAAAAGCATGCTCAGTTTTCATACAATGAAGACCATGGTTTAGCAATAAAGACGATGGGACAAATTTTAAAGAGTGCTTTACCAATTGGTTTAGGAGCAATCTTAATTCAATTCTCGCAAAATTTTAATATCATCTTTCTGGGTTTAGTAAAGAACGATGTTGAAGTGGGAATTTTTAGTGCTGCCAATAAACTGGTTTTTACGATATTAATCATTGACCGAGTTTTTTGTAATGCGGTTTTTCCCAATATCGCCCGTCATATTGCTTGGCATAAACAACATATCCCTTCTCTACTGAACCAGTTACAAAAATTAATTCTAATGTTATCAATACCAGTTTGTATTGGCAGTGTTTTGGTATCAAGTCGATTAATAAATCTAATCTATGGGCTTAATTACCAAAAAAGTATCCCAGTATTCCAAGTGCTTATCTGGTTTTTATTTTTCACAATGCTCAATACAATCTTTACTTCAGTTCTGATTGCTGAACGACGCAATAAAGCATATGTATTAGCCATTGCTATTGGTGTTTTTGCTAATGTTATTTTTAATCTTATTTTAGTTCGTTTGCTTGGAGCATTAGGAACTGCGATTGCGTTAATTTCAGCCGAACTAATTACTCTAATTGTTCTCTATCTAACAGTGAAACCGTTCATCAATATCTCTTTTGAAATTAGACATATAATAAAACCCCTAATTGCAACCGCAGTAATGGCAGTTTTTATTAGACTATTTTGGGCAAAATTACCAATTGTCTTATTGATTGTTTTAGCGATCTTCGTGTACACTATAGTAATGGTATTAATTAAAGGTATAGCAAAACAAGACTTTAGCAGATACTACAATGATATCAGTTAAATTCGTAAAACCAGTGATACATAACGCTTTCAGTAGAAGATTTTATCGGAAACATTGACGAATGATATTAAATGTTTAGCAATATAAAATTTCTGATTATAAAAGACTAATGGCAGATACTTTTTTGGGCATCTTAGAACCAGAATTAGGTTGGTTGCAAATTTTAGAACAAGAAGGCATTGTTTATAAGGTATTATCTCAGATACCGGAAAAGTATTCTTCTCCCATAATTATCAATCGCGAACTCAACGAAGAAGAAGTTATCCATACACATAATCTATTAGATTCTGGAGTAGGCATTATTACCGATTTTCAAAACCTGAGTATGCTCATTTCTAATATAAGATATAAGACTTCCAGAATATCTTATATTTATGGTGAAAGCGAACTATTTTATAATATTTCAATTATTGACTTGAAATTAAAAGGCAACAGATTAGCTACTCATAGCCGAAAGTCCGAAAATGAAAAGCAAAAAGTAGATAGTATATTTGAAGCCGAATACGGCAAGGGTTATATTATTGCATTACCATTTGATGTTAATCAAGCAATCTTAGATACCAGAAGTGAACTAAAACCATTCTATTTTCCACACCGTAAATTCCCTTACGAACTTGTCGCAGTTATCAACAAAGGTGCAGTCAGAAAATTGGTTGTAAATTGTCTTAAGAAATTATATCAAAAGATGCATCTCCCTTATGTCCATCTTTGGTATTATCCCAATACTTTTCAATCTGCTTTTTGTTTTCGAGTTGATACTGATTTCGCTCCAGAAATAGCATTAAGAACAACTTTAAATCTTTCCCAAACAAAAGATATTGATTTCACTTATTTTATTAACACAGGTCAAATGCCGAATATTCAGCATCCAATGTTTCGTGATATTCAAATCCATTGTTTTCGTCATCAGGTTTATAAAGATTATCCGAAAAATTTTGAGAATATTAAGACTGCTAAGTCAATTTTAGTAAAAAATGGTATTAAGCCCATTGGATTTGTCAGTCCTTTTGGGAAGTGGAACAAAAATCTCCAATACGCAATGGAATCTAATGGCATTAAATACTCTTCAGAATTCTCTTTAGATTACGATAATTTGCCTTTCTTTCCAATTGTCAATAACAAAAAATCATCGGTTTTACAAATACCGGTTCATCCTATTTGTATTGGCCGGTTATTACAAGCCGGACTTTCAGAAGAACAATGCAAAAAATATTATGAAGATTATTTAGTTGCTCAATATTTAGCCAATGAGCCGATATTTATTTATGACCATCCGCATCGAATTCATCAATTTCCCGAACTTTTTAGTGCAGTATTAGATAAAGTTAAAGGATTATCTAACTTATGGATTACGACGATGACTGAATTCTATCATTGGTGGATAAAACGACTCAATATCTATAATTCATTTGAATGGCAGATGCAAAATACGACCTTAAAGATTGAGACCGCTGACCATTGGGACAATGTTTTTCTTCATATCATAACGCCTGATGCCAAAGAATCGTTTATTCCGATAAAAAATGGACATTACGAATTGACTAATTTACAATATACGCCAATAAGTCAAGTTCGTCAGCAAAAAGATTTCTCTAAAATCATATATACGAGGTCGGCTCAAGCAAAAATCCAGACTATTTTTTATGAATTAATTAAGTGGATTTCTAATTTAGGAAAATGAATTTTATTAATAGGTTAGTATCTCATGACAAGTTAAAATAATTGCTAACATTGAATAGTAAATTAATGCTAAGAGTTTAATTTGTAATATACTCAATGTCTTTATCGTGTTATTTTTAATATGAAAATAATCTTTACCAGTTTTCAGGCAATCTCAATCTTAGAAGGCGGAGTCAAGACGCAGATACTGGCACTGAAAAAAGAATTAGAAAAACTTGATGTTGAAGTAGAACTTTTTGATTCTTGGCAGAATTATACTTTTAGCAAAATTGATTTTGTTCATCTGTTTTGTGCGCATATTGGAACTTATCATTTTGCCCACTCACTTTCCAATCTGGGTGTGAAAATAATACTCACACCGATATTTTTTAGTCATCGTAGTCCAAGATTTATTAAAAATGTACTTGCCTTGTCTAAAATAATTTCTAAGTTCAGTGGTTTTCGAACAGAATATCAGATAATAAGAGAAATATGCCAAATGGCAAAGATCATTGCTCCTAATACTAAAAAAGAGATGGAACTAATTCAACAGAGTTTTAGTATTAGTCCAGAAAAATTTCAATTATTACCTAATGGAGTTGATGAACGATTTTATGATGCTGACCCAAATTTATTTATTAAACAATATGGTATAAAAGATTTTATTTTATATGTTGGACATATTGGATGGGGTCGAAAGAATCTTTTGGCATTATTGAAAGTTTGCGAAAAAATTGACCAGCCTTTAGTATTAATTGGCAAAGTGTTGGAAAACGACTATGCCCGAAAGTGTTTAACAATAATCAAATCCAGACCAAATACCATTCTTATTACTGGCTTAAATCACGATGACCCGCTTTTGGCATCAGCATATTCTGCTTGTGATACTTTTGTTTTGCCATCTTATTATGAAACACCAGGGTTATCAGCATTAGAAGCCGGTCTGGCTGGTGCGAAGATTGTTATTACCAAATTCGGTGGAACTGAAGAATATTTTCAAAACTATGCTCAATACATTAATCCGTTTTCTTTGAATTCTATAAGGCAAGGGATAATGAATTCTTTAGAGCAGAAAAAACAGCCTGAATTAAAAGAACACATCCGAAATAACTATTTGTGGAAACACGCAGCAAGTAAACTGATTAAAATATACCAACAGATATGAATAATACAAAAGTTCGAACCCCAAAACAACAAATAAAAACTCAAAAATTTACTACTGTCTGTCATGCTGAATTTATTTCAGCGTCTCATTCTTATTATGGAGAAGAGACCCTGAACCGAGTCCAGGGTGACATAAAGAATTGTTTTTAACTTTAATCTTAGGTTTGGAGTTTATTTTATTACAGGAGCGATAAATGGAAAATATTAGTAAAGTACTTGAAATTGCTAAAGAACTGGAAGACTTAAACGAAAAATATTCCCGATTATCCTGGACTCAATACACCACAGGTTTTGATTTTGGCGTTAATCAAGCATATGAAAAACTGACTGAAGTTTTAAAGAATAAAAAATACTATGAGATAATCTTAGAATATCAACAAAAACCACTTGACCCGCTTGACAAACGCCGTGTTGATATTATCGCTCTAATTTTCAAACCCTACCATCTTTCAGACGAATTAAATCAACTTGACTTAAAAATACAGAACAAGACCACTGAACTTTCTAAAATATTAAACAACTTCCGTTTTACCTTAGATGGTAAAGAAATTCGCTCAACTGAAATTGCCCAGATTTTAAGAAGTGAGCCAGACCGAGAACGAAGAAAACGAGCATTTTTATGCCGTGCTCAGATTAACAAGCCGTTGATTGATGCAGGCTTTATTGACTTACTTAATATGCGAAAAGAATATGCTAATTTGTATGGTGCGAAAAACTTTGTTGAGTATCGTCTGGAATTTGATGAACTTGAACCGCAAATCTTTGATAACTGGTTTGAGCCAATCAGACAAATCTTGCCCAAAACAAAGCAAACCTATCAAACTTTTGGTAAGCAGTTTATCAAGGATGAAAATGTGATGCCCTGGGATTTGGCTTATATTTCAGCTCAAATTGCACCACAACTCAATCAGATTGTTGATATGTCAAAATATTATGAAATGCTTCAAAACTTCTTCTTAAAGTTCGGTATTGATATTAGCAAATATAATATCACTTATGATTTATTTCCCCGTAAGAATAAGTCCGAATGGGGTTATAGTTTTACAATCCGCACGGGCAAAGACAATCGCATATTAGCCAATGTTGAAAACCGCTATCACGAGTTTGGAGTGTTATTGCACGAGACTGGTCATGCGATTCATTCTTTTATGCTCGACCCAGAAGATATTTTATTAAATATGGGTGTTTCAGGAATTATTAGTGAAGGATTTGCTAATCTTTGGGGATATTTTCTGTATGAAAAAGAATTCTTTGGTCAGTTTTTCAAGGACAATCTCAAAGATGCGGAAACTGCATTTGCCAGTCTCAAGCAATGGATGAAAGTTAGTCGGATTCGGGCAGTGCCTGATATATTCTTTGACCAATTGTTATATAAGATGGAAATCAAAACTCTGGATGATATTAATGAACTTTATCTTAAGCAATATAAATTATATTTAGATGAAGAGCCTTATACTGAAAATCCGGCTTGGGCATATCGCATACATCATACAACCCATCCGATTTATTTGCACAATTACTTTCTTGGCGATTTGACTTGCGAAATGCTTAAGAGTCGATTTCTAAAAAATACGGGTGTTTCATCAGTCGTTGAAAAACCTAAAGAGTTTGGTGATTTTTTAATAAACAATGTTATCAAGCCTTCTGGCACTTATCCGTTCTTAAAACTATTTGAAAAAATCAGCGGAGAAAAATTTTCGTTGAAGTATTTGGAGTAATCGTTATGGATAGTCACGGATAAAAAATTATCACGAATGCGCGAAATAAAACCTTTATAACCTCAGATTAAAACAGGTGAACATAGAAATAAACACTGCCATCTTCATTGGGAGAAAAAGCCTGGCAATCTTACCTTATTGATAAAAATTCAATTTAGCCACGAATAAACACCAATATAAACACAAAAAATTACTAATTGACATTTAACAATTTTATCCCTATAATTCTGCTGGAGGCTATTAAATTATGACAGTTGAAGAAATTAAAAGTATCATTAAAGAACATATGGATGTTTTACGAGATAAATACTCGGTTAAAGAGATTGGGTTATTTGGTTCTTATCTCAGGGGAGCGCAAAAAGCGACAAGCGATATTGATGTGCTGGTAGACTTCAAAGAAGGTGCAGACCTTTTCAGTCTGGTCGGATTGGCGATATTTCTGGAAGAAAAACTTGGTGTCAAGGTAGATGTTGTACCAAAACGTGCATTAAGAAAAGAACTGAGAGAGCAGGTTTTAAAAGAAGTTGTTTTAGTATGACAAAAGATTATAAACTTTATCTAAAAGATATATTAGAAGCAATGGAAAGTATTGAGCAGTTCGTCAAGGGATTATCTTTTGATAATTTTATCAAAGACGATAAAACCACTAGTGCGGTGATTAGAAAATTTGAGATTATTGGTGAAGCAGCAAAACAAATTCCTGATGAGATGCGACAAAAATATCCATTGGTTCCATGGAAAGAAATGGCTGGAATGAGAGACCGGCTGATACATTTTTATTCAGGTGTTGATTATAAACTTGTTTGGGATACGATTGTCAACAGAATACCGCAAGTCAAATCACTAATAAAAGATATTATTGAAAATAACGACAATTAGAATTCTGTCACCAGAATTACTTCTGCTTGATTCGGTTATCAAACCCTCCGGCACTTATCCGTTCTTAAGACTCTTTGAAAAAATCAGCGGCGATAAATTTTCATTAAAATATCTGGAATAGAATTTTAGCCACGAATTAACACGAATAGACACAAAAAAACCATGGACCTGCTCCGCACCATTGAAAATTGGTGCGTGGGTAAACACGGATAAACACAGAAAAAGATTACCACGCTACCCAAAGGGACGATGGAGCATAGCGACACCTTTGCACGAAAGCAGGAAAGCACGAAAGAAAAATGTCATTCCGTGCTCGACACGGAATCCAGAATCTTTTAACCACAGACTCCACAGATTTTCACAGATTATCAAATTGTTTAAAATTAATAATTTTTTGTCATTGTCAATTGGACATTTTTCAGAATCCACGATCAATTTCTATGAATATCAATTGAATTTTAATGAATTTCTATAAGTTTCAATTAATTCCAATTTTTCAATCTGTGTAATCATTTCTTATAATCGCTGTAGTCAAAAGTTCTTTGAACATAGGTCTTGACAAACAGGGATTTTGTGGGGGGCAATTCTGGGGATACAATACACAACTATTTACATAATTTAGATATTAGTTAAGATTTAGCAATGGCACGGCTGGCAAAAGTTGTTGTTCCTGAAATTCCCCATCATATTACACGGCGAGGCAAGGGGAATAATTAGGGACACTTCCTGATTTATTCTTTAGAAAAAAATCCGAGTCTAATTCCTGAGTTTATAATAGATAATATAAGAAGTAATATAAATGAAGAGATTTTGCATAAGGTCAGTGACGATTTGCCTGACAGCATATTAGACGATTTGGAAGATGGGCTTTTTGACCGAGTTCGATATTGAAACATAAGAAAGAACTTAAATAATATCTTAAACGGCAATTTTTTTATCATAAAAGACATAAATTTTGACCTTAAAGGCGACGGAGTAAATTAAGGGGGCAGAGAACCGGCTCTGCCACCACACTGCGACCAGACACAAAAAGCAGAATTGAGTAAATAGAAATGAGTATATAAGGTATGTAAATTCTTCACTTCTCACTTCTCTATTTAATATGCCAAACAAATCAAAGCGTTTTTTATCACCCTCACCTTACTCCTCTCCCATCGAGGGAGAGGAGATTATAGTTTCTTTTGTTAATGACAAAACTAATTGTGAAAAAGCAAAAATACTCTTTCTGCTTGCGAAAAGGATAGCATACTTCTCACCTTCACTTTCATCATCTTCCGTAAAGGGAGAAGAGGTTACAATTCATTTGCGATAAAATCAAACATTCCTTTCTCACCTTGCCCGAAACGGGGTCGAAACGACTTATGAGAAGGTTAGGTTGAAGGGGAGAGAATGAATAACATAAATTTTCTCTCTCACCTTCCACCATAGATTTTGTTATGCAACATCTACGCTTCGCGTTTTCCATCGAGAGAGAGGAATCCTTCACCTCAGCGAGATTGAGTAGATTGCCCAAAAATCTCCTCTCCCCTTGTGGAAGAGGGTTAGGATGAGGGGTAATCTGTTGTTTCATTGTCCGTTTTGTTTGAACATATTCAGCACGACATCGAGAATCTTGGTTAAAATTGCTTTGTCCAGTCCTTGTCCGACAGATTTATACATCATAAAGTCGATTTCAGTTAGAAGTTGCTTTCCGGAATATCGTCTTGCCAAAGCGTAGATTTTGCGACCGAAATTGAGATATGGAATATTTAAGATAGTCGGAACGGCATTTTCTGACAGGACTTCTTTAATTGCACTATCAACTTTCACTTGTAAATCAAACTCATAAGCGACTTGGGAACTGACATATTGCCGTTTAATAGGATTCGGTTCATTATATTTTCTGAGCCATCGTTCAGTTCGAATGCTTGCCTTAGTAGTCATTATTATCACCTCCTTTCTAAAAAGATATTTGCCAAAGACACAGAGTTCGCTAAGATTATTTTTGCTAATAAAAATAAAATCCGGATAATTGGTTTAACTGTCCAGCACCAAAGTGTTATGGACAACTGCGTCTGTGGTCTCATTTATTCACCTTTCTTCATTTTATAATCTATGTAATCTTTCTTATAATCACCATAATCAAGACCTTTTAGGGGTCTCTATAATGCTAAGACGCAAAAAAATGGCATTTTTGGGAAAAAATTTTTAGGTAGGTTAAATTTTCTTTGTCAAGGGAAGCAAAGAGATTTATAAAAAAGTGCCACCGAAAACACTGAAAACACGGAAAATCTGAAGAAAAACTGGTGATTTAATAGCTACTTCTGATAAAGTCTTGATTACTTAGATTTTTTAGCGATACTGGAGATAACTCTCTTGATTTTCCATCATTTTAATCAATCAAACTGACTTTTTCTAAGTTTTCTAATTTTTTCCTTGACGAAATGATTTTTCTTTGATATAGTTTTACTTTATAATATTAATGCTTGTATATTACATGCAAATAGCAGAAATTAACAAATTTTATCGAGAAATCAAAGTCTTCTCTTATTTTTTTCTTTATGAAAGAAAAGAATGAAAGGAGATTTATATATTTTTGAACAATGAAGAAATTGAAGGTCATCGGGCTTGGTGTTGGTTTGCCCGAAAAGGTTCTGACAAATTTTGATTTAGAAAAGATGGTTGATACTTCAGATCAGTGGATTACAGAACGAACCGGTATTAAAGAGCGTCGAATTGTTGATGAGAAGACCGCAACATCGGATTTAGTTATTACAGCAACCAAAGAAGCATTAAAACAAGCCCAGATTAAAGCCAGTGAATTAGATACGATTATTGTTGGAACTTCAACACCAGATACGCTTTATCCAGCAACTGCTTGTTGGGTTCAAAAAGGACTTGGGATTTCAGGTTCAGTTGCATTTGATGTTAGTGCTGGTTGTTGTGGATTTTTGTTTGCTTTAGAAATCGCGGCTAATCTGATTGCTGGTGGAATGGCAAAAAAAGTTTTGGTCGCTGGTGCGGAAATCTTATCCAAAGTAATAAATTGGCAGGACCGAGCAACTTGTGTCTTATTTGGTGATGGTGCTGGTGTTTGTATTGTTACCGCAACTGAAGAAGACCGCGGAATTGTTGCTTCAAATTGGGGCGCGGATGGTAATTTGGCTGAACTTTTATATCAACCTGCGGGTGGTAGTCGAATACCGGCCAGTTGCGAATCAGTCGAAAAAAAACTTCATACCGTGCATATGGCAGGTAATGAAGTCTTTAAGAATGCAGTGCGAGAAATGGAAACCGCAACGCTGACTGCTTTACAAGATGCTAATATGACTGCGGATGATATTGATCTGTTTATTCCCCATCAAGCCAATATTCGTATTATTGATGCGACAATAAAAAGAGCCAATATTCCATTAGAAAAGACCTATATTGTGATACATAAATATGGCAATATGTCAGCAGCGTCAATTCCGGTCGCAATGTATGAAGCATATCATGAAGGTAGAATTAAAGACGGCACTAAGATATTATTTGCTGCATTTGGTGCTGGTTTTACTTGGGCAGCATCTATCTTGAAATGGTAAATGAAAGGGCCAATTGCGATTAGCAATTTGTTAATTTATAGGTTATGATTGAAATTAGATTTCATGGTCGCGGTGGTCAAGGTGCAGTAATTGCTTCAGAAATTTTAGCCACTGCGCTCTTTGCGGAAGGTAAATATGTCCAAACTTTTCCTGAGTTTGGTGTGGAACGCCGTGGAGCACCAGTTCAAGCGTTCTTGCGATTTGATGATAAACCAATTTCTTTACGCTGTAAAGTTTATAATCCTGACCACATTATCATTTTAGACCCGGTTCTGATTAAGACCGTAAATGTTACTCAGGGCTTAAAACCTAATGGTTGGGTGTTATTAAATTCAACTAAAGTGCCAAATCAAGAGATTTTTAAGAATTTTCGGTTAGCGATTGTTGATGCGACAGGAATTGCGATTAAACATCGCTTAGGCGCCAAAACTGCGCCGATTGTTAATACTGCAATTTTAGGTGCTTTTGTCCGAATCTCTAATTTAGTTAAATTAGAAGAAGTCATTAAAGGTATAAAAGAATATGTACCAGTTAAACTTGAAGAAAACATTGCGGCTACTAAAGAAGCCTATGAGTTGGTTAAAGAAGTGCGATTTTAACATTAGAGAATATTTTATGTAATTTAAGTAAATCTATGAAATGGTTAGAAAAGTATAAGCCAACTATTCCGAGATTAGAAAAAGAATCTGATTATCCAGAATCGGCGATCAGCATTGCGGAAACGCTCTTAAATAAGACCGGCACCTGGCGAATTTTCCGACCAATCTATGAGAATAAAACGCCACCATGTAATAATGAATGTCCTGCCAACGAACAGATTCAAAAGTATCTCGATTTAATCAAACAGAATAAATTTAAAGAAGCCTACGAAACCATTATTCAAGATAATCCGTTTCCTTCGATTACCGGTCGCGTCTGTTATCATCCTTGTGAACAAGTATGTAATCGTAAAGACTATGATGAACCTTTAGCGATTCATTGTTGCGAACGATTTTTAGGTGATTTTGGGCTTAAGACTAAACTTTTTTCTCGCCCCCAAGAGAAGAGAAAAGAAAAAGTAGCAATTGTTGGTTCTGGTCCTGCGGGTATGAGTGCAGCTTATTATCTCGGTTTGGCTGGTTTTCAAATAACAATTTATGAAGCACAACCTAAGCTTGGTGGTCTATTAAGATATGGCATACCATCTTACCGATTGCCTAAAGATATTCTGGATGCAGAACTAAAAAAATTATCCGCTTTACAAATAAAATTCAAAACTAACTGTAAAATTGGTAAAGATATCACCTTAACTCAATTAAGACAGGAATATGATTTTGTCGTGATTGCTACTGGATGTACCAAAAGTCGACCCTTGGATATTCCCAACGAAAAAGGTAAAGGCGTATATTCCGGATTAGAGTTTCTTTCTCAAATCAATTCAAAAAAACGACCGAAATTGGGCAAACGGGTTGCAATTATTGGTGGCGGAAATACTGCAATTGATGCGGCACGAGTCTCGCTACGCTTAGGCTATAAACCAATCATATTATATCGTCGAACTCGGGCAGAAATGCCGGCAATTGCTGACGAAATCAACGCTGCAGAAGTTGAAGGTATTCCGATTGAGTTTTTAGTCGCACCGGTTAAAGTCATTCGCACTAAAAAAGGCACAGTTAAAGGCATTGAACTAATCAAAATGAAACTGGGTGAACCAGATGCTTCGGGTAGAAGAAGACCGGTTCCAATTCCCAATTCTAATTTTGTTAAAAAGATTGATGCGATTCTTAGCGCGATTGGCGAAGAAGTCGATTTATCAATTCTACCCCAAGACCTTAAAACTACGGGTTGGAGTATTTCTGCAGATAATTTTGGCCGAACCAATATTCCGAATATTTTTGCAATTGGCGATTGTGTGACCGGCCCGAAAACAGTTGTCGAAGCAATTGGAGCCGGTAAAAGAGTTGCTCAATCTATTATTGCCCAGGTTAAAGGAATTGAATTATCTGCAACAACTAACAAAAAAGAGATTGTGACCTTTTCTCAACTGAATCCGACTTATTTTGAACATAAACCAAGAGTATCAATGCCCCAAATTGCACTTACCCAGCGTAAGCGTAGTTTTAAGGAAGTAAATACTGGTTATAATAAGACGATGGTTCAAGAGGAAGCCGAACGATGTTTTTCTTGTGGCGTATGCAATAAATGTGATAACTGTTTTGTCTTCTGTCCAGATTTGTCAGTTATCAAAAATGAAGATTACGAATTTGATTATGACTACTGTAAAGGTTGTGGTGTTTGTGCGCGTGAATGTCCGCGCTATGCCATCACAATGATTGAAGAATCAAAAGTAGAAACCGAATGAAATAGGATTTAGATTAAATATATGAGAAAAGTAATAACTGGTAATCATGCAGTAAGTTATGGTGCATTCTTATCTCGGGTACAAGTAATCGCTGCTTATCCGATTACGCCCCAAACTCAAGTTGTCGAATTATTATCAGAATTTTGCGCTTCAGGTAAACTGAACGCTAAATTTATTAAAGTGGAATCTGAGCATTCAGCAATGAGTGCTTGTATTGCAGCATCCGCAACTGGTGCTCGGGCATTTACTGCAACTTCGGCTCACGGCTTGGCTTTAATGCATGAAATGTTACACTGGGCAGCTGGTGCGCGTTTACCTGTAGTTTTAGCCAATATCAATCGGGCAATGGGACCAGGATGGTCAGTTTGGACTGACCAGAATGATTCTTTATCTCAGCGTGATGTTGGCTGTATTCAATTATATTGTGAATCAAATCAAGAAGTATTAGATACCACAATTCAAGCATTCAAAATTGCTGAAACCGTCCATTTACCCGTAATGGTCGTCTTGGATGCATTTGTGTTATCCCATACATCTGAAGCGGTCGATATACCTGACCAAGAATTAGTTGATAAATTTTTACCGCCATTTGAATTAAAAACCAAATTAGACCTTGAAACTAAAAAGTCTTATGGTGGTTTAACTAATCCTGACCATTATTATGAAATTAGATATAAAATTCAAAAAGCCCACGAAAGAGCACTCCAAGTAATTAAAGATGTTGATGATGAATTCAGTAAAACCTTTGGCAGAAAATATGGTGTTGTTGAAGCTTATCGCTGTGAAGATGCTAAGGTGATTTTAGTAACTTCCGGAACAATCACCGGCACCGCACGAGTTGTCATTGATAAGATGCGTGAAGAAGGTAGAAAAGTTGGTTTACTCAAGCAGAAATTATTTAGACCAACTCCGCTTGAAGAACTTCGGACAATATTATATAAAGCCCAAAAGATTGCAGTAATTGACCGGAATATATCTTTTGGCCATTCTGGTGTTTTTGCTCAAGAAATAAAGTCTGCGCTCTACGGATTAGCCGGTGCGCCGCCGGTTTTTGATTATATAATTGGCATTGGTGGTAGAGATGTAACACCTGACGATATTAGAGAAATCATTGAGCATACGATAAAGACCGAAGCACCAGCAGAACCGATTATCTGGCGGGGTGTGCGATTATGATAGATTTTAATATTTTTCCTTTAAATGAATAATTAATCAATATATGAAATACACAATACCCGAAAAAGAATATATGTTTCCTGGACATGTTGCTTGTCCTGGTTGTGGCGGTGCTTTGGCAATGAGACTGGCATTAAAGGCATTAGGCGAAAAGACTATGGTTGTAATTCCTGCATGTTGTTGGACAATAATCGACGGTCCATTTCCTATCCATTCTCTTCATGTTCCTGTGCTTCACACCGCATTTGAAACCGCAGCAATTGCGGCTTCCGGCGTAAAAGCCGGGCTTGATATTCAAGGCAAAGAAGATATTACGGTTTTGGCTTGGGCTGGTGATGGCGGAACACTTGATATTGGCATTCAAGCCTTATCCGGTGCTGCCGAAAGAAACGATGATATTATCTATGCTTGCTATGACAACGAAGCCTATATGAATACCGGCATTCAACGGTCTTCAGCAACACCTAAAGGTGCTTGGACAACAACAACACCAGAAAAAACACCTAAAGCCGAACCTAAGAAAAATATCACCGAAATAATGATTGCACATCGGATTCCTTACTGTGCGACAGCAACTTTAGCCTATCCTGAAGACTTAATTAACAAATTCAAGAAAGCCAAAGAAATCAAAGGCACAAAATTTATCCATATCCTTGCTCCTTGTCCAACTGGTTGGAAAATGGCACCGGATTTAATGATAAAAATCTGTCGCTTAGCAGTCGAATCCAATATTTTTCCTCTTTACGAATGTGAAAATGGTGTCAAATATACCATAAATGTCAAACCTGAGAAGCCAATCCCAGTTAGCGAATATTTAAAACTTCAAGGACGATTTAGCCATCTGACCCAAAAAGATATTGAGCAAATTCAAGCCCAGGTCGATTTTGAATGGCAACTGCTCTTAAAAAAAGCAGCCGCGGTCTCTCCCAAATGAGTTCCTTTCAATTTTGAAATACAATATTGGAAGGCATTTTCAAAAAAACTCTTTAATCCAATAACTATTCGATATTTTCCCGCCAACATTTAATTAACATAATAGTAACTTATACTTGTTTTATCTGATTTTGTCATAAAAACTCCTTTTATTATTTATTTTATCTAAAATAATTAACATATATGGATATTCTGCCTGATTAATCAGAATTTCTATAAAACTAAGAATTAAAAGAAGAAACAACAGGGGCTAGGGTGGGGCTAGCCCAGGGTTAGCCAATTCTTAGACCAATGAAAGGACTTGGTTATCTGATATACCGCATACCAGGTCGCCTATCTGTTAGCATAAGTCGGTTAATTTGATGTCTTAAACTCTATATTGTAATCTATTAAAAACGAATATTCCTTTAATCCTTTTCAAAATATATTGTTACATATCTATTAGATTCTTTTTGAAATAGTTTGTTTGGAATAATCTTAAGTTATTTCAATCTGCGAGTTATTAAGAGATATTCTTTATTTTTATTAGAGCGTATAAAAATTACATCAATTAGTCTCGCAGGTCCTTATTTCTATTTAATTTGAATTAGTTTAAAGATGCGGATTAGCGGACTGTCTATATTGGACAAAGATATAAGATGTCTTTGATTCTATTTAATCCGGATTAATCTTAAGAAATCATTGGTTAAGGCAAATATTAGAATAATGCCAATTAAGCCATATCCAATCCAAAAGGCGATTTCCCATTCTTTCTTTTTGAGTTTTCTTTTTTTCAGACTCTCAATTATATAAAGTAAAACTCTACCGCCATCTAAAATCGGTATTGGAATAATATTAATTACTGCTAGGTTGATTGATAAAAGTGCCCATAAACCGATAAAATATTCTGGACCCCATTGAGCGCCTTCATAAGTATATTTTGCGACCATTACTGGACCGCCGATTGCGGATTTAGGCAGTTTGCCAGCAATAATCTTATAAATAATGACAAAAGTCTGGCCAAAAACATAAACCGTTCTTGCTCCGGCAGTGCTTATTGCAACTGGTAAAGAGAGGCTTTTTGTTGGTAATTTTACCCAGATGCCAATCATCCCAATGCGTTTTTGGCTTATTTCTTCGGAAGTAACTTGTGGCTGAATGCTGTCTTCGAGAATTTGGCCATCTCGTCGCCAGCGTAAGAATAGTTTCTCGCCTTTTGAGTTTTGGACAATTTCCACAAAACTACTCCACTCTTTAATGGGAATACCCGAGACTTCAATTATTTCATCGCCTTTTTTAAGGCCAACTTTTGCCGCAGGACTATTGGCTTTTACCCGCTCAATCACCGGTGCAATAAATGGCAGAAATTGAAATGAATCTTTAGGCACTTTATACTTAATAACTTTTATCTCATTATCGCGTTTAATCGTTACTTCGGCTTCAGTCAAATGAGACAATTTGTTCTGTAAATTTTCCCAGTTTCTAATCGTATCTTGGTTGACTTTTAATATATAATCGCCAGTTTCAAAACCAGCAGAAGCAGTTGAAGTATTAGGTTCCGGAATAATTCTCGGCTCAAGGGTTTTAACGCCAAATACCGCATACAAAATTGTTGTTAAAATAAATCCGAGAATAAGATTAAAGAGCGGTCCAGCAATAATGACTGCAGATTTTTTACCTAAAGGTGCGGCATTAAATCCGGTTTCTGAGGTTATCTCATCCCCTTCCAGTTTAATAAAACCGCCTAAAGGAATCAGAGAAATCTGATATACAGTGGAACCAATCTTCTTTTTTAAGAGCCTGGGACCAAAGCCGATTGAGAATATTTCTACAGGTAGTTTATTAATCTTGGCAAAGATTAAATGACCAAACTCATGAACTGTAATCAAAGAACCGATTACAATCGCAACTAATAATAGGGATGAAATCATTTGATAGTATTAGATATTAGATTAATTAATAGAAGCCAAAGATTATTTGCTGATTTTATTAGCGTATTCTTTTGCCATTCGCTCATATTTGAATAAAGTTCTTAAATTCGGATTTTTAACATAAGGCATTTCTGCTACAACTCTTTTGATGATTTTCGGAATTGAGTTAAAATCAATTTGTCCTTGTAAAAATTTAGTCACAGCGATTTCGTTAGCCGAATTATACACACAGGGTAGATTGCCGTCAAGAGATAAGACATCATAGGCTAATTGTAAAGCAGGAAATTTTTTTATATCCGGAGGATAGAATTCCAACTGTTTGATTTGAGTCAGGTCCAGACTTTTTACTAATGAGATTTTGCGATTGGGAAATGTTAAAGCATATTGGATACACAGCCTCATATCCGGAACCGCAAGTTGGGCGATTACGGAATTATCAACAAATTCAACCATTGAATGGACAATACTTTGAGGGTGAATCAGAACTTTAATCTTATCCGGTGGAATTTGAAAGAGTCTTGAAACTTCAATTACTTCTAGTCCTTTGTTCACTAAAGTTGCGGAATCAATTGTGTTCTTTTTGCCCATTTTCCAAATTGGATGGGATAGGGCTTGGCTTAGAGTAATTTTGCTTAGGTCTTTGCGATGAAAGAACGGTCCACCGGAAGCAGTGATAATGACACTTTTCACTTGTTCAAGCTTATGGCCATAAAGACACTGGTGCAAACCTACTAATTCCGAATCAATTGGTAAAATCGGCGTATTATATTTTTTCTGCTTTTGTATAATAATTCTACCAAAACTGACCAGAAGTTCTTTTGTGGCTAAGGCGATGTGTTTCTGTTTTTCGATTGCTTTAAGTAGCGGTATAATTCCATCTGTGCCGGTCATCGCAAACACCACAACATCAATATTCTTGTTTTGAACAATATCTATTAATCCGCTGATGCCAACAAAAATTTTAATTTTCCTACCTAAGGACTTACTTTTTGATGTCAAGAGAGCAAAGAGTTCATCTTTATGCTTCTCGTCCCGAAGAGCAACAATCTCAGGTTGGGTTTGAATAATTTGATTGGCTAACAATTTATAATTGGCACCTGCAGCTAAGGCAAAGACTTTGAAATCAGACTTGAGATGGCGAATAACTTCTATCGTTGCTTTACCGATGGACCCGGTTGACCCCAAAATTGCGACATTTTTCATATTAAAAATCTATTGATTAAATTATGTCCAAGAATGATAAAAAATTCTCGCATTATTTCTTTGTTTACAGTTTATTTATTTTAGTGTTTTACGCATCAAGGCACGAAGTCTTATCTGAGTTCAGATTAGGCATTTTACAATTCTTAAGTCCAGTGGGTCAGTGATCTTTAAGTTCTGTTTCAAACCGCGTATTGTATAGACTCTAAATTTTATTCTTTCTAATAATTGAGCGTCATCAGTAGCATAATATTTTTCTTGATATGCTTTCTTGTATGCTCTTTTTAATAATCCAATTTCAAAGAACTGGGGAGTTTGGGCTAAAAATAGTTGAGAGCGGTCAAGGGTTCTTTGAACAAATCTCTTTCGGACAATTTTTACTGTGTCTTGAATAGGAATAACTGGAATACAAGCCTTGTATTTTCGACAAGCCCTTAACCCCAATGTGATTAATTCCTTAGACAAACCAATCCTTACCGCATCATGAATTGCGACATATCCTTTATCTGGTAGCACTTTTAACGCATTATAAACTGAATCCTGTCTTTTTTTACCACCAATAACAAGTTCTGTAACTTTATTGAAATTATATTTCTTGACCAGTGCTTTTACTGCATTCAGGTGTTTTTTTAACACAACAACGATAATTTTATCAATATCAGATGATTGTTGGAAAACTCTAATTGCATAATACAGGATTGGTTTGCGTCTAACGGTTGCAAATTGTTTTTCTCTACCAAATCGCTTCCCTTTACCGGCAGCAAGAATAATTGCATAATTCATTATTGGATTATTCACTAGTTGCCGAAGAACAAATTGCTAATTTATCTGTATCAGATTACTAATGATTGACAAGATTCCCAAGTCGGCAATCACATTATAATATGTTTACCGATGAATCGGATAATCAATCTTAATCGCAGCACGAACTAATTCCATTGTCTTTTCAGCTTCTTGTTTTGCCCTTTTTGTTCCTTTTGAAAGTATTTCATTCAATCGGTCAATATCTTTCTCATATTCTGCTCTGCGTTGTCTTATCGGCTCAAGTAAATTATTGATTGCGGAAACCAATTTCTTCTTACAGGCAACACAACCAATCTTACCTTTTTTACAACTGTCTTCTAATTCGACAACAAATTCGGGATTAAAAACTTTTTGATAAGAAAAGATATTACAAACTTCAGGATGTCCTGGGTCTGTAGCATGAATTCGAGCCGGGTCAGTAACTGCTTGATTAATACGTTCAGCAACTACATCTGGTGGGTCAGATAGATAAATACAATTGCCTAGACTTTTACTCATCTTCGCGTTACCATCCAGTCCCATTAATCGAGGAACATTTGAGACCAATGCTTCTGGTTCAATTAATACTGGTGCATATAGTTCATTAAATCGGCGAACAATTTTCCGAGTCAACTCAATATGAGGTAGTTGGTCAGCACCAACCGGCACAAGGTGTGCTCGGCAAAAAGTAATATCTGCTGCTTGACTTATAGGATAACCGAGAAATCCATAAGGTTTGCGATGCTCAAAGCCATACTGTTTGGCTTCAGTCTTAATTGTCGGATTATGGGACAGGACATTGATTGAAACCAGCATTGAATAAAAGACAGTTAACTCGGCAATTTCAGGTATTTGAGATTGGATAAATATCGTGCTGACATTTGGGTCAACACCACAAGCCAAATTATCTAATAGCACATTATAAACATCTTGTTTTAACCGTTCCGGATGCTCGAAATTAGTAGTCAGGGCTTGGACATCCGCAATAATAATAAAAGTATCATAATCATATTGAAGTTTCACCCGATTCATTACTGAGCCAACATAATGGCCTAAGTGTAAAGGACCTGTTGGCCGGTCACCAGTTAAAATCCGTTTTTTTTGTTCCATAATATTTAAGCTCTAAATACAATAAAATAAGTTTCTCAGCACAGCAAAAAGTTTGTCTAACTTTGCATAGAATTATATTTAACAAACCCTAAAAAGTCAATTATCAATTGCATTTTTCACGCGGTATATTCGCTTCTAAAGAAAACAAAAATACTACAAGAGCATTGATTGTAAAATAGCAAAGAGCGGATAATGTCGTTTCATATATTCGCTCGTTTTGAGTGTTAGTGTGTAAAGTCTTGACTAAGATGATAAAAATAAATAGTATTTAATTGACGATATCGCTATTAATATGAACTTTATCATTCGCGTTGATGACCGATTAATTCATGGGCAAGTAACTGCTGGTTGGATTAGGCCTTTAGCAATTGAACGAATCGTTTTAGCAAATGATACAGTGGCAAATGATGAATGGGAGCGGGAAATTTATACATTAGCCGTTCCACCTGAGATTGAATTAAAAATTGAAACTATCGAAAAAACCATAGATTTACTTAAAAATAGCCAAGACAATAAAAAGACGATGGTCTTAGTGAACTCACTTAAAGATGCATTAAGAATTGTTGAAGGTGGTATAAGTGTTGAGAAACTCAACATTGGTGGTTTGCACTATCAGGAAGGCAAAAAGGCATTCGCCAACTATATTTTCCTATCAGATGAAGATGTCGAATATGCGAAAAGAATCATTGACTATGGTGTTAAATTAGAAGGTCGAGAGATTCCCGGTGCACCAGTCATCAATCTTAATGAATTAATTAAAAAGGCACAATGATAAGCGACTATCAGGAAGAGATATTTAATATGATAAACGAAGCACAAAATATAAGACAGCACTATTCTTTGAACTTAGTGAATTACAAAAAGTGTAACGATAAATGATTATTAAGAAAAGATACCAATATGATAAACGAAGCACAAAATATTATGATAACACCATTCTTTGAAATTAATGAATTAGTAAAAAATTTCCGATGATAAGCAATCTAATTCCAAACACTTACTACCAACTACGACGGAATCGACTATTATGTCTTAAACCTAAGCAGGATATTCTGTAAAAGGTATCGATTTTCAAATGATAATCACATTAATTTTATTGTGTTTAGTTGGTGCGATTGTATTATTAGATAAGCAGGCAATTGGTGAATTTGGTATCTCACAACCAATTATTGCCAGCCCGTTAATTGGACTTATCTTTGGTGAATTCGAAGTTGGTCTTTTTTTAGGAACCGCTTTACAATTGGTTTGGATTGGTGCTTTGCCTTTGGGTGCCAAAGAACCAACAGATAATCAAAGTGCTGGCGTCGTCGCAATTAGTAGTTTTTTGCTCGCTAAGAAATTGAATATATCTGTAGAAGCAGAAAAACTAATGTTTGTTGGTCTATTATTGGGCAGTATTGCAAGTCTATTAGGTCAATTTAGTAGTCAGTTATTGAAACGTATCAACAATCATCTTTTTCTGAAAGCGGCTCAGGACTTTGAAGACCATAATATTATTACTAACCATCTTATGGGACTGTTAACTTTCTTTTTGAGAAACTTTATTTTAATTTTGTTTTTCCAGATAATAGTGATTGCTTTTGCACCGTTTATCAGGCTACTGCCCCAATTCAGTATTTCCGAACTCATTGCACTTCCTTTAGGTATTGGTATTGCTGGCATTGCTCGGCTTGTAATTATACCTTTTCGTCTTGCCTTGCGTGAACTCCGTTATAATAAACAAATAATTTTTAGTATCTTAGGTATGATTACTGGATTTATTTTATGGATTATCATAAAACTATAATCCGAGAACGTTATACGGATCAGATATCGGTTGCAATAAGCATTATTTTTACTATCTGTCAAAATTGCTTATGACTAATTGGGAAGCGATAAAAGGACTTATCACTCTATTTTTCCTGCAAACTTCTTGGTCATATGCGGGAAAACAGACATTAGGATTTCTTTATGCGTGGATTTCTTTAACCAGAACTTCGGCTCAAGAGAAAAGAGATTTGAAGAACTTGGTTGGTAAAAAAACTGGTTTTAACACCAACCCTTATTGTGCTGGATTACTTTTAGGCATAGCATTAAATAATGAAGCCAATATTGCTAAAGAATGGTTTGTTACGCTTCAACACATCTTGGGTGGATTGGGTGACGAATTCTTCTGGCGCACTTTAAGGCCTTTATTGTTGGCATTGGTAACCTTATTTCTTATCTTGGGCTACTATCAAAACAAATTAAACATCTATTCAATTGGAATATTTAAATTCGCTCCTTTGTTGTTTTTAATACCATATGTAATAATAACTCAAAGAGTAAGACTCAAGGGATTGATTGATGGGGTTCGTTACGGACAGAAAGCAACTGTCTTTTTGAATGAATTGCGGAAATCATTGACAGTTTTATACCATATTTTAGCATATATTCTTGGTGTATTAATAGTACTTTTACCGCCAATTGCTTCTTATAGTTTATCATCACCAATTGCGACAATTACTTCAGGTTTATTATTTACTTTTATTGTTCTATTACTATTTGCTCTTATCTTCGGTCTTTTACGAAGTGACCGTAGAGCATCTTACCTATTAATTGCTGGACTCTTGATTTTTTTGATAATTAAGGTAATATTATGAGTAAGATTCTAAGAAATGTCATTATTGTCATCGGCGCGACAAGCACTAAATTTATTTTGTGGTTTTAACAATAATAAACAATTTTTTTTGAACAATATGATAACGGAAACGATAATCATAAAAAATGAAGTTGGACTTCATGCACGACCGGCAGCACAATTTGTAAAGGTCGCCGAGAAATTTGCCTCAAAAGTAAGATTATGTAAAGACGGCGTTTGGGTTAATGGCAAAAGTGTTTTAGGAATTTTAACTCTAGCTGCAGAAAAAGGTAGCCAGGTAATTTTAGAAGTTGATGGTCAAGACGAACAAGAAGCACTGGTGGAGTTAAAAAAAATATTAGAAGGTGTTAATGATTAGAAGGTATTAATGACTAAAAAAGAATTAATTCTTCGTGGTATTCCAGTATCACCAGGATTTGCAATTGGTAAGATATTTATTTATAAGCGCTTCATTCCGAGTTATCGAGAAAGAGAAATTAGTGACAATGAGATAAAGACCGAAGTTTCTCGCTTTAAGAAAGCAATTCACGAAACCGAGCAAGAACTTAAAGTTCTCCAGAATGAAATTCGCCAGGAAATGGGAACCGACTTAGCTGAATTGATTTCATTACAAATTTCTTTGCTTAATGACCAAGAACTAATTGACGGAACAATTAAATTCATTGAAACCAAGAAGCGAAACGCAGAATTCGCCTATTCCGAAGTATTGAAAAAATACCTGATACCGCTTAATGATGCCAAAACGCCATTTTTCAAAGAACGATTAGCTGATATTATTGATGTTTCCACGCGGGTGATGCGAAATATTTCCGGTGAACCCCTACCTTCAATTCACGAGATTCAGCCTGGGTCAATTCTTGTATGCCATGACCTATTGCCATCTGAAGCTGCACTCTTAGATCGCGAACGCATTGCTGGTGTTGCTACTGAAGTTGGTGGCAAAACTTCACACACCGCAATTATGACTAAAGGGAAAGAAATTCCTGCTGTGGTCGGAATCGAACATCTCATGAAATCAGTGGCTCAACTTGCTAGTCGTATACCTGCTTCAGATGTTATCCTTGATGGTTCTCGTGGTCTTTTAATTATCGAGCCTACGGAAAAGCGAGTCAGTTTCTACAAGAAAGAACTGGAAAGTATTCAAAAACAACGCAGTTATCTTGCAACCCTTAAAGAATCAGAATCTTCAACTTTGGATGGTAAGTATATTGATATTTCTGCTAATATTGAATTTGTTGCCGAAACTTTAACCGCATTAGAACACGGTGCTCGTGGCGTTGGACTTTTTAGAACCGAATATCTGTATTTAGCCAAAAGAGGACCGGTATCTGAAGATGAACAGACTTTAATATATTCAGATGTTGCGGATAAGATGAAACCTTATCCAGTTATCATCCGAACCTTTGATTTTGGTGGTGATAAACTAATACCGGGATATTTTGAATCTAATCCATTTTTAGGATGGCGCGCAATTCGGCTATGTTTTGATAACATTGAGCTTTTCTTAAATCAAATAAAAGCAATTTTACGAGCCGGGACTAAAGGTAATGTGAAACTAATGTTGCCGATGGTTTCTAGTATTGAAGAACTAAGAAAAGCAAAATCAATTATTGAACAAGCCAAAAATGAATTGAAAAGTAAAAACATTCCATTTGACCCAAATCTTGATGTTGGCATAATGGTAGAAACTCCGGCTTGTGCCTTGCTTGCGGAACAATTTGCCCAAGAATGTAACTTCTTCTCAATCGGTTCAAATGATTTGACTCAATACACTTTAGCAGTTGACCGAGATAATGACCGGGTGGCTAAACTCTATGACCATTTACATCCTGCAGTATTAAAATTAATTAAACTGACAATTGATGCAGCTCATAAAAATGGCATTTGGGTTGGATTATGTGGTGAATTTGCATCTGACCCTTTAGGCATTATTCTTCTTGTTGGACTGGGTATTGATGAACTATCAATGGTGCCATTTGCGATTCCGATGGCAAAGAAGATTATTCGGAGCATCGATTTTACTGTCGTTAAAGAGATTGCCCAACAAGCCTTAAATCTGGCAACGCCCAAAGAAATCAATGATTTTATTCAGGATAGTATGAAAACTAAGTTCCCGGATTTGGCAAAATTTTTCGCAACTATGCAAAAACAGAACCAAACATAAAATGCGATATGAATATAGTAGACTTTTTTACCATTGCTATTTAGAAATTAATCTTCTGTCTATTATGTTGAAAGAAATGTTTAGGCTAATCTATACTTTACCTGAACAGATAAACATAAAATGCTATCAAAACAAAGGAAAATACTTGAAGTAGACTTTAAATTCGAGAACCTAATGTCTTGAGCCGGCAAAACTACTATGAAAGAAATGTTTAGGCTTATCTATAATCTACCCGAGCAAATTCAAGACGCATATAATATTGTGCAAAAGTATAAGTTTAGTTCTAAACTCTTATTTCAACCAGCAAATATCGTAATTTCTGGAATGGGTGGTTCAGGCATTGGTGGCGAAATTATAAAAAGTCTCTTTTTAGATAGTCTGGATATTCCCATTATTATCTCTAAGGATTATACTTTACCGGCCTATATTCAAAAACAGAGTTTAGTTTTTGTAGTCAGTTATTCAGGAAATACTGAAGAGACGATTGAAAGTTTTAATTTAGCACTTAAACGTCGTTGTCGAATCGTTGCTATTACTAGTGGCGGTAAATTATTAGAATTATGCAAAAAATACAAAATAGATTGTATTCAAATTCCAACTGGCTTACCACCACGCTCAGCAATTGGGTATCTCTTTTTTTCTCAGTTAATTACGCTTGCTAAAATTGGCGTAATCAAAAATATGACTAAAGATATTAAAGAGACAATTGACACGCTATTGACCAATCGAAGAAAATATAATGTTCAGGCAAGAATTTTTACTCAACAATTGCTCAATACCTTACCAATTATCTATGCGACCAGTAGTCTTTTTACACCAGTTGCACTTCGTTGGCAGGCTCAGTTTAATGAAAATGGTAAGATTTTTTGTCACAGTAATGTATTTCCGGAATTGAATCACAATGAAATTGTCGGTATTACCGGATTAAAAAATGCTTCTCAGCCATACTATTTTTTAGTTCTTATTGATAATAAAGCGCATCCCCGAAATTTACTACGAGTCGATTTGACCTTAAGGATTATCAAGTCTAATGTAACTAATGTTAAATCTAAAAAATTTTATGCGGACGGCAAGTCAGATTTAGCCCGGATTTTTTCCTTAATAATGCAAGGTGATTTGATTAGTTTTTATTTAGCGTATCTTCGTAATATTGACCCAATGCCGGTTTTAGCAATTGATGAACTGAAAAGAATGCTAGCCACGAAAAGCAAGTAAAAAAATTATTTGCAGAATTTTTAGCAGTTAATACAAAGAAAGGATAGTTTATGTTAAAAGTGATTATTCCTGCAGCCGGAGAAGGCAGACGGTTAAAACCACATACTCAGACTACGCCTAAGGTATTATTAAAAGTCGCGGGTAAACCAATTTTAGGTCATATTCTTGACCGATTAACTACAATAAATCCAGACGAGATAATTGTTGTGGTTGGCAGTCAGGGCACTCGAATTCAAGATTTTTTAACTAAGAACTATCCGCACAAATTCCGATTTGTTGAACAACAGAATCCAATGGGATTAGGCGATGCAATCTATCGCGTGAGTGACTGCTTGCAAGACGAGCCGGTATTGATTCTTTTAGGTGATACAATTCTTGATTTAGATTTCTCGACTCTTATTGGTAAAGTAAATTTAGTAGGCGTTAAACCAGTTCAAGAACCACAACGATTTGGTATTGTTGAAACTCGTAATGGATATGTTACTCGGATTACAGAAAAACCACTTGAACCTAAGAATAATTTAGCCTTAGTTGGTGTCTATTACTTCACTAATGCCAAACCACTTTTTGATAGTCTAAAAAAAATTGTAAGCGAAGATAGAAAGACCCGGGGTGAATATCAATTATCCGATGCACTCCAAGAGATGGTTGATACTGGTATAAAAATAAAGACCTATCCAGTTGAATATTGGCTTGATTGCGGAACTCCGGAGGCATTAATCACAACTAATCGTTATCTGCTTCAATCTCATCACTATTTTACGCCCAGAGAAAAAGTCGTAATAATTCCACCTGTTTATATTGATGATTCGGCAACAATTGAAGAATCAGTAATTGGTCCTTTTGTTTCAATCTCAGAACAAGTTGAAATCCGAAATTCAATTATTCGTGATTCGATTATTAATCAAGACTCATATGTTGAAAATTGTTTACTGGAAAGCTCAATTTTAAGCGAGAATGCAGTTGTTCGAGAACGAGCACGAAAACTTAATTTAGGTGCATTTTCGGAAATGGAATTCGGATAATCTATCTGCCACATCAACACCAAGTTGACATATTAAAACTCGCAATTTTCACACTTAATAGGTAAGTAAATGTTAAATTACAATGAAATTTGGAATTACTAAAACTCTAAAGGATTGTAAGACAAGACTTGGCAAATTATCTTTGCCTAATGGCATTGTGCAGACCCCGGTCTTTATGCCTGTTGGAACTCAAGGCACAGTCAAAACGATTACGCCCAAAGAATTATGTGAACTTGGCGCAGAGATGATTGTCTGTAACACTTATCATCTTTACTTAAGACCCGGGCATAAAATAATTGAATCCGCAGGGGGAATCTCTAAATTTATTGGTTGGCACAAGCCAGTTTTAACTGATTCTGGTGGATTTCAGATTTATTCATTAGCATCATTATGTAAGATTACAGATGAAGGAGTAAAATTTCAATCTCATATTGATGGCTCATACCATTTTTTTACCCCAGAATTTGTTGTTGAAATTCAGGAAAGTTTGGGTTCAGATATTGCAATGTGTTTAGATGTCTGTCCACCCTATCCGGTGTCCCAAGAAGTTGCCCAAGAAGCAGTGCAGAGAACCTTAAACTGGGCAGAACGCAGTAAAAACTCTAAAAAACCAGATACGAATCTTTTTGGAATAATTCAAGGTGCAACTTATCCTGAATTACGGAAAGTCTCTGCCCAAAAGACAGTTGATTTAGGATTTGACGGCTATGCGATTGGCGGTTTATGTTTAGGTGAACCTTCTAATGTGACTTATGAAATGATTGATGTGGTCAGAGATTTTATTCCCAACGAATCTCCTTGTTATCTGATGGGTGCAGGTTATCCGGAAGATATAATTGAAGGTGTCAAACGCGGCGTTGATATCTTTGATTGTGTCTTACCAACTCGTAATGGTAGAACCGGAACTGCTTTTACAAGTTTAGGTAGAATAACCATCAGAAATGCTCAATACATTTCGGATTTTACTCCGCTTGACCCAGAATGCGAATGTTATACTTGTAAAAACTTTACTCGCTCTTATCTTAGACATCTTTTTATTGCTGGTGAATATTTGGGTCCTAAACTTCTAACCCTGCATAATTTGAGTTTCTTTCTTACCTTAATTAAAAATATCAGGAAACATATTGAGCAAGACGACTTTTTAAGTTGGTCACAACAGTTCCTTTCCTGTTATTCATCACAGAACAATAAAGATTGAGAAAAAAACTTAACTATATCATCAGAATATAAAAATTCCGAATTCGCAAGAAGATTTTTTAATTTGGTCACAGCAATTTTTTTCTCGTTATTCGTCACACAACAACAAAGATTAAGAAATAAGAGACACAAGCCAGATAAAACAATTTAACTACATTACCAAAATATAAAAAATCCTGAAGTAAAAAGGTGTGTTGAAAATTATATTTATTTTAGTTAAGAAATCAGGTTAAAATTATCCAATCCCCAAGCGTGGCATTTGGGACAACCGATCGGTTCGCCGATTTCAGCATCTCCAGAATGTTTCTCTTTTACCCATTTTGGTGAATTCCTTATTATATATACTAATGCTCGGACGAATTCATCACCGATATTAACGGGTTGTTCAATTGAAGATAAATATTAACCTACGGCAAATGGATTAAACGATAATAAGAAGATGATAGTTTTGAAAAGTGCCATTGAAAACACAAACTATACAAAAAACAAGGAGGAAATCAATGATTTCAATAGCGAAATTGGCTTTCGCAGAGATTTCGAAGATGAGACCTCGGCAAAAGTCAATATTTGCACTGAAGTCACTGAAACCACTGAATTTTCTTTATATATTTTCTGTGTCTTCAGTGTTTTCAGTGGCACTTTTCAGAATCTCCGAAGATAACTAATTGACAAAAAGCTATTTATCAGTATTATTTCCATAATACATATTTTTATATGTTATAAAGAAATGAAATATTACGAGTTCAAAAACATTTTTAGTAAATTGCCTGTGATTACGACGAAAGATATTTACAGCGCAATAGAGAATCCACGAGTTCTTATTACAGTTCAACTAAATACTTGGCAAAAGAAAGGATTAATAGTTAAACTCAAAAAAGGACTATATCTTTTAAACGAGCAGGACCGAAAAATTCATCCCTCACGGATTTTTTTAGCCAATATCTTATATTCACCATCTTATGTGAGTACCGAATACGCGCTGGGATATTATGGTTTAATTCCAGAAAAAGTTACAGATGTTACATCCGTAACAACTAAGAAGACAGCAAAATTTGTTAATCGTTTAGGAATGTTCATCTATCAGCATGTAAAAACTGACCTGTTTTTTGGTTTTACGGAAATTAAGGATGAAAATAAATTGCCTATACTGATTGCCGAACCAGAGAAAGCGATGCTTGACTTTATCTATTTGAACCGATCCGAATTTAAAGACCAAGACAAAGATATTTTTAACAAATCTTATCGGTTTCAAAACCTTAATATTCTCAAAAAGAAAAAACTTCTTGGTTATGCACGAAGATTCAACAAGAAGACCATACTTGATATTACTTACCGCTTATTAGATTTCATTACAGAATATGCTTAGTTTAATTGAGAAAGAAATTGCTTCGATTCCTGACCGGGAAACGAAAATTCACATTACGCGAGAATTTCTTCAACTATTAATATTAAAAATCTTATACGACCGCGGGTATTATAAAAATCTCGCTTTTGTTGGGGGGACAGCATTAAGAATCCTGTATGGCTTGCGCCGATTTTCCGAAGACCTTGACTTTTCGCTGATTCGGGCTCAGGGTTATAACTTTGATAAACTATTAGAGAAAATTGTTTATGACTTAGAAAAGGTAGGTTTATCTTTAGATATCAAAAAGCAACTTGAACCACCAGTCCATTCGGCAATGTTTAAATTCAAGAGGATTTTATTTCAATTAGGTCTGTCGGATATCAAAAGTGAGAAGTTATCAATTAAATTAGAAATTGATGTTAACCCACCAAAAGGATGGCAAACTATAATTCAATTAGTAAGCAGACATTTTGTCTTTACGGTAACTACTTTCGATATACCTTCACTCTATGCATTAAAACTGCATGCCTGTTTTTATCGAAAATATACCAAAGGCAGAGACTTTTACGATTTACTTTGGTATTTAGGACGCAAAACGATTCCTAATTTTACATTACTCAATAAGGCAATTGAACAGACCGAACATAAAAAAATTGACTTGAACGCAACTAACTTCTCCGCATTCTTAAAAAAGAATTTAGCCAAGATTGATTTTGCAAAAGTAAGAAGAGATGTTGCGAGGTTTATTGAAGATAAGAACGAATTGAAATTAATTGATAAAGATACGATTCTAAAACTGATAAGTTAAACACTGATTTAGGCCTTAAAGAAATTTAAGAATTGAAACTAATAACAACTTGTTGAAATCGATGGTAATTTATTATCTTAAAGTGATATGTCACTAAAAATATCTGCAAGTTCCTATGATTTTCTATCAGTTTCAATGACTGTAAAATTATTTACACCCCAAGCGTGACATTTGGGACAACCAATCGGTTCGCCGATTTCAGCATCTCCTAAGTCTTTATCTTTAACCCAATTTGGTGCTTCACTAAGATATTCGGGTTCTATTGTATTAGATGCAACACAATAATTATAATCATTGAATTGAAAAATAAATACCTTACCTTGATAACCACAGTTGAGACATTTATATTTGGGCATAATATTATACTCCTTTTGGGTGTGTTTTTATTAACCCTTTCCGCCAATAAAGAATATCTTTCGGTAAATCAGTAATAAATTTAACAATGCCACCCAAGGCGGTTCTTTTATTTGTAGTATAAACCCCATCAAGAAATGTTGAAGCCAATTCTCTATCTTTAGTTGGTTTTTCCTCGCTACCTAATTCTGACTCCCATTCTTTCTTTTTTGCTCTTCCCGCATCATCAGTAACAAGCACAAATTTAACCCGCGTTAAAACTCGAAATAAAATGCTATAAAAAAATGTTTCCGGAAATCTGCCGTGAAAACTTGTTTTACAACTGATAATTGCAATCGGATAGTCGTCAGTATCAGCAACAACTAAATCGACATCACCCCAAACGCCTTTAGATTTAGATTCTTTTGTAGGTACTAATAGATACTCATAAAGCGCTTTATATTTTAATGGCTCTCTTTTTATTTCGTTGCCAAAATAAATTTTTATTCCATCCTTAGTTAATTCTTGTTTTAAATACTCTGCAATCCGGCGTTCTAATGCTTTTCCAGATTTGGCAACATAACTTTGTCTTTCTTCCCAAGAAGTATATTCTTTATTCATACTTATTTAGGTTTGTATTTTTAGTTGATATATTTTTACTTCATTGATTAATCTTTGTTTTGCTAATTCACAATATTTTTTATCAATTTCAATGCCAATTCCTTTTCGATTTGTCATAGCGCAGGCAATAAGAGTTGTGCCGCTTCCTAAAAATGGGTCTAAAATTGTATCGCCAACAAAAGAAAATAGTTTTATGCATCTTTTTGGCAATTCAATTGGAAATGGTGCAGGATGACCAACTCTTTTTTTGCTTTCGCCCATGAATGTCCATACGCCATTAGTCCAATTCACAAATTCATCTTTAGTGATATCAGATTTTCTGCTACCACTGGTTTTTTTCCATTGTTCTTTATATAAAACGACAATAACTTCTACTGGTGCAATTACAAAAGGTGCTGATGCCGATAACCAAGAACCCCAAGCGGTTCTTCGGGAAATATTTTGTTCATTCCAGATAATCGTTGAATGGTATTTCCAGCCTACTTCCTTTGCAATTGTTGTAATGTCAGCACATACACTTTGTTGACCACCTTTATTTTTATCTAAAGGAATATTAAGACAAAAACGACCATCAACTTTTGCGAGCCGATAACATTTTGCTATCCATTCTTTGGTAAAAGACAAATAATCTTCATAAGACATTGTGTCTTTGTGGGAATTATATTCGATGCCAACATTATATGGTGGTGAGGTTACGATTAAATCAATTGACTCTTCTTCAATGCACTCGGTTTTGAGAAAATCGTCGTTATATATAGAAATTAAATCTGTTTGAAAGTACGGTTGAATTCTCTGGCGGGGTTTATAAATTACAAGCGATTCTTTAATTAGATTTGGTTTTCGTAATTTTTTTCTATAAACTTTGTTTTTGATAATTGATTTTGGTTGCTTCATTTTTATACAAGCATTATAAACATCCGGCATACAATGTCAACTATTATTAATTTAGAAGTCAAGGGTTAATGGGTGAAGTTAGGCAAAAGAGGAGATGGGGTCTATAACGATTAAAAACACCGGCTTAATTATTTGCTTGGCAGATGTTAAAAATTTATTTTTGGTCAAATTTTTTTCCAACTTGAATTAATGATAATATGAATGGCAAGTTAATTGCTAAAGTGAACGCTATTTTCAATGCTGAATTAGGTGGCAGACTGCAAGATGAATTGCGAGATGTTTTTGATGGTAGACTTTGAGGTCAAAATCTTGAAAGAAATTATAGCAATATGATTTCCAATAAATTAGACATTGCAAATTATAACATTTTTGACCTTGACAGCAGAGTAGGGAATGGCAGGGATTTTGTATCAGCACTGCCACCCCACAGCCACTACACAGATTTTATTGTTTTTTAACTTTATTACCTTCTGCATATAGATATAAAGGTATAATTTTGAGATATTTTGATTGATTCGGCAAATCATTTTGTTATCAGTTTTCTGTTGCTTTGCTCATATTAAGTATCGCTGTGAGAATTTTTTCCAAAATCTCTTTATTCAGCCCTTGGGCTTGTGCTTTGGACATCAGAAAGTCAATTTCAGTTTGCAATTGCTTGCCAGCATATTTTCTGGCTAATGCTTGAATTTTACGACCGAAGTTAAGATATGGAATATTAAATATTGTTGATACTGCGCTTTCACTTAAGATGCTCTTAATTATATTATCAGTATGCACTTGCAATTCAAACGCATTAGCCACTTGAGAACTGACATATTGTCGCTTGAGCGGATTCGGTTCATAATATTTTTCCAACCATCGTTCAGTGCGCAGACTTGCTTTTTTCATAATCATCATCTCCTTTTTATATAAAAGATTGTTTTAATTAAATATTGCACCACTTGGGTTAGATTTAAATTTTAAGCATTGCCTTTCAGCATTATCAGATAAATAATCCGAGATTGTACGCAAATATAACTATTAATTACAACAAGAACTAATGCCCAATGCAGTTTAAGTGTTATTCGGTTATCAGATTAAACTGAATACTTGTTGTCAAAGAACAAATATGTGCATATATGAATATATTGTAAGATAAAAACTATTTTTGTCAAGGAAAAGTTTTTGAGGGCTTAAAAAGAGTTGCATTCATTGGTTGTATGGATTAAAAGGACGATTTCGATGATGGAAAAACCAATAATATTCTTGATGGTATCGTCAAAATATTTGTGTAATCAAGGCTTTGTCAGAATTCTTTTTTAAAGAATCTAAAAGAAATATTGTCGTCAAAGAAAATATTAGATATAGTTAGTCTTTTTGTCAGAAGGGAATTTTGTTTAATATATTGTAGAGTATATCCGAAATGAATTTTTGTTTAATAATCCAAACTACTTGTGGGTGTGCATCTGTTTCTGGATTAGTTATCAATCAATATCTTCCGTGATAAAAAGATTTACTCAAGAGTCTATTGTTCTTTTGTCGGGCAAAGTTTAATTGTTTCAGGTAATATTTGCTATATAGTTAATTTGCATTGTGGTTTAGATACAGAAATATCAAGAGTCTACTTTTCTTTTATTGGGTAAAGTTTAATTGTTTTGGGTAATATTTGCTATATAGTTAATTTGCATTGTGGTTTAGATACAGAAATATCAAGAGTCTACTTTTCTTTTATTGGGTAAAGTTTAATTGTTTTGGGTAATATTTGCTATATAGTTAATTTGCATTGTGGTTTAGATACAGAAATGTCAAGAGTCTACTTTTCTTTTATTGGGTAAAGTTTAATTGTTTTGGGTAATATTTGCTATATAGTTAATTTGCATT
>JBDRUT010000011.1:0-68438 GCA_039801465.1 Caldifarciminota bacterium
ACTGCTACTTGTGATACACCACAACTTAAATTCTGGCACTGGTATAGTTTTGAAGGCACAACAACACTTTATGATGGTGGTAATGTTAAGATCTCAACTAATAATGGTCAAACTTGGACAGTGATTAGTCCGGTTGGTGGTTATACTGGAACTGCAGCATCAGGTAATACTGCACTTGCTGGACAACCGATTTATGGTGGTTCAAGCAATGGTTGGGTTCAAGCAATCTTTAATCTGCCAATAACTGCGGGAACGAGATTCTTTTTAAGATGGCATTTTGGCACTGATGGTTCAGTAAATAACTATCCTGGTTGGTATATTGATGATGTTACTGGTATTGGTTTTGCTGCACTACCACCACCTGATAATGATATTGGTATTGACGCAATCTTAAGTCCTGGACCTAATCATATGCCGAATACACCGATGATACCAAAGGTAAAGATAAAGAACTATGGTGGATTAAGTCAGTCCAATTTCTCAGTTATCTGCTCAATTGTTGGTACTGCTGGTGTTTTAAGATACTTAGATTCAGTAATCGTGCCTTCAATTACTTCAGGCGAAACATTACATATCAGCCTTCCATCCTGGACACCAACGATTCAAGAAGTTTGCACCCTAAGGTTTAGAACCAAACTACCCAATGACCAAGTTCCAGGTAATGACCGGATGACCAGAATTACGGATATTAGTCCGACATTCCAGATTGTGATTGGCACGGCAACAACAAATTCTTATTCAGGACCGATGAACCGTTTTTATAACTATTCAACTCATGAAGTAATCTATTTACAGCCAGAGATAGGAATTGCGGGTAATATCACGCGAGTTAGCTATTATAAAGACCATGGCACGAATCTTGACCCAATAGAAAATGTTACAATCTATATGAAGCATACAACCGATGCATCTTTAACCAGTGGCACATATTCTTTAACTGGTTATCGACAAGTGTATAGCGGTTCATTTCCTAATGACCTGCAGAGTGGTTGGTTAGAAGTTCAACTGGATACACCTTTTGTCTATAATAATACTCAAAACCTTCAGATATTAATTATTAAAGGTTATCAGCCGTATATTTCAACTACAGTATGTCCGTACTGGCAATATACGACAACATCACCGACATATCTGACCCGGCAAGCAGCAAGTGATGCTAGTCAACCAACGAGTTTAACTCAGACATATAATCGACCGAATATTCGGTTAACGATAACTTCATATTCATCAGTTGCTGAAGAAACGAGAATCGTGCCATTAGTAACAATGCTCAATTCAATAAAGCCGAATCCGATAACAAATGGTATTGCGAAGATTTCATTCAGTATTGGTGAACCAACACACACCAGACTAAAGATATACGATGCATCCGGAAGAGTAATTAAGACACTGGTCAATAGCAGATTAGAATCAGGTGTTTACAATCTGATCTGGGATGGCAGAGACGAGAGCAATCGCAAAGTTGCTGAAGGAATTTACTTCTATACCCTGGAAACGCCGAACCAGAAATTCACTAAAAAGATGGTCTTTACTCGTTAATCTAATTACTATTCGCTAATTAGGGTATTTTCAATCATATAATTTAGCCGGCGTGGCTCAGGGGTAGAGCAGCGGTTTCGTAAACCGCAGGTCGGCGGTTCGAATCCGCCCGCCGGCTTTATTCCTTATAATTGAAAAATTTGTTTTGATTTTATTGAAAAGATATTAGAGTGCTTTGAAAGATCGCGTGCTTTTTACTTTGCGCAGAAATA
The DNA here is from genome assembly GCA_039801465.1 of Caldifarciminota bacterium. Classification (GTDB taxonomy): domain Bacteria; phylum Hydrothermota; class Tepidihabitantia; order Tepidihabitantales; family CAIPLT01; genus JAOABV01. The sequence goes on from JBDRUT010000011.1 coordinate 1,752, forward strand.
CAAAATCCTATAAAGTTCGAAAACGCATAAGTGTATCGAGTGCACATTGCATTGGAGCGACTCACAATTTGCGGTCCCCTAAAGGTTCTAAGCATTCTTATAAAACAATCTATCAATCAATCTCATAGCATTTAATAATTTGTAAGCGTAAATTGTTAAGTAAATCTTTTGTTGTTTTAACTACTCTTCTTATAAACTTGTTAAAAAATATTTTCCTATCTAAACTAAAAATAAACCTTTAAACCTAACCGATAGGCGGCCTTCTTTGTTGTTTATCGGGTAACAATAGGCTAATAAAGGGCTAGCAGGGGGCTAGGGGTCATAGGTTCAAATTATAACTTGTTGAAATAAATGTAGTTAGTGTTTTAGATTAGTTGATTTTTGACAGATATGCGATTTGATATTTTTCAATAAGAAGAAGTTATTAGAATTATGGTAAGCGATGATACAGGAATGATTGAATGCATCTGGTTTAATCGACCAGACTTAAAGGATAAATTCGAAGTGAACCCAAAAATTATTGTTTCCGGCATAGTAAATTATTATACTCGAAAATAAATGGTTAATCCTCTTTACCAGATATTATCCGATGAAAAGATTGGACAAAATAAAACGATGATTTGTTCAATCAATTCTTTTTGAGATTTTTGAGTTATACTTAAATAGAGATATTTTTTACTGTGAACAAATAAAACAAAAGTTTAAGACATATATAAAATCTGATTCGGATATTGAAAGGAAACTTAGCGATTTAGATTTTGCTTATTGGGAAAATATAAAGTGTGGAGGATTGCGTCAAGTTGATTGAGATTATCCAACTTTTTCTTACCTGGATAATATAGCATTCCGTCAATAAAATAGAATCGGTTATTATGATTAAAACAATAAGAGATAAATGGTCCGCCGGCAGTCAGTTTATTGTTTTGCCAAACTCCAATTAATTTAATTGCCCAGATGTTATTAAATAGCGTTGTTTCTGCCCGCGTATACGGTCTATAAACAAAATCACCTTCATAGTATTTAGCGGTCAAACTATCTCTAAGGTTAATTAGTTTTGATGGGGTCAAATCCTGCATCTCAGCAGAAGAATAAATAAAAATACTTCGGTCAGGATTATGTGTAATCAGATAAATAAAATTTTCATGCTCGTATTTAGTAATAAGTCTAAACCGTCTTGGCACCTTAAAGTTAAATTGATATTTATCTAATAAATATTTTGTGAGTTTTTTATCATAACCTTGTTCATAAGTGATTTTAGTCATATGATTTAATAGGTAGTCTTGAAAAGTTTTTCGGATTCTCGCGCCATAACGTTTTAATCCAGTTGGAAGAAATTCCTTAGATTTAACCGCAAAGACTAATACTTTTTGATTTTCGACCCATAAGTCAGCAAAAGCAAATAGCGCCATTGTATCCATTTCAATTTTTTGAGTATGAACATCTAATATTGTTCTAATCGGTTCTTCATTAACAGTTCCGACGATAAAAAGAAACCGAAACTTAATAAAGTCGGGTAAGCGGGATAAAGGTCGGTAACGAACGATAAACTCTTCTTCAGGTTGAACAGTATAGATATATCTTTGAAGGATTTCTCTTATTGGCAATTCAATTTCTTCTTTATGGTCAGTAAGTAAAATAACATCACGCATTCCGCCGATAGTTGTCGGCAATGGTGGTGAACAGCTAATAACTAAAAATATAAAACTAAAAACAGTCAATATTATTGTGATTTGATATTTGCTATTTAATGTATGATATTTCATAAGTTTATCCTACTCTTAATAGTTCAAAGCGGTCCTTGAATTTTTTATTTAATGTGATCTTAATTATTTGGTTTTCCGGCATTGCGAAATTATTATCTTGTTTGATTAAACTGAAAGCATCGTCACGGGCTTGAAATAGTAAATGCCGGTCTTTTTGTAAGTCGGCAATCTTTAGGTCTGGTAAGCCGTGTTGTCTAGTTCCCAAGATTTCACCAGGTCCACGAAGTTCTAAATCTTTTTCGGCTAAAAGAAATCCGTCGTCATTGGCTTGAAAGAATTTCAGCCGTTCATAAGCCGGTGAGAATTTCGAATTTGATAGAATTAAGATACAAAAAGAAGTTTCACTGCCGCGTCCAATACGTCCCCGCAATTGATGAAGTTGAGCTAAGCCAAATCGTTCCGGATGTTCAATTATCATTACCGTTGCATTAGGAATATCCACTCCAACTTCAATAACCGTTGTCGTGACTAAAATATCAAGTTCGTGTTTGCGAAATTTTTCCATTAGTTCAATTCGTTCAGAACTTTTTAGTCGACCATGGACTAAACCAACTCTTTGGTCAGGAAAGATTTTTCTAATTTCTTCATAGGTTTTGATTGCGGCTTTCAGGTCAAGTTTTTCTGATTCTTCAATTAACGGACAGACAATGTAGATTTGTCTACCTTCATTGATTTTAGTTTGAATAAAATTATAGACAGATGTTCTTTCTTTTTCTGCAACTAATCGGGTTATAATCCGCTTTCTGCCCGGCGGTTTTTCTGATAGGACGGAAATATCTAAATCACCATACAATGTCATCTGTAAGGTTCGAGGAATTGGCGTTGCCGTCATTACTAAAAAATCCGGATTAACGCCTTTATTTATTAAAGCCGCTCTTTGCATCACACCAAAACGGTGTTGTTCATCAATTACTGCTAAACCTAATTGTTTAAATTTAACATTTTGTTCAATTAGAGCATGCGTGCCAAAAACTAAGTCAATCATTCCAAGTTCAATTTCTTGGATAATGCGTCTTTTCTCTTTTGGTTTAGTGCTTCCGGTTAAAAGACAAGTTCTAACTCCAATCTTTTCCAATCGTTTGTGCCAAACCAGATAATGTTGTTCTGCCAAGATTTCTGTTGGCGCCATCATTGCCGATTGAAATCCGTTTTCAATTGCAATGAGCATTGCATAGATTGCAATCACGGTTTTACCTGAGCCAACATCACCTTGAAGCAATCGGTTCATTGGTGTTTCTTTTGCCAGGTCATCTTTTATTTCCGATAGGACTTTTCTTTGTCCATTAGTAAGGTCAAATGGTAAAAGTTCTAATAATTTTTTGGTAAAAGTGCCCTTTTCGATTAAGCAATATCCCTTTTTATGTTGGATTGAGTTTAATTTGCGTAAGGCTAAAAGCAATTCAAGATAGAAGAATTCCTCATAAATTAATCGTTCTTTCGCCTTTTCAGCCTGAGCAAGTGTTCCGGGAAAGTGAATGTTTTTGATTGCTTGTTTGATTTCAGGAAAAGAGTACTTTTTAAGGATTTTATCTGGTAGCGTTTCATTTACATATCTTAAATAACTATCAATTGCATATTTCATTGGTCTACGGATTTCCCAGATTGAGAGTCCTTCGGTCAAAGGATAAACTGGAATTATTCCAACAGCATATAATAAATCAGTCGTAGTTTTATTTTGTCCAATCATTTCCTCGGATAATATCTGGTAAAGAGGATTAATCATTTGTTTTCGAGTATAATAATTTACTATGCCGGAGACGATAATTTTTTGGTTCACTTTGAATTTATCCTTTAAATCTGGTCGATTAAACCAGATGCATTCAATCATTCCTGTATCATCGCTTACCATAATTCTAATAACTTCTCCTTTATTTCTGGTCTTCTTCGTTCCACAAGCAACGATTCGACCCATTACTACTGAATCCGTCTTCAGTTTTAAGTCTCGAATTTTTTGGATTTGAGACCGGTCAATGTATCTTCTTGGTACTAAAAATAGAAAATCTTCAATGGTCTCAACGCCAATTCTTTTTAGATATTGGGCTCTTTTCGGACCGATGCCTTTAAGATATTGGACTTCAGCAGAAAGGTCGGGTTTAAACATCAGTTGTCATTGATTCAACAGCCCAATTTCACATTTTGAATTCAGCATTTATCTTAATCCCTAAATTTACTTCTTCTCTTCAATCTTACCTTTCATCGGCACAAATCGGACGGGTTCATATTCAGTTTTAATTAATTCGCCATCTTTTTTTTGAAACACAGTCAGAATTTGAGTTTCAAATTCTTCGCCCATTGGTGCGACAATTCGACCACCTTCTTTTAATTGCCGGATTAGAGAGTCCGGCAAATAAGGTGGAGCGCAGGTTATTAGAATCACATCAAATGGAGATGCTTCAGTCCAACCTAAATAACCATCGCCGTAGCGGACATAAACATTATTATAATTTAATTCTTTTAATCGTTTTTCCGCTGATTTTGCCAAAGATTCAATTATCTCAATAGTATAAACCTCTTTGCAAAGTAAAGAAAGTACTGCGGCTTGATAACCGGAACCGGTGCCAATTTCTAAAACTTTTTCGTCACCTTTTAGTTCTGCAAGTTCAGTCATCCGAGCAACAATATACGGTTGAGAAATTGTTTGTCCTTCTCCAATCGGCAGGGGATAATCATTATACGCTTCTGATTGCAGGACTTCTGGGACAAATAGATGTCGGGGAACTTTTTCTAATGCCTTAAGGACTCTTTTATCAGTAACTCCACGGGCTTTAATTTGTGAATTAACCATTGACTTTCTTAAAACTTCATAATAGTCTTTGCGACCACTACTACAACTTAATAGCAACATAATAATATTAAAGCATAATAGAAAATTAAACAGATGGCAACCTTTCATTTTTTAGATTTAATCATTTTCATATTTTCCCAAAACTGATTAACTTTCAATTGATAATTTGCGATATTTTGAACTACTTATTTGCCGATTTCATTTTTTAGTTTTAATCATTCGCACAAATTCATCTTCTGAGATTATTTTGACGCCGAGTGCTTTGGCTTTATCATATTTGGAACCGGGTTCTGACCCAACTAAAACATAATCAGTTTTTTTTGAAACCGATGATGAAACATTACCACCAAGACTGATAATAATCTCGCTGGCTTGTTCCCGTGTATAGTTTTTCAAAGTGCCAGTTAAGACAAATGTTTTACCCGCTAAAGGTCTTTCTCCTTTTGCTTCAAGTTCTTCGGAAAATTTCAAGCCGACTTTTTTTAAACGTTCAATCAACCGGATATTCTCTTTATCACTAAAGAAATTTACTATGCTTTCTGCAACTACCGGTCCGATACCCATAACTTGAGCAATCTCTTCTTTTGATGCTTCTTTTAACTTATCAATTGAAGGAAATGCCGAAACTAATACTCGGGCAGTATGAATGCCAATATGTCGTATACCTAATGCATAGAGCACTCGGGAATAAGGTCGGTTTTTACTATTTTCAATTGCATTGAGTAAATTTTGAGTTGATTTTTCACCCATTCGTTCTAAATTAATGATGTCATCATATTTTAAGGTATATAAATCAGCAAAATCTTTTAATAGTTTTTTATCAACCAGCATCTCGACCATTGCATTGCCTAAACCTTCAATATCCATTGCTGATCTGCTGGCAAAATGTAATAATCTGCCTTTAATTTGTGCAGGACAAGAAGCATTAATGCATCGTAAAGCAACTTCATCCGCTTCTCGCACTAAATGACTATGACATACTGGACATTTAGTTGGTAATGTTACCGGTTTCTCTTTGCCAGTTCTTTTATCAGTTACAACCTTAACTACTTGTGGAATTACTTCGCCAGCTTTTTCAATAATTACCGTATCACCGACCCGGATGTCTTTTCGTTTAATTTCATCGAAATTGTGCAGGGTGGACCTGGAGATGGTTGAACCAGAGAGAAAAACTGGTTCCATTTCTGCAACCGGTGTGACAACACCAGTTCTGCCAACACTAAAGATAATATTACGGATTTTAGTTGTTGCCTGTTTTGGCGGATATTTATAGGCAACTGCCCAGCGTGGACTTTTTATGGTCTCACCTAATTTCTCGCGGACCGAAAATTCATCAATCTTAACTACCATACCATCAACTTCATAAGGTAATTGATACCGTTTTTCTTGCCACTCTTCACAATACTCAATTACTTGTTCAATTGACTTAAACAAGTCTGAATGGGGGATAACCTTAAAACCAACTGTTTTTAAGACTTCAAGTGTTTTTAAGTCCGAAGTGAATTCTTTTGCTGGTGGTTTAGGTATTGTATGAACAAAGATATCTAGTTTTCTTTCCGCAACCAATTTAGGGTCTAATAATTTAAGACTGCCGGCTGCTGCATTTCGAGGATTAGCAAATAACGGTTCGCCATTTTCTTCGCGCTCTTGATTTAATTTCTCAAACTGCTTTTTAGTTAAAAAGACTTCTCCGCGCACTTCGAAATTTCTCAATGATTTTGGAGGATTGATAAGTTGCAAGGGAATCGATTTAATTGTTCTTAAATTCTGGGTAATATCATCACCGGTTGTTCCATCACCCCTTGTGGCACCTTGAACAAATTTGGCATCAACATATTTCAGTGATACTGCAACACCGTCAACTTTCTGTTCAACAATATAATTAAAATTAGAAACCGATTTTCTAATGCGTTTATCAAATTCTTTTAACTCTTCATAAGAATAGGTATTATCTAAACTGAGCATCAAAGGAGAATGCGTTACAGGCTTGAACTCTTTAATTGGTTCACCGCCAACTCTTTGGGTTGGCGAATCCGGCGTGATTAAATCAGGAAATCTTTGCTCCAATTCAATTAATCTTTTCAAGAGCATATCGTATTCGTAATCAGAAATTACCGGGTCATTTAAGACATAATAGCGGTAATTGTGGTAATTAATCTCTTGGCGTAGTCTCTCAATCTCTTTTTGGGCTTGTGCTTTGGTCATAAGATATTTTTACTAATAGTAATATAAAAGTCAAGTAGAATTTCTGCTTGACAAGCTGTAAAAAAATATACTGTATATGTAATCGTTCTTTGAGAAAAGGGCTGAATTTTTGGGAGTGCGCACTAACATTGGTAAAACTAATAATAGAGCGGATGAAGCATTGTTCTTAATAATTTTTAGTTTTTAATATATATGTTTATTAAACATTTTCTTTATTTGCCCTAAAATGGGTGCGTGTCGTATAATGGAGGTAATATGAAATGGTTAGTTTATCTCATAATTGCGCTCTCAGTTTTATGTTTTAGCGCTGAAGCGATAAGTAGTGCGATAAATAAAAGTTCGCAAAGAATAGTCCACAAATCAAGAGCGCGAACAAACGAAAAGATAACCCGCACACAAACCCGAAAAGATAAATTCCGTTCTCCTTTATCGCTTTTCAAAAATTTGAGAAGACAAAAACACATACCCCATAGAAATTACTCAAAATTTACTCTGCCGGAGTTTTTACTTGATACAACATTAAGTTTTGGACCAGCACCTGATGACCAAGATTTCCCTGATGTTGCATTTGATGGTACAAATTATTTTGTCGTATGGTGGGATGAGCGTAATGTGGATATTTATGGTGCTCGGGTTACAAGAAATGGAGTGTTACTGGATACAATGGGTATTCCAATATGCACTGATGCTAATTGGCAAGGATATCCTTCTGTAGCATTTGATGGCACAAATTATTTTGTCGTTTGGGCTGATGCTCGTAATTGGGATGAAGATATTTATGGTGCCAGAGTTTCTACTGCAGGTGTTGTTTTAGACCCACAAGGCATTCCGATTTGCACTGCTTATGATTATCAAGATGTGCCAGCGATTATATTTGATGGAATAAACTATTTAGTTGTATGGAACGATTATCGTAATGATTGGGATGGAGATATTTATGCAGCGCGAGTAACACCATCTGGTGTCGTGCTTGACCCACAAGGCATTCCAGTTTGTACTGCTTCTTATGAGCAGTTTATCTTTCGGGGAATAGGTTTTGATGGAACTAACTATCTGATAACCTGGCTTGATGACCGAGATGGTGATGAATATTATGATATTTATGGTGCAAGAATGAGTCGGTCTGGTGTCGTGCTTGACCCACAAAGTATTCCAATTTCAGTCGCGCCAAATAGCCAAGTTTTGCCCCGGGTTGCTTTTGACGGTATAAACTATTTTGTTGTTTGGTGCGATGACCGATTATCTTATGAAGATTATCGCATCTTTGGTGCCAGAGTATCATCTGCTGGTATTGTTTTAGACCCACAAGGAATTCAGATTACTCAAAATTTCGGTATTTATCCTGCAATTGTTTATAACGGCACAAACTATTTTGTGGGCTGGACCGAAATGAATTATTGGTGGGAGGGAGACATTTATGGTGCCCGAGTTTCTACATCAGGAGTTGTCTTAGACCCGCAAGGATTACCAATCTCAACTGCTCAAAGTGACCAATTCTTACCAGCAATTATTTTTGATGGCATCCGATATTTTGTAACTTGGACTGACTATCGGTCTTGGAATGATTATGATATTTATGGTAGTCGGGTTACATTACAAGGACAAGTTTTAGACCCAGATGGAATCCTTTTAACTTATGGATATTCTAGTCCAGAGCAATACGACCCAGCTTGTGCTTTTGATGGCACAAACTATTTTGTCGTTTGGTCTGACTTACGAAATGGTTATTCAATCTATGGAACTCGTGTTACGCCTACAGGCATAGTCCTTGACCCACAAGGTATATTAATATCATCTGCTGATGCCAGTGCATATAGACCTGCAATCGCTTTTGATGGCACAAACTATCTTGTAGTGTGGGAAGATTTTCGAAACTGGGAACAAAATATCTATGGTGCCCGAGTTTCTACATCAGGTATGGTCTTAGACCCACAAGGCATACCAATCTCAACTGCAGATTATGACCAGTGGAGTCCAGCAGTAGTATTTGATGGCACAAATTATTTTGTCGTATGGGCAGATAATCGCGATGGCGATTGGTATCCAGATATTTATGGTGCTCGAGTTTCAACATCAGGTGTTGTACTTGACCCAAATGGTATTCAAATATCAGCCGAAATGTACGATTTTTATGAACAATATAACCCTTCAGTTGCTTTTGACGGCACAAACTATTTGGTAGTATGGGAGATTAATCGCGAAGGAGGTTATATGACTGATATATTTGGTGCTCGCGTTGGCAAAGACGGCAATGTGCTTGACCCATATAGTATTCCGATTGTATTTGCACAAGAAGACCAATATAACCCTTCAGTCAGTTTTGATGGCACTAATTATTTAGTTGTGTGGGAAGACTGGCGGAATTGGAATTCTGACATTTACGGAGCACAGGTCACAAGAACAGGAACCGTGATTAATACTAATGGCTTTATTATTTCCAATGCGGATGATGACCAATATGAGCCAGCAATTGCCTTTGATGGAACTAATTATCTTGTGGTTTGGGCAGATTATCGAAATTGGGATAATTCTGATATCTGCGGGTCAAGAGTTAATCCCAATGGTGTTGTGCTTGACCCACAAGGCGTTGAACTAGTCAATCAACCATCTGGACGGTCGCAACCAGAATTAACAAAGGGTCCAGGTAATCAATTATTACTTGCTTTTCATGGATATATTCCACAATACGGAGTAACAAAGATACTTTGTGCGCTTTATCCAAGTACAGGCATTTCTGAAAACAATCTGACTGAGACCTTTTCTTCTCAAATCAGAGTCTTTCCTAATCCTTGTTATAAGAATGGCTATGTTGAACTATTACTTACAAAACCAACTAATATAAATATTGACCTGCTAGATGTTTCAGGAAGATGTCTTAAGAATCTTGTGTCTGGCCAATACTCAATCGGCACTCATAAAATTAGATTTAATCTGGATGAGTTATCCGCAGGTGTCTATTTCTTAAAAGTTAAAACCGATGAAAAAATCATAACTGAGCGAATCTTAAAGATAAAGTGACCGACAATAATCTAATTAATAATTGAATTTGCTCTGGATGATATGTCAACAGTTGACTATTATTCGCTAAAAGTTAAAACCGATAAGAAAACTATAACTGAGCGAATCTTAAAGATAAAGTGACAGACAATAATCTAATTAATAATCATAAATTTTCCGCGATAGGTTTCTTTATCTACCTTTAAGTTATAAAAGTAGATTCCTTTGCTTACTGGTTTGCCGTTAGTGTCTTTATTATCCCAGTAAATTGTGCCGTTAGATTTGGGTGGTTCACTAATCTCTCGGATTTTGTTGCCTTTGACATCATAGAGTGTTAATTGAATTGGTAGCGGTTCTGCAAAGTTATAAGTAATATAACTTTTGCCTAAAGGCGCAATCAACCTAACATTCTGTTTATGATTAATATTTTCTGTTATTGCCTGTGCATTTTGTAATTCTAAAAGCATTTGGTGTATTAGAGCGGTTATTGCGTAAACAGGAAAGCCTGGATTAAATTCGATCTTAAAACTCATTCTGCCAATTACAAAGACAATCGGACCGCTTGTTAAAGAATCAATATCAGTCGACGGAATTGTAAAACTTCCGATATCTAAAACTGGATAATAAAAGAGTATATTATTACTAAAGTCAACCAGTTCAATCAGAATATTATGTTCATTATACGGAGTCCATTGGACAATTAAATCTTTGCCGCGATAAATTGTATCATTAACTTGGGGAAAGATAATTGGCAAATTGTTTTGGACTGAACGCATCGTATCAGTAAAAGTTGGAATACTCGCTTTACCCTTGACACGAAAAGTATATCTTTGGTTTAAATTATAATGGAACCCATCATCCTCATAAATAATATAATAAAAGCCTGAAAGCGAATCGCCTTCTTTATTCATTACCAGACTATCAATCCAACAAGTATCTGCGTCCATACCATAATCAAGACTATCAAACTCAGCTTGCGCAACATCTATCGTATCAATTAATCCTGGAGATAAGTGTAAGAAAAATCTTTCAGTTAGCCATACGCACGCATCAGGCGAAAGTAAATTTTTATAGTGACGGTATTTGATATTAGCAAATTGGGGATTAGATAAAAACAATGGATTAATATTAGCATCACTGAGACTAACTGCGCAAAATAGAGTCAACACTAATGATATAAGTATAATTATTTTTGACATAATACCTCCTAACATTTAAAATGTGAAAATAAATTTCTGTTATAATTTTTAATTATTATGTGATCCATTTCTTGTTATTAAAACATACCCTGCAAGGTATGCTTTGTCAAGTCGATTAAAAGGAGAACTCTACAAAAGTCAAAATGATAAACCAAAATTCAAAGAGAATAATACATTTTGCTTTTGAACCTTTGAACTTTGTTACTTTTACATCTTATTTATGTTTTCAGTAGCAATTTTTCAGAACCCTTGAAAATCTCCTTGACAAAATGCCTAAAATATGTTAAACTATAACATATGTTAGTATTTTAAGAAGAAAGGCGGTGATATCAATGCCAGTCAGAACTTCTTTTAGAAGAATACAGAAGTTTAGGGCAAAGTATGACCCAGAAACGATACGTAATGCGATCGAAAAGCAACTGGATGCGATTATTGAGCAACAGGCTAATACTCAAACTCAATTGGAGAAAGTGGAGAATTTGACTAAGGTGATTCTTGGCGAAGAAGGTGTGCCATCTCCTTTAATTCCTGCGTATTTAAATTTTGCTCGACAAGTGTGGCGGATTCGTAACAAGTTCTCTGCTGAGACTCTAAAGATTGAGACTGATATTGCATTATATAAGTGGGTTAGACGTTCATTACAAGAATCGGTTTTGATTCGGATTCGTGACCAAATCTTTACCCTGGAACCACCTAAACCATAAATCAAATAAAAACAGGGGCATAGTGGCAATTAATTTCTATAAATTCTATCTGTTTTTTACTCGTCTCAGTAGAAATTCAATGTAATTTATCGAAATTTTTTGCTTCTATGCTTCTGTAGTTTCTTTTTTATTGAGACATAATCAAATTTTTAAGAAAAGTTAAACATGCTATTTTATCATATTGGAAGGTCTGAATGATATACTCGGTTGTCTATCTGGTAAGCCGGCGGGCAAGCCAGGGGGCAAGCCGAGGGGCATACCGGTCGGCAGCCGATAGGCTTGCCCACCGGTCAGCGGAATCGACAATTTTCTCCATAGATGGCGCTATTACCTATTCATCTATCTATCGTATTATTAAGAAGATAACCGATAGGTTTACTGATCCAACTACTTACTATACCAAGAGCCTCTCTTAGTTGAACAATTTTTGCTATTGAAAGCCTAATCGAAAAGCGATTATTATATTAATTTTGAATTGTTTGATTAAATATCAGTAGTTAAGAACTGAAAGTTGAGAGAATTGAAGGCAGATTATTGTTCAGCGTAATATTTGATAATATTAATAGATATATTTCTATGTTTTATTATCGGTCTTTTGTAAGTTATTTCTCAGAACCAAGTTTATCAGAAACCGGCTTTTTGCGCTTAGATGTGATAATTAATGCGATGAGAGAGAATAGAAGTGTAATTAGAGTCATCACTTGGCCTCGTTTATAGAGTTTTGAGTAATAATAGAATTCTATTTGATGATTACCGGGTTCTAAATAGATTGCTCTTAAAGTGTGATATGCTCGGTAAACTTTGCTCGGTTTACCGTCAACTTTACAATGCCAGTCTGGATGATAATTTTCACTAAAAACCAAAAAACCCGGATTATCTAATTCGGCTTGTAAAAGTATTCGATTCGGAGTATATTTAATTATTCTCGCTGTGCCTGTTATACTATCAGATGTTGATTGAACCATTGGAAGTGATTCGGCAATTATCACATATTGTAAGGGATTAAAATTAGTATCTTTAAGCCGGTTTATTACTTGGTCTTTTTCTTTTATCACCTCATATTTTGGAACTAAAAATGCTCTGGGAAAAGCATTATTATTTTTATAGATGACATATCTTCTGCCGGTATAAACAGGTTCGATTCCTGGCTGATTGACAAAATTACGCATCTCTGTGATTCTTGCTTGGATTTGAGCATCAAATTGAGAAATATCTTTTGGTAGCGGAACCGAAATAATATATTTAATATTAAGCAGATTAAGAAAATTAGAATATGCCAAATTCGGAGCATTATACATTACAGTTCGTTCTGCACCAATAAAATCTTGATAAGTTTGTAATGGGTTAGGACAATAACCACCAGCGTTTTGAATATGATACAAGTCTAATATGCCATCATTAGAGCGTTCATAATACAATGGATGTACCCGATAAAGAGTTGTATCGTTCTTGAGAAATTTTACAACTTCGTCTGGTGCATAATAGACATTAGGATGTTCAACCTGTTTTAAGAAAATTTTATCAATGCGCCACAAGTCAAACAAAATTAAAGGAATTATGATAATGAGACAAGTTCGGATTTTAATTTTGTGGTTGATGAGTTGATAGACAAGAAAGAGACTTATGGCGATAAGGACTGAGGTGATTAAAACGCCTTGCCAAAAGATTGATTGATTATTGTTAAATGCCTGTAGTTTATTATTATCTTTAATACTTAAGGCAATACTCGATTTGCTGACCGCAAAAAGTAAAAGTAAGAATATAAAGATAATGATTGTAATATAGATAAACTTTTTGATTTTTTGCTTAGTGTGCCGGTCAAATAATTTTTTCTTGAGATTATGCTCAAAAAGATATTGTAATCCAATTGAACCTAAAACAATTGCGGAAAAGGCAACTAAATAAAAGACCATTGAAGGACCACGAAAACGTTTTACTCCGGGTAAAAGATAATAAACAAGTTTGAAAAAAGGCGTGTGGCCACCAAAAGCAGTTAATGCGCTAATAATACCAGCGATAAAAAAGAATAATACTTTTCGGTCTTTGAATTTAATGACAAGTGCAGAAATTGCTAATAGCAAGAAAATTATTCCGAAATATTCGGTGTGGAGTTTAAAGAAATTTTCACCCCAATAGTGATCAAGAATACCGCTGAATTGGGGAACGATTAAATCAAATATTTCTTTAGGTGGTAATGCCCAAGACGCAGCAAATTCATATCCCCGGATTTCACCGCGAGCACCAAAAGCAAGATTTGCCAAAAGTGGCATATAATACATTGCTAATGTTCCTAAAGCGATTAGCACGGTGATAATTGCATATCCAATAAGTTTTAAGGTTTTTCTAATTTTGTTCTGGTGTCTTTGCCAAATTAGTTGCACGATAAGATAAGCAAAAGCAAACCATAATCCATAATAGGTCAATTGAAAATGGGCGTGGGTCATACTAAAACCAGCCAAAACACCGGCTAAAATAAACCAGAAAAATCTATGAGTCGTAAGTGCTTTATTCCATAAGAAAAATGCTAAAGGAAAAAATGCCATTGACAGCATTCTTCCTTCATGACCAGCATAAGTTGTTGACACCAGATTGCCGACAAACGAATAGGCAATTGCTCCAATTAATGCAGTATAATTTGAAAGGTCTAAAGATTTTAAGAATAAGAACATTCCTAAACCGGCAATAATCATTCCACATACGAAAAGATAAGTCCAAAAGATATGAGTCGGTATTACAAGACGGATAAGAGTATATAGAGAATTATTGTCACCAAAAGAGGGTAGACCGCCGAAAATATAACTATACCACATTGAAGCAGTTTTGTATTGTGCCAGTTGTTGAGCCGTAATAACCCGAGAAGGATAACCGCCTAAAAGCCAATCAGAACCATACATCATTTTTGAGCCGGTAATTAATCCAGGACTGAAAATTAAAAAGTAGATTATAGGTAATAGGATTAATATTATAACTGCTAATTTGTTGGATAAGTAAAATGGTTTTTCAACTACTGATTTGACATCTTTCTCTTTTTTCATATTAGCCTAACTCCTTTATAATATTAGAATATAAATCATAATATGATTTGCCCATTATTTCTAAATTGAATTTATCAATAATTTTTTTCCGATTCCTAATACCAATTTCTTCGCGCATCGGTTTATTATCAGCTAATAAATTTATTTTGTCAACAAAATCTCCAACATCGTCCATTTTACATAAAAAGCCATTTTCGCCATTAGTTACTATTTCCGGAAGCGAAGAACAATTAGTGGTAACAACTGGTTTGGCACAAGCCATTGCTTCAGCAATCGCATAACCAAATCCTTCAAGTCGGGTCGGCAACAAACAAATGTCGCATAAGTTATACCAATAGACTAAATCGGTCTGTGACAATCGTCCCAACGGAATCATTCTATCATCGGAAAAAACTTTTTTAGGACTGCGCAGGCCCGTAGTATAGAATAAGAGAAATCGGTTGTCGAGTTTCGCCATTATTTGTGGTAATAAGTCCACTCCTTTTCTTTTAGTTAAATTGCCAACAAAGAGTAATTTTATCTTATTGGGATAAGGGTCATTAATGATATTAATTGGTTTAAAAAGTTCGGTATCAATTCCGCAATAAATGGTTTGAACATTGTTCATCTTAAATAAATTTCGAACTGACTGTTCAGTTGATTTGCTGATAGCAATAATCTGGTTAGATTTTGATAAAGTCTTTTCAATATAGTCAAGTATTCTTTGATAATAAATCTTCTGTGGTTTAGTCAAATATTCAGTTTGTTTAGGATTGGCGATGATATGTAATACTGAAACAATTAGCGGTTTATTTCGGTTATAAAAGACAAACCCGTATTCAGCATTAGAATGGATTATGTCGTAACCCGGAGTTATTTTTATGAAAGGTTTTAGTAAATGTGGATTAATTGACCAATAACGATGATAAGATAAAAATTCTATTTCCGCATTAAATTTAATCTGACTTTTGGCTAAAAGTTCAAAATAAATGTCATTTCCCGATTTACCGGATAAGAGTCCGTAGATTATTCTCATTATAATTATATATATTTTCTGAGACTTTTAGCAAAGATTAAAAAAGTAATAATTTCTCCAATCGTTCCCCAAATGCGGATTAAAATAGAAGTAATAATACCAATACTGGTAGGCATATAGAAATTAAATAGATAACTTAAAACGCCTTCCCTGATGCCAACTCCGCCTGGTGAAATAAGACTCAAAAAACCAATTACCCAAGCCGCAGGATAAATTGCACATAGTGGTAACAAGAAAGACAAACGAATTTGATAAAAAGATTTTATTAAAAAATAAATTCCCACACATTGTGAAATCCATAGCAGAGTATATAAAATTAAAAGAAAAATAATTTGAGAGTATTTAGGAATGAAGGTTATCTTATCTCTTTTCAATATTTTTAATCCAAAGTTTACGATTTTTATAAACAAAGGCGGATAAAGCATAATTAATAATAATGGAATCAATAGAAACATTAAATAATAAGTTTTGGTAAGATAACTATGCTGAGTTAAGGGAAAGATTATGACAAAGAGTAAGATACCGCTCAAGGTATTGACTGCAGTTCCGAGAATGACGCCAACACCACTTTTAGAACCAGGGATTGCGCCTTCTTTTTTTGTAAGATAAACTTGTCCGGCAATGCCCCAGATACGACCGGGAATATACCGAGGTAATGCAGCAAGCGCAGTAATTCTTAACCCTTGAATAAATGAAATCTTTTCTCCAATAATTTCAATATTTTTTTTCCAAATATAAGCATTAAAAGGAAAACCGATAAACCAGATAAGATAGGATAATGCCAGAAACCAGTAATTAAATCTTAATTGGTTAAAAGGAACCTTATGCCAATTAGTATAAAAGTACTTTGCCATGAAATAGAAAATAATACCCAGTATTATAATGTAGATGATAATGCGCAAGCTTCTTTTGGGCATTATGATAGAGAACTTTTTTGTGTAATTAGATTCTTAAGTATATTTTCTACTTCTTGACAGTAGGTCTCGTAACTAAGGTTTTTCTTTACATACTCATGTCCTTTAATAATTGTATCAATTGTAATCTGAGGATTATTATATATATATATCATCTTTTCCGCAAAATCCTTAGGCGTTGGGTCACTAACAAAGCCAATCTTTTCTTGTTCTATGACCTCACTGGTTCCACAATCAGAGGAGACTACAGAAATTGTATTTGCGGCCAAAGCCTCGAAGGGTGTCAAACCGTAAGTTTGTTTTATGGCAGGAAATGAACAAATATGAGATTTCTGATAAAGAGTTCGCAAGTTTTCCTCACTGGTATGTCCCGTAAGTTCAACGCTATCTTGTAAATTAAGTTTTTTGATTTCTGCTAAGATTTCCTCTCTTAAAGGTCCATCGCCCACTAAGATTAGTTTGGCATGATTTATTTGAGACTTTACAATTTGGAATGCTTTCACCGTGCATAACTGATTTTTGGAATAAGTAAGTTGACCCACTTGGATGATAATAAATTCATTTTTTATTCTCTTTAGATATTTGTCATTTATGTCTTGCAGATTTTTCGAGAAAAAATTAAAATTAATTCCTAGTCGAACAATTTGAGAATTACGATTATAGTAATCTCTGATACGCTTTTGTCCACGTTCGTCTAAGACAATTATCTTATCGACGCCAGTTTTGACTATAATTGTATCAATTAGTTTATATAAAGGAATTCCAATTTCTTTTAAGAACGAGGCGCGCTTTTTAGAATTTAATGAAAAAGTACCGCCTTCGTAAGGTTTAAAAGTGGTAATTGGGTCATTCGCAGACCACAATAAAGGTATACGATGGAATACACTCATCCAATGACCTGGTGGATTATGAGCATGAATGACATTGATTTTTTTATCGCTTATTAATCTTTTTATTTTTTTTCTTAATTTTAATAATCGGATAAAGAATAAAAAAGGATTATTAATTAATGCAAAACGACCTTCAATCCGCTTGAGAATTTTAATATTAGGATTTATGTAATCTAAGTTTTTTGCTTCTTCCGGAACATTAGTAAAGTCAAGATATGTCGTAAATATGTCAACTTGATGGCCCTTTTGTTTTAGATAATGCGCTAAATAAATTACTGCACGCTCAGCACCACCTAAACAAACAGTGGGACTAACTAATAGAACATTCATTTTCAAAATATACTAATTGTTTTTTTTGCAGATTATCTTGAATTGACAAAATTGTGGATTGCTTCAACTATATAGTCTAAATCTTGTTCAGTAAGATTCTGGTGTACACCAAGATAAAAACCATTTTCTCCGACATATTCTGCATTAGGAAATTCACCATATCTATGGTTCATAAAACGATAAGCTGGTTGTTGAGTCGGAATGCAACCGAAAATTGGTCGTGTTTCAATGCCTTTTTTCTCTAAATAGATTGTTATGTCCTGACGATTAAAAGGAGCTCCTTTTCTAATAGTTAACGGATATACCAGCGGACTAATCTTTACATCTTCTTTTTCTTTAAGCAAATGAAAGTATTCTTCTAAATCCTTAAGTTGATGATTGAGATAGAAGAAATTTTTTCGGCGTTTATTAATAATTTTATCTAATGATTCGATCTGTTCAATACCCAGTGCTGCTTCTAGTTCGTTCATTTTACTGGAATACCCAATGTGTTCAAAATAAAATCTTGGGTCAAATCCTTCTTTTTTTTCATATTTAAATCGTAAAGGACAATATTGTGAGGAGATATTAAGTACGCATTTTTTACATTTACAAGCACGGCCATGGGCTCGTAATGAACGGGCAAGAGAAGCAAATTCTTCGTTGTTCGTTATAATTGCTCCACCTTCACCAGTGGTAATGATATGGGCAACATAGAAACTAAAAGCACCGGCAATACCCATCGTGCCGACTTTTTTCTGTTTGTATAGTGCGCCGTGAGCCTCAGCAGCGTCTTCGATAACGAATATTTTATGTTTATCAGCAATTGCAGTAATACTATCCATATCAGCCGGATGGCCCAATAAATGAACTGGCAAAAGGGCGAGAGTATGAGAAGTTATTTTATTTTCTATTTGTTCAACCTTGATTTGATAAGTATCCAAGTCAATATCAACAAAAACTGGTTTAGCCCCAGCATTAACAATACCATTTGCCGAAGCGATAAAAGTTAAAGCCGGCAATATAACTTCAGGAGATTTATTATTTTGGTTAAGGTTAATACAAGATGCAACTGCAATTGTGACCGCATCTGTCCCTGTTGCTACTGCAATACATTCCTTGACTTTGTGATAATTGGCGAATTCTTTCTCCAATAAAGCCACATATTTACCCATTGAAATTCTACCGCTATCTAAAATCTCATTGATAAGTTTCTTAGATTTAGTACCAATCGAGGTAGTACCGATTGTTATCTTTTTTTCCATAAGTTTAAGATTTCATTATAGAAAATACAATAAGGTTAGTCAAGATTTTGCCTGTAATTAAGTGCCTGTTGATAGTGTGTTATCATCTGGTCAATAATGTTATTCCAATTATATTTAGTATTGACATAATTATAACCCTGTTCTGCAAGACGATTGGCTAAAGATTCGTCTTGTAATATGTTTAACAACGCCTGTGCTAATTCGTCGGAATTCTTTTCCGGTACTAAAATGCCGGTCTCGTTATGTTTTATAATGTCAACAATGCCGCCAACATTGGTTGCGACTACTGGTTTCTTATAGGTCAAGGCTTCAATGAGCACGACGCCCAATCCTTCAGTGTCACCTTTAGAATCAATTATTGCCGGCAGAACAAAAACATCGCAGTTCTGATAATACTCATTGAGTTCTTGAGATGAAACTTGACCAAGGAATCTTACTTTTGTCTTGAGATTCTTTTCTTGCACCAGTTTTTCTAAAATAGGTTTTTCAGGTCCTGAGCCGACAATATTTAGAATTGCATTGACCTTGTCGGCAATTTGTGCAAATGCTTCGATTAAATATTTGACGCCTTTGCGTTCAACTAATCGACCGACAAATAGTATGTTTTTATGTGAGTCGGATTTAGTTTTCTTAAGCACAATCTCAATTTCTGGTTTTGCCGATTGACCAGACGGTAGAATAACAATTTCTCGGTTATAAATTTCTTTAATTCTTGACGCAGTATGACTTGAATTACACATTACGACATCGGCTTTGCGTATCGCCCAGCGGAGAAATGGTTTTAAGAAAGGGAGTTCTTTTTTTACCCACATCAATTCCACACCATGAAAATATAAAAAATGTTTGGCTTTACATGTCTTTGAGGCAACATATCCAAATAGTGCATGGGGTAAAGGCCAGTGAGTGTGAACTATATCATATCGATTATTTCGGCAATGTTTATAGACTTGGATTGTGCCCAATAAAAGATAAAATGGAACTTTTAATTTATTTATTAACCCTTTTTTGACCCGGTCAACTGCAGTTTCTTCATGAGTTAGATTTTCCCATTTTTTGGGAAAGTAGCGGAATCGAATGATATTAATACCGAAAAGTCTTTGATTGGGGAGTCCTTTATAAGAAGATGTATAGACATCAACATCAATCCCTCGGTTCTTTAATCTTCTTACTGCCTGTACCAGCCACGGAGTTATAATGTCATCTTCTGAACGTGGGAATGCAGTGGCAATATAAAGTACTTTCATATCAAAAATTTATGGAGTGGCCTTTGACGGTGAAATATAATATGTTGATCTTACAATTTGCTGAAGTTAGTTTTTTAATTTGATATAGTTTACGGAGATAGGATACAAACACTATATACAATAAAAATGGAAATTTTGTAGGCGTGTCTAAAATATAGCCACAGATTATTTTTTTTCAGTTATTTTTGCCCGTAGTGCTGCTAACCTTGATTTCAATCGAGCGGCTTTGTTCTTATGTATGAGACCGGATTTAGCTGTCTTATCAATAATTGCTTGGACCTTGGGATACAATTCTTGAAAAGCCTTAGGGTCTTTGGTCGCGCGTAATTCCTTAATTGCTTTCTTAAGTCGAAGTTTTTTTGCACGATTAGCAATACGCTTCTTAGCAGATTTGCGAGCGTTCTTTAATGCTGACTTAGTTCTTTTTGCCAAGTTGCCTCCAGTTTATTTATCTAATATCTAAAAATCAATATAATATCTAATCTTAAAATGCCGGGGGGCGGAATCGAACCGCCCACACCGGGATTTTCAGTCCCGTGCTCTACCAACTGAGCTACCCCGGCAATACTTTTGTATTGTATTAAAAATTTCTAATTTGTCAATGAATAACTGCAATCTATCTGAAGGGTAAATACAGATTGTCTCTATACCATTAAAAATAAAATGATTTGCTAAGATAAACATTAAATTTCGGATTTACGAATTTTATCGGAATTAAAAAGATGTTTTGTTGTTTAGTTACCAATTAATGAGAAACATTAACCAGCGCCAGAACTTCCACCGCCTCCACCAGCACCTCCTCCACCGGAAAATCCGCCACCAGTCGCTGCAGATGTTGATAATGAATTCATCATACTTGTAAAATTATTAGCAAAGTTCTGGAAACTAATCATACTTTCCGAAAAAGAAGCAAGACTTAAGGAATCACGGCCTGTTGCTGGAACATACCAAACTGGGATTGATAATTGTATGTTTTGTCTCTGAGCAAGATTTGTAATATTTTTCAGAAATTTTTGAGCAACTCCCAAAGCAACAGCGTAAACAAAGTAATATTCCCAAATTGGTAAGAGCGTGATTGGTGCTTGTTCAATTGCGGAACCTTCGCTAAGAAATTTCTTAAAATTTTGCCAGCGTTTTTGTTCTAAATAGGCTTCCGGACTCCATCGTAATATTGAACGACCTACAAACAGAAAGAGTATAAAAAGCAATATACCTAAAATTATTGAGAGAATAAAAAACGGTTTAATCGGACCGCCAATTAAAACACTTAGTCCAACACTAACTAATAAGGAGCCGATAATAATAGAACATAGAACTGATATTAAGTAGATATTATAGAATTTGGAACTGATTGGGTCGAGCAATTTGTTCCCCAGTGTCGATTCCCACCATTTGATTGCTTGATCATAAAGAATTGATAAATGAGAACGAAACTTTGCTGAATCGTTTTTTGCATAATCTTTTAATTCTTTGTCTGTGATTTGATTTTTACTTTGGAAAAAGAAATTAGCGATTATTTTATTAAAGAAGTCGAGTTTCTCAACTTCATCGGGTTTCTCTAAAGTAAATTGGTAATGTTTCCTATTTTCTATTTCTTTAATTGAAACAAGCCCTTTAGTAGTTATATCAAGCATGCCAGCAAACATTCCACGAAACATTATTTGATAAATTGTATTTTTGTCTGGTTTTTGAGATAAAATTGCCGGAACAACAACTGGAGGTGCTTTACGTGGTGGTTCATGTTCGTATATTCCCAGATAAGGCAGTTTTGGTTCTCGACCGTAATTGTTATAAAAAATAAATAATAGCACTAATGGGGAGAATGATCATCAATATTAGACCAATTGGAAAAAGAATAAATTTCTTTAATGATGAGATAAGAAAATTTTGTTTTTCTTGTTTGAGAAAATCTTGATAACGAGTTCGGTTAATAATAGGGACTTCAGAAAAGATTGAAGATGATGTGAACATTCGTACTTCAACAAAGGTATTCTTAGGAATCTTTTTCTGTTCGATAACTGCTTTATCAAAAGTCTTATTGAATGCTATTGTGCCAGGTCGAGTTTGAGAGTGAATATAAACTTTGAATAAGTCAGCAGAGCTTTGCGGTAAATTTAATTCAAGTTGTATCTTATCAATTTTTTCATGTTCATCTTCAATAAATTTCCAATAGAATTCTGCGACATCTTCATAGCGTTTAACAGCACCGATGATTGTGTAATCAACCAAAAAAGTTCTTATTTCGTCTTGGGCAGAATAATGCCAAAGGATATGTAAAGACTGTGGAGTATCGTTTATTTCTGGTTCTAATTTATGCCAGGTCCCATCAATCTCTTCAAGAAGTTGATTAAAAACGATATTATCTGCGCCTTTTTTCTTTAATTCAAGATATGCCCAAGAAAAAGCACCCTCAAAATAATAGGTTCTCTCTTGTAAAACATGAGCGCTACCATTAGGAGTGAAATGGATTTCGGTTTTTATTTGAGGATAATAATAAGACTTAGTTAGAGCAATAACTGGGAGGAGTAAAACAAAAAATAAGATTAATTTACGCACCGAGATGATTTTTAATGTGTAGGCAAATTACATTTAATATATTTAATTAACGGTCTATCCCCAATATGTTTTCACACAGATATGATGTCTTATTTTATGATTGTAATCTTTTTAATTGTTTTATTTAGTTGTAGGTAATAAATGCCAGCATCCAAATCTCTTAGAGATATTTTATTTTCTGGTTGATTAATTTTGATTTCTTTAATTAGTTTACCGGAAATGTCAAAGATTTTTAGTGTTGAGTTATTGGTTGTTATAGGACAATTAATGTTAAGAAATGTTTTTGCTGGATTTGGATAGATTTTCAATATTGAGTATTTCGTATTCATCGTTAAGTGTTCTTCATCAATTTCCAGTACATATTGTCCGTTCAATGAGCCACCATAAGTTCCAGCATAAACTCTTTGTGTATAAGTAGGATGAATCGCTAAGCCAGTAATTGACCAACAACTTAATCCTTGATTGTAAGAATACCAACTGTTACCACCATCAGTTGATTTATAAACGCCTTCATTATAAGTTCCAGTATAAATAGTATTAGGATTGCTTGGGTTAATTGCTATTGATGTAATATTTTCGACGCCAAGATATTGCCAATTTGTTCCACCGGTTGTGCTCTTGAAAATTCCATCTTCAGTTCCGACATAAATGATATTAGAATTTAATGGATTAACTGCCATTGCGTATATATTCCAACCATAAATGCCATACGATACATCAATCCAATTCATTCCAGCATTAGTGCTTTTAAAAAGTGCAGGGCTGGATTGTTCTTCACCGCCGACATAGATTGTATTTGGGTTTGATGGGTCAATTGCAATTGAATATCCATGAGACTGATTTGGGGTAATTGGAATAATAGACCAAGTGTTTCCTGCATCTGTGCTTTTAAGAATTGCCATATTTTCGGTTTGTGTTAAAGTATCATAATATGTTCCGGAAATGTAAATTATTGAGGCGTTACTTGGATTAATTGCTAATTTTTCTGGCCAAAAATAATCATCTAAGTATATTTCAGTCCAGTTCTGACCACCATCAGTTGATTTATTAAGAATATAATAGTAAAGTGCATAAACTATATTGGGATTATTAGGTGCAACAGCTAATGAATAGATATAGTTAGACCCAGTAAATTCTGGCAATCTAGTCCAGTTAATTCCCATATTGGTACTTTTATATAAGGCGTCACCATCAACTGCTAAATATATAGTATTTGGTTGGGATGGGGCTAAAGTGAAACAATTGATTGCAGTTGCGTAAAGACCAGTATTAGCTGATTGCCAATAAGTTCCGCTATTAGTAGTTTTATAACAACCAAGTTCAGTACCAACATATACAATCGAAAACGAGGCCAAGTCAATCAGTAAATTTCTTACCTCGTAGCCAGAAATTCCTGAGCCCGTAGGGTTCCAAGATTGGCCTGCATCAGTGCTTTTGTATACATTGCCATCATAAGAGCCAGCATAAACAATATTAGGTGAATTTGGACTAAATTTTATAACTGGACATTCGTTATAAAAATTAGTTGGATTCCAGGTCATACCACCATCAGTACTACGATAAATTCCATAATATGTGCCAACTAAAATTGTATTAGTCTGAGTCGGATGAATCGCAATTGATAAAACAGCTTCACCAGACAGGTTAGCACTAAGGTCAGTCCAATTTGTTCCTCCGTTAGTAGTTTTAAAAAGTTTGATACCATTACCAGTTGTTCCGCCAATATAGACAGTATTAGGTGAACTTGGATTAATGGCGATTGAGAGACTTGCTCCATAAGTGGTTGAATCAAGCATTCTGCCCACCCAAGATATTCCGCCATCGGTGCTCTTATAATATGCCATCACATAATTATTATCATAATAATAATCGGCTGCACCCCAAACAATATTAGCATTGGATGGGTCAACTGCCAATGCATAAATCCAATCCCAGTCATTATCGCCAAAAGCAAATTGATGATAAGTCCAATTTTGGCCACCATCCGTGCTTTTGAAAACTAGCGAAGAGTCGTTAAAACCAGTTGCATAGAGAATATTAGGATTATTCGTGCTGATTGCCATTGAGTTGATATAATATTCGACTGTACCAACAACATTCCAATTAGATGCTGAATTGGTTGTTTTATAAATTTGACAAGGATATCCGCTGTGTGCAAGATATATTGTTGATGCAATAGAAGGATGCATTACCATTGAAGTAACATTTGCGCCTTCTGGACCTAATGCATCCCAATCAGTAAAATCTCGTGGGTGAGAACTTGTTTTCCTGATTGCTCTTCTTTTCAAATTATGTGTGATTCTATTGGTTGGCCAGACTTTTCTTTTGCTAATACTTGTTAACCGGTGACTCTTGAATTGAACATAATGCGGACGGAAATCTTCAGAAAAACAAAATATAACGATAAATAATAGCGCTAAGTATTTTTTATTAATCATAATCACTCCTTTTACATTCTGCTAAAAAGATATGCTTGTTTTAAGAATACTATAATCAAAATAAAATTCGTGTCAAGAGTAGAAGATTAAAATTAAACTTCCTTGTAATATGAGAAATAATAATTTCCGAATCTATATGAAATTTAACTCCATTCACCTATTTTTTAATCAATAATTAATAGAAATAAAGAAATACTAAAAACATTTGATAATGAAGTAGTCGTTGATTTGAAAAATTAATGAAGTAGTTACGGAAACAACAAACTCAAAAATACTTGTCAGAAGATGTAAATAATGGTGAAAAAAATTAAGTATGTCTTACTAGTTTATTTTATTACATTGTATTTTTTTCCAACTCTAGTAAATGCCTCAATTGCTTTATCAATGTGCTCTTTTTCATGGGCTGCAGAGATTTGGACTCGAATTCTTGCTTGTCCTTTAGGAACTACGGGGTAGAAGAATCCAATAACATAAATACCTTCATAATATAGATCTCGAGCAAAATCTTGTGAAAGTTTTGCATCATACAACATAATCGGTACAATTGGATGAATACCTGGTTTTATGTCAAAACCACGCTCGGTCATCTCTTTTCTAAAATACATTGTATTCTTTTCGAGTTTATCGCGTAAAGCAGTTGTTTCGGAAAGCATATCAATTACTTGAACAGTTGTTGCTGCAATAATAGGTGAGAGGGTATTAGAAAAAAGATAAGGTCTAGACCGCTGGCGAAGCATTTCAATAATTTCTTTTCGACCTGAGGTGCAACCACCAGATGCCCCTCCCATTGCTTTGCCAAAAGTTGTAGTAATTATATCTATTCGATCCATTACACCACAATATTCGTGTGTTCCTCGACCGGTTTTGCCAATAAATCCTGTGGCGTGCGAATCATCAATCATTACTAAAGCATCATATTTGTCTGCGAGTTCACAAATATCGGCTAATTTTGCAATATCCCCATCCATAGAAAAGACACCGTCAGTGGCAATCATCCGAAATCGGTGTTTTTGTGTATTTTTTAAGTGCTCTTCTAATTCTTTCATATCAGAATGTGCATAGCGAAATCGTTCGGCTTTACAGAGACGAATACCATCAATTACTGAAGCATGATTTAACTGGTCAGAAATTATTGCATCTTGTTCATTGAGTAATGTTTCGAATAAGCCACCATTAGCATCAAAACAAGAAGAATAAAGAATAGTATCTTCAGTCTTAAGAAATTCGCTAATTTTACGCTCTAAAGTGCGGTGAATATCCTGAGTGCCACAAATAAATCTAACAGATGACATTCCGTATCCCCATTTATCAATTGCTTCTCGTGCAGCTTGTAGCACTTTAGGATGACTTGAAAGACCTAGATAATTATTGGCACAAAAATTTAAAACTTCTTTTGGGGGAGCACCAGATGGGTATTCAACTTTTATATCTGCACCTTGAGGAGTTAAAATATATCTTTCTTCTTTATACAATCCTTGTTCTTTTACTGATTTTAATTCTTGTTGTAAGAATTCTTGAAATTTTCCGTAAGCCATCAATACCTCCAATTGGTTTTTATATTTAATTTTAACTTTCTGTGTGTTTCTTTAATGCTACGTTCAAATCTTTCTGATCAATGAACATAACAATCTTTGCTGATTCTCGATTAATCGCAGTCAGTTTATCAAAGGCGGACTGAAAATTTTCTAATAGCATCATATCTGTAATCACTGGTCTAATATCGAGACGACCGGTGGAGAGTAAATTACGTACACGATACCAAGTGTCAAATATTTTGCGGCCCGAAATGCCATGTATTTGAATTCCCTTAAAGACAATATCATTATCATAATCAATATTTACTATTTGATTTGGTGAAACTCCGAAAGCCGAAACTCTTCCGCCTTTACGCACCATTTTGAAAGCATCAGTTATTGAATCCTGATTACCGACAATTTCTAAAGCAATATCAGCACCGACACCGTAGGTATGTTCTTTGATGTAAGCAATTCGGTCCTCACGTTTAGTCTTTATAACTGAAATAACATGGTCAGCACCAAGACTCTTTGCAATTGCCATCATTTTTTCTGACATTCCGATAAGAAAGATTTTAGCAACACCGCAACAACGGGCAATAGCAACAGCAAAGAGTGAGATTGGACCATCGCCGGTAATAACCATTGATTTGCCAGCAATATCACAATCTTCGCCTAAAACCGCATAAAGAGCATTTCCTAATGGCTCCTGGATTGCAGCAAGTTCGTATGGAATATTTTTATCGTTGTGCCATAAGACTCTTTCAGGAATGTTGACGTACTCAGCAAATACACCATTACGGTCGACACCTAATATTTGCATTTGTTCGCCGACGTGCACTTGACCTAATAAGGCATTAAAGTCTTTGGGAAAATAGATATGAGTTTCCGCTGAAACATAGTCGCCTTCTTTTACGCTATGAACATTTTTGCCGATTTTTTCTACAATCCCACACATTTCATGTCCCATAATTTGTGGCAATTTTTTTTCACCAATTCGTTCTTGTGACCATTTGTCCCAGTTGTAGATATGAATGTCAGTTCCGCAGATACCAACTGCTTTGACTTTTACTAAGATTTCGTCATCAGCAATATTTGGTATTGGAACATCTAAAAGTTCTGCACCTTTTTGAGGTTTGGTTTTAACAATGGCTTTCATAATTTATCATAACCAAATTACAGATTTCATCCTGAGTTAAGCAAAAATCATAAAAAGTATGATTCTAAGTGTTAAGTTTTTCCCTTAATTCAGAATGACACATTTTTTATAAAGATATATAAACATCGGTTTTTTTTAATTTCATTTTAGTAATTGAATTTGCCTTGTCGTTTTTCTAATTTTTCGCCTTCAATGATTTGAACGCCAGCACTTGTGCCAATGCGATTGGCGCCGGCTTTTATCATAGCAATTGCAGTTTTATAATCTCGAATTCCGCCAGATGCTTTTACGCCCATTTTTTTGCCAACAGTTTTGCGTAAGAGTTTGATGTCTTCAATTGTTGCACCACCTGTTGAAAATCCAGTAGAAGTTTTGACAAATTTAGCACCGGCCCTTTTAGCAATCTTGGCAACTTTAACTTTTTCCTCATCAGTTAAAAGACAAGTTTCTAAAATTGTCTTGACTCCAATTGGCTTCACTGCCTTAACAACACTTTTAATATCATCTTCCACGAATTTGTAATTTTTCGACTTTACGGCACCGATATTTATAACCATATCAATTTCATCAGCACCATTTTTAATTGCTTGAAGTGCTTCTAAAACTTTAACTTCAGTCGTAGTTGCGCCTAAAGGAAATCCAATCGCACAGCCAACTTTAACCTTTGAACCTTTTAATAACTTTGATGCTAATTTTACATAACTGGGATTGACAAATACCGTTGCGAAATTGTATTGCTTTGCTTCATCACATAATTTTTTTATATCTTTTTCTGATGCTTCAGGTTTAAGTAATGTATGGTCAATATATTTATTAAGATTTTTTATCATATTATTATTACTCCTAAATTTTTCTTTTAATTCTTGTTCCTTTGTCAGTGTCTTCTAATATATAACCTAATTCTTGTATACCATCTCTTATTAAATCGGCAATATCAAATAATTTTTTATTACGTGCTAATTCCCGAGCAATGATAATCAGCTGATAATCATTATCTTTCAGACCTTTTTCTATCAAATATACGATGTCGTTTTCATTCTTATTTTGTGCAATGGATAATGCCTTTGATATTTTTGACGAAGTCACAGAAATTGTTTGTTTTATAATTTTTCTTGTTCGTAATTTTGCCTCGGTATTAAACCCTAAATTATTGAGAAAGAATAATAGTCTCGTATATTCCTGGCTTAATGTATTTTTGTCATTATTTTGGAGCGCATTAAAGCCATTTTTGACTGTATCAAAGATTAGCGCAACTGCCTTTGGTGTATTCAAATCATCATCCATTGCTTCTTTGAATGCATTTTTAGTTTCATCGGATACAGCATCTTGGTTTTCTTTTGCGTTTTCTTCTTCGGCTTGATTTAAGAATTCTTCAATTCTTAACCAACTATCTTTTGTAGAATCCAGAATTTCAAAATCAAATTCCATTGGTGAACGATAATGGGCTTTTAAGAAATATAATCTTAATACATTTGGCGAATATTTTTCGAGTAATTCTTTAGCAGTAATAAAGTGCTTGGTTGATTTTGACATTTTTTCACCAGTAAGATTAAGCATTGCGTTATGAATCCAATAACGGACAAATGGTTTACCAGTTGCTGCTTCTGATTGAGCAATTTCGTTTTCGTGATGCGGAAAAATCAGGTCTTCGCCACCTAAATGAATATCAATCGTCTCACCAAGATGATACATTGCCATTGCTGAACATTCAATATGCCAACCAGGCCTGCCTTTTCCCCAAGGACTCTGCCACCAAGGCTCATTGGGTTTGGATGCTTTCCATAAAGCAAAATCCGCAGGATTCTTTTTATGTTCACGCACTTCAACTCTTGCACCAGCAACTAAATCATCAAGTCTTTTTTTAGACAATTTGCCATAGTCAGCAAATTTTTCCACCGCAAAATAGACATCACCATTATTGGACTGATAAGCAAAACCTCGATCAATTAATCTTTGGATTAACTCAATGATTTCTTGAATATGTTGAGTAGCATAAGGATAAAAATCTGCTCGTTTAATATTCATCTTATCCGCAACTTCAAAATATTCATCAATGTTTCGCTTAGCGATTATGCGATAATCGGTTTTCTCTTCAATTGCCTTATCAATAATCTTATCATCAATATCAGTAAAGTTTTGAATGACTTTTGTTTTATAACCGAGAAATTGCAAGTATCGGATTAAAACATCGGCAGTAATATATGCTCGTAAATGTCCGAAATGGGGTGCACCTTGCACAGTCATTCCGCAGACATAAATCTTAACAGTATCGCCAAGCGGATTAAATACTTCCTTTTTCTGGGTTAAAGTGTTAGTCAAAACAAGTGCCATTTTCTAATACTATATTTTAACTAAATTTTTGAATTACCATTTAGTTTATCTAATAAATTATAAAAGTCAATAAGTTTTATCAAAAAAAACAGATAACCTTAAGATAATTTTTAGGTATTTTTTATAAGAATCTGATTTTTTTAATATTAATACAAATAAAGTTGACAAAGCCAAAAATATTGTTGATAATAATTCATTAGACAATTTTGTATTTTCGGAAAAGAGGTTATAATGAGTAAAAGTGATAAAAAGAAAATTGTAGCGATTATGAAGAAGATTGCAATGCTTTCGTATTTCGCTACCTGTGATGGCCCAAAACCGGTCATTCGTCCAGTTTCGCCAATCGTAGAAAATGATTTGTCAATCTGGATAACCACATTCAGTAATTCAAAAAAAGTAAAGCAAATTAGAAAAAATCCTAATATTTGCCTTGCTTTTGTTGAATATCCTAATGGTAACAAATCGGCGATTGTCTTTGGTAAAGCAAAAATCATAAATGACTACAAACAGAAAATACGAATTTGGAACATAGCACCGTTTAATCTGAAAGAGTATTTTTCTGACGGACCGAATTCAAAAGACTATTGCCTATTAAGGATTATTTCTGACCGTATTGAATGGCGTGAAGGCTGGGAAAAGACAAGAACTTATAAACCAAGATAAAAGGTCAACATTGTATAGGAAAAACATGGTACAAGTCTGGTTATATTCTTTAAGTAGCGTCGCAGTTGTAAGTCTGATATCATTAGTCGGTATTTTGACTTTAGCGATGAGAAGAGAAGTACTTAAGAAAATATTACTCTTTTTGGTTAGTTTTGCCGTAGGCGGATTATTTGGTGATGCTTTTTTCCATTTGTTGCCAGAAGCATTTGAACATTTAGGCATAAATTTGCAAGTGCCATTATTAGTTATGTTAGGAATTCTGGTATTCTTTGTGCTCGAGAAATTCTTAAGATGGCGACATTGTCATATTCTCACATCTGATGAACATCCCCATCCAGTAGTAACAATGAATTTAATTGGTGACGCAATCCATAATTTAATTGACGGAATGATTATTGGTGCGAGTTATGGAGTAAGTATCGCCATCGGTATCACAACAACTTTAGCAGTTATTTTACATGAGATACCACAAGAAATTGGGGATTTTGGAATTTTAATTCATGGCGGATTGTCTCCCCGAAAAGCAGTGCTGTATAATTTCCTTTCTGCCCTAAGCGCATTTGTTGGTGTTTTGTTATCATTAATAATCGGTCCTTTTATTGGAAATTATTCGATGGTTCTGTTACCAATTACTGCTGGAGGCTTTATCTACATTGCTGGTTCGGATTTGATACCTGAACTTCACCATGATGTAAAAATATCAGTCTCTTTATTGCAATTCATTTTCATTTTGTTGGGCATTGCCGTTATGGCGATTTTACTAATGATTGAATAGTGATATGAAAACTGCTACTGAGATCGAACAATATTTTCTAAAACTCAATCTTAATGAAGAATCATATCGCTACTTAAAATATCATTCAAAACGATATGTGCTACTTTTAGATATTGTTAGACATTTAAGAACCTTATTTCCCGAAAATATTAAAATTATGGATGTTGGTCCATCTTTTTTTACAGAGATTTTACAGAAAAATTTCCCTGAAGACCAAATTTTTACTCTGGGTTATGATGCGATTGCAAGTAGGGGAGGCCATTTTCCTATAGGTGTTAATTATAATAAAAATAATCATTTTGTTTTTGATTTGAATAATAGCCAAGATCAAAAACAGTGGATAAAAGTTCCGATGTGCGATATAATAATATTAGCCGAAGTAATTGAACACCTATACACTTCTCCAATTTTGGTTTTAAAGTTTATCGATTCATTTTTGAAATCAGGTGGATTTCTTGTTATACAGACACCCAATGCAGCATCGTTATTAAAAAGAATAACTCTTTTAATTGGTAGGAATCCGTATGAAATGATTAGAGAAGATATGCTTAATCCTGGTCATTATCATGAATATACCAAGAACGAATTATTTACGATTGCCCAAAAAATTGGTTATAATGTGTATTGGTTTAAATATAGCAATTATTTTAATCGACTGTCAAAAATTGAAAAGATATACGGATTTGTGCAGAAGTTTACTTTGCCCCAATTAAAAGATGGAATGTCTTTAATTCTACAAAAACCTTGAGGGAGTCACACCATCTGATTAAGGACATTTTATATTAATGTCTTGAATTTTAATATTTATAAGAAAAATTGCTTGATTTTTTAGTATAATTTATGTATACATTTTAAAGCATGTTGCACCTGCTAAATTAGGAGCGTAAATGATTACAAAAATTATTGAAGGATTGATTCTTATTTTATTGGGACTTATGATTTGGTTATCAAAACTTAATGTAGTTAATTTCCGGATTATTTTTAAACGTGACTGGCCTTTAGTTTTGGTTATTATCGGTGTTCTTATACTGGTTGAGACAATTACAAAGAAACGGAGAATTGAGAAATGAAACGAATATTATTCCCATTAATTGTTCTAATAATTGGGCTTTGGATATGGTTAAGCAATATCGGTCTGCTTGCTTTCCATCGAGATTGGCCCTTGCTAGTTATTATTTTTGGTATTTGGCTTTTGACAAAAGCGATTAGAAAGAAAAAGTAATCAGCGTTTGTTGAAGATAAATTTATGAACCGAATAATTGATGTTAATCTTAACCGACTTTCCGAAGGTTTAAGAGTGATTGAAGAAATTTGCCGGTTTTATTTGGAAGACAAGGATAACTTATTTTTGATTAGAAACCTAAAAAATGAGATTAGGAAAACTGAAAATGAAATCAGAAAAGATGTGATTTGGTTTCGTAAAAGCGAAGATGATTTAGGCCGCCAAGAAAATTTTGATAAGATGAGCCGAACTTCAATTTTTGATGTCTTTACTGCAAATATCAAAAGATGTCAAGAATCGGCGCGGGTATTAGAAGAAATTTTTAAGATTCGCAACCGAAGAATATCAGGATTTTTCAAAAAGGTAAGATTTGTTCTTTATGATTTGGAAAAGAAGTTGGCTCGGCAATTTCTCGTTGAATTTGACTCTAAACTCTATGTTATCATTGACACGGGAACAATAGGAAGAAAACATCTTATTCCAATAACTGAGGCGATTGTTTTAGGCGGAGCAACAATGATTCAACTTAGGGAGCCTAAGGATACAGCTACTAATGTCTGGTTACAAGATGCCAAAATAATTAAGAACTGTATCAATAAATATTCTGTCAAATTTATTATTAATGATAGAGTTGATGTTGTTCAAGCTGTTGACGCAGACGGAGTTCATCTTGGTGCCGACGATATGTCTTTGAAATATGCGCGCCAAATTTTACCAATTAATAAAATTATTGGCAGGACGGTAAGAGATATTCAAGATGCGAAAAAAGCAGAACGAGAAGGAGCAAATTACATAAGTGCTGGTTCAATATTTTCTTCGATTACCAAACCGACAGCACCAGTAATTGGCATAAAAAACTTAAAAGCAATTACTAAATCAGTAAAAATCCCTGTTATTGCAATTGGTGGAATAACAACAGAAAATATAAAACAGATTTTTCTGGCTGGTGCAAAAGGCATCTGTGTGATTTCAGCGGTATTTCAGGGAGTCGATCTCCGATCACAAGATTTTAAATCAGTAATAAAGGCTAATCTTAAAAGATTGTTAAAAGAAGTTACTTAGCATCTTTACTGATAAAGCAGGAAGTATCTAATATTTTACTTAACCTATAAAATTTTTAACAATTAAAGTTTCTGATAATATAGTCTCTTACCCCGAACATAAGTTTCCACAATAAGACGGTCATCACCACAAAATATCATTTGGGATAATAGCTCTTCAGTTTTTGTTTTTTTATTACAGTTTGTAGGATATTTCACAATAATGAAATCTCCTTCTTTGTTTTGAGCAAAATTACCAATAAGATTGTCTAAACTTAATACTTTAGCCCCACCTAATGTGGCGTAGTAGAATGCTTTGAGAGGAGAGATTTTTCTCACATAATAAGCATCACGCATCACGGAAAACATAGAAAAAGATGGTCCAGCACCGACATCACTACCTAAACCGATTGTGATATTGAGTTGCTCCATTTTAGCAATATTAGCCCGTCCACTATGCAAAAAGAAATTTGATGATGGGCAATGAGCAACTTTAGTCTGAGTTTTACTTAATAATTTATATTCTGCATCTTTCAGATGAATAGCATGGGCAACAATTGTCTTTGGACCTAAAATTCCAGTGTGATAATATAATTCAGTATATGAATTATATTGGGGAAATAGTTTTTTTGTTAAATTTAATTCTTTACGGTTTTCGGCAAGATGAGTGTGGATATATGCATTATTGTTTTTACAAAATTTAGCAACTGATTTTAATAATATTTCGGTTGTTGCCGGTGCAAAACGAGGGCTGAATGCATAATAAAGTCGTCCATCCGTTCCGTTCCACTTTTCAAATAATTCAATGCTCTCAGTTAAAGATTTTTTAGTTGACTCTACGGCAAAATGGGATAATTTATTATCCATCATCGATTTACCAATTATAGCCCGAATACCGAAATCTTGAGCAATTCTAAATGCCCAGTCAGTATATTTAAATGAACTTGATGAAAAAATTAGACCCGTGGTCGTGCCATTTTTAACCATTTCATAATAAAAAGATTTAATATCTTTTTTTATTTTATATAGATTAGATTCAGAGAGTTCGCTTTTTATTATGTAATTATTAAGCCAATTTAAGAGTTCTTCTCCATAACGGCCCCGTAAATGCAGTTGCGGTAAATGCAGATGAACATCAATAAATCCAGGGAGGATTATAAATTTGCGATAATTAAAAATTTTTGCATTAGAATACGAATGTTGAAATCTTTCACACCATTTGCCGTAGTTTATTATTTTACCATTATTATCAATTGCCAAAAACCCATCCGGATAATCTTCAAAATTATTTCCATCAAGAAAATTAAGTATTCGTCCGCGAAAAACTCTTATCATTGTATAGGACTTTACTTAAGATTTACTACTTGTCAATATCTAAATGAATTGAAGGAAGGTTTAACAACTTTTTATTGACAGTAAGTAATATTTATATTACTTTATTCACAATGAATTAATATTAGATGCGCATTGGTTTATTTGTTGCTACACAAAATATCTTCTAGCGGCAAAAAATTATTATCGAGGAATTATTGATAATGGCTTCCAATTCATTAATTGACATTTTATATTTTTTTATTATACTTTAATTTTAATAAACTTTAATTAGAATGAAAAGATTTAAAATGATTCAATACAAGTATTTTGATAATCGTGATTTGCTTGTTTGTGGTTATCTGCAATTTATTTTGCTTCTAAGGCATAAAATCATATGGATATGTTAGTTTTTGCATTTCAATGTCTTAGAGGCTTATTGAAAACAAAATATAATGATTAGATTAAATAAAAAACAGGAGGAACATTTATGGCTGATAATAAAGAAATCTATTATCCCCCAGAAAATCTGGTAAAAAATGCTAATGTAACTAAATTTATGGAAAAACACGGCATAAAGACATTAGACGAATTACTTAATCGAGCACAAGACCAAGAATGGTTTTGGGGTGAGATGGCTAAAGAGTTAGAATGGTATAAACCGTTTAACAAAGTTTTGGAATGGAATTTACCTTTTGCCAAATGGTTTTTGGGTGGCAAGTTTAATATTGTTCACAATGCATTAGACCGGCATATGAAGACTAAAACTGCAAATAAACTTGCATATATTTATGAACCGGAACCTGAAAATGAAAAAGTTGAGCGGTGGACTTACGCTGACATTAACCGCGAAGTATGTAAATTTGCTAATGTGCTAAAAAAACTTGGTGTTACCAAAGGCGACCGTGTGACGATTTATTTGCCAATGATACCACAATTACCCATTGCTATGCTTGCTTGTGCTAAAATCGGAGCAATTCATTCAGTTGTCTTTTCTGGTTTTAGTGCTGGTTCACTAAAAGACCGAATTCTTGATGCTGAAGCCAAAATATTAATTACCTGTGATGGTGCCTATCGTCGTGGTAAATTAGTGACTTTAAAAAATAATGCTGACGAAGCAGTAAGAGACTGTCCCAGTGTCCAACATATTATCGTCTTTAATCGAGCAAATTCAAAAGTTTCAATGACACCGAAACGGGATCTCTGGTGGCACGAATTAACTGCTAACGAATCAGACCAATGTCCAACCGAACAACTTGATTCTGAAGACATATTATACACGCTTTATACATCAGGCACTACTGGTAAACCTAAAGGTATTGTGCATGTCCACGGCGGATACGCAGTTGGATGCTATGCAACATTAAAGTTTATCTTTGACTTAAAAGAAAATGATATATGGTGGTGTGCAGCAGATATTGGTTGGGTGACAGGTCATAGTTATATTGTTTATGCACCATTAATGCTTGGTGTAACTTCAATGCTTTATGAAGGTGCACCGGACTATCCGGATGCTGGCAGATGGTGGAGGATGATTGAACGAGAAAAAGTGACTGTGTTTTACACTTCACCAACGGCAATTAGAATGCATATGAGATATGGCGAGCAATGGGCGCAAAAGTATAACTTGTCAAGTTTAAGACTACTGGGCAGTGTTGGCGAACCGATTAATCCTGAAGCCTGGCGTTGGTATTATAAATATATTGGTGGTGAGCGTTGTCCGATTATGGATACTTGGTGGCAAACTGAAACCGGTCATATTCTGATTACTCCTTTACCAATTACGCCATTAAAACCAGGTTCAGCAACAAAACCTTTTCCTGGTGTTAAAGCCGATGTCTATACAAGTGAAGGTAAACCGATTAAACCCAATGAGAATGGTTTTGCTGTGCTTTTAGCACCCTGGCCCGGAATGCTCAGAACTCTATATAAAGATCCAGAAAGATATAAACAAGTATATTGGTCTCGTTTCCCTGGTGTTTATCTTACTGGTGATTCTTGTACAATTGATGAAGATGGTTATTTCTGGTTTAGGGGACGTGCAGACGAAGTGCTAAATGTTGCCGGACATCGTTTAGGAACTGCTGAAGTTGAAAGTGCATTAGTTGCTCATCCGGCAGTGGCTGAAGCAGCGGTCATTGGTATTCCCCATGAAGTTAAAGGAGATGTGCCTAAAGCATATGTAACACTTAAAGTCGGTTTCAAACCATCAGAAGAACTGGCAAAGGAACTCAAAGATTGGGTTGGTAAAGAAATCGGTCCAATTGCTCGGCCGGAAGAGATTGAGTTCCGCGATAAATTACCTAAGACACGGTCAGGTAAAATTATGCGACGATTACTTAAAGCCGAAGCATTAGGTAAACCGGTCGGCGATATATCAACTTTGGAAGAATAAAAAGAGAAGCAAGAGGCATGAAGCAAGAAGTTAGAATTAAGAGATTATAACGAGAACCTTTGCTAAACATATTATACCAATTTCTGCGGTTTAGAAAATGAAACAAGAAATTAGTTTTAAGATTAATAGAGTTCTGAAAAAGTGCTACTGGAAACACTGACCGCACAAAACAAATAGGAAATCAATGATTTCAATAGGGAATAGACTTTCGCAAAGATTTTAAACAACCCTGGACATATGCATTATACGAACTTCAGTTAATTTAGGACATGACGAAAGAAGTTAGTTTTAAGATAGTATAACGCGGATTTGATAAGAAGCTATAAAGACCTTGAGATTTACAAGTTATCTTATAAATTAGCAATGGAAATATTTTCCATCTCAAAGGACTTTCCTAAAAGTGAGACATATGCATTAAAAAATCAAATTCGGAATTCGTCTCGTTCTGTTTCTGCTAATATTGTTGAAGGTTGGTCAAAACGTAAGTATGAAAATGTATTTAAACGACATCTAATAGATTCAATAGGGTCTTGCGAAGAGACTAAAGTCTGGTTAGATTTTGCTTACGACTGCAACTATATCACGAAACCGATACATGATAAATTTATAAAAGGTTATGAAGATATAAGCAAAATGATACAAGGTCTTATTAGGAAATGGCAAACCCTGTAATTTTTTCTTGCTTCATGCATCTTGCTTCTTGCCTCTTTCATTTTAAGGAGTAAGTATGAACAATAATAAACTATTCAACCGTTGGTGGATTGTTTTTGCGGCAATTATTATCCAACTATGTTTAGGTGCAATTTATGCTTGGAGTGTGTTCAGAAAGCCATTGGAGCAACAACCTTTGGTTACTAAATCAATCATTGTCTCAGAAGTAAAGAAATTTGACACATTACTGGTCCGTGGTGCTGGCGAAGAATTGATGTTAAATGATTCGATTGCTATTAGAACTGGCGACCTGTGGAAACTAACTTACAATGAAAAAGAAAAAAATGTTGTAACAAAAATAAATTCAATTCAAGGGGATACAATAATTGTAAAAAGAGGATTGACTCCAACTCAAGCATCTCTACCATTCTCGTTTGTCTTAATCTTCTTTGCTTTAGCAACTATTATTGGCGGACGATGGCAAGATAAATCCGGACCGAAAATTGCAATTGCAGGCGGAATCTTATTAGGATTAGGTATGATTTTGGCAAGTTTTGCAAAAAGTCTTTTTGCAATTGTCTTATTCTATGGTGTAATTTCTGGTATCGGTATTGGTATTGCCTATGTCTGCCCAATCTCAGCCGGCGTTAAATGGTTTCCAGATAAACGAGGTTTAATTACTGGTCTCTCTGTTGCTGGTTTTGGAGCAGGAGCATTAATTGTCGGACCGGTTGCAAGAAGTCTGATTGATTCGGTTGGAATTTTTAATACTTTTCGCTTGCTCGGAATTGTATTTCTTATTTTGGTTTTTATCGGCGGTATTATATTAAGAAATCCGCCATCAGGATATAAACCTGCGGGATGGAATCCACCAATAATAACTACGACTTCAAAAGTAGATTTCAGTGCAGGTGAAATGTTATCAACCGGTAAATTCTATTTAATATGGCTGATGTATTTTATTGGTTGTGCTTGTGGACTAATGGTAATCGGACAAACTTCACCGATTGGTCAAGAACTGGCTCAGTATTCTAAAGAGACTGCAGCATTAGGTGTTAGTTTACTGGCAATATTTAATGCCGTGGGTAGAATTTTCTGGGGAAGAATTTCTGATTCATTTGGACGAATGAGAACTTTATTTTTAATATTTCTTATTTGCGGATTAGCGATTATTTCATATAATTTGATTTCCGGATTTCAATCTTGGTATTGGATAGGAATATCTTTAGTCGGGTTATGTTTTGGTGGTTATCTGGCTCTATTTCCAGCAATTACTGCTGATTTATTCGGTACAAAAAATGTCGGTGTGAATTAT
Organism: Caldifarciminota bacterium; assembly: GCA_039801465.1. Taxonomy (GTDB): domain Bacteria; phylum Hydrothermota; class Tepidihabitantia; order Tepidihabitantales; family CAIPLT01; genus JAOABV01. Next base: position 41,447 of record JBDRUT010000011.1, read on the forward strand.
GGTTTTGTGTTTACTGCATATGGTGTTGGCGGTCTTTTAAGTAATATCTTTGCACCAAGAGTTAAAGAATTAACTGGTGGCTATACATTTGCGTTCATTGTTACTGGTGCATTATGTTTAATCGCAGCAATATTGACATTTTTAATTAAGTCACCAAAACCAGTAAACGCGAAATAGTTATTAAAATAAGTATTTCAGGAGGATTAAATGAAAAAAAAGAAGAAGTCAATTAAGAAGGCAAAAAAACAAGTCAAGAAGATAAAGAAAACGATAAGTAAAAAACCAAAAGAACTTACACCAGAAGAACGAATTGCTTTAGCCAAAAAACCTGGTCAAGATGCGATGAGACTTCATCCGTTTTTCAAAGGTAAGATTCAAGTTGCACCGAAGTGCACAATCCGAGATTTTAATGACTTCGCCATTTGGTATACCCCAGGTGTTGCCGAACCTTGTAAAGATATTAAAGCCAATCCGGAAAAAGTCTGGGAACATACTAACCGCGCTAATACGATTGCGGTTTTTACTGATGGCACTCGGGTTTTAGGACTGGGTGATATTGGACCAGAAGCATCATTACCAGTAATGGAAGGAAAATCATTACTCTTTAAATATCTCGGTGGAGTTGACGCCGTGCCAATTGCAATTAGAACCAAAGACCCGGAAGAATTTATTAAATGTGCCAAACTACTTGAGCCTTGTTTTGGTGGATATAATCTTGAAGACATTGAGCAACCAAAATGTTTTTATATCCTTGATACCCTTCGTAAAGAACTGAATATTCCTGTATGGCATGATGACCAACAAGGAACTGCTGCAGTAACTGTTGCTGGTTTAATCAATGCCTTAAAAATTGTAGGCAAGGACCCGAAAAAAGTTCGAGTTGGTATGATTGGCGCAGGTGCTGCAGGTATTGCTTGTTTACGCGTGATGGTTGCTTATGGTTTTGACCCAGCAAAAATTGTGATGTGCGATGTCTATGGTATTGTGCACAAAGACCGACCAGATTTTGAAAAACATTTTGCCTATACCAAAGACTTAATTATAAAAACTAATGCCGAAGGTCGTAAGTCAGAACGCATTGAAGACGCAATTCCTCTTACAATGGAAGGAATGGATATTGTAATTGGTTATTCGAAACCCGGACCAGACACCATAAAAAAAGAATGGATTCAACGAATGGCAAAAGACCCGATTCTTTTTGTTTGTGCTAATCCGATTCCGGAAATTTGGCCCTGGGAAGCAAAAGAAGCCGGCGCAAAAATCGTCGCCACTGGACGCTCTGATTTTCCCAATCAAGTTAATAACTCCTTAGGATTTCCTGGTATTTTCCGCGGCACTTTAGATGTTAATGCAAGAACAATTACTGATGAGATGTGTATTGCCGCAGCAGTGGAATTGGCAAAAGTTGCTGAAGACCGTGGTCTAAGAGAAGACTATCTAATTCCAACAATGGATGATTGGGAAGTATTTCCCCGAGAAGCAGTTGCAGTTGGTATGAAAGCAATTGAACAAGGTGTTGCTCGTATTACAATGACTCGCGAGCAGTTATATAAGAAAGCAGAGACAACAATTAAGAATGCACGCAAGATGTCTCAAGCGCTAATGAAACAAGGGTTTATTCCAAAACCGCCAAAAGGATAATAGATCAATAAAACTAAATCAGGGCTAACATTATTGTTAGCCCTTTTATTTTTGTATTTACCTAAATGGATAAGGTAGAAGCTGAGATAAAGAAAATAGTTTTAGTTTTTTACTCTTAATCGTGATTATGAGTTTTATTTTTGAACTAAATTCATATAGGTGAAGATAGAAAAAATCTTTTATCTTACTTCAGTCCTAAAAATCGAAATAAATCTTCTGTTTTTTTCTAAAATGGATAGGGAAGAAGTTGAGATAGAGAAAACACTTTTGACTTTTTGCTTTTATTCGTGATCAGGACCTGGATTTTGGGACTAAACTCATATAAGACTTGAAGACAAGCACCGCAAGGAAAAGTATAATCTTTAGTATTAGTATAAATCGCAATCGCCTTAAATTTTTTTTGACCTTCAGAAACGGCTTTGAACACCGCAACTCGTTCGGCACAGACCGTTAAACCATAAGATGCATTTTCCACATTAGCACCAGTAAATATTTTGCCACTATTAGTTAAAAGTGCTGAGCCAACCTTAAATTTAGAATAGGGTGTATATGCATTTTTTGCTGCTTGTTTTGCTGCATTGATTAATTCATCAATCTTGTTCATAGTCTTATCTCCCGATAAAAACTTACCCCATATTTCAATGGTGGTAATTGTAAATACTCTGCAATTGTTTGTCCTAAATCAGCAAATGTCTTTCTTATTTCTAAGTTGACACCAGCGCGAATCTTTTTGCCATAAACCAAAACCGGCACATACTCCCTTGAATGGTCAGTTGAAGGAGTTGTTGGGTCATTGCCATGGTCAGCAGTAATAAATAGAATATCATCATCCCTAAGTCGCTGCAAAATTTCCGGAAGTCTTGTATCAAAATCTAATAAACCTTGATAGAATGCTTGACAATCATTACGATGTCCCCAGTCCATATCAAACTGAATAAAATTAGTAAAGATAATTCCATTTTTAGTATTTTCCATTGCTTGTAAAGTAAAATCGAAACACTCCATATTATTAACCGAATGAAAAGAACTCGTGTAACCCTGATGAGCAAAAAGTTCGTCGACTTTACCAATAGCAACAACTTCATAATTATACTCTTTAGCAAAATCTAATAATGTTGGCTCAGGTGGTGGTAAAGAGAAATCTTTGCGTCGTGGAGTTCTAATAAAGTTTCCTGGAGTACCGATAAATGGTCGGGCAATTACTCTTAAAACTGAATGTTTGCCTTTTAATAACTTTCGGGCAATTTCACACATCTTATACAATTCTTGTGGTGTAATCACATTTTCATGTGCGGCAATCTGAAATACACTATCCGCAGAAGTATAGACAATTGGATAACCAGTTCGTAAATGCTCTTCACCTAACCGATTAATAATCTCAGTACCTGAAGCCGGAATATTACCAAGCACTTTTCTGCCGATTATCTTCTCAAACTTACTGATAATCTGTTTGGGAAATCCTTGGGGATATACTGGAAATGGATGTTTTAAGACCACACCCATAAGTTCCCAGTGACCAGAAGTGGAATCTTTGCCTGGTGAACACTCAGCCATTTTGCCATAAGATGCTAAAGCCGAATCATTCCTTTTGACACCTTTAATATCAATAATATTACCTAAACCCAGTTTTTCAAAATTGGGAAGACAAAAATTTGGAATCTTTTCTGATAAGTTTTTTAGAGTATTAGAACCTTGGTCATTATAAAGATGCGCATCATGCAGTTCACCAACTCCGACACCGTCAAGAAGAAGAATAATTGCTCGTTTTGGTATCATTTACAATATGCTTATGGCGATAAATAAAAAAATGCCGGAGGCGGGATTTGAACCCGCACGCTCGAAAGCCTACGCCCCTCAAACGTATGTGTCTGCCAATTCCACCACCCCGGCGTATAATTTTATTATAGTCAATAAAAACAATCTGTCAATCTGATTTTACACAACAAAAATAGAATTTTCCAAATTTGAGAATCTTCGGATAAAAGGATTAACCTTTTAACAGAATACTTATCTTTGCATTTAAGACTTCAAGTTTTAGTATTTCTACAATAATTTTCAGTTCTCAAAAAGTTATACGAATAATATAATAAAAAATTAACCGCAATTTTTATTTAACTCGTTGAATTACAGAGAGTAAAGCGAAAAATCGTAAAAATGATGGTATGATTCCCCCTGCTGCCTGGTGTAGCAAGAAGTTTTAGGAAAAGAATATCAAAAAGTTCTTCATTTTTCATTTCTATTATAATGCCGATTAAAACATCTCAGAAAACATCAGTTAAAATATCATTTAACATAGCATTAAATTAGATTCTTATTTTATCGTTTAGGTTGTTTAGCAGGTTACCGCTTGCTTTGCCAAAATAATCACCTTTGCCCAAACCAGTTTCTTTATTCGGAAAAATTATATAAAAAAATACCGGATTCTAATCAAAGATTTTTTGATTGTATATTTCTCGAATTTTTTGTTATAAAATATCCTGAACATTATCAAACGCGTATTTTCTATACTCTTGAGGAACTTTCGCAACATCATCGGGTCTTATTTTAGCGCTGACCTTTACTTTATAACCATTATAAGAAAATTGTTTTTCAGAACCATTGGCTTCAAATAATTCTTTATAACCATCAATCTTTCTTAAATATGCAGTATGTTCAGTGCCTTTTGGGTCAACAAATAATATTATGTAATCATTATCTCTTTTCAACCAGAAAATAAAATCAGGATAGAATGAGTCGATTCGATTTGTTTTAGGATTATAATAAGGAATAAACACTTGGTCTAAAGAAGCATCAATCTTGCTAAACATCCACCAGTCAAATTGATTAAATTTATTCTTAGAATCATTTAAATATTTTTCTAAGTCTTCAATAAATCTTCTTTCACTTCCAACAGTTATAATATGCTTAATATAAGCAATTTTTTCATCTACAGACATAATAAGGGGCAAGTAATAATGATTCGCAATATATTTAATTTTAATCCTTTTATTATTAGTTTCAAAAGTTTCTTCATCTTTTAATCGCTGTGCTCGAGTCGTATATTCATCAGGGGAAATTTTACCATACAGATTACTTAATTCATGTTTTAATCTCGGAAAATCTTTAATCATATTAATTTTATTCTGGAGGTCTGTAATATCAGTTAGTTCAACCTTAATATTCTCAAAATGCCTTATCTCTTTTTCTAATTCTTTTAATCTTTCAAATTCTTTTGGAATATATCCCAGATAATCAAAAATTCTTTGCAAGAGAATATCAAGATTTTTATACTTTTTATCTGTAACGACCAAGAAATGGTCTTGGTTTTGTAAACTTTCCTTTAGCACTTTTAGTTTTTCAAGATCGGTATTATATCGCATCAATAAAATTCTATCATCTTCAAGATAATTAATAAAACTCTCCAGTAACGCTAATTCATCTTGGTTAATTTCAAATTTAGTTTTAATGTCTTTTTTATAAATTGGCTGTGCTGATTCTTTATAAACTGGAATTAATAAAGGAAGTTGTTGGCAATTGGGATTAACTGTAAATAAATGTCCAATCGTAATTTCGGTGCCTTTCTGTTCTTTTAATCTTGTTAATATCTCTTGTAATGCTTGACGATTCGTGCCAAAAATAAATAGTGTTTCAATTGTTTTTACTTTATTTTTTATGTTATTAAATATAGTTTCATCTAGTTCTTTAGCATTATATAATGACAATGCTCGTTTTCTTTTATTTTTAATTGGTTCAATTCTCACACCTCGGCCAATTGATTGTAAAATGAATTTTCTGGCGTCTTCACCAATTCCGATATTAATATAATTTATGACATTGGGTCGATTGGAGTCCCAACCTTCATAAAATGCCCGGGAACCCATTAAGATATTAATATCAGAATCTTCTCTATTAAGAGTCTCAAAAAATCCTTCTTCTTCAAACCGATGATTAACTTGAAATCTTGACAGTTCATTTTTTAACCAATTTGGCATATCGCCAGTTTTCATTAATGCAAAATGTCTATTCGTTGTTGCGAGTTTAAACGCAACTTGTTTTCTATCCGATGGACGGAATGATACCTCAATTGCCCCGAAGGTTTTAGAATTATACACATATTTTAATATGTCTTTTGGAGTAATACCCTTAAAAACTGATTCATTAAATTTTATCCGCTCTCCATCTTCAAACATCAATTCTGGCTGTTCTTTTATTTCTTGCCAGAGTTCGTCAATTGCGGTGTTGAAAACATCATCAGTTATTTCGCCTTTTCCAATTCGTTCTAATTCCCTGAAAAATAATTTCAAATCCGCATCTTCAACATTAACCGAATTGACTAATGTCAACATCATCGGATTGTGATATAAATCATCCTTTACTTTTTTTATCTTTTCATAAAATTTTTTCACATAAGTCAATATTATTAAAGATTTTAAGACAATCTTTTGTTTTTCTTCGCCGGAATAGTCTTCATTATCTCGAAAAGCCCGCATCTCTTGTTTAAGAATTGCGATATGTTTACCATAACCGGCATTGATAAAACTAGATAGATTAAACTCATACGCACAAGTTATAATATCGCGGATATCAGTAAAAGTTGCCGACGAGTTAAACAGAAAACCATTTCTTGATATAATTGAATAAATATGTTGTCTTTTAGAATCTTCTCTGTCACCCTTGTGAGCTTCGTCTAAGAAGATATACCATTTACCTTCGTTATCATAGTTCTTAAAATCGATTATTTTTTCAAACTGTTCATCGGATAAATTATCAGAGCGATAATAAAACACTGGAATACCAAACAGGTCGCCGTGTCTTTTAACTTCAGGATATTCTTTTAATTCGTGTAGGATAATATGTGGTTCGTTTACAGTATTAAACTCAACAACATGTTTTCTTAATTGTAATATTAAATCATCACGGTGAGTTAAAAATAGAATGTCACAAGGAGGAATTTCATTGCGCCTTATCAATTCAATTAAGTTATGAATTAATTTAACAATTACTAAGGACTTACCGCTACCGGTTGCCATCCAAAAGCACATCCGGTTAATAAAATTCTGGTATGATACTTTATTGTTTTGAGGTGAGTAATAATCAGTCAATAAATTACAAATATTTCTTTTCCGTCTATCTAATCTTATATCAATGTCTTCGTTCAATCCGTTATCTAAATATAATTGCCAGAGTCTTTCTTTTCTTGTTTGGTTTACTTCATTTGACTCGGTTTCTGAATAATCAACAAAATCCTCATAATATTTATACAATACTTTTATCGCATTCTTCACAGCATCTTGCTGATAGTCCCATAACTTCTTATTCTTTGAGAATTTTTCTATATCAAATGAATTCCAGCTCGACGGTAAATCCTCAAAACGAAAATCTTCAACTATTTTTTGTAATAATGGTTTAGCCATTGATTAAAATTTTAATCCCACCAAATCAACGGTTTTATCTCTTTATAATCAAGATTATTCAAGTCTATTTCCGTGTTATCCTCAAAGATAACTCTATCTTTTGTTATTTTCTTAATCCATTTACCTTTTAAGTTAGATAGAGTCTCAGCAATGTCTATCTCTTTGCCGTCTCTTTCTTTTGAATATAGCTTTGATAAGTCAACTTTTACCCTATTATTTTCATAGTCAACTTCTAAGACATCAAGCATCTTTTTATCTTTCATAAAAATATACTGGTTATAAATATCTTGATACGGATTTTCAAACAATTCCGAATTCTGATACTTCACCTTTCTTAAGGCATCTTCATATTGCTCAAGCTCATAATACTTAAAGAATCCGCCGGCTTTATCTTCATTATATTTTTCCTTAACATCCTTTTCTTTTGATATTCCTGATTTATCATAAGCCAAAACTTTTTTCATTCGTGGCAAAACTACCGTCCAGAAATGCTCTCCCATCTCAACCCCAATCCATTTTCTTTTAAGTTTATGTGCTACTGCGGTTGCTGTGCCACTTCCTAAAAAGAAATCCATAACTAAATCGCCTTCGTTAGATGTTGATTCTATAACACGCTTTAAGAGAATCTCAGAATTTTCAGTGGGGAAATGATGAATCTGACTATAACCGGATATGTCAATCCATTCGTTTCCCACCACTTCTGTATCATATAGTAGTTCAGGAACACCTTTGATTATCCTACCCCTACAATCTACATAACTTAAATCTTTATTGATTCTTATTTTGCCTTCTTCCTCAAATTTTGAAATTCTTTTTTGAGACAGGGCCCATCTTCGTCCTTTCGGAGGATAAAATTTTTGGCCCAAAATAATTCTGGGAGTTTCATCGGCCCTGGGAAAATGAAGCAAGGGATGCCATTCTGGACTTCTTGGCCTTTCTATTTCTTTCAATATCAGATATTCAGATTTTGAATAAAAAAACAAACTCTCAGTCTGTTGTACAAATTGATTTCCTACTTCTTGTTTTGCTTTTGTTCTACTAATTATTATTTCATTCCTAAAATTCTCTTTCCCAAAAATCTCATCCATTAGGGGTCTGACAATCCAGTTGCCGTTATAATCGCATCGGACAAAAATACTACCTTTATCACTTAATAAATCCCTTGATAATCTGATTCTATTTTCAAGTAAGGTTGCCCAACTTGAATCTTTGTATTTTACTGAATAAAAATAATCAGCATCCTGCTCTTTATTAAATGGTGGATCAATATAAATGGTTTGGACTTTCTCTTTAAATTTAGGTAAGATTGTATTTAGTGCCTGATAATTCTCACTCTTAATTAACCAGCCATCTAAACTTTCATCCAAATTGTCAAATAAACCAAGAATCTCTAACTCTAAATCCTTAAAATACCTAGTATCAATCGGTAAATGCTTATACTCGTCCGCTAAATTATCACCCCGAAGTATATTTCTCTTATTAAAATCACCTCCCACAATCCCAAGTTCTTTCCACTCTTTAATTTGTTCAGTAAATTTATTATGCCTTAAAATCTTTCTAATTATTTCCACCCCACCATCCCTTTGATAAATCCGGTCAAGACTAATCACATAATTAGAATTAAACACAAACTTTGGCTTATTCCAGATCTTCACCAATTCGTCCTCAAACTGTGCTATAAAGGCAATAATTTTATAAGCAATGTCCTTATATACCTGAAGCTGCTTTATCCGCTCCTCAGTCCATTCGTTCTCCGGCTTTTTAAATACATACTGATAAAGCGAAGGATTAAACTGCTCCTCTAAAAACTTCTTAGCATCTTTGTTAATAAAATAATCAACCTCACTCTGCTGTTCAAATACCCTAAACGCCTTTTCTAAAATTTCTTCAGTTATATTTATATCTTCTTTTTTTAATGATTTAAGAATCTCTTCAATTTTTGTAAGTCTACCTCGTTCTGAATAAAAAACATCAAAAACAATTACATTGTCATCTCTTACTTCTTTGAACTCAAAAATTATCGCCCGCTTTTCATTTGCCTTCTTATGCTCTAACCGAGAAACATCAAAAAAGAACCTATATCCATTAACCTCAACCTCTAAATTCTTAAACAAACGCTCGGACTTAACATAATAAAGCATATGCGTCTTCCAAAATAAAACAACATCCCGATCATCAGTATATACCTTCTCATAAATGTCCTTTTCCGACGGTGTAAAATTAAAATACACTGAACCACTCTCCGAAAAATACGACTTAAAAAAAGTATAAAGCTTTTCAAATAACTCCTCCTTAAACTTCGCTGGATCAGAACACTGCTCTACCGCTCTATCAATATCTTCCTTCAGCTTCGGAAAAACACCCTTGGTATAATAATTGGATTTAATCCTCATCAGGTTAATATAACCCGACTCACCTTCAATTTTTACCCCAATAAAAATCTTTTCTAACTCATTATAAAACTTTTGTTCATTAGTCATTATTGATTTCCTTTATAAAAATCTTGGTTTTTGAACCATAATAAATGTAAATTCCTCTTTGTCAAGTTTTTTTTGTAAAGGTCTTTCTTGACTTTAGTCGGTATCTTAATAAACTAACCGAGTGAAGATTAAGAGATTTTTTCAACGATTTTTACCTTCAGTTGTATCACAGACTTTGGGAAGTGTGGCTTCAAATGTTAAATCTTATTTGAAACTTTTCAGGCTGCGCAATCTGCTTTTTCTGATTAGTTCTGGTTCAGTCTCACAGTTTGGGGACCGATTGACTCATATGCTCTTGATTACTTTAGTCGGTGTTGCCAGTCCTGGTAAAGTATCCGCATTTTCTAAAGCATCTTTAACATTTACACTACCAGTAATTCTATTTTCACCAATTATTGGTGCTTTAGTTGACCGTTGGTCTAAACGGTCAATTATGATTCGGGCGCATATTATTCAGGCAATTCTTTTAGCAATCACACCATTCTTAATTGCACGCACACATTCTTTTTTTCCGTTTTGGATTGTAGTGACATTATTTTTTACAATTGATATTTTTAATAATACTGCGAAACCAGCACTTTTACCTAATCTGGTGGCAAAACGAAAATTGCTGATGGCAAATTCTTTAGACCAGTTTATCAGTCGGTTTGCTACTGTTGCTGGAATGGTTTTAGGTGGATTTTTGATTCAAAAAATCGGCTGGCAATGGGGTATGATATTTAATGCCTGTACGCATCTCTGTGCGGGGTTATTGGTCTTTGGCATAATTACTCAAAACATTCCTTATCAAATTCAACAATTAAAAACTGAGTTTAATTTCTTTCAAACTTTTGTGAGTTTAGTTAGAGATATTAAAGAAGTGTTTATCTTAATGCGCCGAGATATATTTGTCAGTATTGTCTTATTGTCTTTTGCGATGATAACTTTTGTTGCCAGTGTCTCTTATACTATCTTGATTTTTCTTGTGCAACAGGTCTTGAATTGGAAAACTTCTGGTGTTGGTATTATGAGCGGTATTCTGGCGATTGGAATGATTTTCGGGGCTTTGGCGGTAGGAATTATTCCGCTAAAAATTAGTAAATTTAAGATTATCGGTTTGGGATTTTTAGTCTATGCTGTTTTATTTATTATTGGTCCGTTTTTGATTGTCAAAAGTTTTTTGATTATTGTTGCGCTACTTGGAGGTATCATATTTTCTTTAATCATTGTGGCTCAAAATACAATTCTCCAAGAAGATGTCTTGCCAGAAATTCGTGGTCGAATATTTTCCATTAAAGAATTTGCTGGTAATATTATGTTTGTGATTACTTCAATAATAGTTGGCATTTTAAGTGATTTGACATCCTATAGGATTATGCTCTTATTTACAGGTGGATTACTATTGATTTTCGCTTTGTTTGTTCTACTAATTAGAAATAATTTGCGTATTAAGTGATTTGACTTCTAAATTATGCTCTCAGTAACTTACAATTTTTGTCTTGTGAGAACTTATTTTTGCTTCCCGAATGCATAAGTATTGACGCTTTAACCATTATTATTTATACTAATCGCAATGAAAAGATTTTTATCTTTTGCGAGCGTGTTTTTTATTACAACATCGCTCTATTCAATAATTCCATTACCTAATTCGCCTTCTTGGACTTCAATTGATAATGACTATGCGACAGGTGCCGGTTTTGGTGATATTAATAATGACGGTTTTATTGATTTCTGGACTTCTAATGGCAATGATATGGCATTGAATAAACAAGCGATCTATTATAATTATAATGGTAATTTAGAAACTCAGGCGAGTTGGCGTTCAGCAGATTCTGGGATGTTTGGTCATCTCTGTTTAGGCGATATTGATAACGATGGAAATCTGGATATGGCAAATGCTTTTTTAGGACCACAAGGTGATTGTAAAACCCGCATCTATAAAAACACCGGAACAAGTTTGACATCTTTACCATACTGGCTTTCAGCAGATACCGATTCTTCTTTTGATTGTGCTTTAGGTGATATTGATTTAGATGGCGACTTAGATTTGGCAGTTTCAGCCGGTGATGCGTATTCTTCAAGAAAATCTCCAGCAAAAATCTATCGTAATAATAACGGAGTATTTGAGAGTTTGCCTTTCTGGGTTGCTACTGATTCAACACCTTCAGATGCCATCCGATTTGCTGATTTTAATCGCGATGGCTATTTAGATTTAATTGTTGGCTATCGCAGAAAATTATCTATCTATTTTAATCAGAATGGCTCAATTGAACCAACTGCGAGTTGGAGTATCTTTGAACGCGGATGGATTTTACGCATTGCAACCGCAGATTATGATAATGACGGCTGGATTGATATTGCGGTTGCAGTCAATGGCCAACTTAGTGGTGATTCCAGTCGGATTAGAGTGTTTAAGAATAATCAAGGTCAAATCAATCCAATTCCAGCATTCACAATGTTACGCAATCGGGTCTATTGTTCGTGTGTTGCTTGGGCTGATATTAATAATGACGGTTATTTGGATTTATCTGCTGGTGGTTGGTGGGAACCAATTGTTGTGTTTGAAAACCGTAATGGTATCTTAGATACTTTACCAACTTGGTCTTGGTCTGCTGGTTATACTCTGGTAAGTGAAGCAATCGTTTTTGGTGATGTCCGAAACCGTCATCTACGAACAAGATGTGATACTTTTATCAGTAATGGCACAAGAAAATTATTCTATACGAGCAAAAGTCCGCTTCAATATCGACCAACGGTATTGGTTCAAAATGTTACTTTACCATTTACTAATTATTGCTATGATATCTTAACTGGTTGGGTAGTTTTGCAAAATACACCGGCAATGGGCGAGACGATTGTTATTCAATACCAATACTCAGCATATCCGGATTTAGCAGTAACTAATTGGACAAGTTCTGCGGGCAATTATATTTTTTATAATACGACGCCATCAACTGTTGTTGAAGACGAATTGGTTTTGGCAAAAACACCAAAAGATTTCTTATTAGTTTATCCTAATCCTTTTCGCTCGGAAATAACAATTCAAATAACTAACAATCAAAATCTGCCGATTAAAATCTATAATTCATCAGGTCAATTAATCAGAGCATTTACTACTAATCAGTTAGTTTGGGATGGTAAAGACCAATTGGGAAATAAGGTTATTGCCGGTATCTATTTTGCTCAAGTTGATAAAGATGAGCAGACAATTAGAAAGAAATTAGTAAAATTAGATTGATATGTCACAATTTTCTGGTGATTTGCTGTCAAGACTTTCTCAATTTGGTCGAATTTATCTTTTTGAGACAATCAATTCTACTCAGATCCAGATGCGAAAATTAGCCAAAGAAATTCCGCTTGATGGACATTATGGCATTCAAGCGATTGTTATTGCTAATCAGCAGACACAGGGATTAGGTCGTTTGGGCCGTTCCTGGTATTCACCGGAAAATGGACTCTATTTCAGCCTATTAGTTAATTTCGCTCACGACAAGACACCTTTAACATTGTTGACTCTTTATACGGGTAAAATTATTGCTGATGTTATTGAAGAATTAACTTTGATTCCAATCTATCTCAAGTGGCCCAATGATTTAGTTTATATAGATAATAATTATAGTTTTTATAAAGTTGGCGGAATTTTATCAGAAACTATCGGTAAGACTTTCTTGAAGCCTAAACCTGATAAGAAAACAATGATTATTGGTATTGGCTTAAATATCAATCAGACGAATTTTCCTGATGATTTAGCGGAAGCGACATCACTTAAATTAATTACTCTTAAGACGAAACAAAAAGAGACTAATTTTAATCAAGGTGAAATTCTCTATAAGATTCTTAATCGCTTATCGGAAAGTCTGTTCAATGACACCATTCAATCTTACACTGAAATCTTACAAGAAATTAAACATAAATCGAGTGTGATTGGAAAAAGAGTAAAAGTTTCTCAACGGTTTAAGACAATAACTGGAACTGCAATTGATATTGATGAACAAGGTAGGTTAATTTTAAGAACCGAAGTCGGCAGAATTATTAGTTTAGATGCCGGCGAAGTTTCATCGATAAGACAATAATGATTCAAGTGCCGATTGATTTTTTTATTATCATAGATTGGTAGAATTATTATTTTAGATGATAGTGAAGTTTTTATCTTTATGAAAATGATAGTTCGGATAACTAATATTTATTTTTTTATTATTAAATTAATAGCGGTTTATACCGCGGGTTTTGTCTTTCAAAATTATTTCAATATAAAATATTCACGGACAAAGCAAAAAATCATTGCTTATCTGTGCCTTAAACAATTAAAGGAGTTAATATGGCAAGAATCGGTGTTTTTATTGATGTCCAAAATGTTCAAGAAACATTTGAACGACAGGGCAGAGAAGTTCGTTATGATATGCTCAGAAGAAATATTATGTTATTGTGGAAATTAGAAGAACGACAATATAAGTTTATTGCTTTTGTGCCGTATAGACGCGAAGATGAACGAAGACAAAGATTGATTGATGCGCTTTCATTTCAAGGTTATCGCGTTGTTGCTAAACCAGTCCGAGAAAGATTAGATGGTAGTTTCAAAGCCAATATGGATATCGAAATCACTTTAGAAGTGCTCTCGATGGCAGATTATTTAGATGAAGTAATTTTAATTACCGGTGATGGTGATTTTGTTGCTTTAGTTGATTGGCTATCCAAAAAAGGCAAAAGAGTCGCAGTTATTGGTCTGGGTAAAGGATATACTTCAGTTGAATTGATTCGTGCATCAGATGAATACCTGAATTTAGAAGATATTGAAGGGGTGATTAGTTAATTTAATGACGACTATTTATTGCAAGTAATTGCCACATACGAAAACTATAGATGCCGGGCTACTTTTTAGGCATTACCACGGTTGAAAATGAGACTGGTTTAGCATTAATTAAAGATGATAAAGTTCTTTATGAAATAGTTGCGGAAACTTCGGCTCATCATAACGAAACTATTTTTCCTTTTTTAAAAAATGGTTTAGACTTTTTAGGCATCACAACTAAGGATATTAAAGGTATTGGAGTTGTTATTGGACCAGGTATGTTTACTTCATTACGGGTTGGGTTGGCTTGTGCTATAGGATTAGCCATTGTTGATAATATTCCGATTAAAGGAATTAATACCTTAGATGCATTGGTTATTTCATTACCCCAAATTTTATTGGATGAGAAAAGAACTATAATACCGGTATTAGATATTAGACGCAATGAGGTTTATTTTCGAATCTATCAGGGCATCAAACCAGTTTCAGAACCAACGATTATGAAACCGGAAGAATTTTGTAAAAAAATTCCTGAAAATGCAATTGTTTTTGGTAGTGGTTTAATTAGGTATCAAGATGTGATTAAAAAACATTCCCACAATAATCTATTAATTTACAACCGAATATATCCCATTCCCTCTCAAGTTGCATTCTATGCGGCTAAATGTATCTTAAATTTTGATGTTTCTGACCTTGATAAATTAGTTCCAATATATATCCGATAAAACATAATTAAGCATCCAATAGATTTTCACTTAGCAGGCTTTATTAGATTAATAAGCATCCGATTACTTGTTAACAGATGCAAGATATATTCTTTAATTTGTTTCTGGAGCAAAAATCAACTTCGCGAATGTTCAAAGATTTCTATTGACAAATCTTTTGAAAATAATTATGCTAAAAGTCTATGAGATTATCTTTAAGATGGCTGGATGAATTTTTACATTGCAATCAAAGTCCCCAAACAATTGCTGAACTTTTTACCCAAAAGGGTATTGCAGTAAATACGATTGAACGAATTGGCACGGCTTTAGAAGGTTTTGTTGTTGCCGAAGTAAAAGAAATTAAAGATAATAAGATTGCAATTTGGGATGGTAAAAATGTTTTTGAAATTAACATTTCTGCTTCTAATCTCAAACCGAATGATAAAGTCGGCTTGTATCCGAAAGAATTGAAATTACTCAGTCCGAATTTAATTAATTTAAGTGATGATGGACAACCAATTGTTCTTGAGCCTAATTATGAAATCGGCCGTGCTTTGCTTGATTATTTAGATGACTATGTGCTCGATTTAGAGATTCTACCGAATCGCAGTGATTTGATGAGTGTGAAAGGTTTAGCATATGAACTCTTAAGTTATGAGGAAGCACAAGCAGTGGTTTGTCAACCATCAGCAATTTCTGGTACGGAATCAGACAAGTATCAAGTTAAAGATTTACTAAATCTGGAAGTTTTAGATAAGTCAGCATGTCCGGATTATATCGCTCGAATGATTTTTGATATTACAGTGAAACCTTCACCATTTTGGCTTCAATGGCGTTTGATTGCTGGTGGACTGCGTCCAATTAACAATGTAGTTGATGCTACTAATTATATAATGCTGAAATATGGCACACCCTTACACGCATTTGATTATGATACTTTAAGAGACAAAACAATAAGAGTTCGTTTTGCTCAAAAAGGGGAGAAGATTAGGACGATTGATGGTGAAATGCGTGAGTTAACAGAATCGGTCTTAGTGATTGCCGATAGTAAAAGGCCAGTTGCAATTGCTGGCATTATTGGTGGTATTGATACAGAAATTACTAAATTTACTAAACGAGTGCTTTTAGAATGTGCCCGATTTGATGCGAAAACAATCCGACGGGGAAGTAAAAAATTGAATCTAAAAACTGAAGCATCGCAACGATTTGAAATGGGCATTGACTCAGAAATTTTAGAACAAGCATCATTAGAAGCCAGTCAACTAATTGCTAATTTAAGCAATGGCGTTGTCATAAAAGAAAAATTGGAAACCCGAACCCGATTTGAGAGAATACAAATTAAACTTTCTCCGGCTCGCACGAATAGTCTGTTAGGATTAAATTTAACTGATAACCAAATCAAAAATATTTTACAGAAAATTAATTGCAATGTTATTGAGAAAGATGATAGACTATTAATACAGGTGCCATCATATCGTTTAGATTTACAACAGGAGATTGATTTAATTGAAGAAGTTGGCAGAATTTATGGCTATGATAAACTACCCAGTGTTTTTAATTTGCGAGGCAGTGATGTTGGTTACAAGGATAAGACTTCACAACAGTTAAGTCAAATCCGCGATTTTTTAGTTGGTCAAGGTTTTATTGAGAATTATACGGTCAGTTTCTGTGACGAGACAACGGCACGAGAATTTACAGACCCTGAAAATTTAATCGTGAAAATTCCTAATCCGCTTAACGAAAGGTTTGCGTGTCTGCGACCTTTGATTCTACCCACACTTTTATACAGTGTGAGCAATAATTATCGTCGGGGTAATAAGAACTTAAGATTATTTGAAATCGGTAAAGTCTTTTATCTCAACAACGGGATTAAAGAAGATTATCATCTGGCAGTTGTTGTCTTAGGACAACAGCAACCAATATTTTGGCAGGAACCAGTAACCTTAGTCAATTATTTCAACATTAAAGGAGTTGTTGAAGCATTATTCGATTATCTTAAAATTAAAGATATTAATTTTGTAGAAACGACAAATAAATTCTTAGCCAACAATTCAGCAGTAGTTATTAAATATGCTGATAAAGCAATAGGATATTTAGGTGAGATAAAGAAATCAATTTTAGATATGATGGATATCCCAGTATCAGTTTTCGCATTAGAATTGGATTTAGAACAGATTCAATCGTTGATTCCTACTGTGCTTTATTTTCAGCCTTTGCCGCGATTTCCTGCAGTCAGTCGAGATTTGGCGTTTGTTATTTCGGATAAGATTCCGGCAATTGAGATTGTCGAATCTGTTAAGAAAGTTGCTGGTGCCTTATTAGAACAAATTGAAATCTTTGACTGTTTTAAGGGCGCACCATTACCTGAAGAGATGAGGAATTTGGGTATCAGGGTGACGCTTCGTTCTCAAGAACGCACTTTAAGTCTGGAAGAAGTCGAAAAAATCTTTGACCGGATTATTAAATATTTACAAGATAAATGGTCAATAACTTTAAGAAAATAATATTGGAACCTGAACAGCTAAAATGCATTTTAATATATCAGCAAAAGTAACGCAATTAGCCTGAATATTGTAACGAAAAATACCACAATGAATCCTGAGATTGAACAGAGCTTTAAATTATTAGAAGAAAAGATTGATAAACTGATTGCAACGCTCAATAATTTGAAGCAAGAAAATGCTAATCTACAAGCAGAATTACAAGAATTGAAATCGCGTAATGAAAAGGCAATTGAGCGGATAAATTTATTGCTTGACAATATTAGTAAGTTGTTATAAAATTTAATAGATTAAAATTTAGGGAGTCATATGAAGACTTTTGTTTTGAAAGTTTTAGGCAGTGACTATAAAATAAAAGCCGATCGAGACGGCGAATATATTTATCAAGTTGGTAAGATTGTTGATGAGAAGATGAAACAAATCCATAAACAGTTTCCGCAAGGTTCTTTAGCCCGGACCGCAGTTGTTTCCTGTATTAATCTGGTTGACGAATATCTAACTCGAGAACAAGAGAATGAAGCGAAAATAAAGTCTCGAATTTATCAGCTCATTGAAAAGTTGGAACGAGTTATGTGATTAGTTTTTGGTCGGATAATTGCCAAAGCATATCCGATTGAAACTAATTCACGAATCGTGACTCCCTGCACTATTCGTGATAGGTAACTTAGTCTTGAGCTAACACCCTTGAATTGGGAGTCTGATACCGGTGTCGATGTTTCGCCATGTGCGAATACAGTACATACTGGTGAAAGACACCCCACTTTTCTTTTGGGTTCATGACTAAACCTACACGATTGTGGCGGGGATTTTTTTTAAGGGCTAATAAGGAAAGATTTTGTGTTTGGTACATATATGTTTTTGATTTTGCGGATTATGAAAAGGATTGTTTTTGATAATAGTATGATTGATATAAACAACCGAGCATTTGTTGTAAGTAAGACTTGGAATTTTAGGAGGATTTATGTTTTACTCTGGACTATTAATTATTTTGGGTTTTATTTTAATTGGTCTCATAATCTTTTTAATCATTTATCGGCTCGCCCGTGGTTATCTTTCGTCGCAAAAATCTCTGGCGGATAAAATCATTGAAGAAGCAAAGCAAGAAGCGGAAAATTTTAAGAAAAAAGCCCAACTGGAAATTAAAGAAGAATGGCTTAAAGAGAAAGAAAAGTTTGACCTGGCAACTCAAGAACGACGACAGGAATTAGAAAAACTCTCAAAGCGATTACACGACCGCGAACAGTTATTGAATGTTAAAGATGCCAATTTGACCAGTCGGGAAAATGAATTAATTAAAGCCCAACGAGAATTAGCCAACCGGGAAAAGGTTATTAAAGCCAAAACTGAACGTTTAGACCAGTTGATTGCTCTGCAAAATGAACGCCTGGAACGGATTGCTGGTTTAAATGCGGAGGAAGCCAAAAAAGAATTAATCAAAAATCTTGAAGCCCAAGCACAATTAGAAGCATCCCAATACTTAAAAGATATTCGCGAACGCACTCAATTAGAAGCTGACCGCATTGCTCGAGAAATTGTTCTTCTGGCAATTCAAAGATGTGCGCTCTCGTGTGTTTCTGAATCAACAGTTTCCGTAATTAATCTGCCTTCAGATGATTTGAAAGGCCGAATTATTGGTCGCGAAGGCCGAAATATTCGTGCTTTTGAAGCATTGACTGGTGTTGAAGTTATTATTGATGATACGCCTGGAGCAATTGTTCTATCTTCATTTGACCCGGTGCGGCGCGAGATTGCCCGATTAGCGATGGAACAGTTAATTGCTGATGGCAGAATTCATCAGTCGCGCATTGAAGAAATCGTGCAGAAAGCCCAGACGGATGTCGAGTCCGTAATTTCTAATACTGCAGATTCAGTTTTAGTCGAATTTAATATTACCGGCATTGCTCCGGAATTAACAAAACTTTTAGGTCGGCTCAAATATCGCACTAGTTACGGCCAGAATGTATTACTCCATTCTCAAGAAGTTGCGACCTTAGCCGGACTTATGGCACAAGAAATTGGTCTTGACCCTAAGATTGCACAGCGCGCTGGTCTGTTACATGATATTGGCAAAGCCGCAGATTTAACGATTGAAGGTCCGCATGCCAAAATTGGTGCTGAACTGGCAGCAAAATATGGTGAAGACGATATCATCGTCAATGCGATTGCCGCACATCATGAAGAAGTTGAGTTTCAATCACCCTATGCATTCTTAATTTCCGCGGCTGATTGTATCTCAGGTGCTCGACCTGGTGCCCGACGCGATAACTTTGAAGCCTATGTCAAACGATTACAGAACTTAGAAAAGATTGCATCTTCATTTGAAGGCGTGGAAAAAACTTATGCAATTCAAGCCGGTCGAGAAATAAGAGTAATGGTTGAGCCGGAAAAGATTTCTGATGCTGAAGCCGAAGCCTTAGCAAGAAAAATTGCCAATCAGATTCAGTCTGAACTAAGATATCCTGGACAGATTAAAGTTATGGTAATTCGCGAAACACGCGCAGTGGATTATGCCCGATAAATGTAAGAATAGACGTGTAGCAGATTTTTGGTAACTGATTATGCCTGACAAATATAATAATAACGGTCATAGGATTTTTGGTAACTGATTTTGTCCGGTAAATGAAAGCATAAACTAATAATGAGATTTTTGGAAAAAGGACTCTTGCACATCTCTGAATAAAAGAATGATTGCTAATTGACTATGGTAAATAAGAATATTCTCTTTTTAGGTGACATCTGCTCAGAAAGCGGTAGAAACGCAGTGAAAAAAAACTTGCGCGCAATTAAAGAAGCGGAAGGTATTGATTTTGCAATTGGTAATGCGGAAAATGTTGCTGGTGGCTATGGCATCACACAAAATTTAGCCAAAGAATTATTAGATGCCGGTTTAGACTGTATTACTTTAGGCGACCATTTTTTAGACCGAAAAGATATTGTGCCATATTTAGATAGCGAGCCAAGAATTTTAAGACCAGCAAATTTTCCTACAGGTGTGCCGGGTATCGGTGCACGGGTATTGGAAAATGCTAATGTCAAAATCGGTGTCATTACGCTTCTGGGAAGAATTTTCTTAAAACCGATAAACTGTCCATTTGAAAATGCACTTGCCTGGGTGGAAAAGATACGCAAAGAAACACCAATTATAATTATTGATTTTCATGCTGAAGCCACTGCTGAAAAACAAGCTCTGGCATGGCTCTTAGATGGTAAAGTTTCAGCAATTGTTGGCACTCATACCCATGTTCAGACTGCAGATGAACGCATTCTACCTCAAGGCACAGCATATATCACTGATGTTGGTATGTGTGGCGCAATGGATTCAGTTTTAGGTATGCGGATTGAATCAGCAATAAAACGTATGGTCTATTCAATTCCATTACGATTAGAACCAGCCAAAGAAAATGTTCACATCAATGGCGTTATTATCACAGTTGATGCGGAATCAGGCAAAGCCATCTCAATCCGCAGATTGGATAAGAAGATTGAAGCACCGAATCAATAACGCAATAGTCTAATATATTGTAAAGCAAATTTAACTTGGATACAGACGAAATTAGAAAACACAGTTGTCGTTTTGATGATAAAGAAATTAAATATGTTGGAATCATCCTAACTCATTATGCCTAAAAAATCAGAAGATAAAAATAAACAATCTTTAACCATACGGTTTATTGACGATATTGAAGGTCTGGTTGAAGAGTTCTTTGATTTTCCTTTGATTAATACCGGGTTCACTTTTGAACCAGCGACAGACATTTTGGAAACAGACGACACGATTTATTTTATAATGGAAGTGCCTGGAGTAAGCCAAAATGATTTGAATATCGCAGTCGGTCCATCAACAATTATTGTCCAAGGAGTTAAACAACCACCGGATTTTTTACCTACGGGAGCGAGTTTTTATAGTCTGGAAATCGCTTATGGCAATTTTCGGAAACGGGTCCAGTTACCTTGTCGAATTGAAATCCAACCAGTGAAAGTCTCACTTAAAAATGGTCTTTTAATGATGCAATTCAGAAAATATCAGAAGCAAATCCGAACACTCATAATTGAATAATGTGAATGATAATCAACAGACAAAATTCTGTATTAAGAAAGTAGTTTTAAGTAATGAGAAACTAATATGAACAAAGAAGAGACAAAAGAGTTTAATATACCGGATGAGTTGCCGGTTTTGGCAATTCGCGGTGGCATTATCTTTCCTGGTGTGATTACACCACTAATTGTTGCTACAGCGCGCGCTCAAAAATTAGTTGATGAAGCGCTGATGAGCAATAAGCTGGTCTGTGCCATTGCTCAGAAAAACCAAGAGATTGAAGAAGCCGGTCCGGATGATTTATATCGGGTGGGCACCGTTTCAATTATTATCAAGATGCTGAGATTTCCCGATGGTTCTTTAAGAATTCTTTTATCCGGGATTAAACGGGCACAAATTGATGGTTATACTCAAACCGAGCCTTATCTCAAAGCCAAAATCTCCTTGATAACAGAACGAGAAGAAAAGGATATTGCGACTGAAGCCTTAATGCGCAATGTCACCAGTATGTTTCAAAAATTATCTGAACTCGCATCCTATCTACCTGATGAAATCAGTGCGGTCGTCTTGAATATTGAAACGCCTTCAAAACTTGCGGATTTTGTGATTCAGCATATCAATCTGCCAATTGAAGAAAAACAACGATTATTAGAAATTGCTGATGCCACTGAAAGACTATCGCAATTAGTTCCATTATTACAGAAAGAGATTAGCATCTTAGAATTGAGTGCGAAAATTCGGGAACGAGTAAAAGGCGAATTTGATAAAAGCCAAAAAGATTATGTCTTAAGAGAACAACTTAAAGCAATTCAGAAAGAGCTGGGCGAGACTGATGAATTGACTGCAGAAATCAACTCTTTAAGAGAAAAGATTGAAAAAGCGAAAATGCCCAAAGAAGCCAATGAAGTTGCTTTAAGAGAACTCAATCGGTTATCAAAGATGAATGTGCAATCTCCTGAATATACTGTAACCAGAAATTATCTTGATTGGCTAGTAAGTCTGCCTTGGTCAATCTCAACTGAAGATAATCTGGATATCCAGCGCGCCAAAAAGATTTTAGATGAAGATCATTATAATCTGACTAAAGTCAAAGAACGCATCTTAGAATATCTCTCAGTCAAAAAATTACGCAAAGACTCCAAAGGACCAATCTTATGTTTTGTTGGTCCACCTGGAGTTGGTAAGACATCATTAGGTCGTTCCATTGCTCGAGCCCTGGGTAGAAAATTTGTCCGATTCTCTCTGGGCGGTATTAGAGATGAAGCAGAAATTCGTGGCCATCGTCGAACTTATGTTGGTGCTTTGCCTGGACGAATTATTCAAGGAATGAGAAATGCTGGCACGAATAATCCGGTATTTATGCTGGATGAGATTGATAAAGTCGGCACTGATTTTCGCGGTGACCCATCTTCAGCATTACTGGAGGTCTTAGACCCAGAACAGAACTTTGCCTTTTCTGACCACTACTTAGAAGTGCCATTTGATTTATCAAAGGTAATGTTCATTACCACTGCTAATATGACGGATACGATTATTCCAGCATTACGCGACCGGATGGAGATAATTGAGATACCAGGATATATTGCCGAAGAGAAACTATTGATTGCGAAAAATTTTCTTATTGACCGACAGTTAAAAGAATCTGGACTTACAGAAAAACAAATCAAATTCAAAGACGATGCAATTTACAAAATAATCAATGAATATACTCGAGAAGCCGGAGTTCGTAATTTAGAACGCGAAATTGGTGCAATTATCCGTAAGGTTGCCCGTAAATACGCGGAAGGCAAAAAACAGAAGGTTGTCGTGACTGCAGAAAATGTGAGTAAATTTTTAGGTCCACCTAAGTTCTTATCAGAAGTTGCCGCACGCAAAGGTATACCTGGAGTTTCAACTGGTTTAGCGGTTACACCATATGGTGGTGAGATTCTGTTTATTGAAGCAACTAAAATGAAAGGTCAGAAAGGACTTTTACTTACTGGCTCATTAGGTGATGTGATGAAAGAATCAGCCCAAGCAGCACTTTCGTATATCCGAAGTAACGGCAAGCACTTTAAAATTGATGAAGATTTCTTTACAAATTCCGATGTCCATATTCACATACCAGCCGGAGCAACACCCAAAGATGGACCATCAGCCGGTGTTGCCATTTCCGCAGCATTACTCTCGCTATTAAAGAATAAACCAATCGACCCTCACATTGCAATGACCGGAGAAATTACCTTGACTGGCCGGGTATTACCGGTTGGTGGTATTAAAGAGAAGATTATTGCGGCAAACCGAGCAGGCATTAAAACTGTGCTCTTACCGGAGGGAAACAAAAAAGATTTAATTGAGATACCGGAAAAGGTCAAAAAGAATCTGAAGTTCAAATTCGTGAAATCAATTAATGATGTCCACAATGTATTATTCAATCAGAAAAAGCACAAAGTAAAATAGTCAAAGCAAAGTTGCAATAACTTTGGCTGTGCTTCTTTTTTGACACAAAGCCCACAAAGAAAATTAAAAACCTGAGCAATCATTAAGCAGCCTCAAGTAATATTAAGCCTGCCCTCCATCCGCAATCTTTGTTACCCGATTAAAAATATTGACAAAGAGGATTTTAAGGGGTATATTGAAATAGAAATGTTTAAGGAGATAAATTGATATTGCGAAATAATAAGATAGTTTAACAGAATTATTAATGAGAGATGAGAAATAAAAATAACAAACAATCTAATGGAGCATTAATATTAAACAAACAAAAATTTGTGGAAGTTTTGTCTGAAGTTGGTAATCTAAACAACCTAAATTCTATTAAAAATAGAATATCTACCCTGAAAGACATTTTAACTAACCACAAAAAAGACCAAGAAGGCATATTAAATATTGATACAAATGGCGATACGGTCTCGTTACGCAAAGATGTTTTAACTTCTGAATTAAAACAAATTCTTGAGGCGCATACAATTGAACGGGCAAATTATTATTTAAAAAGATTAATAAATGGAATTCAGAAAGTCAAAACTAATAAGATTAATGAGATAAATCTTTTAAGATGGAAAGAATATGATGATATTATTACTGATAGCCTATGGATATTAGATAAAAGAGATAATTCAGGAGCGCATTTAGGGTGGTATTGGGGTAATTTTATTCCTCAAATTCCATATCAGATGATGATAAGATATACCAAAAGGGGAGATTGGATATTAGATACTTTTGTCGGCAGCGGAACGACATTAATTGAGTGTAGAAGATTAGGAAGAAACGGCATAGGGATAGAATTAAATCCTGAACTGGTAGATAAAGCAAAAGAACTAATCCAAAAAGAACCAAATAACTATAATGTGGTTAGTGAAGTAATTGTTGCTGACAGTAGGAATGTAAACATTGGCGAAATTTTAGAAAAGTATAAAATCAAGCAAACTCAATTGCTTATTATGCACCCTCCTTATCACGACATTATTAAGTTTTCAAAAGACAAAAGAGACCTTTCAAATGCAAAGAACACCGAAGAATTTTTAAAGATGTTCGGAGCTGTAGTTGATAACGCAACCCCGTATTTAGAAAAAGGACGATATTTTGTATTAGTCATTGGTGATAAATATTCCAAAGGTGAATGGATACCTTTGGGATTTTATTGTATGCAGGAGGTATTAAAAAGAGGCTATTTACTGAAAAGCATAATCGTAAAAAATTTTGATGAAACAAGAGGAAAAAGAAACCAACAACAACTGTGGAGATACAGAGCATTGGTTGGTGGATTTTATATTTTTAAGCACGAATATATAATGTTATTTAAAAAGGGAGGATAAAATGAGAACCCATGTTTTTATTGTGAATGACACAACATTCCCAAGCCATCTCTAATACATGTTTGCCGGCACAGGGGCAAAGAATAAAGATGAAGATATTGCTCTCCTATCAGATATAAAGAGAGTTAGGGCGGGTGACTTGGTTCTTTTTTACATTGAAGCAACGACAAAAGTAAGGGGTGGTTTTTATGGAATCTTTAAAGTTGCTACACAGAAACCGTTGGTCTTTCATACACCGGGACAAAATGGACTTTTTCCTAATTTGGGGAAGAAACTTATTTATAGAACGTTGCTTGAACCTTATGAGGTATATTCTGAGGGTGTGCCAGAATGGGAAGCATTAGACAAACTTCCTGTTTATGCAACTGAAATTCAATGGAGTTTAATTTATAGAAAATTAAAAGGTAAGAGGGGTTGCACACCTTTACTCCCATGGGAAGCACAAAGATTAATGGATATGATAAGAAATAAGAATGCGGGAAAACCCATTGCAAACGCGCAATTTACCGGCGGTTTTAACTGGGATATAGATAACAGAAAGATAATAACAAGTCCCAATCGGCAGAATTATCCACATGCAAGGACTTTCAACTATAATGTATTGGCTGAAATCTGTGAACTACAACAACGAAATAGAGCATATGAGGTTCAGCTTCAATTATATTTTACAGAAAATATAGGAATTAATCCAAATTTAAATTCTATAGTTGGAAATAATTTAATTTGGTTTGGAAATGAAGTTGCCTGTGGTGTTGGAATGCAAAAGATAGATATTCTGACTATAAGTCAAAATGGTGCCAGAAAAGAGTATAGGCTAATCGAATTGAAAGATGAACCTGTCCAGCCGGTAATCATTGACCAAATTGAATATTACGTAAATTGGGCATCTCAAAATTCAGGCAGACATCTGGAGGGTGCATTTGATTGGAATATTCAGCCTGTAATCGTTGCACCACCACATAATCCGAATAACTGGCAAGACGTTATTAATGCTTTCAAAAAATATAATCAAAAAAGCATTTCATTACCTATTCTTTATTTTGAATTTTCGATTGAACGGGAAAGAGATATAAACTTCCAGCAAATAAATTATGTTGTCAATTGGGAAACATCGAAGTTGTAATTTTGGAGACAGACGGCAGTGCAAATAAGTTATTAGTTTTTAGTTGTTGGTTATTATAAGGAGACGGAAAGGCAGTGTTTCCGTCTCCTTTTTTTACCGTTAGGCGTTATGGTGCAGGTGCGGCTAATGCGAAGACGGTGTTGCGGATTCTCTCTAAGATGTCTTTATCCAATGTCCGGGCATGCCATTTGTTAACCAAAACATCAACTTCTTTTAAGAGTTGCGGACCGGAAAATCTTTTCGCGTATCTGTAGACTTCGCGAGCAAAATTGAGATAAGAAGGATTAAGTAAAGTCGGTGTGCCGGCTTCATATAGAATCAGTTTCACTTCGTTTTCTAAGGTCTCTTGCTCAGGAAAGATTGTTGCAAGCTGCTCTTTCATTTTGTCTTTATAGTTTGCAAGTTTTTGTGATAAGACATCACCGGAAAACATCGCATCCCATTTCTCCAGTCGTCTTGAAGCAGGTCTAACAGCCATAAGTTCAGTTGTGTTTTTCACCCTCACCTTGCTCCTCTCCCATCAAGGGAGAGGAGATTATAATTACTATG
>JBDRUT010000012.1:0-58292 GCA_039801465.1 Caldifarciminota bacterium
ATTTCGTTTATCTTATTATATCAATCAATTATGAGTCGTAGATTTCGTTTATCTTGTTATATCAATCAATTATGAGTCGTAGATTTCGTTTATCTTGATATGTCAATCAATTATGAGTCGTAGATTTCATTTATCTTGTTATATCAATCAATTATGAGTCGTAGATTTCGTTTATCTTGATATGTCAATCAATTATGAGTCGTAGATTTCATTTATCTTGTTATATCAATATATTATGACCCGTAGATTTCGGTTATTACCAGTTCACATCATTTTAATTATCTGCGGTATTGGGATGGTTCTGCCATTTTATTGGATGTTGACTACTGCCTTAAAAACACCAATAGAAGCATTGAAGTTTCCTCCGACCTTAATTCCTCAAGTATTTCAATGGTCTAATTTTATTGAAATCTTTCGCGAAATTCCTTTATGGCGGTATTTTCTTAATACTATCTTTATTGCAATTGCTTGTCTTCTGGGAGTACTCTTTACGGGTATTTTAGCTGCTTATGCATTTGCCCGAATGGAATTCTGGGGACGGGATATAATCTTTATGATTTTCTTAGCATTAATGATGATTCCATTACCCGTCTATCTTGTGCCATCATATATGATTCTATTTAGATTAGGATGGATTGATACTTATTTGGCTTTGATTATACCATGGACGGTAAATATCTTTTCAATATTTTTCCTGCGTCAGCATATTAAGACTTTGCCACAGGATTTATTTGATGCAGCAAAGATAGATGGCTGTGGTGATTTTCGGACCTTATGGCAAGTAGTCGTACCTTTATCTAAAGCACCGATCATCACAATTGCGATATTTGATATTATTGCTAGTTGGAATTCATTCTTTTGGCCCTTGATTGTTACTCATTCAGACTCAATCCGGCCTTTACAAGTTGGATTAGCATACTTTTCGCGGGAATATTCAACAAACTATCCGATGTTAATGGCAGCATCAACTTTAGCAATTTTGCCATTAGTAATTCTTTTCTTCTTTGCCCAAAAACAAATCATTGAATCGTATGCAAGAAGTGGGTTAAAAGAATAAAAGTAAATATATAGATGATTCTATTGGAGATATTATTATGAGTTCTATTTTTTTATTCATTAATTTTGCCCTAAAATTCTGAGATTTGATAAAAATGTATTTAGATAACGATTATGCCTAAATTAGACACTACTAAGCAAAAAGTAAAGTATAGACATTATACAAAGAGACGACTTAGCAATCGCATGAAGCCGATAGACAAGAAACCTTTTAATGGATACGAAGATTTAAGAAAAATTGAACTACGAGAACTAAGGAGATTAAATTTACAAGAAGCCATTCGTCAAACAGAACTGCTTTTGAGAGAGGTAACACAATGGAAGAAATGATTCGTGTCATTGTCAAAGTTCTTGAACAATTTAAAGTTAAATATGTTATAATTGGTGGTATCGCAGCTTCCATTTGGGGAAAACCCAGAATGACGCTTGATGCGGATATCGTCATTCTCCTTTCCACAGAAAACATTGCTGATTTTCTAAAAGTATTAAGAGAAAATGGTTTTTTGATTTCAAAATCTTCTGAACCAAAGATGATTGGAAGATTGAGACGATTTTTACCCATTAAAGTTCGTTTTACAAAAGCGATATCCTGTGATTTGAGAATTTCTTCGTATTCAATAGACCGAAACGCAATTGAACGCGCAAAAAAAATCAGGATTTTTAATACCCGAATTAAAATTGCGACCCCTGAAGATGTTATTATTTATAAACTGGTTAGGTTCGAAGACATTGACAAGGCTGACATAAAAACTATCATTCAGAGGATAGGAAGGAAATTAGATTTTAATTATATTAGAAAATCGGTTAAACAACTTTCTCAGGAAATCGGCGATAAGAATATAATAAACAACTTACATTTTCTTCATTAAACAAAAACGATGTTTTATCAGAACAAATCATTGAATCGTATGCAAGAAGTGGGTTAAAAGAATAAATCAGATTAATGCAGGATAGGAGTTGCAGGTATTTTTAACTGCGAAGTAATAAAAGCAAAAAAAGTATAGTTTATTTCTTATTTTGAATTTCAGGATAAAATTTACTCTTGACAGGTATGTGATTTTTTTTTTATACTTTAACAAATCCACTTTTGCGGAATGCGAGGAGGCATTATGGTAAAAAGTATTAGTGTCTTAATCATAATGCTTGGTATGTTGGTAAGTTGGTTAATTGCTGATACGACTTATGTGAGCGGAATTATTAATACAAATACGGTCTGGAGCCCAGCAGGTAGCCCATATGTCATAACAGGCAATGTATTAGTTAATACTGGTGTGCGACTTGATATTCAACCGGGAGTTAAAGTTTTATTTAACTATGATAAATATATAATGGTAAAAGGCACTCTTAAGGCGATTGGGACTGAGCAAGATTCAATTATTTTTACTGCTTTAGATACGACTCAATGGTGGCGGAGACTTTGGTTTAAGCCTGAAGCATTTGCTTGCAGTCTAAAATATTGCAGGATTTCTTATGCTTGTAGTAGTGCTATTTATAATGAAGATACTCTCTACATCGGCTATAGCACAATAACTAATAACAGCGCTGATTTGGGTGGTGGTGGTGGCATCTATAATTATGGCACCGCGACAATTACGAATAATACGATAACTAATAACAGCGCTAATTATGGTGGTGGCATCTATAATAATTATGGCACCGTGACAATTACGAATAATACGATTACTAATAACAGCGCTTATTGGGGTGGTGGCATCTTAAATTATGATGGCACCGCGACAATTACGAATAATACAATAACTAATAACAGCGCTTATTGGTATGGTGGTGGCATCGATAATGATGGCACTGCGACAATTACGAATAATACGATTACTAATAACAGCGCTAATTGGGGTGGTGGCATCGGTAATTATGATGGCACAGCGACAATTACGAATAATACGATAACTAATAACAGCGCTAATTATGGTGGTGGCATCTATAATAATTATGGCACTGCGACAATTACGAATAATACGATTACTAATAATAGCGCTGATTGGTCTGGTGGCATCTATAATTATGGCACCGCGACAATTACGAATAATACGATAACTAATAACAACGCTAATTATTATGGTGGTGGCATCTATAATTCTGGCATCGCGACAATTACGAATAATACAATTATTGATAGCACGGCTTCTACAATAAGAATTCAGTATGGTTCTATTAAACTTAATTATAATAATCTTAATAATCTGAATCCTACTGGATATACTGTTTATAATAATACTGCTGATACAATCAATGCGCGGAATAATTACTGGTTTACAGTTGACACTTTGGTGATTGCGCAAAAGATTTATGATTTTTGGGATGATTTTAATTTGGGCGAAGTCTATTATCGACCATTTTTGACCGCACCAGTGCCAGGAATAGAAGAAAAAGATACCAACGAGACTTATTCGCTACCGCTCGCAATGACAGGTAGTGTTAAAATCTTTCCGAATCCGGCAAAGTCCGTTATTCGTGTCCGTGCGCCGTTTTCCGTTGATAAGGTGACAATCTATGATGTGGCGGGCAAGATAATAAAAGTTCAAAAGTTCAATGGTTCAAAGGTTCAAGAGATTTCGCTTGATGGCATTAAAAACGGTGTCTATTTTGTGAAAGTGAATGATGCAATGGTAAAGGAGAAGTTGGTCATTACAAAATAGGCAGTGTCATTCTGAGCCCACTATTTGTCATTCTGAGCGTATGCTTGCCCGTATCGGGCGAAGATTCTCCAGGCGAATAAATCTTCACTATTTGGGATTCTTCAGTCGCTTTGCGCCTTCAGAATGACAAGAAAGTGTAAATGTCATTCTGACCCTGAATATAGTGAAGGGGAAGAATCTCAAGGCGAATATTTTTCAGCATTTGAGATTCTTTAGCCCAATGTCCTCAGAATGACAAAGAAGGATTGCATGTCTTCCTGAGTGTATGCGAAGGGGTTCAAGACTGAATACGCGGCAGTAATTGGAGCTTCTATACCTTTAGCAACAGCATAAAGGCATTATTTCTTTTTAAAAGCCAATATCGCCAAATTCAAAAATTTAATATTATTTTTTCCAAAATAACTGGTTTATCCACTAATTTGTAACCTGATAGGTAAGGCTTTCAGCAGTCTAAACTACTGCCGATTATGAACCCTAAGAAAAGGGTTCTTAAACTTGTTATCAGGCACTCTTTTAAATGTTTATTTATGAGTTCTTTTGCGCAGAATTCTATTTGCGGTTTTAAGCGACTAATTGGGCGTGAAACTGAAAACGCTTTTTGTTTAGGTTTGAAGTTTGATACTCAGCCCACCCCACTATACCCCCTAAATATAGATATTAGATGTTAGTTATTAGTTGTTAAGGAGTTAGAAAAAATTTAACCTTGATTTAAACTTTATTTATATATAAAATTCTTTATGACTTCATCAAAGACTGAAAATACTTTCTTTATAGAACTGGGTAAACTCTTAAAAGAAGTTCGCAATCAGGCAAATTTAACTCAATCCGAGTTAGCAAAGCGCCTTGGCTTATCAGCAACATCAGGTTTTACCTACATTTCGCAATTAGAAACCGGAAAGATAAAAAATCCCAGTCTAATGCTGATTCTTCGTTATCTTAAAATCTGCCAAATTCCTTGGCCAAGTTTTTTCCAAAAGTTATCTCGGATTGATTTTAAGATTGAACATGAAGAGATTATGAGCCAAGTAGAAATGCCGAGCAGTTTAACTTCAGGTAAAAGACAAAAGATTGACCGTGATACTGCTTTATATCTAACTAAAGTCCAATATCCGAAAACACCATATCAAAAACTTGATTGGCAACGTATCAAAGAAAAGGTTGATAAGAAAGTTAAAGAGTTGCTCTGTAATCATCAACTTGATGAAGAGCAGAAAAGACCATATTTAGCATTTGTTAAAGAACTGATTGATAATTATGATACACCCCAATCTAAAATAATTTTTGAGAAGTATTATCGGTCCCAAAAATTAAATTGGCGGATTGTGAGTGAGATTAGAAGTATTATTTATAAAATCGTTCGCTACGAACAGAGAAGACTTGCTAAACCAAAACCATTACCACAAGAAAAGATTAAAAAGATGGCAAAAGAGTTTTTAAAATACCGAACCGAGATTGAGCCGATTGAAGACAGAGTGCAAAAGAAAGTGAGTGAACTTAGTGTGCCGACTGTTTATAATCAGGCGTATAAAGACTTTGCACGAGAATGTTTTAGTGTTTTAAAGAAATTTTACCCCAAAGACCCAAAACAATTAACTGAACAATTAGAAAGAATTACAAAAACTTGGGAACAAAAAGGTTTGAATGTAGAAGTAATGGATATTGTTAAACAAATCGTGCTGGAAATGAAATAAGATTGCTACAAGCTGAGAGTTGCTTTAATTAATTTTACCGGCTAATTGACCACACGCAGCAAGAATATCTGCACCTTTACTCTTGCGAATTGTGACACAAGGTAATTTCGGATAAAGTTTTTCAACAAATGTTTTAGTCTGTTCTAAATCAGGACTCTGATATTCAGTTTCCGGAAAAGGATTAAATGGAATTATATTTATCTTACACGGAATTTTTCCGATTAGTTTTTTTAATCTTAAAATATCTTCGGGCTGGTCATTAACACCTTTAATTAAAACATATTCAAAAGTCACTCGTTTCTTTTTCTTTGCAGTATAGTATCTAATTGCCGAAAATAATTTTGCTAAAGGATATTTTTTATTAATCGGCATAAGTTTATTTCTAATCGTATCAGATGTTGCATTGAGCGAGATGGCTAATTTGGCTTGTAAAGGAAATTCCGCAAAATCATAAATGCGTTCCACAATACCCGCAGTAGAGACAGTAATATGACGAGCACCGATATTTAATCCGAAATCCGAATTGATTGTTTCAATTGCTTTTAAGGATTCTTCATAATTGAGAAATGGTTCGCCCATACCCATAAAGACAACATTAGTGATACGGTCTTTAGTTAATAATTGGACTTGGAGCACTTGGTCAGCAATCTCATAGAATTTTAAGTTTCGGATAAAACCGATTTTCCCAGTATAGCAAATTTTACACTGCAAAGGACAGCCGACTTGAGTTGAGACGCAGACGGTTCTTCTTTTACCTTCAGGAATAAAGACCGATTCAATTTTATTTCCATCTTCCAGTTCAAACAGAAATTTCTGCGCACCATCAATTGACTGAGTTCTGTCGATTAATTTCAAAGAACTGATAAAATAGTCTTTTTTTAATTGTTCTCGTTTCTGTTTGGATAGATTGGTCATTTGGTCAATATCAGTAATTCCTTTTTGCCACATCCAAGAAAAGATTTGCTGTGTCCGATAATTTTCCCAACCCAGTGACTTGACCAATTCAGATAATTGGTTGAGGGTGAAACTTTTGAGATTTGTCATAATCTTCTATTTTAACATTTCAATTTAAATCTAAAATAATATTATACATTATTTATACACAATAACATTAAATATTATATAAAAAAATTTATAAAAGAACACATGATTTCACAAAGTTTGACAATTGATGGATTGTTCTAAGCAATTGAGAGTTTCTTTTATCTCATTCCGGCTTATTGCGAATATTGAGAATAATGCTTTATACACAATAACATTAAATATTATATAAAAAAATTTATGAAAGAACACATGATTTCACAAAGTTTGACAATTGATGGATTGTTCTAAGCAATTGAGAGTTCCTTTTATCTCATTCCGGCTTATTGCGAATATTGAGAATAATGCCGACAGCAATAAAATAAAAGAGCAAGGATGAACCACCATAACTTAAAAATGGTAACGCAATACCAGTAATCGGCAATAAACCAAGCACCATTCCGATATTAACTAACACCTGATAGGATAAAACGGTAAACAATCCGATTGCAATTAGACTGGAAAATTCATCTCGGGCTTTTCGTGCTGTCATCAGAAATTGATAGATCAGATAAAAATAGAGTAGTAATAGTAATAGACAACCAATGAACCCAAATTCTTCAGCAAAACTTGAGAAGACAA
Source organism: Caldifarciminota bacterium (assembly GCA_039801465.1). GTDB lineage: Bacteria > Hydrothermota > Tepidihabitantia > Tepidihabitantales > CAIPLT01 > JAOABV01. The sequence goes on from JBDRUT010000012.1 coordinate 7,067, forward strand.
AATCATTATGCCGATTAGGCAGAAATGCCAGTTTTTTCTGCGTGCCGGATAAAAACCCTTTTCCCCATAAACGACCAGAACCAACTGCAATCCGAGATTGAATAAGATTCCAGTTCATTCCTTTTGGGTCAAGCCATGGTGATAAGAAACCTAAAATTCGGGCTTTCTGATAATCTTTTAAGTTAAGCCAAATTATTGGTGATGATAATCCAGATATGATATTGATGATGAGACCAATTAACCAACTGAGAATTGTCAATTTCTTATAAGATATAACTAAAAAGATAATAAAAAATGGAATCCAGAAATACAATGAAAACCCTGTAACAAAACTAATGATCGGAGAGAAGAGTAAAAAAAGGTGATAGAGAGGCAATCCTTTCCAATATAACATTACCGCCAGAATCGGTAAGAATATCAAGGCAGTGCCTAAGTCCGGTTCTAAAAAGATTAATCCGGAATAGACAATTACCGCAATGACCGGTAAAAATAAATCTTTTATGCTAAATGTGATTTGCCTATTGGACCAGAATTGAGCAAGAAAAATAATTAAAGATAATTTAGCAAATTCACTGGGCTGAAAATTGATAAATCCTAAATTAAACCATCGTTTGGAACCAACACCTGTGCCAACAATTAATACTGCAATTAAAAGTAATAGAATTAGCAGATAAAAAAAGATTGCGGTATTTTCCCAAAACCTGCGGGGAATTTGATAAGCAATAATTAAGCCGATTATTGCAATAAAAAACCAGATGATTTGACGCAGAAAAAATGTTTTGCCAACTGCGCTATAGATTGTGATTGTGCCGAGCACAAATAGAACTAAACTTGCGATTAAGATTGGAGAACTGTGAAGCCTATTCATTATTGGCAATTTGATTTTTCCGAGAGAAATATTTTTTAATTAACTGCTGGACAATTGGTGCGGAAATCGCACCGCCTTTACCAACATTTTCCACAATTACACAAAACACAACTTCAGGATTTTCTGCTGGCGCATAACCAACAAACCAAGCATGGTCAGGATGCGGCGGATTTTCTGCAGTTCCGGTTTTACCTGCAACTGTAATATCAGGTAAATAAGCACCACCACCAGTACCAAACTTAACAACATCAATTAGTGCTTGTTTGACAATTTTGATATTTTCTGAAGAAACTGGTATCTTTGTCTTTTTCGGTTGAAATTCATAAACTACCCCGTTACCATTTTTGATCATTTTTAATAGATGTGGTTCATAATATTCACCATCACCAGCAATTGCCGAATAGAGCAGTGCTAATTGTAATGGCGTGACTAAGATTTCACCTTGGCCAATGGCTAAATTAGGAAGCACGCCTGAAGTCCAGCGATTTTTGCCATATCGTTTATCAAGCCATTCTCGAGTTGGCACATTGCCAGCACGTTCGGGTTGTAGGTCAATATTGGTCTTCTCATTAATCCGCCATTGAAGAAGATAAGATGTCAGCCGGTCAAGACCAAGTCTTAATCCCAGTTGATAAAAATAGACATTACAAGAATAGGCAATCGCATTGGTTAAGTTGAGTGAGCCGTGTTTTGTCCAACATTTATATTTCCGATTACCATAAGTAAAACTACCTTGACAACCAGAAAATCTCGTCTCTTTATCAATCAGATTTGATTCTAAGCCGGCTAAGGCGATTAAGGGTTTGATGGTGGAACCTGGTGGATAAGCACTCATTAAGGCACGATTTAATAAAGGTGAAGATTTATCTTTAATAATCTTTTGCCATTCAGTGCTTACGAGTCCTTGAGTAAGTAATTCAGAATTAAAACTTGGTTGCGAAACCAAACATAGAATTCCACCATCTTTTAAGTCAATACCAACTACTGCGGCGCGTTGATATTTACTAACCAATTCATAAGCCAACTTTTGTAATTCAGCATCAATTGTAAGATAAATATCATTTCCTGCTACGGGTAATATTTCTCGTTTTTCCGGCAATGGTCCAATCTCCCGACCCGTAGCATCAATTTCAGCATATCGGATACCTTCTTTACCTCGTAAATATATCTCATATTGCGCTTCAATACCGGCGCGTCCCGTATAATGCCACGGTCGATAATAAGTATCAGACTTCATTTCTTCAGTCGTGACTTCTCCCAAATAACCAATCAAATGTGCTGTTGCTGGTCCTAAAGGATAAGTGCGAATTGGTTCAATCTCAACCGAAACACCACGAAGAAATTTAGCATTCTCTTCTATTTTTAATACTGTTAATAAATCAACATTTCGTTTGATTTTAATCGGAGTGCGCAGATAAGCAAAATTATTTAACCAATCCTTAATTCGGATATTATCAATTTGAGCAAAATTCATCAGATTACTCATAGTTTGACTATCAAGTTCACAAGGAATAACTGATAAAGCGAATGCGGGACGAGAATCGGCTAAAATTGTATTATGGCGGTCAAAAATTTTACCGCGGGCAGCAGGCGTAAAGACTTTTCTGATGCGATTGGCTTCAGCCAATTGAAAATATCTTTTACCGGCAATAATTTGGAGTTGAAATAGTTTAGCAATGATAATTAATAAAAATATGCCAATTAACAGAACTAATCTTCTACGCCGATATTCTATTTCCATATGATTTGACAAAAAAATAATTCAGCACCAATATTAACTTGTTTAAACATTTACTATTGACGATAAAACAATTTTGTAATTAAAATTTCTAAAGGTAACGCAATTGCGGTAAGAACAATTACGGATAATAACCAAGAGATAAATCGCATTGGGCTAGGAGTCATAATTAAACCTACGAGATATTTAAAGATTAACGCTACTAATAACATACCGATGAGATATACTCTTTGTTTGTAAATAAATCGGTGAATGCTATTACTGGCATACGCAATGATTGTCATCACAAAAATATGAAATCCCAAGTTTATCGGATTGACCAATCCCAAAAGTAATCCTGACCAAATACCTAAAATCAAAGAGTTTATTGCGGTTTCATGTAAAGAAAAAATTATGAGTCCTAAAATAGTTAAATCTAATGGAAAAGAATTGCAACTGACTTGAATAAGAAATAAGAAGTAAAGAAATATGATGCTAAAGAATAGTCTCATCAGCAGTTGACTTTAGGTTGCAAGCGAAGTAAGTTAATCATTTAGGTCAATAATAAAATTTATTAATACAATAAGGTTCAACTGGTTTCGGTTCAAGGTCTCACATTCCAGATTGTTAGTTTTGCACCTTGGACTGCTTTATATTTTGGAACCTTCGCACATATGTTTTGATTTGGCAAGATCGCATTCATAATCATTACTTATCGGAAACGTGGGGTAGAAGGAACTTCGATTTTCAAATTTTGTAGTTCTTGATATGGTGTTTTTAGTTGACGTTTTGATGCTTCAGAAGATAATCCTAATTCTTTAGTCAATATTGATACAACTTCTAATTTATTAAACTTAACGAATGGTTTAAGTTTGACATATTGAAAGAAATTAGTTGAATCTTGAGCAATATGGGTAACAACACCAATATTAATGCCTTTAGGAAAGATACCGCCTAAACCTGAAGTTATGACTGTATCATTAACAATAATATCACTCTCGGGCGCAGTGTATTTGAACCGCATTTGCTGTGAATTCGTGCATTCAACAACCCCTACAACCCGACTGCGTAAAATTTGACCGGCAATTTTCAGACCAGGACTTAATGCAGTTTCCACAATTGCTTGAAAATCCGTTGCGTCAATTATTAATCCCACTAATCCATCAGAAGTCACTACTGGCTGGTTGACTCTTATACCATCAGACATGCCTTTATCAATTGTCAAGAACCGATTAAAAGTTTCTGGGTCACGAGCAATGATATTCGCTGAAATTAAATTAATGTTTTCAACTGATGAAGTCTGATATTTTAATAACTTTTCTCGTAAGAGACTGTTTTCAATTGCTAAATGGGTTGATAGTTGCAAGAGTCGTTCGTTTTCTTTTTTAAGCGAACGCATATTAACGATTGCTTTATTGATGAGTTCTACGGGTGCTAAAAATATCATCCGGGGATATTGGGTTATTTTTAGTTTTAATGGAGCCGGCAAAAATGTAATTGCAAGACTTATAATTAGAGTTATGATTAATATTCGGTTTGAGATGCGATTAACCATTACGCTTTAACTCAAAGAGAACTACAGATTTTCCGATTGTCCATTACTAACTAACCTCAGGAAGTCTTGGATGGAATTACAGTGTTATATTTATTAAAAGAACTCTGCGAAAGTCATTTTTCGCTGATGATTCACTGATTTTTCTTTTGTTCTTCTGAGTCTTTAGTGTTTTCAGTGGCACTTTCTCAGAGCTCTCTGTAAAAGAAGATGTTTTTTATTTAAGATTATGTTTTCAGAATCAATTTTTCGTGTGCGGAGATGTCTTCAAGAATTTTTCCCGCACCAATTACAACACAATCAATCGGATTTTCTGCAACATAGACCGGTAAATTGGTCTCTTCTTTAATTAGAAGGTCTAAGCCTTTAAGTAGAGAACCACCACCTGCCATATAAATACCCCGGTCAACAATATCCGCAGCTAATTCCGGTGGTGTTTTTTCTAAGGCATATCGGACCGCGTCAATAATCAATGACACCGGTTCTTCTAATGCTTCACGGATTTTCGCACCTGTAATCTTGATGGTTTTAGGAATACCGGAAACTAAATCCCGTCCTTTAACTTCCATTGTTTCATCTTTACCAGTTGCATAAGCTGAGCCGATATTGATTTTAATATTTTCTGCGGTCTGTTCACCAATAATTAAATTGTAATTCTTTTTCACATAATTAATTATTGCTTCATCCATCTCATCACCCGCAACCCGGATCGAATTACAATTGACAACTCCTGAGAGTGCGACTACAGCAATTTCCGTTGTGCCACCACCAATATCAATAATCATATTACCGGTTGGGGCTTCTACTGGTAATCCGGCACCCATTGCAGCCGCAATCGGTTCAGAGACCAGATAGATTTCTCGGGCACCAGTAGCTTCAACTGAATCCCGCACTGCTCTTTTTTCAACTTCAGTAATTCCTGATGGAACACAAACAATCACTCGGGGACGGACAAACATCTTTTTCTTTTGGACGATTTCAATATAAGTCTTAAGCATCAGTTCCACTGTGCCAAAATCAGCAATCACACCATCTTTCATCGGTCTTACTGCTCTAATACCTTCAGGTGTTCGGCCAAGCATTTTTTTCGCTTCATTACCAACCGCGACGACTCGATGATTCGTATCGTCAATAGCGACAATTGACGGCTCGCGTAATTGGATGCCTTTACCTTTTACATAAATTAAGGTTGAACTTGTGCCTAAATCAATCGCAACATCATTGGTAAAGCGCTCAGATATATTTTTGAAAAATGAACTTAGAAACATCAGCATAGCATAAAGAAAAAAAAGTTATTTGTCAATAGTAAAAATTATCAAGAATTATAAGCCGACATTCTTATTGAATTTCTTTCATAATGATAATAATACTAAAATAAGAATAAGTTCAATATCATGCTTTGCGCTCAGAATGAAAACGATACGATAGCACCTTTCTGAACTCCAGCAATGACATATAACTTATCGGCAATGTTAATGACTACTCAGAATGAAAACGATACGATAGTACTTTTCTGAACTCTTATTTATTGGGTTTATTGTTTTCTTGAAAAAAAATAGGGCGGAGCCCCATGTCCGCCCTATAGAGGGTTATGTTATGTTGTTTATGGGATAAGGGTTATTGCACTATTAGTTTGATTTCCGCTCGATTAGTTGCATCTTCATATTTCAAGAAGTAGATGCCTTGTGTCAGATTCTTCGCATTCAGAGTCGCAGTATAAGAACCAGCATTGAGATTGCCGTCAGTAATCGTCTCAATGAGTCTACCAGTTGCATTATAAAGTTTGATTGAGACTTTTCCAGAAACCGGCACTGTGTATCTAATCGTCGTGAGTTTGGTAAATGGATTTGGTGTGACATCAAATTTGAAGGTGAGTTTGGTTGTAATCTCTGAAGTCATAATTGCGGTTTGAGTTGTTGGTGTAATTGCAGATGCTAATTTATCCGCATAGACTGGTCCGTATTTCATCACTTCTAAGAGGTTATTACCTTTTAAGAGATAGACATAGTTATTGCCATAGGCTAAGGCTGCGCCGGTCTTAGGAACACTCTTTTTGCCTAATGCCGGATCTTGAGGAATTGTCTCAAGTGGAACCCAAGTGCCTTTGCTGATTTCATATTTCCAGAAATCTCGTGCGCCACCGCCTTTAATCATATACACAGCAGAGCCATTAGTTGCCATTGAGCCACCGTCTTTAACTTTAGTCTTCTTATTAATTTGCGGATGATTCTGTGGACAGGATTCAATTTCAGTCCAGTTAGTACCCGAAATGTTATAAGCCCAGAATGAGTTGTATTTATCACCACCTTTAAGACCGTAAATTGTTCCACCGATACCAACAATTGCACTGCCGTCTTTCCATGGTTTGCCTGTGGTGCCAGCAGGTGCTTTATTTAGTATTGTCCAGGATTTTCCAACTGGGTCATAAACAAAGAAGTTTTCGTATTCTAGTTTCTGTCCGCCGACTAAGACATAGAGTAGACCGTTATGGAAGAAGATAGATGTTCCACCTTTTGCGCCTTTGGTTGAAGGAATCCAAGACTCAAAGTACCAGTGAGCACTATCAAGGTCATATTTCCAGAGTTCAAATGTGCCATTACCTTTGGTCGCATAGATTGCATTTGCGCCATCCCAACAGAGTGCCGCGCCTTTACCTGGAACTTTCTTATTGTATCTTGAACTGTCAGTCACGGGATATTTTAAGCCAAAGCCAATAGTTTCAGCTTCAGTCCAATTCGGGTCAACATATTTTACGAACTTTTTAGATTTATTGCCAGGGAAAGCATAGAGAATTGCAGACTTAGTTTCAACTGCGGTCATTGCGCCACCAGCTTTCACGCCTTTACCAGGTGCAGGCTCAATAATATTGGCAATCCAAGACCAACTAACTAATGGTGCTTCAGTAACATTGAAACTGCCAGCAGGAGCGGAATTATTGCTGGGATTAGCATCACCGGGCAATGCGGTCCAAGCATTAGTTGTGAATTCACCTAAAACCGATGCTTGATAAGGAGCAAATTCAACCGTATCAATCTGTCCAACATCTAAGGTTATCCAAGCTGTATCTAAATATTCTGCGTCTTTAGCAGTTCCAATCTCAAAGACCACAGGGAATAGACCAGTGGCAATACCATAGTTTTGCACGATTACTTTTGGTGTAACTGAACTATTTTGATAGACAGTTCCAGTTGGAGCGAGAATTGCAGTTGCACCAACATCATAAATTGGTCTAAAGAGATCACTCCAAACTCTGGGCAGTAGTTGGAAAGTATCTTTATATGCTGAAAGATTACCAATTATTGAGATTGTATCATTGGGAATTAATTGGCCAATAATCTCAGTTGCGTTAGCATCAATCCTTATACGAATGGAATCGTTTTCGTCATTATTATATGCCCAGTAGTTAGTTCCACTGGCAAATGTGCCTGTAGTTTTGAAATGAAGGTCATTAATTCTAATTAAGCATCCTTCATAATCTTCAATTACACCTGAGATTGTTTGCAGAGTTGTGCAAGGTAGAGGTCTATTGCTGGCATAAATTCGGACATCGCCATTGAGATTATAACCAGCATCAATTTCGGTAAGAGTATTATACTCTTTGACAATACCAATAATACTTACACTATCACCGATATTTAATTTTGGTATAGAATCTTGAGGACGGCGATAGACATAAAGTCCATTCCAGGTCCCACCGGGTCGTTGTTCCAAAAAGAAGCGAGGACCAAAAGTACCAGTCACAATACCTTTGGTATGGACATATTTGAATGTATCAGGTGATGCTGAAGTTGTACCTTGAATCTGGTCTATTGTCCGTTCAAATGGGATTGTATAGCGCGAAATACTTGAGATGGTGGTATAACCATTTTCGTCAGTGGCGTGGATTTTATAAAAGATCGTATCGCCTTGAGATTTTAAGGCTGGAATTTCATAAGTAAAGATTGAATCGGCTGAGTTATAGCCCGTTTTTAGCACCGCAGTCCAACTAGTTTGAGTGTTGACTGCATAAAATAGCGTATCGGCAATATCAGCAAGTGGTGTTATATCATCATAAATTTTTGCTAAAACCGTAACCGATTCGCCGCTTAAAGGTATTAACGGACTTCGGGTAATGTTTGCAATCGTTGGCGGTTCTAATCCAGTTAAAACACCCCAAGAAGTTCCAATTCTAATACCGTCAACAATCAAATCATATGCATTACTACCTTGTCGTAATGCAATTGAACCGCAATTACTTAAATCAGATATTGATCCGTCGGTATGTGATAAATCTGCTGGCGGTTCTGTTCCACTTAAAGGAGGATTAATCCAAAGTTTTACTTCGTCATCATTAGTTCCTGGATTGAAAGTATACTTTAATACAAGTAGATATGTTGTATTAAACGAATAATTATTATTAGTAATAACTGAAGCAGTTGAACTGCCTTTGCTTAAGCCAAATTTCAAATTTCCCCCATCGCTTTTAACAAAAACTCTACCGCGAAACATTGTGCCGATTGAAAAAGGACCAAAATGTAAGAAATAATCTTCAGTGGTTGGTGCTGATGCAACATTGACCATAAAAGCAGCGTAGACACTACCTGATGTTTGGGGAGTAAATGTTCGGTTAACATCTTCTCTTGAACCTGCACCACCAATTACATTTGCAGCATTTCCAATGCCAGAAGAAAGATAACCAGAATAAGTTAAACCTGGTGATGTTACCATAATCGGATTTGAACCAGCAGCACTATGTGGTGACCAACCATTATAAGTTAATGAAGTGAGAACGGTATAATCAAAATCTTCGATTAGTGGAATTACTGTTGGTAGCACAGTTATTGTCGAACTTGTGGCACTTGTTAAATTGGGTGCGGTTGCCAAAAGGGTATAATCGCCCGGTTCATCAAAATAGATATCATCAAAAATTGCAATACCACCAACACAACCTTTCTTCAATGTTCCCAAAACATTACCTGGACCACTTAATTTGGTTATAGTAACACTATCAGTATAATTAGGGTCAAGTATATTATCTGGTCGGTGTGCTTCGACATTAAATGGTGCCATTTTAACATTTAACTGGGCACGGGCCGACATATTGGTAAATACCAGTTGCGATGCTTGAGCATAGACATTAAATGGTGCACTGATGCCTGGGTCTAAAATATCTCCGGAAGTTCTTTCAACTCTAATCTGGACACCAGTTTCAATTGTGTTATAGGTTACACCAGAAATTGTAATAGTATTTGTTCCTGCTTGAATTGTACCAGTTAAATTACCACCAAGAGTTCCGGTTCCAGTGTGTAAATAAAGTTGAACATCAGTATTTTGAGTAACATTCGCTGGATTACCCAAGGCATCCTGAGCTTGAACAACAACATTAAACGGTGTGTTCACAGATGGACTGATGCCATTATTAACTGAGGTTATAGCAAGTTTAGTTGCAACACCTGATGTGATACCTAAAGCATCAAGCCAAGTTGTAGCAACGCGAATACCGTCAACAATCACTCGTGGTGCATTGGAAGCTGTCCCTTGACGCAGAGCCACTGAACCAATATTTGAAGCGTCGGTTAGAGCAGGTGAAAGCGGTCCGATTGTCGGTGTTCCGGGTTCTGAACTTGGGACGCCACTGCTGAAAACAAAGAGACTAACTATGTCATTATTTGTACCAGCAATAATTTCATATTTCAAAACTAATAAATAAGTGGTATTAAGAGAATAGACAGAATCGGAATATGTTGCTGGTTCAGTATACTTACTCAACCCAAACGCTAAATTATCTGAAGCATCTTTTTTGACAAAAATCCGACCGTTGAAATAAGTATTGTTAAGAGGATTTGTACTAAAATGGAAGAAATAATCTCCTGTAGTTGTTGCCTTTGTCACATTAACCAAAAATGCCGCATATACAATGCCACTGGTCTGGGCGGTAAATGTGCGATTAACATCTTCACCAGTCGTATCAACTTTCGCTGCATTTCCAATTCCAGAACCCACATAACCTGAATAAGTTAAACCTGGTTCAGTAACCAAAATTGGATTTGAACCACTACCACTATGAGCAGTCCAGTTACCGGTTGCAGTTAATGCAGTTCCGACATCATAGTTGAAATTCTCTTCAAGCAATTGTCCGAATACAAGTGTGCTTAATGTTAAACACATGATAATTGATATTGTGGTTTTGTTTTTACTCATTTTTTTATATACCTCCTATTTTTCGCAATTGCCGAAAAATATTATTTGATGGTATAAACTGTTTTTAGAGTTTTCGGCTACCATCTTTAACCGAAAACACAGATTGAATAATAGAACGAAAACACAGATTGAATAAGAATATATCTTATATATCGAGTTAATTTTATTTACCCGATGTTAATTCTGTATAAACAAATTGTTAAATTTTAGTTAAGTTTTTAGTTTTTATATAATTATTTCAAAATCCTGTCTTGACATTAAGAGTTACATTTTGTAGGTTTTTGATGTTTATAATTATCGTAAGAGCGTTATTTTGCTAATTTTCTTTTCGTTTTCGGCTTCTACTTGAATAAAATAAATTCCAGGTGCAAGTAAATTGTTGCTGTTATCTCTGCCATCCCAGATAGTATTGGCTTCGCTCAAAGTCTTTACAAGATTGCCTGTCGCATCATAGATTTTGATATTCTTGAAGTTTTGGAGATTGCCATTATAACTAATTTCAGTGTAATTGGTAAATGGATTAGGACTAATTTTAAGAGATGGATTAGTAGATAATCGGCTAATATTTTCTTCGAGGCCAGTGGGTATCGTAACTGACCAAGTTGTTCCAACTCTGATACCATCAATAATCACAGTTGGTGCATTTGCCGCTTGCCCTTGACGAAGTGCTACAGAGCCAATATTGGCCGGGTCAGCGCTGGCAGGTGATATTGGTCCAACGGTTGGCGTCGCTGGTTCGGTTGCTGGTGCAGATGTGTTAAAGACAAATAGACTTAGTTGGTCATTATTATCACCGGAAACGACTGTATATTTTACTACTAATAAATAGGTTGTATTAACTGCATAATTAAAATTAGTAAAGGTTGTGTCCGTGTGCCGTTTGCCTATGCCAAATGCCAAATTATTAGAAGCATCACTTTTCACATGAATACGGGCAAAATATTCGGCTGAACTTAATGGCGAAGTTGATAAATGGAAGAAATAATCTCCTGGCTGTTTTGCTTTTTCCACTCTAATCATAAATGCGGTATAAATTGTTCCTGCAGTTTGTGCGGTAAAGGTTCGGTTAACATCTTCACCAGTTGAATCAACTCGGGCAGAAAGACCAATTCCAGATGATGCATAACCTGGAAAGGTTAAACCAAAAGTATGTACTTTAATCGGATTGGTGCCACTGGCACTATGTGCAGTCCAGCCATTCGCAGTCAAGTTAGTGCCTGCAGTATAACTGAAGTTCTCCTCGAATAAGAGCTGGGCATTAGCACTTATGACGAAGAACGCAGTTATGGCTAATATTACAGTGATAATTTTACTCATTGTGCCTCCTGAAAGCATAAAGTTTTTGCATGTTTATTAAAATTAATTTTTGTATGTTTGTTTTATTTATCAATGCCACAAATTTATTATAGTTTAACATCTAAATAATGATATGTCAAGTCTTAAAGTAAATAGAGATTCTTAACAGAAACGATGCTCTGAATGAAGTTAAAAGTATGTGTTATCTACTGAAAATACTAAAGACAGAAATAAGGTTCAAAGAAAGAAAATTTCAAAAGTTTAAGGGTTCAAAAGTTAAAAAGTATGCATTTTACCACAAGGGGTATCCATTGGATTAGGGTACCCATCTTGTCAAAGAACAAATTAGGAACTTACTTGTCTAAACGCTATTCAATACTTATTTTTTTGTATTTTGAGAACATTATCATTATGTTCTTTGGAAAAATTACAAAAAAAAGAAAAAAATATCATTAATTTTATTCTTTGTTACTAATTGATATTTAGTTACTAATTGTGCTGTTGCAATAGGTGCAATAGGGGCTGTTGCAATAGATGCAACAGGGGGTATTGCAATAGATGCACTAGGGTCTGTTGTTTTTTCTGCTTTCTTTGACATTTGGTTATTATAAATGGTTGTATATTGTATTCGAGCACTTTTAATAACTTCGACAATTGCCCAGTCAATTAAATCAGTCTCGGAAATCAGACCGGCATATAAGATGCCGAGTTGATTGATATTAATCGTGTATTTCATTGTTGCTTAAACCCAAACAGACATAGACATAAAAACAACCAAACAAATCATTTTTAGCCTTTTCTTAATTTCAGATATCATACTTTGGGAATAAAAATCAGCACCAGCCATAATAGGGATATTCAATATACCGCATCAGTAACTTTAAGTCTTTGAGAATAAATAAATTAAATATTTTATCCTGCCCATAATTAGAACAATAATTATCAGGCATCATTATCTTTAAGTCTTTGGAACTATATAGAGTATTGCATTGCATATCTTAATAAACAGTATAATTTCATTTAACTTCTCAATTCTATTTAGCATTTGCCATATTAATATCAACTATAATGCTAAGACGCAAAAAAAGAGCATTTTGGGGAAAAAATTTTTTATGAAATTTAAAAAGTTCAAAGGTTTAAAGGGTTAAAGGTTCAAAAGTGGAAAAGTTCGAAGGTTTAAGGGCTAAAAGGTTATGCTGTTTACATTTTGAGTTGTATTCAGCATCTGAGAATCTTAAACCCTTTAAATATGCTGTTTATTGTTTTAAATTATACTGATGCGAATATGTTTATAAGCTCGGGATGAATGTTTGAATTGAATTTATTTGCGAATATATTAGACAGATTGATTTTGAGATTGGCTTAATAGTTGCTGAATTAAACTTGCTCTTTTTTCATCTCGTTCTGCTGGTGACATCTCTTGATTATAAAATATCTGTAAATTTGCTGGTCGCAATAAGAGCATAATTTTATTGAGCGTAGCAAATGAGATGTCTTTAATTAAATTCAATGCAACACCTAATCTCACAGTCGCAAGTAGGTTTAAGGTTTCTTCACTACTTATAATCCGTGCGGATTTGAGAATTGCATAGGCGCGAAAGACTTTATCTTCAAGTTCGATCTTGGTATGTTTTAAGAGATATTCTCGTGCTTTTTGTTCATAAGCAATGAGTTGTTCGGTAATCTTTTCAATTCCTTCAATGATTTCTGATTCTGATTGTCCAAGCGTAATTGTATTAGAGATTTGGAAAAAATATCCACGGGTTTCAGTTCCTTCGCCAAATAAACCACGCACCGCATAATTTATCTGCCAGATACTCCGTAAAGTTTTTTCAATTTCTTTAGTTAAAACCAAACCCGGTAAGTGAATTAAAACCGAAGCCCGTAAACCCGTGCCAACATTACTGGGACATGCGGTTAAAAAACCATATTGGCTGGAATAAGCATAGCGTAAAACTGATTCCAAACGGTCATCAATTTCATTCAGTTTGGCGAAACCGCTCTTAAAGTCAAATCCGGAGGATAAGACTTGAAATCTTAAATGGTCTTCTTCATTGACCATCAAAGTGATGGTTTCGTCTGGACTAATAAAAACACCTCGACCGGTGCCATTGGCAGTTTTGGTAGAATCTAATTTTGTTATCTGACGGATAAAATCCGGTGAGATTAAATGTCTTTCCATAAGGAATTCAGCTTTAAGCGGGGTAATTTTGTTGAGGGTAATGAAATTAGTTTTAGGAAAAATTTCTTGTAAAAACGGTTCTTTAGTAATTGCCATTGTGACCATATCTAAGATTTCAGCAGATTCTTTGGGTGTCAATCGGCTGACAAAAGGATAGCCGGCAAGATTTCGAGCAAAACGGACTCGGCTAGATAAAACGATTGCCGAACGGGCATCTCGGTCATCAAGCCAAGAGGGTATGGCTCGGTCAGAAGCAGTAAAAATCTCGTTCATCATAATGTTTTTGACTCTGAGGTCTCAAGATATGATTCCATTGTCAAGTCTAAATTATTGTAGGTTCTGAAAAAGTGCACCGAGACAACACTGAAGACAAATAAAGACAGGATAAATTCAGTCTTTTCCGTAGCGAAAATTGACTTTTGCAAAGTTCTCATTATTGTGCTTGGCGCATTTTTTTGATCGCATCGCGAATTTTAGCTGCGGATTCATAATCTTCTTTTTGGATCGCAGATTTGAGATTGTTACGCAGTTTTTTTAATTCAAAATAATCGGCAATGCGTTTTCGGTTATGGGTAATAGCTTTACCGGTATGTTGTGTTGTACCGTGAATTCGTTTAATTAGTAAGTCTAATTTGGGAGCGAAAGATTCATAACAATGTTCACAGCCTAAACGAGCCTGTTTTAGAAATTGAGCATAGGTTAATCCACAACTATTACAGATTAAATTGTAATCTTCTTCAGAAATTTTTTCCTGTAATTCCGATAAAATTTCTTGCACAGTTAATTTCATCTTTTTAATCTCAGTAACACCTTTCTTTTCAGCACATTCTTTACATAGTGCTAAATCTAAAACCTTGCCGTCTTTATCAATCGTGCTAATAATAATTGCCACTTCAGGTTTATGACAAAGACTACAGTACTTAATTTCTTTATCTTGCATAATCAGTTCACCGGCCAGAGTTTTCCATCTTTTAACCATAAGCGACGATTAGCGTATTCCGCAACTTTCGGATTATGGGTCACAATGAGAATAGTTACTTTTTTTTCTTGGTTTAATTTTTGGAATAGTTCTAAAAGCATATTGGTGCCCGTAGTATCTAAATTACCCGTTGGTTCATCGGCTAAGATAATTAAAGGATTAGTTACTAAGGCGCGGGCTAAAGCCACTTTCTGTTTTTCGCCACCGGAAAGTTCTGTAGCACGGGCTTTGATTCGCTCTAAAAAATTTATTTCAGCAAGAATTTCTTGAGCGCGACTAAATGCGGTATTTTTATCAACACCGGCAATAAGTAAAGGCAATGCGACATTTTCTAATACATTAAACTCAGGTAAAAGATGGTGAAATTGAAAAACAAATCCGATTGCACGATTCCGTAATTCAAATACTTTATCCTGCTCTATTTCCATTAAGTTTATATTATCTAATTTTACATAACCGGTATCGGATGTATCTAATCCTCCAAGAATATGTAAAAGGGTACTTTTACCTGAGCCGGATGGTCCGAGGATACAAACCCATTCACCAGTTTTAACTTCTAAATCAATACCTTTTAATACTTCTAATCGCTCAGTGCCAGAAATAAATGATTTACTAATATTTTCGGCTTTAAGAATTACGGTATATTCCATATTGGGAGTTTATAATAACCTGCGAAATGACATTAGCATTTGAATTCTGAAAATTGTGTTCTTCGGTATTTTTATATTTTTTCATATATTGTTTGTATCAAGTATATTATAATTATATTGTGGTGAATAAACTTCGTCAAGTCAAAACTGAAAGTTGTGAAAAACACCTACTCATTTCTGATGGCTTCAACTGGTGTTAAACTCGCTGCTTTATAAGCAGGATAGATTGTGGCTAATAAAGAAACAATGAGCGTTACACTAACAACTAACAAAATATCATTCAGTTCAACTTGCACTGGTAAATTCTTAATAAAATAGACATCACCAGGAAGATTGATGATTTGGTATTTATCTAATAATAATGAACTGATACTACCAAAAATTGTGCCTAATATTGTCCCAATTACACCAATCATAAATCCCGTAAGAATAAAAATTCTAATTATGCTCTTCTTTTTTGTTCCCATTGCCGTGAGAATGCCGATCTCTTTAGTTTTGCGCATCACCATCATTACCAAAATTCCGATAATACCAAATGCTGCCACTAAAACAATTAACACTAAAACGATAAATGTGACAATTTTTTCCAGTCGAAGTGCCGTAAAGATATTGCGATTCATACTCATCCAATCCAATGCACGAAACGGATAACCTAATTTAGCTCGGATGCCTTGAGCAATATTGCTGGCTTTATGAATGTCTTTCACTTTGATTTCAAAACCTGAAACAGTATTGCTCATTCCTAAAAAATTTTGTAGGTTTTTTAATCCGACATATGCAAAACTTGAGTTATAATCATACATTCCAGCATCAAAGATACCTTTAACAATATATTTTGTGAGTTTGGGTAAGACACCAAGTGGAGTTGATTCACCACCAAAAGGCGCAACAATGTAAATATCGTCGCCCACTTGAGCACCAATACTTCGCGCCAAATCTAATCCGAGAATAATTCCATTATCAGTTAAATCAAAAGAGCCTTGGATAATAGTCTTCTTTAAGTCGGTAATTTCTGTGCCGGAATTCTCCATAATCCCACGAACCACGATACCATCAGATATCTGTTCTTTTCTAATAATAGTTTTGGTATAAATAAATGGTGCAACTGAAACTACACCAGGATAATTCTTAATAATTGGAATAATCGTGTCATAATTCTCAATTTCTTCATATGAATATTTAGTCACAATGATATGGGGTGTGAGGCCTAAGATACGCTGTTTGAGTTCTTGGTGAAAGCCGTTCATTACCGAAAGCACAATAATGATTGCAGCAACACCGACAAAAATACCAGCAATTGCAGTTGTTGCGCTTGCGGAGAAAAATTTTCCGCTTTTGGATCTGAGATAACGCTGAGCAATAAAAAATTCAAACATTTTACATTAAAACTTTTATGGATATCTGGGGACAGTTCAATCTTCGATTCGTTTAAGTTGAGGAAAAGGAATCACTTCACGAATAGAATCGGAATTTGTGAGAAGCATAACAATTCGATCTATACCCAATCCTAAACCAGCAGTTGGTGGCATACCATATTCTAAAGCCCGAATAAAATCCTCATCCAAAGTCGCATATTCTTCTTGTCTTGCTAATTGTTCTTCAAAACGGGCTCGTTGTTCAATTGGGTCATTGAGTTCAGAAAAAGCATTACCGATTTCAATTCCACAAATAATCGGCTCAAACCGTTCAACTAATAATGGATTATTGCGATGATTTCGTGCTAGTGGCGTGGTAATTTTAGGGTAATCAATTACAAAAGTTGGGTCAATAAGGTCTTTTTGAACTAATGCGGAAAAAAGTTTATCTAATAGTTTTGTTTGTGTCATAATTGGAGCTACTTCTTTTTCAATAACTCCATTTTCAACCGCAACTTGTCGTAATTCTTTAGGTTCCGCGGTTAAGACATCAATACCGGTCTTTGCTTTGAGCGCAGAGCAAAATTCGATTCGTTGCCAAGGTCTGCCAAAATCTAAAGTCACATTACGATATTTAAATTCATTAGGTTTTTCTGGTATTGCTTCACGGATTGAATAAGTAATAGTTGTAGTTTGAAATAAATTTGTGCATAAGAATCGGAATAGTTCTTCAACTAGAAACATCATATCATTATAGTCTTTGTAGGCTTCATATGCTTCAAGTTGAGTGAACTCTGGATTGTGGAACCGGTCCAGTCCTTCATTACGAAAATCTTTGCCAATCTCATAGACTTTTTCTAACCCGCCGATGATTAATCTTTTCAAATATAACTCATCCGAAATCCGCATAAACATCTTTTGACCTAAAGCATTGTAATAGGTTTCAAATGGCCGAGCCGATGCACCGCCATAAATTGGTTGTAATATTGGTGTTTCAACTTCAATAAAACCCCGAGAATCAAAAAATTGTCTTAATAATCTTAAAATTTGTGTCCGAAGAATTATGAGTTTCTTTGATTCCGGATTAGCAATTAAGTCGAGGTACCGGTGGCGATATTTTATCTCAATATCTTTTAAACCATGCCATTTTTCCGGCATCGGATGGAGAGATTTATTTAAGATTTCATAGGATTTAACTAAGACGGTTATCTCGTTAGTCTTGGTCTTAAAGACTTCGCCCTCAACACCTAAAATATCACCGATGTCAACTAAATTGAGGTGCTCAAAAGACTCACCCAGGAAATCTTGGCGAAAATAGATTTGTATTTTGCCGGATTGGTCTTGTAAATGAGCAAATTTAGTTTTGCCGTGTTCGCGGATAGTGATGATTCGGCCAGCAATTTTTACAATCGTCTTGGACGCTGAAAGTTGCTCAAAATTTTTTATAATATCTTCTGTTGTATGAGTGCGGTCAAAACGATAGGGTAATATTTTCTGAGAATTGAGTTTTTGTAGTTTATCTTTTCTTATGATAAACTCATCAGGTTTATCATTATTGGAAATATGATGTTTTTCTTCCATATTAAACTACACTATAATTTGAAATAACCGAAAAGTCAATATGGGATGTGCGATTAAAATCTTCAATTAATTGTTGTCTTTCCTTTTGTTGTGGTAAAATTTTTGTAATCAAAAGCCAAATAACTATTATAATTAAAACAATCATTAGAATTGTAATAAATGTATTAATTCGTGTTCTCATAATCTCTTAAAATGAAATTTTACAATCAAAAAACAGATAATAATGAATAAGACGTAAGCTTATTATATTATGGGTTCTTTCATTATTGTTGGAAAGAAAAATTAATAGTTGAACTAAATTAATCCTAATAATCGTTCGAACCTTAGACGGAGTACTAACAGAAATGCTTCCCAGATAATATGTTTTGACATTTTAGATACACCAACTCTTCGTTCTTCAAAGACAATAGGAATTTCTTTAATCTTAAAACCCTTACGCCAAATCATAAAATCAATCTCAATTTGAAAACCGTAACCATCAGACTTTATTCGGTCTAAATTGATACCTTCTAAGGCTCGGCGTTTATAGCACTTAAATCCGGAAGTTAAATCTCGAACAGGACAGCCAGTAACAATCCGAGCATAGAGACAAGCAAAATAACTTAATAAGAGTCTTTTCATTGGCCAACGAATAACAGAAATACCATCTGAATACCGGGAGCCGATGATTAAATCATATTGGTCTAATAATTCAATAAACCGTGGAAGGTCATTGGGGTTATGGGAAAAGTCCGCATCCATTTCAAAGCAATAGTCATAATCGTGTTGTAACATATACTTAAATCCAGTAATGTATGCAGTTCCTAAACCTAGTTTACCTGGTCTTTTAATAAGATGAACCCGAGAATTAGTCTTCATTATCTGCTCGACAATTTCTGCAGTTTTGTCAGGTGAATTGTCGTCAATGACCAGAACAGACAGTTCTTCAGATTGTTTTAATACCGCATTAATTATGCGTTCGATATTTTCGGCTTCTTTATAAGTTGGAATTATTACAAGACCTTTTGCCATTTGCTTTTATTAAAACTTAAAAAAATAGAAATGTCAAGAATAAATTATTATAGAGACCTTTGCTAAAGTCAAACTATGTTATCTACTGAATTTCGTATTTTCTGGAAAAGAGACATATCTCTTTAGATTTATCATTATAACGCTAGCTGAAAGATTATGGAAATATGTAGTGTAAGCAAATTGATAAAACATTCGACTTACTCGTTTTTAATTCTGGATAGGTCTTGCAGTGGTCAGAAACAAGTCTCTACAGAACTATATTCAGGATACCGCCAACAATTAAAGCAGTAATAATCATTATTAATGTTGCTTTTAACATATCTTTAATCCCCAGTTCTTTCAATAACATTACAAAAGTTGCGATGCAAGGAAAGAAAATTGCCAGTACCGTGCTTCCGATTACCAGTTGTTTTGCCGAAAGATTTAATGGTCCTAACATTGCAACTGCAACATCTTTTCTTAAAAATCCAATTAATATCGGAATAATTGTTGTTTGTGGTAACCCCCAAACATTACTTACGATAACTTTTGTCAGTGGTGCAATGTATTCAAATATTTTGAAGGTATAGAGCAAATTTATTATAAATATTCCTAAAAACACAATAGGTACTGCATCAATTAAAAACCAGTAAACTCGATACCAAAGTTTTTTTAATAATTGGGAAAAGGAAGGTAAACGGTATGGTGGCACTTCAATTACCAAATCTGGACTAAATCCCTTGACCAAAACATTTAATAATAGACCGGTTATTAGCCAAACACAAAACAAAGTGAAATAGACAATCAAAACATATTTAGTTCCTTGAGCACCAACTAAACCAATAATCATTGCTTGTAAAGCAGCACAAGGAACTCCAATTGAGATCAGAGTTGAAGCAATGAATCGTTCGCGTCTACTTTCTAAAATTCGGGTTGCCAGGATTCCCGGCACATTACAACCAAGTCCTAAAAACATTGGTATAATTGCATAGCCGTGTAAACCCAATCGATGCATAATACTATCAGCAATAATGGCTAAACGGGGCAGATAGCCAATATCTTCTAAGAGACCCAAAATAAAATAGAATGAAATTATATATGGTAAGATCATGGCAAATTCAACATAAATTCCGGTGGAGAGTAAACCCATTGATTGCTTAAAATCGATTGCATTATTAATTAAGTTACCAATCAAAAGCTTGTGTAAAAGACTTGTGGGTTGTAAGATTGCAGATAACTTTATAAGTAATGGAGCATAAAAATTATTAAAAAGCGGGTCGAAGAAATAATTAATCAGACCTTCACCAATAAATTGAATCAATCTAATTGCTAAATAGATTATCACCGCACCCAAAATAAATCCCCCAAAAGGATGGATCATTAATGCGCCGACACGTTCAATAAAAGTATGATGCCGGTGGCTAATTGTTTGAACCATGTTTACGATCTCGCCGATTTCTTTCCATCGTGTGCCAGATGAAGCAATTACACGATTTGGTATTTGGGCATCTCGGATTCTTTTCTTTAATTCACTTAAACCTTCACCTCTTATTGCCGAGGTAGCAATTACTGGAACGCCCAATATTTCTTCTAATTTTTTGATGTCAATTTTTACACCGCGATGTTTGGTCTCATCCCAAAAATTTAAGACAATGATCATTGGTTTCTTTCGCTCTAAAAGTTGTAAAGTAAGATTGAGATGCCGTTCCAAATTTGTTGCATCAACGACATTAATAATAATATCGCCTTGCTCAAGCATCTCACAAGCAACTTCTTCGGCTTTACAAGTTGGTTCTAAGGAATAAGAACCTGGTACATCAATAACCTCAACACGCTCACCATCTAATTTCATATAGCCTTTTGTAAAACTTACAGTTGTGCCGGGATAATTTGAGGCAATAACTTTTACTCCAGTAAGTCGGGAAAAAATAACACTTTTACCCACATTAGGATTACCAACAAGAAGAATTCTCATTTATCTAAAAAAGTCTTTTATTAACTTTCCACTGAATTATATACTTAGTCTTAACAGTGGAGTATCAACTGGTATATTCTATCAATTCAATGAGAACGCCAAAAGCTGATTTAGGATGAATAAAAATATATTTTCCTTTAGGATAAGAAATTGGTTCATTGGGAACGAGTTGTACTCCTTGTTCTTTTAATTTTACAATCCATTCTTCTATATTATCTACTTCAAAAGCAATATGATGGAGACCTTCGCCTCGGCTATTGATAAATTTTGCAATAACTCCATTGTCCGCAGTTGACTCAACAACCTGAAGTTGGGTATTGTTGATTTGTGTCGACTTAACATTCATTTTTTCATTAGGCATAGACCATTCGAGATCAAATTTCATACCCAACACTTTTTCGAAAAAATTGACCGCTTCTTGATTGTTTTTTACTGCAATCACTACTTCGGTAATATTTTTAATCTTCATAATATCCATCCTTTTTGACCAATATTTTATTCGCCATTCCAAATCCTAAGGCTAATTCCGTATTTTTTATCCGGACAATAACCGGTCCGTGTAAAATCATCGCGCTAACTTTAACTATCTTCATACCGGGTGAAATTCCTAAGGCATCTAAACGTCTTATTAATCCTGGACCGCCCTTAATTTCAGTTACGATACCAGTTTCACCTGATTCTAATTGGGTTAAAGGCACTATTTTATTTCTTTTGGCATTGTTGGCATAGCCCATAGATAATCAAACTGTGATGTTCGGAAACGAAATTAAATTTTCGGGCAATTTGGTCTTGAATGCGCTCGATTGTTGGACTAGAAAATTCAATAATTGCACCACATTGATTGCAGACAAAATGGTCATGGTGTTTATGTTTATAGTCATGTTCAAAATGGGTTTCACACCCTAATTCAATTGCACGAGCAATACCGGCTTCGGTTAATAACTTTAAGGTTCGATACACTGTGCTGTAACCAATTTTATTGCCCTGTTTCAACAACACATTGTAAAGTTCGTAAGAACTAATATGATGCTCGGTTTGAAGAAATGCGTTTACAACACTGTCGCGCGGTTTTGATTTATTAAGTCCTTTTCTGCTGCAAAAATCATTGAAGTATTTGAGTAATTGGTTCATAATCATATTATACTAAAATGAAAATGAAAGTCAAGTTCAATTTTATAGGAACGAGAAAATCAGTGAATTCATCGATGGTTTGAGAATACAATAAGATAAATTTAGTGCATTCAAAGGCAAATTAGTTTATGTATAAGAGAAGAACGAAGCGAATTACTTTTCTATCATATCTTTAAAAAATTCAGTGTATCATCATAGGGTAAAACTAATAGTATTTAGCCATTAGAATAAGTCATTTTTTATTTTTTATTGAGGATTGTAGTAGATTCCATTCATATTGTTTCCTATTACATAAATGTAGGACATTGCAGTTTATCGCATAAGAGCAGATAGGCTTCAGATAATTTTCGATGGTAGTGTCAAGTTTTTTGTGTAAATTCTTTTTGCTTCCATAGGAGTTTCTCCTGCCATTGTTTGTTATATTTGTTAAATACCGCATACACTATCCGATTCAAGTCTTGACATTATTTGAAAGATAGGATAAATTATTGTAGTGCAAAAAACATTACAATAGAGGTAAAATCATGAGACAAACCTTATTAGTAGTTTTGATTTTGGTTATTTCGTTATTAATGGTTAATTGTCAAAAGAATCGTCCTCCAGGTATTCCTGATACGCCAGCAGGACCAAAATTTGGTAGAATAAATATTACCTATCGATTTGTTTCTTCAGCATTAGATATGGAAGATGAACGAATCGCAATTAGATTTGATTGGGGAGATGGTGATACATCAGATTGGAGCAATTTTGTGCCTTTAGGAGAAACAGTCTCTATGGCTCATGCATGGAAGACTTCAGATACTTTCGAAGTCAGAGCTCAAGCAAAAGATTTAAAAGAGAATAAATCAGTATGGTCTGATAAGGCAGTGATTTATATTTCATCAAATCATATACCGCGAACACCTTTTATCTTAACCGGTCCTTCAACAAGTTTTGTAAATGTCTTAAACAATTTTACAACTTTAACCGTAGATGCCGATGGTGATAGTATCGCTTATCAATTTGACTGGGGAGATGGTACTCAATCCGAATGGAGTAATTTTGTGCCTTGTAGCACTGCGGTAACAATGAGGAAAATCTGGCATACTCCAGGAATCTATTTTGTTAAAAGCCGTGCTAAAGATACTAAAGGCGAGATAACCGATTGGTCTTATGAATATCAAATAAGAATTAACCTGAGCGGTTGTGATTTTCCGAATCACGTTGTGGCGACTATTCAGTTAGGTAATAATAGCGAGCCACAAGGGATTGTATCCTTGCCCAACGGTGATTATGTGTATGTTACCAATTACGGCAATGATAGCATTGCAATAATTCAAACATTGAACAATACACTTGTAGGCAAGTTTTATATTGGCGAAAATCCATATGGGCTTTGTGTCCATCCGAACGGTCAATATCTTTATGTAACAAGGAAAGATTTGGTCTCAGTAATTAGAACTTTAGACAATATAGTTGTTGCGGAAATTCCGGTGAGCCAGACCGCAGGAAATATTTGTATTTTGCCTAATGGTGATTATATCTATGTGACAAGAATTGACGTGGATAGCATTGCAGTAATTCAAACAATTAATAATTCATTAGTCACATCGATCTTAGTCGGGGATATGCCTTGGGATGTTTCTGCACTACCGAATAGTGAGTATGTTTATGTAACTAATGCAGGAAGTAATAATATTGCCAAAATTCAAACCGCAAATAATTCGATTTCAGCAATTATACCATTGAATAAGAGTCCCCGGGGAGTTACAAGTTTACCTAATGGTGAATATATCTATGTTACAGATGACAGAAATAGCGTGTTAGTGATTTCAACATTGGATAATAATGTGGTTGCGACAATATTAGTGGATGATAATCCCACTGACATTAAGCCATTAGCTAATGGTGAATATGTTTATGTTGTAAATCAAGGTGCCAATACGGTTTCAGTCATTAAAACCTCAGAGAACCAAGTTGTGGCATCAATTCCAGTAGGTGTATCGCCAAGTAAAATCACCACACTACCTAATGGTAATTTTGTCTATATAACAAATTCAGCTGATAATACTATCTCGGTTATTAGCCGTTGAAATACCTTCTGAGGCATTGTTGCAAAATATTTTGACAATAGGTTCTTCAGAACAAAATAGAATTTACGATTACTTTTCTTTTTGATTAAAAGATAATATAAGTATGGAATTTGCTTTTCCTAACACTTTTTCATAAAAAATAAATCTTAAGTGATTAAATCTTCGACTAAAAGTTAGCGAAATAATGAGATTTATCTTTTCCTAACACTTTTTTCATAGAATACATATCTTAAACAAACGAGAAAAAATCTATTTCAAACTATCTTGATTTTTATCTGATATTAAAATATAATTTT
Organism: Caldifarciminota bacterium; assembly: GCA_039801465.1. Lineage (GTDB taxonomy): Bacteria > Hydrothermota > Tepidihabitantia > Tepidihabitantales > CAIPLT01 > JAOABV01. The sequence goes on from JBDRUT010000012.1 coordinate 31,891, forward strand.
GTGTGAAGTATCTTAAATTGAATTTTAAGCACAATCAGCCAATTTTTATTGATTGGGCAATCACGACACAGTGTTATCTTTCCTGTGTTCATTGTCGGTATCAAGGATTGCGTTATTTAAATAACGAATTGACAACAAATGAAACATTAGAATTGGCAACTGAGATAAATGAGCAGAATCCAAACTGGATTTTAATTGAGGGTGGCGAACCGTTTTTACGAAACGACATATTTAGGATTATTGAGATATTAAGAACCGGTAGCCGACCAATTTATGTCATTAGTTCAGGAAACGGGTTTAATCCGGTGTATGCGAAAAGATGTCAAGAGTTAGGGGGAAAACTTTTAATAAGTCTTGACAGTGCGCAGAAATTGACTTATGAAAAAATTCGACACGGAGCAAGTTTTGAAATTGTTATGAGAGCAATTGAAATTAGTCAAGCATATCAAATTTTAGACTCAATCAATTTTACTTTGCAAGAGATTAATGCTCAAACCAAAGAAATTACCGCAATTGGCAAATTAGCAAAAGAGATGGGTATAAAATCAATAAATTTTATCGGATTTAAGCCTAATATTGCACAGCGCTCATACGAAATAATCCCTAATTTATTAGCGGTGTTTTCGGAGATTATTAATATCAAAGAGAAATATCGTATCAAAGTTACAGTAGATGAACCGTTTTTTATTCCTTGGCTTAAAAAATCTCAGGTGCAAATTGCCAGTTCCTATGATGAAAATAATGGACCAATCTTTTTCGAAAATAGAGTTGGTTGTATCTTTGGTGATTATGTCTTTATTGAACCAGATGGAACAACTAAACCGTGTAGTTTTTCCGCAATGAGTTTTCAAGAACTCGGTAAAAATTTTCTTATTGAAATCCAAGACAAAAGGAATCGTAAAGGTAAATGTGCAAAATGCGAATATCAAATGGAATGCGGTGGCTGTCGGACGAGAACCTATGCATTGACTAAAGACTGGTTGGAATCGGATCCGTTCTGCCCGCTATAAACTTTTATGAAAAGGTTTTAGGGATGATAATAGATATCAATTATCGTTATCGATAAAATTGCTGTTGATGTTTTGTAATCCGCAGAAGATGGTAATCAGAGTCGGCAAAAAATTGGTTTCATTGCTATCACGAGTGTAAGTGCTTATTAAATATTTAGGAGCAAAGATGAAAATTATTGGTATTGACCCAGGAACAAAAAGTTTTGATTTGTTGGGGATTTTATTTGAGAATAAAAAAGAAAGGATTTTTTTAGACCAATCAATTCCATCAGAAATTGTTGCCCAAAATCCGGAGATTTTAATCGATGTAATCAAAAGTTATTTACCTGTAGATGCAATTGTTGGTCCTTCGGGATATGGTTTACCTTTAACTAAACTTGCTGACTGCACCGAAAAGATGTTAGAGCAAATATTGCCAATTGAGGGTGAAGACACCGGCGGTGTTTCTGTAAATGAAGGAATTAAGAGATTATTCTTTAAGATGAAAGAGATGAAACTGCCGGTCTATTTTACTCCCGGGGTGATTCATTTACCGACTGTTCCCGAATATCGAAAATTAAATCGTATGGATATGGGAACAGCGGATAAAGTTTGCGTTGTCGCTTTGGCAATAAAAGACCAAATGGAACGACTGCATCTTAGGCCGGGCTTAACATCATTCATTTTGCTGGAAATGGGCTATGGCTTTACTGCTGCAATTTCAGTGATTCGTGGTCAAATTGTTGATGGTTTAGGCGGAACTTCAGGATTTCCGGGATTTCTGGGAACAGGTCATTTGGATGGAGAATTAGCAGTTAGACTGGGTAAACAAAAACAGGCTGTCCTATTTACTGGCGGTGCAAATAGTTTGGCAAAAAATCCCATAAAAGACATTAACGAAATCGGAAAACATAAACCAGTGCTTTCTCTGTTAATTGAAAGTGCAATTAAAGATATTGCTTGTCTTTTGGCTACAAATTTAAATCCTTATGAGATAATTATTTCGGGAAGATTATCCCGCGTTCCAGTAGTATATGATAATTTGATGCGACAATTGTATCGCCGGTTTCCTAAAATTGCTAAACACAGAATCCAGCGCAAAGCAAAAATTGCCAAAGAAGCAGCTGAAGGCGCAGTAATTTTAGGTGCTGGTATTGTTGGCGTGAAGTATACGGATATTTTTAAGGTTCTTAATATTGCTAAGGCAAAAGGCACAATGTATGATTATATCAAACTAAAAACTCAGGACTAATCTTTAGATAATTAACTATGGGAAGGATTTTGGCAATTGATTACGGCAAAAGGAATATCGGTTTAGCAGTTTCCGATGAGACGAAAACGATTGCTTATGGTATTGAGAACATCAACTATAAAAATGAACAAACTGCAATTGAAAAATTACAAGTTATCATTAAAGAAAGAAATATTGAGAAGATTGTCTTAGGTTATCCAATAGCAATGTCAGGTAAAGATACTCAAATCAGCCAATTGGTGCTGGATTTTAAGAAGGTTTTAGAAGACAAATTCAATCTACCAGTAATATTATTTGATGAGAGATTTACTACGGAAATATCTAAGCGGATTATCAAAGAGAAAGGGAAAAAGTCTCAAAGCTCCAAAGCGTTAATTAATAAACTATCTGCAGTAGTCATACTTCAGGATTTTCTTGCTGGAATAAGAAAGTGATTTTTATAAAAAAACACTTCGTACTTATTTTATTTGCTATTTACCTAACAATTTTAACTTGTGGGACAAAGACGAAAACAGATAGACATTATTCAAAAGAACATAGAATAAGAATTATAATCTATCCGGGTGAGACCGCCAAGTCTGTGGCAGATAAGTTATATGAAAATAATATTATCCGTGACCGACAAACTTTCTTATTTTGGGCGAAGATTTTAGGATGCGACAAAAAGATAAAATCCGGTCGTTACTATTTTTTGCCCAATACCAAAATAATCAACGCCCTAAAAATTTTAACCACTGGTGGCGAAAACCGAGCATTAGTTATTATACCTGAAGGCTATACAATAAAAGAGATTGCGCGTTTACTCTTCAATGAAGGTATCTGTGCTGAAAATGATTTTATTCACGAATGTAGTAACAAAAGTTTACTCAATTCTTTAAATATAAAAGCAAGTTCAGCTGAGGGTTATCTTTTTCCGGATTCATATGACTTCATAATCCCTTCTGACCCGAAAAATATTATTTCAATAATGGTTAATAGATTTTGGCAGGTCTATCAAGAAATTCATAACAATAAATCTTTGGATACGGTTTTGATAATTGCATCCTTAGTAGAAAAAGAAGCGAAATTAGATTCAGAACGACCGATAATCGCTTCAGTATTTTACAATCGGCTAAAAAATAAGATGCCATTACAATCTTGTGCGACTGTCCAGTATGTTTTACCGATGCATAAAGAGCAATTGAGTATTGAGGATACAAAAATTAATTCTCCGTATAATACCTATATTCATTTAGGATTACCGCCAACACCAATTTGTAATCCAGGAAAAGCGTCATTAATTGCGGCAATAAAGCCAGCAAAGACTGATTATTTATATTTTGCGGTGAATGCTAATGGAGCACACTTTTTTTCTAAAACTTTCTCTGAACATCAGAAATTTTTGCGACGCCGAAAGAAATGAAGTTTTTCTGATATCCGAAATAATCAACATTGATATTTTTGATAGTGAATAGAAGCCGATATCGGAATTAAAAAATCTTTTATCTCAGTTGAAATTTCTGATATTGCCGAATAGTTTGTAGTTGACAATATTATAGTTTTATTTTAATATGAATATCGCTTATAGAGAATAAAACATTTTTAGAATAGAAATTATTAAAATTATGAAACGAGAAATGAAATCGACGAGTGTAACGAAAAATCCATTAAATCTACCAATGGATTTCTTTTTACGACAAATTCGGTCACAAAAGATTGCACCGGTTTATATCTTATTTGGAGCAGACCATCCAGGTAAAGAAGAGTTCATCTCAATATTAAAATCAGCCGGTAAATTCATCCTTGAGAATATTCAAATAAATCGTGAAGATGCTAATCGGACAGAATTGATTTCTGATTTGATTGCTAAAATTACTACTCAATCATTATGGCAGGAAAGAATTTTGATAGTAATCAGAGATTTTCAAAACCTATCGCTGAAAAATCAACAAGAAGTGCTAAATCGTGTTAAAAATTTGCCGGCGAACTATATTAATACTGTGGTCATTGAAAGTAAATATAGTAAAGAAACTGCAGGATTATTTAATCAATTAAAACTGCCTTTAATAAACTTTTATGAAATAGATATTAATAGTGCACTTCAACATTTGGATAGAATTGCTAAAGATTTTGGATTGCTCATTGATTATGAAGCAGGAAAATTGCTTATTGAGTTAATCGGAACAGATTTTTCTTTGCTTAAATCCGAGATTGCAAAAATCAAGACTTTTCTCGGTGAAAGACATCGGATTACAGTTGATGATGTGCTTTCGGCATGTGGCTACACCAAAGAGGTAAGTATTGACGATTTGATTAACGCAACCTTTTTAAGAAATAAGAGAGAAGCATTGGGTAATTTGTTTCAATTTAAGGATGACCCGAAAATGCCGGTAATAATTGTTAGTAGTTTAGCCAATATCGCCTTCCAAATTATGCAGATTCTGCTCGGAGTCAATCCGAATACAATAGGAATTAGCAAGAAACGTTTAGCCAATTTAGAAAAGCAAAGCCGATTATGGAAAAGAGAAGAGTTAAGTAGATTTATTATAGAGTTAGCAAAAATCGATAAGCAAATTAAGACTGGTTATCCTGAACCATTTGTGCTTTTGGAAAACCTATTAGTTAAATCAGGAAAAGATTTCGAATTTGACCGGACATCAGTAATTAAATAAGGAGATACAATGTCAGAAGATTTTATTCGTATCGAAAAAGAGATTCAAAAGTTTTGGCAAGAGCGTGGTATTTTTAGGAGAAACGGTTTAAGGTCGCTACTAAACTTTTTGATTTAATAAGGGAGAGAGAAATGCCAGAAGATTTTATTCGTATTGAAAAAGAGATACAGAAGTTTTGGCAAGAGCGTGGTATTTTTAAGACGAACCCTAATCCGAGAAAGAAATATTATGTCTTAGTAATGTTTCCTTATCCTTCAGGTGATTTACATATTGGTCATTCACGAAATTATACTATTGGTGATACGGTGATGCGGTTTAAGAAAATGCGTGGGTATGATGTGCTACATCCATTTGGTTGGGATGCTTTTGGTTTACCAGCAGAAAATGCGGCGATTATTCATGGCATTCATCCGGAAATTTGGACCAAGGAAAACATTGAAATTTCTAAAAAGCACTTGATGGATTTAGGAATTGGCTATGATTGGGATAGCGAAGTTACTTCTTGCGAACCGGAATATTATCGTTGGAATCAATACTTCTTTATTAAATTCTATGAGCGGGGATTGGCTTATCGCAAAGAATCTTATGTTAATTGGTGTCCTAATTGTCAAACCGTTTTAGCAAATGAGCAAGTAAAAGATGGTCACTGCTGGCGTTCAACTTGTAATGCGATTGTTGAAAAGAGAAAATTAACCCAATGGTATTTTCGCATCACTGATTATGCCCAGCGTCTACTTGATGGTTTGAAAGAACTAAAAGATTGGCCTGAATCAGTCAAAATTATGCAAGAAAATTGGATTGGCAGAAGTGAAGGCGTTGAAGTTTATTTCACACTTGAAGATGGTACTAAAGTGCCAATATTTACAACGCGGCCTGATACATTATATGGTGTGACTTTCATGGCATTAGCACCCGATGCACCTTTAGCAGAAACAATTGCTCAAGGAACATCACAAGAAAAACTTGTGAGAGATTATATCAATGAAGCACTAAAAAAATCTGAAGTTGACCGCACAGGCATTGAAACAGAAAAGACCGGAGTATTTACTGGTAGATATGCAATCAATCCAATAAATAATGAACGCATTCCGGTCTATATTGCGGATTTTGTCTTAGCATCATATGGCACAGGTATGATTATGGCGGTTCCAGGACATGACCAAAGAGATTTTGAATTTGCCCAAAAATATAATATTCCAATTAAAGTTGTAATCAATCCACCAGGTGAAAAGCTCGACCCGAAAACTATGTCCTGTGCTTATGTTGATGAAGGCGTCATGGTTAACTCCGGACCCTTTGATGGTTTAAATAATCTTGAAGGCATTAAGAGAATTACTAAATATTTAGAAGAAAAAGGACTGGGCAAACGCACAGTCAATTATCGGCTAAAAGACTGGTTAATTTCCCGGCAACGCTACTGGGGAACACCAATTCCAATGATTCATTGTGAGCACTGTGGAATTGTGCCTGTGCCGGAAAAAGATTTACCTGTGCTTTTACCCAAAACTGTTAAAGATTATCAACCAAAAGGTAAATCAGTATTAGCCGGAGTCCCGGAATTTATTAATACAACTTGTCCGAAATGTGGTGGCAAAGCACAAAGAGACCCAGATACTATGGATACTTTTGTTGATTCATCCTGGTATTTCTTACGGTACACGGACCCGAAAAATGATAAGATGCCATTTGACCCTAAAAAAGCCAATCAATGGATGCCGATTGATGAATATATTGGTGGTATCGAACACGCAACTGGTCATTTAATTTACTTCCGATTCTTTACTAAAGTGCTTTATGATATGGGCATGCTAAATGTTGATGAACCATGTAAAGTATTACATACCCATGGTATGGTGAAATTAAATGGCATAACAATGTCAAGTTCTAAAAGACATGGCATCTGGTTAGGTGATTTCTTAAAAGAACATGGTGCGGATGTCTGTAAACTTGCAGTCTTATTTTCTGCACCACCAGAAAAAGAGATTGATTGGACTAATGAGATGGTTATCGGTGTCAGTCGCTTCTTAAGCCGAATCCGAGCCTTATATGAGCAACATAAACCAATATTTGATATTATACCTAACATCCAAGAACACATAACGAACAAACCTGACGAAAGAAGACTGTATATCCGATTAAACCAGACAATAAAAAAGGTGATTGATGATTCAGAACGCATCCAATACAACACGGCAATTGCTGCGCTGATGGAGTTCTTAAATGATTTGACTGGATTTGAAAATAAACAGAGTCAACTTTTCCAACACGCGTTAGGTGTAATGTTAAGATTACTGGCACCATTTGCACCCCATATTGCGGAACACCTCTGGCTAAAACATTCGGGTAAAAAACATAGCATCTTTGAAGAGACTTTACCCGAGCCTGACCCCAATGCATTAAGTTTTGAAACGATTACGATTCCAATTCAGATTCAAGGGAAATTACGCTCAAAAATAGATGTGGCAATAGACACACCAGAAGAAGAAATTAAACAACTTGCCTTGAATGATGAAAAAGTAAAGAAATACACAGAAGGTAAAACGATTAAAAAGATAATTTATGTGCCGAAACGGTTAATAAATATTGTAATATCGTAAAGAGACAATAAGGTTAGTATTTTATTAAATATCCAATTTTATAGAATACGCCAGAGAGACATTCAGCAGAACAACCCCAAATTATATTCAATGTCTTCTTTAGCAAAAAAGCGATTCTGAATCAAATCAGACTAACTTACAATTGTTTTTATCCTTTGACTTTTAAGTCCGAAAAAGTTATACATATAGTATAACAAAAATTTAAGTGGATTTTTTATCTAAGTCTTTGGATGCCATAAAATAAGATAAAAAACCGCAAAAATGATGGTATGACTCCCTCCACTGCGGGCTATGTTTTGAAGCTTGTGTAAAAGAATTGCAAAAATCAGGTATTAAAACAGGTATAAAAACTTGCTTAATAAGACATCGAATAAATTACCGGTTAAAATATTTTTTGCTAAGTTTTTTAGTAAAACTAATAATATATCTTTTCGGTCGCATTTTCGGTCATTATTCAGCAAGTAAAAATACACACCATTGTGTGAGTCAGTTTCTCTATTTGAAATTTATTTTTTAATTTAATTAACTATTAATTTAATCTCCTTTTGATTTGTGGTATCAGAATATCTTATGAAGTAGATACCTTTGGCAAGATTTTTAACAGAAATCTTCTTGGAATATGAACCAGCAGTAAGAAATTCGTCAACTAATTTTTGTATTAATCTTCCGGATGCATCATATAATTTGATTGAAATCTTTTCGGGTGAAGGGGTCGTAAAGTAAATATTAAATATTGATTTTACTGGATTAGGAATAACATCAAACTTAAACTGATTTACAACTGGTTGCTCATTAGCAGTTATTGCAGTCTGCGAAATTGGTGGGATTTGTTCTATATCTTCTTTTTCTTTGCCAATTACCGGTCCATATCGCCAAAATTCGCGAGTATTATTTCCTTTGATAAGATAAATTGAATCGCAGGCAAATGCTAAACAACCGCCGGTTTTTGGTACACTCTTTTTATGCTGTCGGGGAATTGTTTCCATTGCTTGCCATCTGCCTGGGGTACCAGGGATGTATTTCCAAAAGTCACGATAGCCACCGCCTTTAATTACATAGAGTGAATTAAATACATTTACCATTCCACCGCCATCTTTTACTTTGGTCTTCTTACCAATCATAGGATGTTTTTGGGGAATTGTCTCTTTATGATTCCAAGTACCGTTATTAATGTTATAAGCAAGAAAATAATTGAATTTAGCACCGCCTTTTAAGGCATAAATTGTATTGCCCATTACTGCTAAACAACTACCATCTTTAAATACTTTATTATCTGGGGATAATGGTGGTGAAGTAAGCGAAGTCCAGTTATCGGTTGCACAGTCATAAACAAAGAAATTGTTTGTGCCTGCTTTTTGACCACCGGCCAAGAGATAGACTTTACCGTCTTTATATACGAGGGATGTTCCGCCTTTTAGTCCTTTAACTGTCGGCACAAATTTTTTCGGCGTCCAGGTATTTCTCAAAATGTTGTACTGCCAGAATTCAAATGTACCTTTTCCTCTGGTGGCATAAATAAGTGAATCACCGTTCCAACATAATTTCGCGCCTTTGCCAATTTGCCTTTTATTAATTTTATCTGGATTGTCGGGTTTTCGACCATATGGTAGAGATTCACATAAAATCCAGGTATCAGCAGATACGATATATTTGTAAAACTCATTAGATTTATTGCCTCTAAAGGCAAAGACAAAAGAATCAGTTCCGACTATGGCACCTCCATCTTTAATCTTTTTTGTCGGCACTTTTGTTGGTAAAGATTCTCTTCTTGCCCAGGTTGCTTGAGTCAGTACAAAACCAAAGAATTTGCCCCAAGTGCGATAAGTATTGAATTTCTTTGTTTGATAATTTTCAGTCCAACCAGTGTAACTGAGTAACAGTTGATTTCTTAAACCACGGGCAAAGGTTGGTGCAAATTGGTCGCCATTTTGTACTGATACTGGAAATGAATCAACAACTTCGCCTGAAGTATTTACTTCCGCACCATATAAATCCCACGAAGTGCTGTTGCGCTCATCAGTCCAAACTACAATATAGTTAGTTCCGTTAAATATAACTGCGATTGGTAAATTTTCAATTACTGTGTGAGATGATGAAATTTGGAATCCGTCAGGGTCTAAAACATTGCCTGAAGTATCTACTCGTGTGCCAAAAACATCTGAAACACCAGTTCGCCAATCCTGCCATGCCACTAAATATTCTGTGCCGTTAAAAGCGATTGCTGGTGAAGACTGCCAGAATTGGGCTGAAGATATTATAATTCCGTCTGGTTCTAAGACATTACCATTAGGGTTTACTCTGGCACCATAAATATCAGAATAATCACCGCGGTCATCTTCCCAGACAACAAAATAATTTGTGCCGTCAAAAGCAACTTTTGGTGACCACTGGGATTTGGGAGCAGTTGAAATCGGAATACCTGTTGGGTCTAAGACCGTTCCATTTTTACCTACTCGGGCACCATATATATCAGATGTATCTGGGTTATTACGAAAGTCTTCCCACACCACAAGATAATTTGTGCCATCAAATGCAATTGCTGGCTCACCCTGACAATTAACCGCAGTTGAGATGGCAAATCCGTTTGGGTCTAAAACAAAACCAGATTGACTTACGCGTGCACCATAAATATCAGCAACTCCATTTCGCTCATCAACCCAGACCACGAGATAATTTGTACCATCATATGCCACTGCAGGTCTTCCTTGCCATTTTACGACTGTATTAATTGGTATGCCAGCAGGGTTTAATATTATTCCGGTTTGAGTGATTCGAGCACCATAAATATCAGAATTTATTCCGTTGCGTTTATCTTCCCAAACTATGAAAAAGTTTGTGCCATCAAATGCAGCAGATGGTGTCCATTGGTCATTACCCGCAGTAGATATTGCAATGCCTTGTGAATTCAGGACCACTCCGGATTGACTTACTCTTGTGCCATAAATATCAGAATAATGTGGACTATTTCGGTTATCTTGCCAAATAACAAAATAATTTGTGCCATCAAAACTTACAGACGGTGGATATTGGTCAAAGCCGGTGGCTGACATCAAAATACCTGAAGCGTCCAGCACTACACCAGCTGAACTTACTCTTGCTCCATAAATATCAAAATAAGAACCACTCCGATAATCAGTCCAAACTACTAAATAATTACTACCGCCAGAAACTATTTCCGGATAAAATTGGTCATTAGTTGCAGTTGATATTGGAATTCCACTCGCATCAAGAACTACACCTGCAGTAGTTACTCGTGTTCCATAGATATCAGATCCAATACCACTTCGGTAATCTTCCCAAACTACAAAATAGTTAGTATTATCAAATGCAACTTTTGGAAGCCACTGGTTATTACTGGCAGTAGAAATTGCAATTCCTGATGGGTCTAAAACGACGCCGGATTGGCTCACTCTTGTTCCATAAATATCGCTTACTCCATTTCGGTCATCTTCCCAGACCACTAAATAGTTAACGCCATCAAATGCTAAAGATGGACTTCTTTGGTCATTATCCGCAGTTGTTATTTCAATTCCAGTTGGGTCTAAAACTGTTCCCACTGGATTTACGCGTGCACCATAGATATCGTAAGAGCCGCCATTGCGATAATCCTGCCAAACTACAAGATAATTTGAGCCATCATAAGCGGCTCTGGGATACCATTGGTCACCTGTTGCAATTGAAATTGCAATGCCATTTGGGTCTAAAACTATTCCGCTCTTACTAACTCTTGCACCATATATATCAAATTCAGCATTACTGCGGTAGTCTTGCCAAACTACTAAATAATTTGTGCCGTCGAATGCTACTGATGGATGAAATTGCCATTTGTCTGCACTTGAAATAATAATTCCTGCAGGGTCTAAGATTGTGCCATTAGTTGTGACTCGGGCGCCATAAATATCTGAATATTGACCGATACGCCAGTCAGACCAAACAATCAAATAGTTTGTCCCATCAAATCCGATTACAGGCATCTCCTGTAAATTACAAGCCGGCATATAAACCACACTGGTATCAATTAAAAATTCATCAAAAGAGTTTTTAGTAATAACATCTTTTGGCTGACTTGATTTTACTGATCTTTTCGTTTCATTAAGTAGGCTTCGGTTGCCCCGTAAGATTATCCTTTTTCTTAAATAATCTGATGATATGTACCGGTTGTCTGAATTTAATAAACTGATTCTTTTTTCCGTAACCCGTTTAATTATCTCATTAGCATCAAATGGTAAATTCTGCCTATCAGTAAATGATTTTTTAGTCTCGTCCGCATAAATGATATTTAGACCGCAAAATAGAAGAATAAGAATTAATGTGAGACTAGTTTTACTTTTTAGTATAGGAAGTTTTTCCCACATATACCCTCCAATAAATTAAAATATTTTTTAATAGTTTATCAGAATTGTTTATAGGTTTTATTATCCGCATAGTGCTTATGGATGATACTGCCCACATTTTTATTTAAAATAATTATAACTGAAATTCAAAAAATTGTCAAGATATTTGAACATTTTCATTCCTAATTAACACAAAATATTAAGACTAACGGAATTAGTAGAAACAATCGGTCTTGACCGATTACGATTTTTCGTTATTATATCAGAATAAGAAATTAATTGTTAAATATAGTATTTGATACAAATTTTGGATAAATGGAGGACATTATGGAAGTAAAGAAAATTGGTGTGATCGGTGCAGGCACAATGGGTAACGGTATTGCCCAAACTTTTGCTACTTATGGTTATGAAGTAGTTATGATTGATGTTGACCAAAAGTTTCTTGATAATGCAATGGCGACAATTAAAAAGAGTCTTGCTAAAATGGTGGAGAAGGCCAAAATGACACAGGAAAATGCTGATGCCGCAATTGCAAGAATTAAAACTGGAACGGACATAAGTTTAGCCCAAGATTGTCAATTAGTAGTTGAAGCCGTCGTAGAGAAACTTGATGTGAAAAAAGATGTTTTTAAGAAACTATGTATGCAAAGTCCCCAAGAGACAATTCTGGCATCAAACACTTCAACTATTTCAATTACCGAAATTGCTTCAGCAACTCGCCGGGCAGACCGAGTAATCGGTATGCATTTTATGAACCCAGTGCCATTAATGCAATTAGTAGAAGTAGTTAAAGGATTAGCAACAAGTGATGAGACGACTAATATGATTGTTGAATTATCTAAGAAAATCGGCAAAACACCAGTAGTGGTGAATGATTCGCCGGGATTTGTTTCTAATCGTATCTTATTACCAATGATTAATGAAGCAATTTATGTTTTACAAGAAGGCATTGCGGATAAAGAAGCAATTGATACGGTTATGAAATTAGGTATGAATCATCCGATGGGACCGTTGGCTTTAGCCGATTTGATTGGTCTTGATATTTGTCTGGATATTCTGAATGTGCTTTATCGTGATTTAGGTGACCCGAAATATCGTCCCTGCCCATTACTGAAACGAATGGTTTCTGCAGGTTATCTGGGTAGAAAAACAAAGAAAGGATTTTACACTTATTAAAGTTAATAAGAAATCGCAAATCAATATATTGGGTTATAGCAGTTAAATTCTCGGTCTCTATAATTCTTGAGTCAGTTTAATTGAGTGATAGATTTAGAATTCTTAAATTACCAAATTTTCGTATCGGACACACAATCTTTTCATATTTACAATTGTCTTCAACGCAAAAAAAAGCAAAAGAATTAGTTAATAATGTGGCAAATGGAACTGTTGTTGTTTCCCGCATTCAAACCGAGGGAAAGGGTAGAGGCGATGATATTTGGATTTCTGAGATTGGAGGACTCTATTTTTCTATTATTTATGTGACTTTTTCACTCAATGACCAGATAACAAATTTAACAAAAACACTTGCGGTCGGTGTTAAAACCGCAATTGAAAAAGTTGTATCACCTTTATCCGCAATTGATTTAGAAATAAAAGGCATAAATGACTTAATCTTAAGTAAAAAGAAACTTGCAGGCATACTTGTGGAAACAGAATCTTTTGTTAAATTTAATGCACAAATGGATAAGAAACCTAAAGTTTATATTTTGGGAATTGGTATTAATGTAAATCAAATTAGTTTTCCTAAACATCTTAAAGATATTGCGACATCCCTGCTAATAGAGACCGGATACAGAATATCACGCCTTGAAATACTTAAAAGCGTATGCGAAGAGTTAGATAAATTATTAGAATAATACTCCCTTAAATTTTAAATGACAGAATTTCATTCCGTTTTGCTGATGTTGAGAATATCTTCGGAAAGCTCAAAAAAATTATTGACATAGTTGATACTATGATTAGAATATTACTATGCCATTAACACCGATTGAAATAAAAAACAAAAGTTTCTCTAAAGCTATTGGCGGCTATAATAAAAAAGAAGTAAAAGCCTTTTTAGCAATGGTAAGTAAAGAAATTGAAGATCTACGCAATGAGCGGGCAAGTTTAGCACAAAAGGTTGATGAACTGTCAATGCGGATTGCAGGAATTGAAAAGACTGAAGCGTTGTTAAAAGAGACTTTAATGACTGCGCAAAAAGCAACTTCGGAAATCAAAGATAATGCTAAAAAAGAAGCGGAGTTGATAATCAGTAAAGCAAAAACCGAAGCGAATAATATCAAACATAATCTTGAAGAACAAATCCGGAGGACAGAAAAAATAATTGCTGATTTGCAGATGCAAAAGATTAATCTCATCAGTCAAATCAAATCAATGATTACAAATTTTACAATGCTGATTGACCAGTTAGAATCAAAGGAGAAAAAATCTTAAAATAAAGGTATATGCCTGCGCAATCTAATATTATTCAGAAAGTTCAAGAAAGCGTAAATTTTATCCGTAACAAAATTGATTATAAACCAGAAATTGGAATTATCTTAGGAACCGGATTGGGAAAATTAGTATCGGATATAACAATTAAACGAACAATTGATTATTCCGAGATACCACATTTCTTAAGACCAACAGTTGAAAGTCATTCCGGACGATTAATTTTTGGCCGATTAAGCGGTAAAAGAATTGTTGCAATGCAAGGAAGATTTCACTATTACGAAGGATATGATATGGCTGATATTACTCATCCAGTTCGGGTGATGAAAGAATTAGGTATCAAAATCTTAATCGTTTCTAATGCCAGTGGCGGACTAAACCCACAATTTGCCGTTAGCGATATAATGGTAATAACCGACCATATTAATTTAATGGGTAATAATCCCTTGCGGGGTGTTACAGACAGTAAATTAGGACCAAGATTTCCTGATATGTATAATTGTTATGATAACGCATTAATTAAATTAGTTGAAACAGTTGCCTTGAAAGCGAGGATTAAGATACAAAAAGGTGTTTATGTTGCAGTTCACGGACCGAATTTAGAAACTGCTGCGGAATATCGGTTTCTAAGAATTATTGGCGGTGATGCGGTTGGAATGTCGACAGTACCAGAAGTAATCGTTGCCCGGCAAATCGGATTGAAAGTCATCGGATTTTCAGTTATTACTGATATGGGTTTACCGGATGCAATGCAACCTGTAGAATTTGCCCACGTGTTATCAGCAGCAAATAAAGCCGAACCTAATCTAACTAGACTGATTCGCGAAGTAGTCAGAGCAATCCCACTAAATCTATTTCGCAAATAATCCGAACGAAAAAATTATTATGATTGATGAAGGCATTTATAAGTTATATTAATAAATAACACCTCAATGATACTTAGAGATATTTATAATAAGAAAGTAGAATGCAAATACTCATTTGTATATTTGGTTAATAACAAAATTAATACATCGCTTCGGAGTATTTGTGTTTGATTTTGTCTTTGAGGTCAATTGAAAGTGAAAATAGAATCTAAACAGTTTTTGCTTTTGATAGTATTGATTCTTGCACTTCTTATCTCGTGTGCAAAGAAAAAAATAGTTAATATTAGTTATAATCCGGAAGAAGATTTTAACCGAGCATTAAAGCTATTTGAATCTAAACATTATAATAAAGCAATTGAAATGTTTCAGAATGTATTATTCAATTACCCGGGCACGAGTTATGCGGGCGATGCACAATTTTATATTGCCAATGCCTATTTTATGAAAAAGAGCTACCGCGATGCAATTTATGAGTTTGAATTTTTTATTAAAAGTTTTTATGGCAATCAATATTTAGAAGAGGCATACTATAAATTAGCCCTTTGTTATTTTTATTTAGCGCCGACTGTAATTCGCGACCAATCATTTTTATATAAAACCTTAGAAATTTTTGAGGAACTCGAAGAGAGATTTCCGGAAACCCAATATGCGGATGAGATACTTAAAATCAAGCGAGAAATTGCCGAACGCTGGGCGCAGAAGGAGTTTATAATTGGTGAGTTATATTATAAAGCCGGTGAATTTAACTCAGCTGAAGTATATTTTAAGTATCTTCGGGATAATTTTCCATCAACCAAATGGGCAGAACGAAGCATTTATCTTTTAGGTCAAATCTACGAGAAAAAGGATTCCTTAGATAAAGCAATAAACTTTTATCAAACTTTATTAAACTCAACAGAAACCGATACCGCAATAAAAAAATTAGCCCAATTCCGACTTAAACAATTAGGAGTCAATCAATAAGCGTAATGTCAATAAAAAGTTATAAAAAACTCGGTATTTTTGGAGGTTCATTTAATCCAATTCATTTGGGCCATCTGATAACAGTTGAAGAGGTTAGGGAAAAATTAAAATTAGATAAGGTTTTGTTTGTACCGACATTTCTACCGCCACATAAACAGAAACTAATTGATTATCACCATCGCCGGACAATGGTTAATTTAGCAATTAAAAACAATCCGTATTTTGAAATTTCCGATATCGAAAAAGAGATTCAGGGAACATCGTTTACAATTGAAACTTTAAAACTATTAAAGCAAAAATATCCGCAAGCCCAATTTTATCTGATAATTGGTGCTGATGAGTTTTTTTTATTAAACACTTGGCGTGACCCAGATAAATTAACCCAATATGCAACTTTAGTTGTGATGTTGCGGCCACAACAAAAAATAGATATTAATCGAAAGATGACTAAGACAAAAATTATTAAAGTGACCCAAATTGACATATCAAGTAGTGACATTAGACAAGCAATAAAATTAGGAAGAAGCGTGAGATATAAAATTAGCGAAAAGGTTTATGACTATATTAAGAAAAATAAACTTTATTTATCTAAGTAGATATATTAAAAATTATACACTCTGTACAACAAGAGTGATGCGAACTTGGAGGGATACATGATAAATTATGCATTTGGTCAATCTCAAACACCATCTGGTGGAAACCCGATAATTAGTTTATTACCGATAATATTAATTATTGTCATTCTATATTTTTTGATGATTCTGCCACAACAGCGAAGACAAAAGAAACATGCTCAAATGCTGGCAGAACTCAAAAAAGGTGACCGAGTGGTTCTTTCTAGTGGTATTTACGGAGTTATTACTAATGTTAAGGACAGGACATTTATGGTTAAGATTGCAGAAAATGCTGAGATTGAAATCGAAAAAACATCTGTTGCTTATAAATTATAATTTTTGGGATCTATAATTTTTTTCTTAATTATCGTAGTGGCTTAATCTGATTAATAAAATTAATATTAGATGAAAGGCGAAAATCGCACAATCCGCTTATACGGTGACCCAATTCTAAGAAAAAAAGCGCAGCAAGTAAAAAAGATTGATGATTCAATTAAGAAAATAATCGAGGATCTGAAAGTAACAATGATAACTCAAGATGGCTTAGGATTAGCCGCTAATCAAATTGGCGAGTTGGTTTCAATATTCTGTTTTAATCCTAACCCAGCCAGTGTTAACAAGGAAACATTGGCTGGTAGTGATATTGAACCAATAGTTGTTATTAATCCCGAGATAGTAAAACGCGAAGGTAAAGAAGAAAGAGAAGAAGCTTGTCTATCAATTCCGGGTATTGTTGAGGTTGTGCTTCGGGCATCAGAGGTGCTAATTAGAGGACTAGATGAAAATGGCAAACCGATTCAAATAAAAGGTAAAGGACTACTGGCTCGAGTATTCCAGCACGAAATCGACCATCTCAACGGTATTCTATTCATTGACCATTTATCGCCAATTCGGCAACAAATGTTAAAGAAACAACTTGAGGCAATTAGTCAAATGAATAAATTAGTGTGTGAGAAATAACGAGGGTTATGAGAGTATTATTCTGGGGAACATCTAAGTTTGGAGTTCGAAGTTTAGAAATGATTTATCAAAAAGGTTATGAATTAATTGGTGTTGTAACATCACTTGAAAAGCCATCTGGTCGTGGGTTAAAAATGCAACCAAGTCCAATTGAAATTACCGCAAAAAAATTTAACTTAAGAATTTTTAAGCCTGAAAATCCTAATAGTAATGAATTCTATGAAATCTTGCGTAATGAAAATATTGATATCTGTGTATTGGTCGCTTATGGATTTATTATCAAACCATTGATATTATCTTTACCAGCCAAAGGATTTGTGAATCTTCATCCATCGCTTTTACCAAAATATCGGGGTGCCGCGCCAATCCAACGAGCAATAATTCAAGGTGAAAAGAAAACAGGAGTTACTACATTTTTTATGAATGAAAAGATGGATGCCGGTCCAATTATTCTACAATCTGAAACAGAAATTGGTATCAATGAAACATATGATGAACTTAGCGCAAGGCTATCTGAATTAGGAGCAGAAATTTTATTGCAGACGCTCAATCTTATTAAAGAAAATAAGGTTTCGGTAAGTCTGCAAGATGAAAACCGAGTTACCTATGCACACAAGATAAAAAAAGACGAGTGTCTGATAAACTGGAATTCAGGCGCTAAAGAACTGCATAATTTAATTCGTGGCCTGTCGTCAGAACCAGGAGCATGGACTTATTTTCGGAATAGAATAGTAAAAATATTAAGAACAGAACTTGTAACCGATATGGATATGGATTTAACTGGTTGTAGCCCCGGAGAAATTATTCCAAACAAAAAAAGTTTACTAGTTGCAACTAAAGATGGCATTCTTAAAATCCTAATGCTAAAAATAGAAGGTGGCAAAATAATTAGTGGTCTTGATTTTATAAATGGTCAAAGAGTTAGACCCAAAGAATCTTTTGGTATAAAATGAGAATTATTCATTGGCTTTTAATTATTATCGGAGCATTTAGTTTGGGTGTTATAATCTTTAATTTTCTTATTATGCCCTGGATTATTGGCAGAGGAAAAGAAGTTGTTGTGCCTAATCTTATTGGCAAACCTTTTATTGAGGCAGAGAAAATATTAGTTTCTCAAAATTTTGCCCTTGGAAATGTTGAAGAGATATTTGATACAATCTTTCCTTTGGGCTATGTGGTCCAGCAAAAACCTAAACCGGGAAGCGTTGTTAAGCCGGGCCGGATAATAAATCTTTATATTAGTAAGGGAACAAAAAAGATAAAAATACCGTTTCTATTACAAATGCCATTAGACCGAGCAATAATAATTCTTGCTAATCTGGGACTTCATCCTACGTCTGTTGAGACTGTAAGATCATTTACGACCGGGCAAGGTAAAGTGGTGGGTATTGAACCTGAACCCGGTTCTGAAATCTCTAAGGGAACGCCAATAAAAATATTTGTTTCCGGAGGCTCAGCAGGAACATTTTTAATGCCTAACTTAGTCGGTATGCCATTGAATAGTGCGATCGACTCAATTATTAATTGCGGTTTAGTTGTTGGTTCAATCCAAGAAATTGAATCCGAAGACAGAACCGGAAATGTTTTGATTCAATATCCTGAAGACGGTATGTGGGTAAAGACAGGTGATACGGTAAAATTGATTATCGGAAAAAGAGAACGATGAAGATTGCCGCTTCAATCTTAAATTGTAATTTCTTAAAGTTGGGTGATGAAATTGAAAAGGTGCAACTTGCAGGTATTGATGCCATCCATTTAGATGTAATGGATGGTCATTTTGTGCCCAATCTTAGTTTTGGTGTGCCATTACTAAAAGCAATAAAACCAATACTAAAAGTACCAGTCCTAAGTCATTTAATGGTGAACGAACCGGAAAAGATGATTGAGTATTTTATATCTGATTCGGATGGTATAATCTTTCATATTGAAGCAACTAATAAACCAAATGAATGTCTTAAATTAATTGAAAAAGCAAAGAAGGTCGCAGGTATTGCTTTGAATCCGAATACACCAATCGAACAAGTAGAACCATATCTTGAGTTTATTAGTGAAATTCTGATTATGAGCGTATACCCAGGATTTGGTGGTCAAAAGTTTATTCCGGAAACAGTGACAAAAATTGTAAAGACAAAAGATATAATTAAAAACCAGACAAATCCTATTCTGATAGCGGTTGATGGTGGTGTCAATCTCAATAATGCACAAGAACTAATAAAAGCCGGTGCCGATGTTCTCATTGCCGGAACCGCAATATTCCATTCGCAAAATTATGCGGAAACAATAAGGCAATTTAGAAGTCTACAGAAGTAAGAAATTAAATGACGAATTTATTGAAGATTTGTAATAATTTTGGCATAGGAATGCCAATAATGATAAGTAATAAACATAATGTTTGAAATAATTACTGACAAATTCGTAAAATTACAAAGGAAACTATTAGGCTATGGTCGGCTTAGTTCTAAGGAAATATCTGAAGCATTAAGAGAGATTCGGATTACATTGCTTGCCGCTGATGTTAATTACAAAGTCGTAGGCGAATTCATTCGAGGATTGCAAGAAAAAATTGAAGAGAAGAAAATTGTTGAAAGTTTAAAACCCGGCGAACTGATAAATGTTATTTTATATGAAGAATTAGTCAAATTGTTAGGCGAAAAGCCAGCAAAATTACAATTTACTCGAATTCCCACTATCATAAATTTAGTTGGACTACAAGGAACCGGTAAAACGACTACTGCGGGTAAATTGGCTGCGAAATATAAAAGCAAAAAACCACTTTTGGTTGCTTGTGATGTTAAAAGACCAGCAGCATCAGAACAATTGAAACTATTAGCCCAAAGAGTTGGCTGTGATTTTTTCCCAGTTGGAGACGAAGCACTCAAGACTTGTCTTTCTGCATTAGCCCAAGCAAAAGATAAAGGCAACCAGTTAATAATTTTTGATACTGCAGGCAGACTTCATATTGATGAAGATCTAATGCAAGAGTTAATAACCATCAAAGAGAAAACTAATCCCGATTATACTTTATTAGTTGTTGATGGTATGGTCGGGCAAGATGCGGTCTTGCAAGCACAAGCATTTCATAGCGCTTTGAATATTAGCGGTGCGATTGTGACGAAACTCGATGGTGATGCTAAAGGCGGTGCAGTAGTATCAATCAGAAAAGTAACATCAGTACCGATATATTTTATTGGTACTGGTGAAAGGATTGATGATTTAGAAGAATTTTATCCTGACCGAATCAGCACGCGGATTTTAGGTCTTGGTGATATAAAAACACTTCAAGAAAAAGTTGCATCAGCAATTTCACCCCAAGAGCAAAAAGAGGTCGCAGAGAAATTTTTCAAAGGGAAATTTGATTTCAATGACTTTTTGAACCAATTGAAAGCAATCAGAAAAATGGGTAGTATCTCAAAGTTGTTAACAATGATTCCGGGTGCAGGAAGCTTAAAAGGTTTAGAAAATATTGATGATAAAGATTTTGTTCGGGTTGAAGCAATAATCCAGTCAATGACTAAAGAGGAAAGAGAAAATCCAGAGATTATTGATGGCTCAAGACGAAAACGAATTGCAATCGGTAGTGGAACATCAGTAGAAGATGTCAATCGATTACTAAAGGAATTTCGGCAAGCAAAACAACTGATGCAGAGTATGGGGTCAGGAAAATTTAAATTATTTAAGAATAGGTGATAAGTTATGAATTTTTAGAAGAGGAGGCATTATGTATTGTCGAAATTGTGGTAAGGAAGTAGCTGAGCAGGCAGAGATTTGCATTCACTGCGGTGTAAAGCCATTAAATGGTGTAAAATATTGTCAAAGTTGTGGTGCTGAGGTTAATCCGAATGCGGTGATTTGCATTAAGTGCGGCGTGCGGCTGGTAGGCACAAAACCAGTTACAATTACTGAAGTTCAATATGCTGGATTCTGGCGCAGGTTTGTAGCGTCATTTATTGATGGAATCATTTTATTTATTCCGATGCTATTAATTAATTTGATGTTTACTTATGCTGGTTGGTTTTTCGGAACAATTGCAGGATGGTTATATTATGCATTAATGGAAAGTTCGGAAAAACAGGCAACTTTGGGCAAGCAAGCATTAGGTATTGTTGTTACTGATATTAATGGTAATCGTATTACATTTGGTCGAGCAACCGGTCGTCATTTTGCAAAGATTATTTCAAGTTTAACTTTGTTGATTGGTTATATAATGGCAGGTTTTACCGAAAAAAAACAAGCATTACACGATATGATTGCGGACTGTTTGGTTATAAAAAAATCATAAAATTATGAATAAGTTAGTATAAAATATATACTTCAAGAACAGGAGGAAAAATGTTTTGTCGTAATTGTGGCAAAGAGATTGCCGAAAAGGCAGAAATTTGTATTCATTGTGGTGCTAAACCGTTAAGCGGTAATAAATATTGTCAGAACTGTGGTGTGGAAGTTAACCCTAATGCAGAAATCTGTGTTAAATGCGGTGTGCGATTGGGAAAAGGAAAAGAGGGCAGAGATTGGTTGGTGGCACTTTTACTATCAGTTTTTCTTGGTGGCTTAGGCGTTGACCGATTCTATTTAGGATATATTGGTCTTGGTATATTAAAACTGATAACACTTGGTGGTTTTGGTATCTGGTGGTTGATTGATTTAATTTTAATTGCATCAAATAAATTGCCAGATAGTGAAGGTAAAGAATTAGTGAAAAAATAGATAAGTTTTAATTTCTGCTAAAAGGAAATAGATAATTAATAAATTCCGACAGGGTACTTTCTATAAGTAAGAATAAAACGCTTTCCTGAGGTCATGGGTAAGTTTGGAATTTGAGAAGATTTTTGGTTTCTCATAAATTGATAAATTTGTTCTTGGTTTAACTCAACAATATTTTTTGTTGCGTATTTACCGAAAATTTGAATTGCTTTATCAGACAAATTCCAAGTTTTACCTAATTTTTGGGCAAATAAAATTCCTTTGCGATAAGATTTTATTTTATTAAAGACACGCACTCTTTTCGTCATTAGGTAAATTTTGTCTTTTTGGACGATGAAATCATATTTTTTAAAGATTGATTTAGCAATACCGAATTCATTTTCTAATTGTTGGATTAGCATATTTAACATAATTTTCTTATTTTGGTAATGAAGAATTCTTTTTGATATAAATGAACCGTATTTTAAGGAATTTTTGTTCTAAAAAAACTGAAAATACATTTATCATAATTTTCTTATTTTGGCGATAAAGAATCCTTTCTAATAGAAACGAATCGTGTTTAAAGAATGTGTTTTCTAAAACAGCTGAAAATATATTTAACATAATTTTCTTATTTTGGCAATGAAGAATTTTTTCTGATAGAAACGAACTGTGTTTTAAGGAATTTTTGTTCTAAAAAAACTGAAAATATATTTAACATAATTTTCTAATCTTGGCGATAAAGAATCCTTCAGTATCATTGTCTTGAGGATATAGCCGAATCGTATTTCTAATATTTTTATCAAATCTATAACTACGCCATTCGGAAATTCCCGGTCGGGTTTTTAATTTATTAATAGTTATCGGTTCGCAAATAGCCGAAGGATATTTTTTCAATAAATAATCTATTACCATTTCATTTTCTTCTGGAGCATAGGTGCAGGTAGAATAGACTAATACGCCATTAGGTTTGAGACATTGATAAGCAGAATTTATTAGACCTTTTTGAATCTTAGAGTGTCTGAGAATATTACTTTCACTCCAATAGGATACTGCGGACAATGATTTTCTAATCATACCTTCTAAAGAACATGGAGCATCAAGTAGAACGCGGTCAAAATATTCAGGTAATAAATGACCCAATTTTTGACCGGATTGACGGATAATGACAGTATTTAATACTCCTTGGTGCTCAATATTAAAAATAAGTTTATTGATTCGCTTGGAAGAAATATCATTGGCAATAATCAGGCCAGTATTTGCCATCATTGAAGCAATTTGAGTGGTTTTAGAACCAGGAGCAGCACTCATATCTAATATTGTCTCATTAGGTTGCGGTGACAGAATTAATGCGGGTAACATTGAAGCAAGTTCCTGAACATAAATTAAACCTAAAAAATGTTCAATTCTTTGTCCAAAGTTTATTTTTTCACTCACACGAAATGCCAAATTATACCAGGGAACTGGTTCTAATCTTATATCCGATAGAAATTCCAAAACTTTATCTTTTTTTGCTTTAAGTGTATTTATGCGAAATGCTTGTTTTAACGGCTCATTTATAAACTTAAGAAATTCGTCGAAATCAGGAATGATAGAAATATATCGTTGTAGAAATTCTGCGGGTAATTTAGAGGACATTAATTGAGAGCCGTTTTAGCGCATTTAATTTTTCCGTTTGGCCGATTTTGGCTTCTTTAATTGCTTTTTCTAATATCATAATTGATTGGTCGTAGTTTTGTTGGTTGATGGGATAGGGATGACCATCTTTACCACCATGGGCAAAAGAATAACTTACTGGGTCAGTAAAACTGGGTTTCGCACCATAAATCACATCAGAAATTAATGTTAGGGCGCGAATAGTTTTAGGGCCCAAACCTTGAGTATCCAGCAACTGCAAGAAATTTTCTGGTTGTTTTTCATAGGTTTGCAACAGAATTTTTTTTAGATACTTAGGATTAATATCAGAAACAAGCACGGGATGATGTTGTGCTAAATTCAAAGTCTTGATTTTGGCGAATTCTCTAATGGTTTTTTCCGGGGCTTCTGATGCGATAAGTGTTGTAACTTTTCTGGCAGACTCGCTTTCATTTGCTACCATATTCAAAACATTTCCTTTATGATTACAGACAATTGCTTTGTGGGGTTCGTTGACAAAATCCTTAAGTTCTAAAGAAAGCCAGTGGTATCGTCTTGCCCAGCCAGAATTGACATTCATCCCTTGTTGGACAACTGCCCATTTTCCATCTTTTGTGCCAATAAAAGTATGATGATAGATTTGATAGCCATCTTGAAGTGCGCAGGTATCAATTTTGGCACTCATCTTACTTGCGAAAATAAAATGGTTCGGGTCGAAAGAAAATTTTTCAGCATAAGTTCTAATCTCGTCAGGGGTTTTACGAGAAGTTTTTCCTTTACCACCGGCAATAAACAGACCAAAATCCCAAGATAAATCTTTGAGACCTTCTTTTAATGCACCGCATAGTGTTGTGGTTAAACCAGAAGAATGCCAGTCAAATCCTAAAACACAACCAAAACTTTGAAACCAGACTGGGTCAGAGATGCGTCGGAGAAATTCATCTGTGCCGTATTCGCCAATTATTATTTCACAGATTGCACGAGACAATTTTTTCATTCGCTCAAAAAGCCATCTCGGCGCATTGCCCCAATGGAGTGGTAATTCAGCAAAACCAGTTCTCATATTGTATTATCCCAAAACATAGATTTTGAATCTATATTATTTACTATATTGTATTTAACCAATAACTCAGGTCAAGAGGTTTGGTTATGCGTTTTTAATTCTTGACTATAATATTGAAAAGATTATAATAAATTCGTGAATAAAAGGGTCAAAGTAGCATTGAAAGGATTTTTATATTTGGTCCCGGCATTAGTCGTCTTACTCTCATTTAGAATTATTCCAATATTATTTTCTGTGCGCATCAGTCTTTATGATTGGGGTATGGCGGGTGCGAGAAAATTTGTTGGTTTTGCCAACTATCTTAATGTTTTAACTGACCCGATCTTTTGGAAATCATTGCTGAATACTTTCTGGTATGTGATATTTACTGTGCCGATTATGCTTTTTCTATCTCTTTTTATTGCTTTGTTATTAAATACAAAAATCAAAGGATTAGGCTTGTATCGGACAATTTATTATATACCGGTGGTCACATCAATTGTCGCAGTTTCAATTGTCTGGAAATGGCTTTTTAATCCGGAAAGGGGTCTTTTGAATTATTTTCTCTCTTTATTAGGCGCGAATCCAGTGCGTTGGTTGGAAGACCCGCGTGGCATCTTTACTTTAATTTTTGAACCGTTGGGAATAAATTTGCCGACAATTTTACACGGACCCTCAATCGCTTTATGTTCTTTAATTGTAATGTCAATCTGGAAAGGATTGGGATATAATATTGTAATATTTTTAGCCGGCTTACAAAACATACCTAATCATTATTATGAAGCAGCCAAGATTGATGGCGCGGGTCGGTTCCGACTCTTTAGAAATGTGACTTGGCCCTTATTGACTCCGACGACTTTCTATATTCTGATTATGAGCACAATTACTGCATTTGAAGCATTTGCCCAGGTTTGGATTATGACCGGTCCGCCACCAGGAGGACCTTTGGGAACAACTAAAGTTGTAATGTATTATTTTTATGAACAATCATTTGAATTATGGCGAATGGGTTATGGTGCTTCAATCGCATTTATCGCTTTTCTAATAATTTTGACTTTAACAATAATTCAAAGACAGGTTTTAGAAAAAAGAGTGCATTATGCGTAATTGGATATGCACAATAGACTATGGAGTCGTAGATTTTGTTTATCTTGTTATATAAATCAATTATGTCCCGTATATTTCGTTTATCTTATTATATCAATCAATTATGAGTCGTAGATTTCGTTTATCTTGTTATATAAATCAATTATGTCCCGTATATTTCGTTTATCTTATTATATCAATCAATTATGAGTCGTAGATTTCGTTTATCTTGTTATATCAATCAATTATGAGTCGTAGATTTCGTTTATCTTGATATGTCAATCAATTATGAGTCGTAGATTT
>JBDRUT010000013.1:0-44186 GCA_039801465.1 Caldifarciminota bacterium
ACAATACTAAATAAAGCACCTGCTGGCACCACAGGCAAACCATGGAAAGACGGCAGTGCAATTGTTGGTATCGGTGGAACAATTTACGGTCTTAAAGGTTCTGACAAATACAACTCATTCTGGGCTTATAACATTTCGGGTACTAACTGGACTGAAATTGAATCCTGTCCACAGAATCATCCGCAAATTAATAAGAAGACCAAAGTTAAAGACGGTGGCTCAATGGCAACTAATGGCTCTGCTGTGTATATGATTAAAGGCGGTGGCGCACGAGATTTCTGGAAATATGAAATCAGCAAAGGCACATGGGTTCCACTTGAGACAATTCCTCGAGATCCGGTGTTAGGCAAAAAGAGTGTTCCTAAGACCGGCGCAGCATTAGCCTATGGCAATAACTATGTCTATCTCTTAAAAGGTAATAACCTCTTAGAAGTGATGAAATACGGACCAGTCTATGCGGATAAATTAGCATCTGCAATTACACCAACAACTCAAACCGCAATTATGACTTCAGAGATTACAACCAAACTCACCTTCAAATTTGATGTGACACCAAATCCATTTACCAAACTCACGACGATTAGATACACAGTGCCGGTTTCTGGAAAAGTCTCAATCAAACTTTATAATGCAACTGGTAGACTAATTGAGACGATTACTGACAGCAATCTCAATGCTGGATCTTATACCACGACTCTGAATGCGAAGAATCTTACACAAGGTATCTACTTCTTGAAATATCAAGATGCGAACAATTCCAGCGAAGTCAAACTTATTGTCCAATAATTAAGAATTTGTTTGGCGCCTAAAGGTGTCAGACCAAAACTAAGGGGAGCGAGTTTTCGCTCCCCTGTTTTTTATTGGTAACACGCTAACCTTTTCCAAGCACTCAAGAAGTATAGGGCTAGGGTCGGGCTAGCCCTATGTTAGCCCAATCCTAACATAATGCGTACAATATCGTACCCGATACTCGGCATACTAAGTCGCCTAACAGTTAGCCCAATTTGTCTGTTATAATGTCTTAAAGTATCTGTTTTTATAACCCAAATACACAAATTCTGAGAATACATCGTAAAAAGCATCCTCTTTTACTTAATCAGTTGTTTATCAAACCACCTAAAAGAAAATATAACAGAGAATTTAAAGTTAAATCAAATATAAGTATTGTTGGAATACTCGTATCTGTAAACCGTCAATCAAACTGAATTCGTCTCATTTCACTTTTCTTTGCATCAAAATAATATTCTACTCTTTTATCTGCTGGACTATAAAAAATATGCGCGACAGTTCAACTCTATACAAATTAGGACTTGTATGTATTAGATTTTGAAATGATGAATAGATAAATGTTCAAAACTGATTTTTATTTATCGGTAATACATAGCTACAAAGCCAGTTATTGCCAACCCCATGTTCAAAACTATAAAAATTATAGACACCTTCGATTTTTTTTCATATAATACAAAGAACAATATTATGTTTAAATAATCTTCTGGTCAAGATAATAAAACTATAGTGTTTAACCAAAATGGATGTTATTTTTTAGATAT
Organism: Caldifarciminota bacterium; assembly: GCA_039801465.1. GTDB lineage: Bacteria > Hydrothermota > Tepidihabitantia > Tepidihabitantales > CAIPLT01 > JAOABV01. Next base: position 1,551 of record JBDRUT010000013.1, read on the forward strand.
GATTTATGTCAAATTTCAATTCATCGTAGGGATAAAATATTTCTCAATATCTGTTCTTTGGAAGTTTCTCAACAAAATAATCTTAATCGACTTATTGCTCAGTATGAAAGTCATTTGAGTACATTTTAAGACAAAATCGCTATGAAGATTCTTCCGGTTGCTTTTGATAGTTTAGGCACAAGAGCAATGGCAACTTATATTGAAACTGATGATGTAAAAATATTTATTGACCCTTCAGTCCGATTAGCACCACTTCGTTATAATTTACCACCCCATCCTATAGAAATAAAAAGAAAAGATGAACATTGGCAACAGATTGTTGATTTGGCACAAGGTTGTGATATTATCATTATTACCCATTATCATTATGACCATCACAATCCTGATTTTCCGGACTTGTTTCGAGATAAAACTCTTATTATCAAACACCCTACAGAAAATATTAATCAAAGCCAAAAGGAACGTGCCCGGGTCTTTCTGGAACGAATCGATTCTCAAGTTAAAAAAATTGAAATTGCTGACGGTAAAAATTTCAATTTTAATGACACTAAAATTCACTGCTCACCCGCTGTGTATCATGGAACATCTCATCATTTAGGTTATGTGTTTGAGGTCTTTATTGAAAATGCGACTGAAAAATTGCTTTTCACTTCAGATATTTGCGGTATTCCTGATGAAAGCCACCTGCCTTTTATCATTCAAAATAATCCCGACATAATTATTTGTGATGGACCTTCTTTATATCTTAAAGGCTATCGGTATTCTGATACTGCGTGGAATAATTCATTAGTCCATATGGTAAAGATTATACACGAGACTGATGTCAAAACTCTTATTGTTGACCACCATTTAACCCGAGATTTAAAATATCAGGATTATTATAAAGAGATAGAAGATTTGCTAAAAAATGCTAACATTTCCCGAGAAATTAAATTAATTACTGCAGCAGAATTTGTAGGAAAGCAAATAGATTTATTAGAAGCCCGACGAAAAGAACTCTACAAGTATTATAGATAAAAAATTATCTGGATGCTCTTAAATAGAGTAAGGCGGTTGCAATAGGAATTGCAATTGCACTGATGACAGTGGCATAATCCTGCCACCACTTAAATGTAATTCTGGGAACAAATATAATATCACCCGGCTCAACAATTGGGTCCTTTTTTAGCGAGATTCTCCTTTGGCCTCTTCGTAAATAAGCCTTACGCATATTAGCATAATTTGTTGGACCTGCTGCCTGGCCAATATAATCACTGCTTTTTAGATTAGGAGAAAATAGAAATGCGCCAGGGTTATGAACCTCACCCTGAACATAGACCAATGTATTCAAAGGCGGTATAACTAAAATGTCTCCATTACACATAATCAAGTCTTTGGTTGAGTCGTATTCAAAGATTACTTTATATAAATCGATTGGGATTTTCATGCGATGTTTACCATTTAGTTCCAATCGTTCAATATAACCAGCCGTCAGGTCAGCCCAAGGTGTAATACCACCCGCTTTGGTTATCATATCCGATATACGGTCATTTGGTTTTAATTCATAAACTCCCTCAGAAATCCGTTCTTTCTCTGTGGTTAAAACGGAGTGTCTTAGTTTTGTTTCACCTCTACCAAATACCGCACCCTTAACCGTAACGATTCCCTGAACTTTAGGAACTATTATTATGTCGCCGGTTTCAACAAATGGGTTATTTGTCAAATCTCCGGTTCGTTCAAATTTTTCTAAATCAACAGTTCGATTTTCATTACCCTGCCGAACTAATTTGATATTCGCTTTGGAACCGATTGAAGTTAAACCGCCGGCTTTACTTATTACTTGAGACACCCTTTCTACAGGCGAAACATAATAGACTCCAGGGTTTTGAACCTCACCGCTAACAAAGACTGCTCCTTGTCGCATTGAAGTCAGCGTTAATTTTACGGAAACTGATTTTAAGTAATTGTTAAACACATTAGACAATGTTTCTTGTGCTGATTTTATTGTTAATCCAGAAATCCTTATAGTATTAACCACATCATAGCGCGGAATAACTAAACCCTGGTCACTAATGGTTGAACCGACCGGAATATTAATTGTTACTTTACCCTCATAGGTTACGGTTGTATGATAGGAATAATTGGTTTTGCCGGTTATGGTTACCAACAGACCATCGCCAGGAAAAAGCTTATATTCTTCAGAAATAATTGGCGATTCTAATCCGATAACTTCGGGTGAAGTTGTTGCTTCCGAACCAGTTCCAGCAATTTGTCCCAAGTAAAAAAAAGCTAATAGTAATTTAATCATTATACAGACTCAATTTTTACAACTATTATTCCATCTCAGTTTCTTATATTACTATTCTATTTTATAGAAAAAGCCTTGCCTGTCAATACTAACAGCATACTCATTATCTTCAATCCTAATGCCAAGATAAGAGTTTGATAAATACCGATAATAGGGATAAAAACTGCGGAAATTAAAATCGCGCTGATAAATCCACCCAACAAATCTGCTGCATATAAACTGCCTGCAGTTTCTGACACTAATCGTTCATATTTCCTTAAAAATCTGTCTTGAGAATCAATTGCAGTTAATTTTGGCTGGTAATAAATCCGAGTTGATAATGGATATTCTATTCCTGTAAAAATACCTGCAATAAACAGAGAGAGATAAAAATTTATTGAAGAATTGAAAAACCCAGGATAAGTTTTATTCTCGAGACTTAATATCATTAATATAATAAATCCAATCAATATCAATTCTGCAAAAAGCAGATGCTTAATTTTAACATTACTGATTCGGGAACCGAGCAAACCACCCAGCACATTACCCCAAATAAATACTGTTAAAAGTATACTAATCTGATAATAGAGATAGCCATAACGAATCTGAAATCCCAAAGACAAAATCAGAGTAAAAATCATTGCGGAAACACCTGTTGTAAAAACAGTAATCGGCAGAAACATCTTATGCTGACGTTTTGTAAAAAGCAAAAAAACAATAAATGCAATCATTAGAAGAATAAAGATTGTTTTCAAATTGATTTTTGTCACAAAAGATAGTATCGCGCGCAATGATGGATTAGCTATTGTATTCCAATAAACCAGACTGTAAAATAACCCAATTGGATGTCCGTCTTGATTCAAGAGTATCTGATTTTTATCTTTAGACCGGAGTGATTCTTTCAACCAATCCTGCCAATAATTATCAATCCGATGTCGAATATAATTTAAACTAAACAAATTGGTCTTAACTTGCCGTTGTTGTAATCTTTGAAATAGTGTTTCGGGAACCAAAGAATTAGACCAATTTATTTCAGCAATAGAATTAGACCATAAATAGAGATTAAAATCGCCCGGTATGATTATCATATTAGCAAAGACACTCTTACAAGTTATAAGATGCGAATTTATCACATTACATAACTCAGGATTAATATAACTTAAAGAGCCATTCGATATCGTTGACAAAATACCATTAGGATTTAATTTGTCTTTACAAATTACATAAAACTCTTTAGTAAAAAACCGGTTTATTTGTAAGGTTAAAGGCGAAAGAAAATTAATAAATATTACATCATACTTTTCCTGACACTTATTCAAAAAAGTCCGTGCATCAATGTTTATTGTTTTAACTCTCGGGTCGAATAATTCTTGATTGGTTAACGATGTTGGAAATTTTTTAACAATTTCAATTAAGTTGGGATCTAACTCAAGATAATCGATTCGTTCCACTGGATGTTTCAAAATTTCAGCAAGAACACCTCCGATACCACCGCTAACAAGCAGAACTTTTTTGGGCGCAAAATGAGACAGCATTGTAAAATGAACATAATCTTCAACAAAATTTATGTCCGGATAAGGCGTTAAAAGACTCGGAACACCATCAATCAAGAAAGTATACTGCTCTTCTCGCCTCAGAACCTTAATATTACTATAAGTAGTATTAGTTGAGAGTAAAACTTCATAATTACGATAGTTACGTTTATTGAGCCAATATTCAAGTGAAGAGGCAAAAAAGAAAAGAACAGCAAATACTAAGATTAAGACATAATTAAAAACCCATATATTTTTTATTAAAACCGCGACCGCAATAAAATTTATAATTGAGATAATAAAAGCGATCTGTAAAGAAGAGAAATTATGAATTAAAATAAAGGCGATGAGTATTCCACCAATAATAGTGCCAAGGTTTTCAAAGATATAAACATAACCCGGAACTTTAGACTTTGCGTGATAAGCGGTTGTTAATATCGAAACACTTAAAGGGAAAAGTGCACCGTGAATGAAGCTCACAGGAAATAAAATAATAAATGAAGCAATAAACATTACAGAAAAAGTTATGATTTCACCCGGTACATTTCCGACAATTATTTTTAACATCATTGCCGCAACCACTGCTAGCGGTAATAAAAGACCAAAACTTATGGTGATTAATCGGTAGAAATTAAGAGAAATTTTTATCTTGCCTGCTATATAACTTCCCAGAGCTTCAGCCAGAAGCCAATTTCCTAAAACAAATCCAATAGATAATTCATTTCCCTGAAAACTTACTAATAGTTCCCGAATCAAAGTAATTTGAGCAATAATACCAGAAGCACCAATTACAATAATGAACAATGGCATACTAAAGAATATTAATAAGCATCAACCTGTCAATGTCTTTTCTACAATGTACCCAAGGGACACTATACAGTATATGATATGATTATGTGAAACATTTTGTTAATTAATTTAGCAAAAGTTATCTTCAAACATTTGTTTACAGATAGACACTATGCAAAATACAGCCTTTTTTAATAATAATAAGAAGAAGATTCTAAAAATTGAGACGGTTAAGATGAATAAAGTAAACAGTAGAATTAGGACCTTGAATGTGGTATTTTGTCTTAGTATCGTACTTTTCCCCTTATTACTTCGAATAAATAATTATATATTCATTGTTTTTTACTTCATTTTTTATAAGAAGTAATTATTTTTAGGCTAAATATTTTCTGGGATCAAACCGAAGTCAAATTAGCCATTTAATAAATTATATATTTTTATTATATTAATGGTAATGAACTATCAAATCTTGACCAGATATTATTTTTCCCTTACAATTCTTTTGTGTCAAAACCGATTTTTACTGTTTCTGGTCTACGGGGAATTGTAGGACAAGATTTATTGCCAGAACTTGTTACGAATTACGCATTTTCCTTTGGAAGTTTTCTCAAAGCCAAAAAGATTGCGATCGGACGGGACACTCGGCTTTCTGGTCCAATACTTTTTCATGCAGCAGTAGCTGGTTTATTTTCTGCTGGGTGTAGCGTTTATGATTTTGATATTTGTCCGACACCAGCAATTATTATGATGGTAAAGAAATTGAATTTAGATGGCGGTATTCAAATTACGGCAAGCCATAATCCCAAAGAATACAATGGATTGAAATTCATATCTCATCAAGGCACATTACTCTTTGAGGAGCAGATTGAGCAATTTAAAAAGTACATAGACCACAAAAAAGATAACCTATTTACTACCATCAACTCTTCTGCTTCACTTTACCGAAGAAATATTTTAGATGCTTATTTACAACAAATCGTTAGTTCAAAATATTTTCGGAACATTCCAAAGAGAAATTTTAGAGTCGGCATTGATAGTTGCAATGGTGCGGCAGAAGAATTTGCCATAAAATTAGTAAAAATGCTAGGTGCAACTCCAATTAGCATAAAAAAAGATCAAACTATTTTCCCAAGAAAACCGGAACCAACTCCTGGAAATTTACGAAGATTATCATCTGCAATCCGAAGACAAAAATTAGATTTCGGAATTGCTTTCGACCCTGATGCTGACCGCTTTGCTTGTGTTGATGAACAAGGTATTCCTTTGTCTGAAGAGGCGTCAGTGCTTTTAGCAATCCAATTTATTTTAGAGCAGAAAAAAGGACCGGTAGTTGTAAATAATTCAACAACAATGGCAGTTGAGGACATCTGTAGCAAATTTGGTGTTCCGGTATATCGGTCAAAAGTTGGTGAAGCCAATGTCATAAAGAAAATGCTTGAGATCAAAGCAGTGGTTGGTGGTGAAGGAAATGGTGGTGTCATTATTCCTGAAATCAACTTAGCACGAGACGGCTTAGTCGCAACCGCATTGTTATTAAAACTTTTGTCAAAAAGAAATTGTCCACTTTCAGTGATAAGGAAAGAACTTCCCCAATATTTTATTGAGAAGAAAATAGTTTATAAGTTTTACTCCAATTGGGAAAGCCGCATTCGAAAACATTTCCGAGATGAACCAAGATTTAAATTTGATACTCAAGATGGCTTGAAAGTTATTGGTGAAAAATTCTGGATTCTAATCAGGAAATCAAGAACTGAGCCAGTTCTTCGTATTATTGCGGAAAGTAACAGTAAAATTTTAACAAAAAAGCTAATTACGGAGGTGACTGAAAATATTACTTATTAAGTTAAATTTTTAATTATGTGTAGGATTATTGGTTATATGGGCAATCGTAATGCGACGGAAATCATAATGAAGGCTTTGGAGCGTTTAGAATATCGAGGTTATGATTCATGGGACATAGAAGTTATAAGTGAGAGACTAATCGCTGACATAATAAAAAATATTATAAATTAGATTATGTGTGGTATAATTGGTTATCTGGGTAATCGTAATGCAACTGAAATCATTATGAAGGGATTAGAGCGTTTAGAATATCGAGGCTATGATTCCTGTGGCATCGGGATCATAGTCAATAATACGATAGACTTCTATCGAACTGAAGGTCGATTACAGAAGTTAAACAGTATGCTTGAACAAACGCCTTTGTACGGTAAAATTGGTATTGGTCATACGCGTTGGGCAACTCACGGTAAACCGAGTGAAATTAATGCCCATCCGCAATTTGATTGTAAAAAACAGATTGCTGTCATTCATAACGGAATAATTGAAAATTACCGAATTCTACGACAATGGCTTACAGAACGTGGCCATATTTTTGAATCAGAAACCGATACTGAAACAATTCCTCATCTTATTGAAGAGAATTATAATGGCGATTTATTGAGTGCTGTTCAAAGTGCTCTAAAATTAGTTGAAGGAACTTATGGTTTAGCAATTATATCAAGTTTAGAACCAGATAAATTGATTGTGGCGCGTAATGGCAGTCCCCTGATTCTGGGATTATGTGATAATAATGAGTTTATTGTTGCTTCAGATGCAACTGCAATTGTCGAATGGACGAGAAAAGTAACTTACTTATCTGATGGTGAAATTGCAGTTCTAACTCCATCCGGATACACCATCACCAACTTAGAAAACCAGAAAATAGAAAAACAGATTGAGGAAGTTCTTTTAACCTTAGAACAGATTGAAAAGGGCGGTCACCCACATTTTATGCTCAAGGAGATTTTTGAACAGCCGGATACGATAAAAGATGCAATGCGCGGCAGATACCAAATAAAGGTTGGTAAAGTAAGACTCGGAGGTTTAGAAACAGAAATCAAAGTTAATCAACATCGAATGAAAGCTTCAGAATATTTAAATAAAGTGGAAAGAATTATTATCTCAGCTTGTGGCACATCGTGGCATGCCGGTTTAATTGGCGAATACTTGATAGAATTATTTGCGAAAATTCCAACTGAAGTTGAATACGCTTCCGAATTGCGTTATCGAACTTTAATTCCGACACCGAATAGTGTGCTTTTTGTCATTAGTCAATCCGGTGAGACCGCAGATACTCTGGCAGTTTTAAGAAAAGCAAAAGAGTTAAATATGGTTGTTTTGGGTATTGTTAATGTTGTTGGTTCAGCCATTGCTCGGGAAACCGACGCTGGCATCTATTTGCACGCTGGTGCCGAAATTGGTGTTGCTTCAACCAAAGCCTTTACTTCTCAAGTTGTGGTTTTAACGCTTCTTAGTTTGTTTTTAGCCCAGAACCGAGGATTAATTGATAAAGGTAAAATGATTGATTATTTTACCGCATTACGCCAGATACCGAATCAGGTGAAAGATATCTTAAATAAAAATGCTGAAATCGAAAAAATCGCTGAAGCATATTATCAATTCAATAATTTTCTTTATCTGGGTCGAGGAGTAAATTTCCCGGTTGCATTAGAAGGTGCATTAAAACTTAAAGAAATCTCTTATATTCACGCTGAAGGATATCCGGCAGCAGAAATGAAACACGGTCCAATTGCTCTGATTGATAAGAATATGCCAGTAGTTGTAATTGCCACGGATACAGACGATTTGATTTATCAAAAAGTAATAAGTAATATTGAAGAAATTAGAGCCCGAGGTGGTAATATAATTGTTATTGCGTCTGAAGGCAATGAAGAAATCAAAAACTTAGCAAATGAGGTAATATATGTTCCTAAAACTAAAGATTGGCTTTCACCCATTATTAATGTTATACCTTTACAACTTTTAGCATATCACATTGCAGTTAAACGAGGTTGTGATGTAGATAAGCCCCGGCACTTAGCAAAAAGTGTTACGGTCGAGTAAATTTCTCTTTGCTGAAAATTATTTTTACATGGTCATCTAACAAAACACACGACTAAAACTACTAGTGTCCTCAGTAATAGACCCTTAATTCTGATGAAAAACACAGATAATCCGGAACCTTTTTGACATTAAAACTACTAGCATCTTTGGTAATAGTTTCTTACTGTTCTCATAAAAATTTATGCTCAAAACTCATCAGTGGATAAAAATTCAGGAAAATATTGCACAAAGGGTTATCCTAAAAGATGATTTTGATGAGATAAAATATATTGCTGGCGTGGATGTTGCTTTTGACAAAAGTTATGCCTATGGTGCGGTAGTTGTATTTGATTGTAAGCATCTAAAAATGGTTGATTTTGCAATGGCAAAATGTCGAATACCTTTCCCCTATATTCCGACATTTTTATCATTCCGAGAAACAAAACCGATTAAAATGGCTTATCAGAAATTAAAAGTTAAACCTGATATAATTTTATGTGATGGTCAAGGCATCGCACATCCACGAAAAGCCGGAATTGCAGTAATTTTAGGTGTTAACTTAAATCTTCCGAGTATCGGAGTTGCCAAATCAAAGTTATGCGGAGTTAGCCGAGAACCTAATAAAAAGAAAGGAAGTTTTAGTTTTCTTTTTTACAATGGAAAGAAAGTCGGGATTGTTCTAAGGACTCAAAAAGAAGTTAAACCACTATTTATCTCACCAGGACATAAAATAACTATTGGCACCGCAAGAAAAATTGTTATGCGATGTGTGAAAAAATTCCGCAACCCCGAGCCATTACGACTTGCTCATATTTTATCAAAGATGTGTAAGAATCAGACTTATTCAAATCTTAAAATTCTTTTACAAAATTATTCGAATAGCAGTTATTTATTCGATTGATGCTGATATTTCCGGTGCTAGGTTAGGAAACTTTTTCAACCAATCTTTTCTTTCCGCTTTTAGATTTTCCACTCGCTCTCTATATTCCTCTTCAGAATAGTAGTTGAGCGGGTTAAAGCGGTCATAATTAATATTGGGAATATCATCAGGTATTAAATAATTCCAATCAGGGTCGACTTTCCATTTAATTGTGCCTTGAGCGATTTGTTTAATAATTTCGACTGAATGACGAACTGTAATTTTTTCTCCGTTCTCACCACCAACACGACCCGTATTCATCACATAGACTTCCATTTCTGGATGTTGTTTTAGTATATCTAAAAATCGGTTTCCTTCCTCCTCTTCCGGACCAATAATAAAGGGATTAGTTCCAACTACTCTTTTGGATTTACCAGCTTGAGATGGGTCGCCGGCTGAAGTTTCAACTGATTCACCCAGCATAAAAAATGCTGCACCTTGTTCTGCAGTTAGTTTCACTACTGGTGGTATAATATCGTTTCGGCGATAAATGAAAATTAAAATATGCGCAAAAGGTAAATCAATCTTGTCATCTGTATAATCCATTTCTCGACGCATTACCACTGCTCTGCCATTTGAAGTCAAGAAATAATTTTGAAAGTCGACTTTACCATCTTCCTCGACAAAAACATTTTCTAAAATCGCATTGGGACTTGTTACTGCTTTATATAAAAGCGGGTCTGATTTTGGAGATAGCCCCTCTGTTTTCATATAAAAGTTATTTTCTGTGCCAATCGCAGAACCGTCCGGTTTTAAGAAAACAACATCATCCTGCCGGATTATGACTCGTTCATCGCCTTCAAGATAATGATGATGACAAGTTAAAGTAGTTTTGCCGGTTCCGGAAAGCCCAAAGAGCAAAATTCCTTTATTAACTAATTTTTGGGTTTTATCTTTGACTCGGATGATTTTGCTTCCAGCATGAAGTCCTAACCAGCCACGCTTTTTTGCCAAATACATTGCTAAACGGAGAAATGCTTTTTTAATTTCACCGGTATAGTCAGAACCGAATACAAAGGTAACATGCTCTTTAGGTAGCACTAATACTTTTCGTTCAGGCCATTCTGGAATAGAAACGACCGTGATGTCTGGTTCTGACTGGGAAATGGGCTCAAAGAGCATCTGGTGCCACATATAAGCATTTCGAGCATAATCTTTAGTTACATAATAACGGCATAAGAGCCTAACTTCATCAGATTGACACATTGTCCGCTCGACCATAATCATACGCTTTTTGGAAATATATTCTAAACCTTGTTTGATTAAGGATTTCTGTGCTTCATTCGGTTCATTTTCGATAATTTCGGTAAACTTAGCGCTCCGATTACGAATATGAGTAATATAGGCAGCACTACCAAATTCAGTAGTGACTTCATCTTTTTCAGCCAATTTTCTTAATTCTTCTTTACTTAAATCTTTTATTATGTCTCGCGGTTTAATTAATTCTTTAATCATACATTAATAATACTAAAATTTAATCCATCTGTCAAAGATTTTTCTTAAGAAAGGTCGGAAAAGTTGCTTTCATTGATTACAGCGATTAAAAAAACGATTACAATGATTGAAAAATCAGTATAATCATCGCTGGTGTCGCTAAAATATCAGCGTAATTAAAACTGTGTTAGAAATCTGGTTTTATATAAAACCATATTAGTTTTTGATCCCAGAGAAGTTTCATATGAAGCGGTAATTAAGACTGTGTTAGAAATCTCTTCTTATATAAGGCCTGAGCCAATTGATAAAATTCATCAACCGTAAGCTGTTCAGCTCGGCGAGTTAAATCAATACCGGTCTTTTCCGCAATCTGAGAGATTTTGATTTTATCCAGAGATAACCCCAAATTCAGATTATTAGCAATAGTTTTCCGACGATGGCTAAAAGCAATATGGACAAGTTTATTAAAGATATCATAAGGTATATCATTAAATAAAGCCGGAATTCGCTTTTGTATGATAATCGCAGTCGAGATGACTTTAGGTTTCGGTTGAAAAGCCGATGCCGGAATAGTTATTAATTTCTTACGAATAGTTAAAGGTTCAAAAATAACTGAGAGCGCACCATAGTCTTTTGTTCCTGGTTTTGCTAAAAGCCGGTCAGCAAATTCTCGTTGTAAAGTTAAAACTGTAATTTCCCATAGATTGATATTATCTAAAAGACGAAACAATATTGGTGATGATAGGTTATAGGGAATATTACCGATAATTTTTACTTTTTCCCAATTGCTCCAATCCAATTGTAAAATATCCGCATTGATTATTTCTACATTGGAAAACCTTTTAGTATTAGATTCTAATATCGGAATGAGACGCTTATCAAGCTCAACGGCAAAGACTTTATTTGCCTTTTCAGCAATACGTTTAGTTAAAATTCCTTTGCCAGCACCAATTTCTAAAACACTATCTGTATTTTTAAGTTCTAAAGCCGAAACTAATCGGTCAGCAATGCGTGATGAGATAAGAAAAGATTGTCCTAATGATTTCTTGGGTTTAAACACAATCTTATTAGCCGAGACAGAAGAATTTTCTAGAATCAAATCTTAAATAATTGCTTTGCATTTTGAGTTGTTATTTCCGCAATATATTCAATTGGGCAATTGCGAAGTTGAGCAATAGCCTGAGCAGTATATTTGACATAAGATGGCTCATTACGCTTTCCTCTTAAGGGTTGTGGTGTTAAATAAGGTGCGTCCGTTTCAATCATAATCCTATTTTCTGGTATTTTTTGAGCAATGTTTTTTAGTTGGGAATTGTTATAAGTAATTGAGCCAGAAAACGAAATATAAAATCCTTGATTAATTGCCCAGTGGGCAAATAGTTCATCGCCGGAATAACAATGGAGCACACCATTAAAATAATTATGCTGTAATAGAATCGATTTTGCTTCAGGATAAGCAGAGCGAATATGAATAATCAATGGCATAGCGAGTTGTTGTGCTAGTTCAATCTGCATATGAAATGCTTTTTCCTGACTTGTTCGGTCCGAATAGTTACGATAAAAATCTAAACCCGTTTCACCAATTGCCTTAACTTTAGGATTGGATGCTAATTGTTCCAATCGTTTCGTATCGACCTCGTGCATCATCTTGGCATCATGCGGATGAATACCAACACTACAATAAGTATCATGGTATTTATTAGCAATTGTCAAGCATGCTTCGGAATCTTTAATATTAAGTCCAGCAGTTAAAAGATACTTAACACCATTATTATTTGCTCTTTTGATAATTTCATCGAGACAAGCAATATGAGTCCGGTCTGTTAAATGACAATGAGAATCAAATAACTCCATTGAATTAAATAGGCAGTATTTAGGATTAACTCTAAAACTTTGTTACTTTAAGTCTATGATACTGGACTTCCGGGCCGGATTTCTTTGTCTAAAATCACTAAAGAAATATCATTGCCGTCAACTGCGGCTAAGAGCATACCGTGTGATTCCACATTACGGATTTTAGCCTTTTGTAAATTAGCCACAACAACTATATTCCTTCCAATAAGATTTTCCGGGCTATATGCTGAACCAATACCAGCAACAATTTGTCGTTTTTCTGTGCCTAAATCAATATCCATTCGAATCAATCTCTCGGTCTTTGCCACTCTTTCTGCATTGATTATTTTGGCAACTTTTAACTCAATTTTTTTGAAATCATCAATAGTTATTTCCATTGGTCTCTCCTTTGTTTGCAATTGATTATATTGTGGTGACTCAGAAATAATCTTTTTTCCTAATTTCTCAATTTGAGCGATAATTAATTTTTCTTCAATTTTAGGAAACAATATTGAAATCTCTCCCAAAGTATTACTGAATTGTGGATTTACTGCTGAATTCCAACTTTTACTTTGCGTTTGAATCAGCTTCTTAATCTTTTCCGCAGTAAAAGGCAGAAATGGTTCTAATAGAATTGAGAGTGAAGCAATTATTCGAGAGCAGATATTTATTGTCGTATCACATTTTGGTCGGTCTTGTTTATAACTTAACCAAGGTGCCTGATAATCAAAATAACGATTACCTAAACCAGGAAGGGTCATCAATTCCCGAATTGCGTCTTTAATTTGAAAAGTTTCAATTAAACTGCCAACTTTTTCCGTTGTCTCTTTAATTTTCGTTAAGATTTCATTTTCGCTTTCACCGATTTTATTTGCCTCAGGAATTCTGCCATTGTAATTCTTATTAATAAAAGTTGCAACCCGATTAACAAAGTTCCCTAAGATATCGGCTAATTCATTATTATTGCGAGACAAGAAATCGCGCCATGCAAAATCAACATCCCGATTTTCTGGTAGATTAACTGCTAAAGCATATCTCAAAGGGTCAGGTTCAAATTCCTTTAAGTATTCTGGTAACCACACTGCCCAGTTTTCTGAAGTTGATAGTTTTCTGCCTTCTAAATTTAAGAATTCATTCGCCGGAATTTCTGCGGGTAGAATATAATCACCATGGGCTAAAAGCATTGCCGGCCAGACAATTGCGTGAAATACGATATTATCTTTACCAATAAAATGGACAAGCTTGGTATTCGAATCAAGCCAATAATCTTTCCATCGATCTGGTTGACCAATTTTTTCTGCCCATTCTTTTGTTGAAGAGATATATCCAATTGGTGCATCAAACCAGACATATAAGACTTTATTCTCAGCTTCTTTTAACGGAACTTTTACACCCCAAGATAAATCTCGAGTGATTGCTCGGTCTTCTAAACCTTGAGCAAACCAACCTTCGCAAAATTTTTTGACATTATCTTTCCAGTGTCTTTTGGAGCGAATCCAATCTTCTAATGTTTTCTGAAATTGACTCAGTCTAAAGAAATAATGAGTTGTTTCTTTGGCTTCAGGTGTTGTGCCACAAGTTTTACATCTTGGTTCTTTTAGTTGATAAGGTTCCAACCATCTTCCACAAATTTCACATTGGTCACCTCGGGCTTTGTCATTATTACAATGAGGACAAATTCCAGTAACATACCGGTCCGCCAAAAACATATTACAATTGTGACAGAAGAATTGACTGATTGTCTTGGGATAAATATATCCCTTTTGATAGATTTTTAGAAAAAAATCTTGGGCGGTTTTATGATGTAATGGTAATGAAGTGCGAGAATAGTTGTCAAAACTACAGCCGAATTGTTCAAACGATTTTTTAATACTATAATGGTATCTGTCAACAATAACTTGAGGACTGACTTTCTCTTTTTCCGCAGCAACCGTGATTGGCACACCATGCTCATCTGAACCACAAATAAAGATTATATCTTGTCCTTTAAGGCGTTGATAACGAACATAAATATCTGCTGGCAGATAAGCGCCAGCCAAATGTCCTAAATGAATTTCGCCATTGGCATACGGTAAAGCACTGGTAACTAAGATTTTCATTTTATTACCTGTCTATAAAAAATAATTGTCAATTATTTATAAGATTTTTCAAGCCTAAATCTATTATCAATATGGATTAATTATGCTATTTAAAATAGGATTGTCAACATTAATTTTAGGACAATCGGCACAAATGGATAAAGAGGGTTAGAAATAGAAGAGTTTGAAAGCTTAAAGGTTTAAAGGCTCAAAGGGTTAAAAATTAAAAAATTAAAAAATTAAAAATATATTTGAGAACTCTGAGATAATCAATTTTCGCAGGGTTCTATTTCACAACACAAATTGATAAAATCTTTAGGGTCAATATTCAATTTGTGATAGAGGTTAGTTAGAGAAGTTTTCTTTTGTGTTCTATTCAAATCTTGCGCTATAAATGCATCCACAGTATTTTTGCCGATATAAGTCCAGTTTTTTGCTAAGTTGATAATCTTTTTCTTCAGGTTTGTAATTGGTTTCAATAAACTCAATGTGATATTTTTTACCAATCTGTCTGCCTAAGGAATTGATGATTGCAGAATTTTTATATGGACTGGCAGTTAATGTTGTGGCATAATAACGAATTGATTCTTTTTGAGCACAATCCGCAGTGGCTTCAAGACGAACTTGAAAACAACGCCAACATCTTGGTCCACCTTCTTGCCAATGCTCTAAACCCGTAATTGCCAAATGCCATTCTTTATTATTATTTTCGCCATAAATCAGTTTTACTTTACAATACGCAAGCAATTTTTCGGTTGCGATTAATCGTTGACGATATTCATTCGGCGGTTCAATGTTAGGATTATAAAAATAGCCGATCACTTCGTAGTTCTCTTGCAAGCGTCTCAGGATTTGACTGGCACACACACCACAACAAATATGAAGTAGTAATTGGGGTTTCATTAGGTCAAGTCCTAAAACATTTGGGATTATGCTTAGTTTCGAGTCTGTTTTATATTTTTCGTTTCCTGTTTTTCTGTTTGATTATTTCTTCAGTCTTTAGGAGTTTGTTTATGACTTCTGACATTTCTTCGCTGAGATTATATATGCCTTAGATATACAAGTCTATTTTATACTTTTCAATTCCTCTTTTTTCTGTTTGATTTTTTCATCCGTCTTTTGAAGTTTATTTATGATATCTAACATCTTTTCACTTAGAGTAAATGTCGTTATTGGTTCTGATTGTTTTTTATATTCAGAGTATACCATATTACCTAAATCTTGAAGTAATCGGTCTTTTTCTCGTTCTAATGAGAATATCTGGAGTTTAATTTTTCCTTTATAAGTCAAATCTTCAGCTTCTTTGAGTGCTATTTTTGTCGTATCTTTGAGCCAAGTTTTGACATCTTCCCAAATTATTGGCATAATCTACCTCCATTTTTGATTTTTTAGGCTAATCATTGTACTTGCACTCTATTATTCCAGCCATTTAATTGAAATTCAAATTCATTATTGCATTATAATAAACTTCTCGACAACTGATTTTATCTCTTGTTTACCGGATTGATAAGAACGAGCACTGATTTTGTAAAGATAGACACCATTAGCCGGTAGTTTTCCATTTTGGTCTTTACCATCCCATTCAATCTGATTATAACCAAAAGCACAGTATCTTTCCGGTAATGTTTTGATTAATCGACCTGCAATCGTATAAATTTTTATCTGCACCCAAGCCGGTTGGGTTAATTCAAATGTAAAATATGAGATAGGAGTGTTAGAAGATGAATAATATAATACTTTATTGATACCCAATCGCTGTTCAGTCGATACCAAAACTTTTACTGAGTCTTGAGTAGTTCTTAAGAGATTATCTGATGCTCGACAGATAATTGTGCATTCGCCGGTATCTAAATCAACTGGATAAGAAAATCTGCCTTGCATAAAATTACCAATATCGTAATTGAAATAGGGTGTTAAATCTATATCATAGATATTTCGATTAAATTTTCTGATGACGAGTCGGGGATAGTAATTTCCCGGAACCGGTGCTAAAAGAATGCCGGAGGTATCAGTTAAAATACCATTGAGATTAAATTGTTTGGGCACAATGTCGTTGTTGTTGAGTTTTTTCTCATCGTTGTAGAACTCAATTTTCGGACCAGTGTAATCAGTATTCGGAGCAATGGTTGTATCAAAGACGATAGTATCTTTAAGAAAACTATAAATCTTATTTTGAGTCGGGTCATAACTGATAGCACTGATACGCGAAGTGTTCAGAATTTCTGTATAATAACCACCACCAGCACCTGGTAATATGTCATATCGGATAAATCGAGGAAGTCCTAAAGGCACAACAAAACGGAATCTCATTGTATCATTAATTGGTCTGCCAATACCGCGAAAGATTTCATATCCAGATAAGGCGTAAAAGATTGTGCCGATTTCTGATTCATATCGGCGTTGCCAGCGATTAGAAAAGACAGTGGTAGAATAGAATTCTGCAGGATTAAATGCTTGACATTGAACTGCACCTGCTGGTTGAAAAGTATCAGGTTGGCTGGAAATCTTTGACATCACATTGGGTAATGCTGGAATCATTGCCGGGTCCCCAAACAGATGATAGTAATGATTTTGCGGTGTTGTATAACATGCAAGTAAAAAAGCCCGACCAAGTGTGCTTTCTGGTTGCATAATAAGTTTTTGAAAGAACATTTTGGCAAAGACATAATTATCTGAAGAAAAAGTGGCTTTACTCGCACCAGTCGTGGCAATAGCGCCTTCTTGTCGGCGCACGAGTTCTTCAGTAATTGACTCAAATTTTGTATCGTCAAATCTGCCAACTCCGCAACTACCAAAAAAGGCAATCAAATTTCTTTTCCCATTTTTTATTAAAGGGATATGTTCAGTTTTTAATACTTGCTCATGGGCAATTTGAAAACCGGAACCATGCCCAAAATAGGACAATAATGAGACACCGCGATTCAACTCACGGATTAGTGCTTCTCGGGCTAATCGTTTCTCTCGAACTTCATTAAAAGGATATTCGGTAAGATAAATCTTTATTGGCTCTAAATGATTAAATAGTTGATTCGTATTATAAGTTAAAAAGAATTCAAGATTTTCATTATTGCTAATATGTTCAAACCAGAATCCAACATCAACTGTGCCTTGACCTTTCCATTCATCATCAGATAAGAGGATAAATCGTTTATTCCAAAATCCTAAAGTTCGTCTTGATTCATAATCAACTAACTTATCATAAAAGTTTCGAACTTCCGTATTATTTCGCGCAGTGATTCTACCAAGCATCATATCTGGGGTTGGACCTGGACCATCAAAATCCGCATACCAAGCATCAACTGATAAGGCATTGAATGAATAGACTTGAAAATCGATATCATATCCGCGTTCATACGGCGGAACTACCGGAAAAGTTGTTAATTGTAAAATGTTACGATAATCATATGTGCCATCACCTAAGAGTAAACCAAAATATGGTTGATACCTTTGAAATAATCGTTTAATCGCACCAGGTTCTTCAATGCCAAAAGCGAAATCATCGTAAATTGCACTTAGCGGAACCGCTTTAACTTGGGCTTGATTTATCCCTGTAATATTATTCTGACGATAATTTTCTAAAAGTGAGGCATTGGCATAAAGTTCATCCGGCGTAATTATAAGATAGTAAATATTACCATAATTTAATGTTCTTCCTACAATCCTGGATTCAATACTTAAAACTTTACGTGCCTTAGTTTCATCTGAGACATAATAAAAAGTTGTGTCGTAATGAGTTAATCCAAAAATCAAGGTGTCTTTATTTTTATAATAGTTGGTAATCATTTTGGGTGCATAATAATTTGTAATATCCCAAATAATCGGTTTACTATTAGTTTTAGTTATTACAAAAGTTTGCATTCCCGGTGCGGCATAAAAGTATAAATCTCGCACTGTTGGCAGAAATTCTAGTTTTTGAGAATAGTGCAGATCAAGAAAATCGAAAAATACTTCCTGGCTACTGGTATTGTATAAAGTAAAATTAATTGTGTTACTCGTGGCTAAAGGTATTCTGCGCTCAATTACAAAATCAAATGGTGGTGGACCGGATTCTCCGCCACTAAAATAAAAAGTATCAAGATGGTTATTGTTAATACCGACTTTAAGATAATTAGATGATGATTTTCCCCAAAACCGACCTGAGACGGAAAAGAGCGACTCCGGATTAGATAAGTTTAAGACAATATCAAAAGTTTTTGAGTCGATGCCTGCTTCTTTGGAAAAAAGTTCCCATATCCATAACAGACCGCTTCGGGCAGGACAATCCCGGTCCTGTTCAAGATGGAGATAATTCGGTGCGGAATTTTTCGGATTGGCTTGCGAAGCCGACGAAATCGGCTCAATTCGTTTGCCATATCCGGAAATTGATAGCGAAAATCCCCAAGTCAACCAGTAGTAGTTATATCGAGTAAACGGATTAGTATAGAATTTAGTCCGTTTAAGATTATAACGCGATGGCGATAAACCATAAAATAGAATATAATCATCCTTATCAAAAGAACCGTCTGCTTCACCAGAAATATAGATCGGAATTTCAATCATCGTATCAGGATAATAGACATTAGAAGTGCATTCTCCAATATTAAAAACACGAATTGTTCTCGGGTCGATTAATTTTATCGGAAGTCCAGCACGACGCAATTCTTCATAGGTTATCTTATAAACACCGGTCGATTCAACTTTTATCTTATACCAGTTTAAGTATCCTTGGGGAAATCTCGGGTTGATGCGGTTAAATGGCGCAAGCGACTTCCAATTCACTGCTTCTTCACCATTAAGCAAAATTTCTTTAGCCAAGCCGTCAAAATAATCAGGTCGATAGCAAATATTTGCTGGTTCACTAAATCTAACTCGCACGACGAAACTATAATTAATTATCACGCGTCGGTTTTGATATTGATATTGTATTGGTGTAATTTTTATTCGAGCAATCCTAATATCCCGCAGATAACCAATTTCTGTAATATCGCAGATTTGTTCAGGATAAACCAAATTTTTAGTATAAGTCAGGTTAAGTTTATAAACCGGTTCTTTATCCCAAAATAACAGCGGCACGGGTGCAATGTTAATGTTATTAAGAGTTGTCGCAGAAATAACACTGGTTGTAATCGTCACATCTCCATTTTGGGGAATACCAATTAATATGTCTTGACTTGGTAAATCGAATGCACCTGAAGGCTCTTTGCGCGTTGTGCCTTCAATGTTAAATATTGTAAAAGTTTGATTATCAACGACAATATTATATCGAGTTAGCGCATCTTCAGTAAAATCATAGCGAAAAGTAAACTCAGTTGGTTCGGATTTAATAACTGTAATATTAGTATTAGATAGTGCTTTAATTTTAGAAGTAGATGATTGATTAGCGTTTATTTCATTTTCTAAAAGCACCGGTGCTTGAATTGGTATCGATTTTTCCGGTTGCGGTATTTCTTTAATCTCAGTTGCAGGTGGTTTTATTTGCGTATTTGTTGATGCTGAAATGAACAGTGGTATAAATAAAAAAGAGAATAATGCTAAAATTTTTTTCATAACAAAATTACGGTAATGTAAAGATTATTTCCACCAAGATTTTTCTTTATCCCAAAATAACGAAAATCAGATATCAACAAAGATTTTTTCATAATTAAATTCTAATATGAACTTTATCCAATTTAAAAAGGATTCGTTTTATATCAAACATGAAGCGGTTAAATATTTTTCTTATATTAAATTATAATCCTAAAGATAATGATGTCAATCTATATGATGAAAAAGTTCCCCAAGTGAGCCAATAGTAATTATACCGAGTAAAAGGATTAGTATAGAACTTAGTCCGATTAAGATTATATCAGACACCTGATTTGAATATATACGATTCGAAAGGTTAGGCTGGAAATGTTAGATAAAGTAAGGACCTTTAAGGAAAAATCATCTTTGGCATCGTACTTATATTTTTCGCCAGTTAGATACACTGCTCAAAAGGTATTTAGTTTTAAGTATTGCGATAGAATAAATCCCAAACCCGCACCGACTAAAATCAACCAAACCGGACTGATTTGAAACTTAATCAGTAAAGCAAAACTTATCAAGGCAAATCCGATTTTTATAAGCGAACCGATGGTGCAATTGCAGATTAAAACATTGTGATGTGAAGCCAAAATAATTGTTGCCGAGATAAGAAATCCAACAATCGCAGGTTTTATTCCATTGACAAATCCTTTCAGATAATTAGCAATTGATAGGCGCTGATTACTTTTTATAAACCGATGATAAATTCCTAAAATTATTGCTAAGATAAGTAGTGAAGGTAGAAAGATTGCGATCGTTGCGACTATTGCGCCAATAATTCCTGCAACTTTATAACCAACAAAAGTTGCTACTAAAGCCACTGGCCCGGGTGTTATTTGACTTATCGCAACACCTGACAGCAGTTCTGATTGGGTGAGCCATTTTTGGATGGTAACGACTTCATGTTCAATAAAGGGAATCGCCGCATATCCACCACCAAAGATAAAAGCACCAATCTCTAAAAAGATCAAGGCTAAAATTACTATGTTCTTCAGTTTGATTATAAAAGAACCCGGTTCCAATCTGGATGTTGATAAAAGAATAAACGGAGTTGTTAATACTGGTAGGATGAGATTAATTTTAAGCGTTTGCCGTTGCGAAATAATTATGCCGATGAGACCACAGGCAAAAAAGATTATAATTGGACTAATCTTAAGAAAATTAGCCGTTAATGCTAATATCGCAATAACAATTGTTGTTAAGTCTTTAAGATAGAGTTTTGCCATATCAAAACTCGCCCAAGCGAGAATTCCGATAATTATCGGTTGAATCCAAGCAAAAATATTATTCAGGATTAATACTTGTTGGGAACGAAAATAGATATAACTTAAAATTAGAGTTGATAGAAAGCCGGGAAAAAGAAATGCGATTACCGAACTGACCATTCCTTTTTTGCCTTTAATCTTAAACCCAAGATATTGGACATAATTGGGAATGAATGGACCGGGTATCATTTGACCTAAAGTTACCGCAGTGGCTAAATCGTCATCTGTTGCCCATTTTTTATTTGAAACAATATATCTCCGTAAAATTGCCAGCATACCAACTCCACCACCAAACCCAATAGTTCCAATTTTAAGAAAAGTTAGAATTAAGTCTTTAAGCCGTATTGGCTTTTTAATGTTTTCCGTCATGTCATCCATTCGATTATAATATCTAAAAATATAGAATAGACAAGATAGAAATTAGGAAGACAATAAGGGAAATAAAACTACAGTCTTATTTTTTTATTTCGATCAAAGGCGCAATTATCGCTGACGTTATTTGTTATCAACAGAATAAAAAAGACCGCA
The DNA here is from genome assembly GCA_039801465.1 of Caldifarciminota bacterium. Lineage (GTDB taxonomy): Bacteria > Hydrothermota > Tepidihabitantia > Tepidihabitantales > CAIPLT01 > JAOABV01. Next base: position 23,603 of record JBDRUT010000013.1, read on the forward strand.
GTTTTTTATTTCTGCGGTCTTACTATGGTCTTACTATTGCTCAATCAGAAATTACCAGAATCGCCAGGGTCGTTTTGGTCGCATCTCTTTTTTCATCTCTTTTGCTCGATGGATGACATCGCGTAACTCTTCATTAAACCGCATCTGAAAGAGCATAAATTTTGCTTGTTGTTCAGGCGTCAGAATTGAGGCAATCTCTTTACGCAGTTTTTTCTCAAGTTCTTGAAATTTAGTTTCGTTCAACTCCATCTCTTGAATCTTTGCCTTAAGCTCTTTCTCATATTTCTTAGCATCACGCAAATAATCTTCAATCTCATCTAAAATCTTCATCCGCTTCTGGTCGAACTCTTCACGGGCTCTTCTCAATTCTTTTAATTTCGGAAAGAACCGTATACTTTGGTCTTCAGTCAGATTTAAGACTTCAGTCAATTTCCAAGCCCTTATCATTTCCAGTTTTTCTTTTGGTTCTTTCTCTCTAAAATCAGGACCACCGGGCTTTTCCGGCATCTCGGCCAATGCGATCTCATCTTCATCCGCAAAACATATTTCACACTGGGAACAAGAAGGCTTCATCATTGGTGAATGGGGTGGATAAGGTTCTTTAGACATCGGAGGTTGAGGTATCATTGGTTGAGCAAAGATAACACCTAAACTAAAAAGAAAAATTGTAATGAGTTTTGTCATATTTGCCTCCAATAACATTGAGACTGAGCATTATGTAAAAAGTAATTAGATTTCATATCACTTAGTCTCAATGTCTCAATTAAGATATTTTTAAGATGTCCATTAATAATGTTTCCTTTCGGTCTCATTGCCTTAATTAAGATATTTTTTAAGAAGTTGATTAACAATATCTTCTTTTTCATCATTGGAAAGTTGCGAAAATAAGTCAATTGGCTCAGCACTAAAAATCAGTTCGCGGTCAATCTGTTTTACTTCGTCGCTCAAGACTTCAGCAATCATCTGGTCATTAATCAGTTCTTGAGTCTTAGTATCTAAATGTTCATAGAGATAAGTAACATTGTGAATATCTGGCTTGAGTTCAGTAAACAATTGGTCTTCAGAAGCAGTAGGCATTTTTTTAGTATTCACAATATAAGTTGCAATTATAACAACCAAAAGAATCATCGCTGAAGCAAATACTGGGATTAAGCGTGGTAAAACTTTGGGTTTCGGTTGCAAATTTTTAATCTTGTGACGAACTTGAATTAAGAAATCTTCAGACGGATAAGGATAACATGTCTCTAATTGGAACTCTTGAGTCAGCGCTAAAACTGATTTTAGTTCTTGTAATTCTCTTGAGCAAACCGCACATTGTTTAAGATGCTCAGCAATCTTTTGAGTATCTCGGAAAGACAATTCTTGATTAAGATAGTCAATCAATTTTTCTTGAACACTCTTACACTTCATAATAACTTCTCCTGCCATTCTTTAAGCAAAATTTGTAATCGTTTCAGCGCATGATGATAATTTGCCTTCACTGTGCCGATTGACAGATTGAGAATCTTCGCAATTTCGTCATTCCTAAAATTTTCATACTGTCGCATGATAAAGATTTTTCTTTGTTGAATGGGCAATTGGTTGACTGCATTACTAATCGCAACTGCTAACTCTTGTCGTTGCCTTAACATCTCAGGTTGCATTTCTGTTTTTTCTCTAATTGGTTCTAAAAGTAGAGTTTCTTCTGGCATATCATCTAAAGATAAGACATCCAGTTCTTTTCTGTGTTTTTTTCGATAACTGAGACAAAGATTAAAGCAGATTCGAAAAATCCAGGTATAAAAAGAAGACCGCTCTTTGAATTTTGGCAAAGCCTGATAGGCTCGAACAAAAGTTTCTTGGGATAAATCCCAGGCAACTTCTTGATTACGAACCATTCGTAAAGCCAGATGGTAAATCTTACTTTGATAGCGTTTGACCAGTTCATCAAAACTTGCTTCATCACCTTGTTTGAATGCCCTAACCAGTTCTTTATCCGCGCACGCATTCCGAGAAACTGATTGTGCCGAGTCCATTGGATTAAATTAAATCTTCCTTTTCGCACATAGAATTAGACTAAAAAGTTCATTAAAAAGTTTAATTAAACAAACAATTAAGTCAATCTCAAAAAATACATTCTTTTTCTTAATGATGATCAAAAGGTTATAATACCAAACAGGGAATTAAAAAAAAGTTCAATATTTTTGACTGTCTTTTGGACCTTTGAACTTTCAATCTTTTGCTCCTTTATTAATAGAAAAATTAACTTTACCTAAAATTTTTTCCCCAAAATGCCATTTTTATGCATCTTAGCATTATAGATGACAATAAATAAAAGTTTAAAAGTTAAAAGGTTCAAATGTTAAAAAATTCAACAGTTAAAATGAAAATCTGGCAACAAAGAGAATTGAAAATACACGTATTAATCCAAATCCTTAAAGCGATACTTGACTTATTTTCAAAGACTTAAAGATAATTATGCCTGTTAAATATTGCAGGACAGGATATTTAATTGATTTATTCTCAAAGAGTTAAAGATAAAGATGCGGTATATTGAATATCCCTATAATGGCTGATGTCTATATTAATTTCAAAAGTATGATTTCTGAAATTAAGAAAAGGCTAAAAATGATTTGTTTGGTTGTTTTTATATCTTTGTCTGTTTGGGTTTAAGCAACAATGAAATACACGATTAATATCAATCAACTCGGCATCTTTTATGCGGGTTTGCTTGCCGAGACTGATTTAATTGACTGGGCAATTTTCGGAGTTATTAAAAATGCTCGAATACAATATACAAACATTTATAATAACCAAATGTCAAAGAAAGCCGAAAAAGCAACAGACCCTATTGCATCTATTGCAATACCCCCTATTGCATCTATTGCAACAGCCCCTATTGCACCTAGTGCAACAGCACAATTAGTAACTAAATATCAATTAGTAACAAAATATCAATTAGTAACAAAGAATAAAATTAATGATATTTCTTTTTTTCTAAAGAACATAATGATAATGTTCTCAAAATACAAAAATAAGTATTGAATAGCGATTAGACAAGTAAGTTCCTAATTTGTTCTTTGACAAGATGGTTACCTAATCCAACGGATTGCCCTTTGGCAAAACTTCAAGCGCAAAGCGGAAAGAATACTAATCAATATATATCATTCTGTACTTAACACCGCGTATTACTTTTGAACCATTGAACTTTTAAACTTTTGAACCTTTTAACTTTTGAACTTTAGTGCCATATTTAGACCCTGAATTAAATTGATGTCGTTTCACTCCATCTACACTTCGTGTTTCAGGAAGACACTGCGTATCACTTTTGAACCTTTGAACTTTAGACTGTGCTTTATTTAGACCCTGAAATAAATTCAGGGAGACACAACGAGCAGGCAGGGTGACACTCACTCCCATTTTGTCATGTTGAACTTGTTTCAGCATCTCGTAGACCCTGAAATAAATTTAGGGTGACAAAACGAGTAGACAGGGTGACACTTTGTGTCATTTTTGAACCTTTTACCCTTTTAACTTTTAAACTTTATTATTTGCCTAAAAGTCATTGTTGGCAGTCATTAGTTGTGCCGCGGAACGAATACTGAACAATGATGGATGGCAAAGAAAGAAAGTGATGAAAAAATTTGTGCTTTCCTTTTCAACCAAACCTTCTTTTGCCAGGGGACAAGAAACTTTAGAATATATTTCCGGGTAACGTGAAGCGTAGATGTTGTTTAACAACATCCATGGATTAAGGTGAGGAAGAGAAACCAACCAAACTTATAGCAATTAGACCTGCTGAAGTCTAATAATTGACTTTTCAGACTCTCATTTGTAATATTTATTCTTTATGCAAGACCCGAAAATTAAAAAAGGACTCCGTATTTCTATTCTGCAAGGTCTCTTTACAAATATTCATATCACACTTACCGGTGGTATGTTCTTAACCGGATATGCGTTAAATTTAGGCGCTTCCGCTTTTCATATTGGGCTTTTAGCCGCAATTCCAGCGCTTTTGACCAGTTTAGGATTCGTTTCAGCATTTTTAGTTAATCGGTTAAGTCGCAGAAAACCACTTACTGTTATTACTTCAGGCATTGCTCGAGCACTATTCTTCATTCCAGCATTACTTTTACTATTTAATATCAAATTACAATTGTCGCATCTTTTAATAATCGTTGGTGTTTTTAATGCATTATTGATAATTGCTGACAATTCATGGCTCTCTTGGATGAGTGATTTAGTGCCGAAAGAGATGCGTGGTCGGTTTTTTGGAATTCGTAATACTGCAATGGGTTTAATTGGTATGTTAGTATCTTTTACTGGAGCCAGACTGCTTGATTATTTCAAAGCAACTAACCAGCAAAACTTCGGATTTGGCACAATCTTTTTGATTGCCAGTATCTGCGCATTGATTGGCACAATCCTCTTATCTCAACAACCAGAGATTATTACTGTTCGCGCACCAACTAATTTGCTCGCAATAATCTCCGCACCATTCAAAGACAATAATTTCCGAAAATTCCTACGATTTGTCGGATTTTGGTATATCACTTCAAGTATTGCCAGTCCTTTTTATTTAGTCTTTATGCTTCAGAACCTTAAAATGAAATACTCAACAGTTGCAATTTATTCTATTATTGCTGGGATTATGACACTTATTTTTCAACCATTATGGGGTAGAGCAATTGACCGATTTAAGTCAAAACCAATTCTATTTATTAATTTCTTTTCTATTGCCTTTTTGCCTTTACTCTGGATTTTTCCTAAAGCCAGTTTTCTTTTGCCAGTTTGGATTGATGCTTTTTTAACTGGGATTTTCTGGTCTGGCGTAAATTTAAGTGTCTTTAATATCGTCTTTTCACTATCGGATAATGAAGAACTCAAGGAGAGTTATTTTGCTATTTTTACAGCAATTACTGGTATTAGTGGATTCGTCTCATCATTATTAGGCGGATATCTGGCAAACCTTTTAAGAAGATTTAATCTTGAGATATTAGGCTTAAATATTGTAAATTACCAGTTGTTCTTTATTTTTGCTGGGTTATCGCGATTTATTGCTTTATTATTCTTAAAAGAAGTTAAAGAAGCCAAAGCAACTTCACCGAGTTATGCATTAGGCATTATGACTGATTATGCTTTGAGAAGACTAAATTATGGGATGGAGTTTATCTTAAATACTATTAAATTTTTAAGACCCAAATAAAGAGATTCTATCAAAGATAAATAACTTCATCATTAGTGTTAAATATCAAGTTTAGATTAATTCTACTACATTGCTTCTTATAATTTGTCTTCCTTAGTTAGAATGAATAAAATCCTTAACGCACCGCAAGTTAATTTAGTATTGACTTATTTTATTTTTTATTTATACTTATTTAAGTAAACCTCGTAATGGAGAACTATAGCGGTCGGTATTTAAGTGTCTTGTATAATTAATGCTCCCAGTTTTATATTTAGGAGGCGTTATGATATACAAAACAACCGCCGCATTAATAATATGTGCCGTGAGTTTTGGCACAGCCGCAACAGACTTAGGTCTGCGGATTTCCACTAACATAACTGAAGAACTTGAAAGATTATATGTCCCACCTGATACTTGGTTAATTGATACTGTCCAAACACCTTATACTGGTTTAGCATTAGATTTTCACATAACACCATACAAAAACCTAACAATTCGAACTGGCATTACTGAATTACGATTCTTATATGCCGGCGGAACCGACTTTCTAATCTTTCCACAGATTGGCGCAGATATATCTTATGCAGTTCAATTAAAAAGATTTTATCCTTATTTCACTTTTGGACTATATTACCGCAAAATCCGTTGGCAGAGGTGGTATAATTACCGAGCAGGTCTTGGTTTAGCATACCAATTAAATGATAAACTGCGGCCTTATGTGGAAATTCAAGCCTGGGATGAAACGACTAAATCAGAACGAGGTGTTTATTGGTTGGGTTATTCCACCACTGGACTGTTAGGCTTAGCAAAAATTCATCTCGGAACAAGAATTAAGATAAAAAACTGAACACTATGCTTAACTAAAAAATAAAAGTGAAATAATTAAGAAATAAGACCACTTCTTTTCCCAATTGATTAAACTAAAGTAAACAAATTAATAAGACTATCCCTTTTCTGCTCAATTAAATAAAAGCAATAAATTGTGAAATAAAACCAATCTTTTTACTCTTTATTAAATAGAAGTGAACAAATTAAGAAATAAGATTTGCCCTTTGCCAATTAAGAAATAATTCCGCCTCTTTTTCCGCTTGATTAAACAAATGTAAACTAATTAAGAACAAGTCTATCCCTTTTTCTGCTTGACTAAATAAAAGTAAACTAATTATGAAAATAAAACCAATCTCTTTTCACTTGACTAAATAAAAGTAAACAAATTGTGAAAATAAAACCAATCCCTTTTACATTTGATTAAATAAAAGTAAACAAATATCCCAGACCCAAAGATAGAATACTTAAAACAATCAAATAGACAATCACAACCCTTATGCCAAAATCTCTGCCAAATACTAAAAGTGTACCATAAGAGGTAACCGGTCCAATTAAAAGTAAAACCATTCCTGCACCTGAGTTCATTCCTTGCCGAATTAATGCATCTACCAAAGGCGGACTTGAAGTTGAGCAGAAATACATCAAAATACCAAATATTAATGCCAAAGGATATGCAATATTTCCGGTAAGGAAATTTTTAATAAATAGACCAATCGGTGTGAATGTGACAACAATTGCAGCAAGAAAAATACCTAATAAAGTCAATGGTCCAATATCTTTAGGCATTTCAATAAAAGCGAATTTCAGAATTGATTTTATACGGTTGGAAACAAGTTTATGACAGTTACATTCTGTTTCTGCCAAATTACAAGACGCACAGATAACTTGACTTTTGTCTTCTTTTGGTGTGTAGGGAATAAGATTACCAATAATCCCGATTACAAGACCGATTATGATAACCGCAACAAATATAAAGATAGCAAATTTTAGTCCTAATACTCGCAATGTGACTAAAAATGCACTAATTGAAGTAGCAGGCGTTGCAACTAAAAACGCTAAAATCGGTCCTAACTTTATTCCTTTTTTATGAAATATAACTGCAATTGGTAGAGTTCCCCAACAACATATTGGCAAAATTGTTCCAATAACTGTCAATAAAAAAATCGGCTTTAGTCCAGTACCAGATAGATACTTTTCAATAATTCCTTTTGGTATAAATTCATGAATTATTCCAGACAATAGAAATCCGATTGCTAATGCCGGAATAGTCTCAATCAGATAATGATAGAAGTTTTGCAAAAATAACATTGAACACCTTTATAAAAAATGCTAATACATTTTATTTCTAATGATATTGACATTTACAATGGATGCTATTGGTCTTTTTCATTATTTGACTTTTGACCTTTATGGGGAAGATAATACTTTCTGCCTTTTAGCGAAGGCGGAAAATGTTCTTGCTCAACTTTAGCCTCAGGATAGTCGTGGGCATATTTATAACCTTTTCCGTAACCGAAATGTCTCATTAATGGTGTGACCGGGTTTCTAAGATGTAAAGGCACAGGTTCAGAAAGACTTTCTAAAGCATCCTTTTTGGCTAATTCGTATGCTTTATATATGGCATTACTCTTTGGTGCCATTGCCAAAAAGACCACTGCCTGGGCTAAGGCTAAATCACCTTCTGGGCGACCAATAAAATCTACTGCATCTTTTGCCGCATTAGCAATCACTAACGCAAGATGATTAGCATCGCCAATATCTTCTATTGCAAAACGCACCAATCTGCGGGCAATATATAATGGGTCTTCACCTGCCTCAAGCATTCTCGCTAACCAGTATAACGAAGCATCCGGGTCAGAATCGCGCAATGATTTATGAAGTGCCGAAATCAGATTGTAATGTTCCTCACCACTCTTATCATATAATAAAATCTTCCTTGAAGCAACTTGCTCGATTGTCTCTTTAGTAATTACTCTCTGATTCTTTTCATCTGGTTCAGTAGACTGAACTGCAATGTCTAATGTGGTTAAAGCAACACGTGCGTCACCTTGAGCAATATTGACAATGTAATCTAAAATATTTTCCGAAATAATCGGATTGTATTCTTTTAATCCATGCGGATGATTTATTGCGCGTTTAAGAATCGTTTTAAGGTTATCTGGTGATAGTTGATGCAAGATATAAACTCGACATCGAGAAAGCAGTGGTCCAATAACCTCAAATGAAGGATTTTCTGTCGTCGCACCAATGAGAATTATCCTACCGGATTCGACATGGGGTAAAAATGCATCTTGTTGTGCTTTATTAAATCGGTGAATCTCGTCAACAAAAAGGATTGTTGTCTTTTTATGCATTTGCTTCTGATATTCTGCTTCTTTTATTACTCTTCGAATATCAGCAACACCAGAAGTAACTGCACTAAATGCAATAAAATGGGCATTAGTATATTGAGCAATAATCCGGGCTAAGGTAGTTTTACCGGAACCAGGTGGACCCCAAAAAATCATTGAGTGCAATTCGCCTTTTTCAATGATTTTGCGAAGCGGTTTGTCTTGTCCTAATAAATGTTCTTGTCCAACAATTTCATTTAAATCCCTGGGCCTTAACCTTTCAGCAAGAGGAATATTAACTCTGTTTTGGTGTGAGGTATTATTGGTCGTTTTCATAAAATAATTATAAGTCTTTTATACGAATAATCAACGATTTTCTTCTCAATTTCAGATATATAATTATTACATCCAGTTATGCTTTATTCTAATTAGATTTAAGTTGATGGTCGAGATTTTTAAAAGATTTATCGCTAATCGGTCATAATCCAATGCTAAAGGAAAAATTGTAATTCTAAATTGAATTTACCATAAAGAAAAAGATATAATCAAATTTTATGGAAAAATATGGATGATATTTTTTCACTGGGATTGAAAATCGAATTCTGTATAATAAAAACTTTGCATATCAAATCTCAATATCATTTGCAACCGACGGTATTATTCTCAAATTTTTGCATTTTGCTAACATGATAATCTTAGCATATAATTCAATTAGTCTCATTATGAGATATTGACGATTCAAGATTTTTGAGTATTGTATTAGTGTTACTAATTATGAAAAAAACCAAACGCAAATTAGTTCTGGTTACTGGCGGCGCTGGATATATTGGCTCAGTTACCAGTAAATTATTAATCGAAAACAACTACGAAGTTATTATTCTTGATAATTTGACTACTGGCAGAATAAATGCAATTCCGCCAGGCGCTGAATTCATTAAGGGTGATATTGGCGATATTGGCTTATTAAGAAAGGTCTTTAAGAAATACAAATTTGACTGTGTAATGCATTTTGCTTCTTTAATTTCAGTTGAAGAATCAATAAAAAATCCTGAAAAGTATTTTAAGAATAATGTCGTTGCCGGAATGAATTTATTACAAGAGATGGTGGCAACTGGCAGTTGTAAAAAAGTAGTCTTTTCCTCTTCTGCTGCTGTATATGGTGCATCAACGCAAATTCCCATTAATGAAGAATCGCCATTAAATCCATTAAATCCCTATGGTCAAACGAAGAAAATCTTTGAACTATTCTTAAAAGCATATGCTGACGCTAAAGTAATCAACTGTACTATTTTGAGATATTTTAATGCTGCTGGAGCATATATCACCAATAAAGGAATCTGGGGAGAAGACCACAAACCTGAAACACATCTAATTCCATTATTGCTAAAATCTGCGATGGAACGAAAAAAAATTACTATTAATGGCAATGATTATCCAACACCGGATGGCACTTGTATCCGAGATTACATTCATGTCTACGATGTGGCTATGGCACATATTTTAGCAATGAAAAAGATGAAACCAGGCTTTGCGGTTTATAATGTTGGAACCGGCATTGGTTATTCAAATCTCGAAGTATTACAAATGGCACAACAGATAACCGGTCAAAAGATTAATTATAAAATCGGTAGGCGTCGAGCTGGTGATTGCGCTATTTTGATTGCTGATGTCGAAAAGATTAAAAGAGAATTAGGCTTTATGCCTGAAAAATCCGACTTAAAAACAATAATTCAGGATGCCTGGATATTCAGTCAGAGCCAATTCGCGAAAAGAAATACAAAATAGTTCTGAAGGGATCTATTTTACCATTGAATAATTGAATTTTGTGGATCCTTATATTGATAATGGTTTACTAAAACCAGATGCGTTTTGGTGTATATTTTCAAAGAGACTTTTCTGCCGGAGTGTAAAAATTGCTTGACAAATATAAAATTTTTAGTATGATAGCATAGCCAGAAAATGGCATTATATTTTGCAACAGCAAATTTAGCCGAAGCCCAAACGGTAGTCTTAGGTGTTCCCTATGACCGTTCAAGTTCTTTTTTACCAGGCTGTCGTTTTGCTCCCAACCAGATTCGGCTTGCTGCGGAAAACATTGAATCGTACAGTCCCTATTTCAATAAAGATGTTTCGGATTTAAAAATCTATGACGCTGGCGATACCATCTTGTCATTTGCTACGATCAAAGATACTCTTAAACAGATCCAGTATGCAGTTTCAACTTATCTTAAAGAAGGGAAAAAAATACTTGTCTTAGGCGGCGAACATACTATTACTTTACCAATTATCACCGAATACATAAAATACTACCCGGAGCTTAATCTAATCCAATTCGATGCACATTCTGATATGAGAGACGAATATCTGAACGAGAAAATTTGTCACGCAACCGTAATACGACGCATTGCCGAAATTTTACGCCCAAAGAATATTTTTCAATTAGGAATACGTTCTCTTACTGGACCAAAGGAAAATAAAAATATGTTTCTATTTAAAACTGAAGCCTATCTTGACCAAGTCAAAAAGAGCATCGGAAAGAAACCTTGTTATTTAACTTTGGATATTGATGTTTTAGATTGTGGTATTATGCCTGCAGTTCAAACTCCAGAACCCGGTGGAATTTCTTATCACGAACTATTCGCATCCATCGTCAAAATGAGTAGTCTAAACATAGTTGGTTGTGATATTGTTGAATATAATCCATTGACTGATTCTAATTTGGCTTATGCTTCAGCCGTTGCAGAAATTACTCGGGAATTAATTCTTATGATGAATTATAAAAGGTAAATCTTATTACAACCCCATATTTGATATTATGTACAGTTACTTTAAACCCCAAAATATACTCTCAATAAATAAAAATAAAACAATTAAACCAAATAAAACAACTAAAAGACACTTGTGTTTTTCAAAACGCAATGTCTGTTGTAGGAGGAACTCAATCAATGTGTTGTCGTGCTTGTTCGGGCTATGAGATATGTGAAAAGAAAGCCCAACTTCGAGATGACTGTTGTCATCAATGCAAATATTTTGACTCCTGTATGGATTTATCTGATGAAGAAAAAGAAAAACCTAGATTTACGATTCCGAAACGGCGTTATATTAAAAAATGAAAATAGACATTAAGGGACCTTCAACATTGCGAGAAAAATATTAAAAACACATAAAAATCAACTTTGTATTAATGGAGGTAGAAATGTGTTGTGATATTTGTCCTTATTATGAAGAATGTGAAGAACTAGGCAAATTGCGTGATGATTGTTGCGACGAATGCCCTGATTACGATGAATGCATGGGCGGTGGATTTGAAGAAGAATCTGAAGAAGATTTTATTGATGAAGAGCAAGATGAATATTGATCCTCTTTAATAATTGAGTTTAATCTTTGGGAGACTTATAAAAATATTACCGAAAAATCTGACCACATAGAAAATAATCATTTCTATAGTGAAATTTACTTCCGTAAAGATTCCTTACAAGAGTTCTGTCAAACTATTGATTAGACAGATACTTTAGCAACACCAAGATTATACCACTGATTTTCTATCGTTATATCGTTCTTTTAATCGATGTAGTCAATAAAAGCAACTTTTTTAACGATTCCAATATTATAATATTAAAGTTAGCCGATTAGTCAGTAAAAACTCTAACTAATTAGAATTCCAATAGAACTTTTTACCGGACAATTGCGAACTTGGTAATACCCTGGCCATAAGGTGAAGTAACATACGCCCAATAGATTCCTGCAGGTAAATGATGTGGTTCCCAGCGTAAAAGAGGTGAGTAGAGTGTAGCAATAAGAGTTGCAACAAGTTTACCTTCTAAAGTATAGATTCTGACGATCGACTGATTTGGTAGATTATCAAAAGTCAATGTCTGATGTTGGCTGACGATGAATGGATTGGGAAATACTTTGATTTCAGAAATCTGCATCGGTGGTCCACTTTGAAATTGAAATTGGCTTATTCCCTCTTTAGTTGCAATCAGAATTCGATTGTGCGCATTATCAATGTGGAGCCATTGATAAAATGATTCATCCTGTTCAATATTAGGAATAATCCGACTATTATCTTTAGTATAAATCTTCTGCTCCTGTGTATAGGGATTAAACATTGATAACCCATCTTTAGTAAGATACCACACTCGGTCTTGACAATCAGTTCTGACTCGCAGGATATTATCCGTATTGAAAAACTGAAATGCGTCCTCTTTTAACAATGCTAATCCTTGTGAAGTACCAATATAAACTCGGTCGCGTGTGTCGATTGCAATTGATTTAATCACTCTTTCTGATTCGACCCGATAAATCTTATAGATATCATCAGTTGGATTACCTAAAGTGTTGTTATAATCGTACATTATAATTCCTTCTTGAGCAACCAGCCAAACTCGATTTTTGCTATCAAAAGCAAACTCATAACCGTGGCGTTCAGGTCGAGATAATCCAGGCACAGTAAAAATATATTCGCTGTCGCTATTAGTAACAGCAATTATTTTATTGTCCTGATTGTAGGTCCATTTAGTATCATTGTTATCAATCCCTAAAGCACCAATAACACCCCGGGTTCCGGGCCAGGTTTTTGTAAACCAGGAGTCAGTTTCTGGATTATAGCAACTAATTCCACTACTTCCTGCCCAATGTCCGACCCATAAACGATTCTGCTTATCTATCGCACAGACCCAGCCATCAAATAAAGTATCTCGCAAAAGTTGCCAATACTCATTACCTTTTTTATAACTTATTGTCTTGAAGTTATAAGTAAAACTTGGATAATGTGTTGAATAGATAGTGCCATTAGCATCAGATACGACACAAGAAATATTATTTGATATCGGACTCGAAGTGAAATAATAATGCCAGTGCTTAAAATAATACCTTAGTCCACCACCGAAAAAGACCTGTCCACCAACTCCAATCCATATCCCATTTGATATATGTATACATCTTGAGTCTTCCCAAAGAATGACCGGTAAAGTCGAAGTGTTAAATAATTGGCTCCGGTCAAAATCAAAAAGCCCGGAGCGGGTCGCAATATAAAAATGATTACGCTCATATTTTAGGTCAAAAACAACATAATTTTGTGGAAACATCTTAATTGTATCAAAACTGACTCCATTAAATCGAGACAAAGCTTTTTCTGTTACGAGATACAATGTATCGGAAATAAAAAGCATTGATTTGACTGAATCGCCAATTATGCGATAGGCAGTGTAGTCCTGTAGGTTTCGATTATATCTAATAATACCTTCTGGAAAAGTGCCAATCCAGAAATTATCAGCACTGGCTTGCAGAGAAAAGATTTTTCTGCCGGCAACTGAAGGTAAAATCGGCTGAATAACAATGTCATCAGAAAAAGAGACTGTACCTTTAGTATCAATAATATAAAAACAATCATTGCAACTTACTAAAATTGTGTCTCCAGAAACACTTAAATAGTTAATATTATCTGCTGAGTGGTTTATTAGGGGATAAATTGAAATTTCTTTAGAACTAGGGTCAAAAACCGCAAGACCGTTATTCGTACCCAGCCAAATTTTCTTCCATCTGTCAAATGCTAAACAGTTTATACGATTTGATGGTAAACCATCGGCATTGGTATAATATTCAACAAAAAGTTCATCAGTTCGAGAAAATATGACTAAACCTCCTCGTGTCGCACAATACAAATAATTTCCTTGACCAATAATACCATTAATAAAATTAGTATTAGTGTAAGATTGCCACTGTGCCAAAGAAACCGCAACAATCATTAATAGACCCGATAAAAAAAATCTAACCTTTCGGTTTTGCCTATTGGTATTTACATTCATCAGTAAGCTCCTTGTGCTTTAAGTACGACTTTAATTGTCTTCAATAGAATCACTAAATCCATCCAAACTGTCCAGTTTTTAACATAATATTCATCTAAACGCATTCTTTCGGTAAAACTCAGATCGCTTCGGCCTGAAATTTGCCAGAGACCCGTAATACCTGGCTTAACTCGACAAATAATCTCCATTGTCTTTTCAGCATTTTCTACTTCTTTTATAAGGTAAGGACGTGGACCGACTAAACTCATTTCACCTTTTATAACATTAAGCAGTTGCGGCAACTCGTCAAGACTAGTGCGCCTTAAAAACCTACCAATTGGCGTTACTCTCGGGTCATTGGATATTTTCATATATTTTTGCCATTCTTTTTTTAATTCAGGTGAACTCTCAAGAATTTTCTCCAATCTCTGATCAGCATCTAAATACATTGTGCGAAACTTATAACATGAGAATACGCGCCTATTCTTACCGAGCCGCTTTTGGATATATAGCACCGGTCCCTTCGAAGAAAGTTTGATTAATATTGCAATAAATATTGAAAACGGCAAAAAGATAACAATTAGAAGACTGGCAAAGACTAAATCGATAATCCGTTTGAAAAATTGACTTTCTAAGCGTAAGAGATTATATCGAAACTTCATAACCAACAGTGATTCCCATTGTTCAATATCAACTCCGACAGATTGTAATTGCGATAATGCCGGAATAACAAAAAAATCTTCTACTCTACCTTCGGCCTGCTCATAAATTTCTAATAATTGAGTTTGATTTAGTTCTTGGGCAGAAACAATGATTGAGTTGATTTTTTCTTTTTTAAGTATCTGGTTGATACTATCAGTATTGATTTGATGTGCTTCAATAAAAGCCGTAGGTTGATAACCTAAAACGGTATGGCGGAGAAAATGACCTTGTAGTCTTTGATAAGTTTCATAACTGCTAATGACCAATAGATTTTTAGACCAGAGTTTTAACTTAAGTAAAATTTTCTTGATAATGAGTCGATGGATGGGCAAAAAGATAAAGTTAAGTAATAAAACTAAAATGATAATTAATCTTGAAACGATAAATCCCCGAGTAATATATAAGATAATCATAATAATCGCAGTAGCAATAAGATTGCTTTTATAAATTCGTCTGGTTTCTTCCCAAAATTCAAATCGTTTATTGTAGAGTCCTTCATAAGCAAAAATTAAAAGATACGGTAAGACTAAATAAAATCGTGAGATGAATACACGAAAAGACAATATTGGCACTAATCGAGAGAAAATTATTGGTAAAAGGTGAGCGCGGATTAAATAAGCCAATAGAAAGATAATGACTAATATACAAATATCAGAAATTAAGAGAATTACAAACGATAAGATTTTTTTATAATTCATAGCCTATTGACTGGATATATACTATTAACTCCACTATCAAAAGCGAACCCCAAAATTCCTTTGACCGAGTAAATTTCCGTTTTACATAGAACAATTACCCTTAGTGGATAAATTTCTATTATGTTATCGGCTAATGGAAGTGACGAGATTTTTATCCTGGTCGTAAATATTAATTTGTAAATGAATTGTGCCTAATGTATGAGATGCACAAGCAAAACAAGGGTCATATGCACGGAAAAACATTTCAATCGAATTCAAAATACCGTCAACTAAATCTGGCTGATTGATATTATTATTTCTAATGAATTGCCGTGCCGCATTACGGATTGACATGTTAATAGTCCCATTATTATTTGTAGTGGCGACAATCAAGTTTACTTTTTTAATCAACATGTCTTCGGTTACTTCATAATGATGGATTAGAGTTCCCCGTGCAGCTTCAACAATCCCAATACCAGTCTTTTGAAACTTAAAATTCATATTTCGTATATTGGGGTCAGTAATATCAGAATCGGCGAGAAGTTCTAAAGCACGTTCTGTAGCGTATAATAATTCAATTAATCTTGCCCAGTGGTAAGCCAGGGTACTGTGAACAGGTTTAGTTTGGAAGGTTTGGTACATCAGTTCATACTCTTCCTGGGCTTTTGGCGTTGCCATTCCGTCTGCCGCATTTAATCGGCCTAAAGGACCAACGCGATAAATACCCGAATCCATGCCGTCTTTTAATCCTTTATAACCTATATTTTTTAGATATGGGACCTTAACATACGACCATTCTAAAACTTCTTCTGCAATGTGATTTAGATAATCCGAAGGATGAAACTTAACATACTCTTTTCCTTTGGGGTCAGTAACTCTAACCATTCCATCATAAAAATTAACCCGATTCTTTTCATCAACCAGACCCATATTATAGACACTTAATGATAGTGCTGGATTTACAATTAGTGCCATGTAAGTTGGATTTTCTAAGACAGTCTTATGAAAAATTTCCAGTGATTTCAAAGCAAACTGATAACAGGATTGAGCCATCTTCTCCATCTCCAGTTTATCTTCTTTGCTAAGCGGTTTAGTTAGTCCGCCAGGTAGACCACAAACCGGATGAGTCGGTTTACCACCCAAAATTTCTGTCATCTTTTGGCCATATGCCCGATGTTTAATTACTTCGTTTGCCAATTCCAAACCGACTTTTTCTATCACTCCAATAATATTCCGTTTCTCTTTCGGCGCAGTCGGACCGACAATAAAATCCGGACCGCCAAGAAAATAGAAATGCAGAATATGGTCATAAATAATGTATCCACAATAGATGAGTTCTCTTAATTTCTTAGCAACAGATGTTGGCTCTACGCCAAATGCCATATCTAAAGCTTTTGTCGCAGCAAAGTGATGGGCAACTGGACAAACGCCACAAATTCGGCTCGTGAGCTGAGGCATATCTTCAGCCTTTCTGCCTTCACAAAATTTCTCAAAGCCTCTTAATTCGGGAACTTGAAGATATGCGTCTTGGACTTCGCCTTTATCATCTAAAAATATTTCAATCTTGCCGTGTCCTTCTAATCTTGTAATTGGGTCTATTGTGATTCGATTCATATTAGTGCTCTACTATCTTGAGACAGAGATATAAAGTTTCTCTCTGAATTTTCTAATTATTAATTTCTGAAATCCGATCATTTAATTTTTCTATTTATAATTGCTGAGGCTAACCCGTACATATAAAAAGTTCCGATTGGGTCTTTTATCTTATTAATTAATTTCTCAACATCTTCTTCAGTCAATTTCTTCTCTTCATCAATCTTAAGAATAGAGCCGATAGCGCTAATCATCTTTGCACCTTGGTCAAGCACTTCAGGTGCCGGTCCCATACAACCAGTACATGGCCAGTTGGCATTAATACATCGAGTTTGACAACCACTTCTGGTTGCCGGTCCCATACAGATAATTCCTTGCTCAAGAAAACAGATTTTCGGGTCAGCTTGTATTTCATAAACTCGTTTGATATCCGGCATCTTTTTATTAGGGTTAGTATTCCGTTCACATTCATCACATAATGCTTTGATTGGTGCTAAAACTGTGCCGACAGCAGGCAACTGATTTTTTGCAATTGCCTCAATAGCATTTGCAATTAAAGGAACCGGCGGTGGACATCCGGGTATATAATAATCGACTGAAACAACTCTATCTAATGGCTTGACCTCATCAAAAAACTCGGGTAGAGTCAACGACAAACTATTAGCGAAAAAATTAGTCTTAGGCAATTTATTTTGTGGGTTATATGTTGAAATGGTTTCCTGATATGCGGTTTGGAAAATAGTTTTTCGATTATGTAAATTGGCTAGCCCTGGAATACAACCATGATGCGCACAAGAACCAAAAGCCACTAATACTTTTGATTTCAGGCGTAATAGTTTTGCCAGATGCTCTTGTTCTGAATTACGAACTGAGCCATTAAAAAAACAGACATCAATGTATTTGTCCGGATAATTTTCAACATCTTTGTATTTAAAATCAGTTGCAACTGGCCAGAGGACAATCTCGGCAAGATTTACCACATCTAAGATTTTTTCGTTGAGATCTAAAACTGCAATTTCACAGCCACCGCAGGATGCTGCCCAATAAAAACCAAATTTCAATCTTTTATTTTCTATCATATTTAAGAGAGAGATGTTAACAAAAAATTAGAAAAAAGTCAATATTTAGAGTACAACACCGTTTGAGTATCTTAAAAAGCAGATGCCAGAGCTTGATGATAAAATACGATATGTTGTTCCGATAATGTTAAATAAAGTGGCGGTAGAATTAGGTCCTTGGAGTGGATACAATGTTTTGGCGCCGAACATAGAGTGCACTTCATATAGTCAAAAATTTTCTATTGCTTCTGTTCTCAAGAATAGCATTTTTTGTCTACAACCTCTTGCAAAAGTTAACTTTCGCTATTGAAATCATTGATTTTTCACCCATGTTTTCTGTGTTTTCAGCGGCATTTTTTCAGAACACTCTTTAGATTTCTCTTAATTATATTCCTAACACGCAAAAAAATAAATCGTTGGGGTAGTATAAATTTTCTACTTAAAAAATGCCTTTGTTAGAATTTTCGTGTGTTTTTGAATATAAGTAGCAATTTCATTTAATTTCTGATTGCTAAGCATTTTGACTTCGGACTTTGCTACTGGTCGGTCGGTCGAGCAAATCTGAATTGAAATTGGTTTGATTTTGGTAACTGCTTTAATCCAGTTGTTTAATGTCTCATCATCATAATTCTTAATTGGACC
This sequence comes from Caldifarciminota bacterium, assembly GCA_039801465.1. Taxonomy (GTDB): domain Bacteria; phylum Hydrothermota; class Tepidihabitantia; order Tepidihabitantales; family CAIPLT01; genus JAOABV01. Next base: position 42,386 of record JBDRUT010000013.1, read on the forward strand.
ATCAATAAATACTGTTTGAATTGTAATCGGTAGGTGTTTTGAGACATAAACTAATTTATCAATAATCATGTTAATTTTCAATTCTGCAACTGGCTGGTTAATCTTTTGGAAAAGTTCCTCATCTGCAGTATCTAACTTAAATATCCGAAAATCGATTGCCTCTAATGTGTCAAAATCATCGATATCAACTAATCGTGATGAATTACTAAGTAATGCCAAAGGTATTTGAGGCTGGTAGCGGTCTCTTAAGCGTTTTATCTCAAAAACAATTTTAGCAAAGTCTAAATGCAGCATCGGTTCGCCATTACCCGAAAATGTCAGATAGTCAAACTTCTGGTTATTTTGTAATGCCTGTTCAACTGCAACGAGAACTTCTTCGACACTAGGTAAACTGTTACGTGTCGGTTTTAAAGTCTTTTCTGTAGTTCGACCATAATGGCAGTAAATACAGTCAAAACTACAGATTTTTTTTTGGCAGGAAAGCAGATTAATTCCTAAAGAACGACCTAATCGTTTTGAATTAACCGGTCCATAAATAATTCCTTTTTGTAAAGGTAGAACTGCCATTAACTTAATTTATTGAATTACAATGCATATCTACTAAACCTATTCACTAATCAAAACTACAACTTTACATTGCTCTAAAAGTTTCAAGTTGTTTTGGGAACTGTGAAGTAATTTACCTGCTGACGTGGAGATAACAATATCGGTATTATTCTTGCCAATGCTTTTTATGGCTGTAATTCTGATAGGGTTGATTCCGACTCGTTCATTTTCAAAAGCTTCAGTCAAGGAACGCGCATAGACTAATAATCCTCGTTCAGCACAATACTCAGGTTTAGCAAAACTGAGACTATATGCTTCTCTATTATCCTCAGTGTAAATTTTAGGAAACAATGCTGGATTAAGACTTATATCTCGAGCATCAATTAAAACTCCAGTATAACGGGGCGTTCCATCTTCTTCCAATGGAATTAACTTAACATCTTTGGGAACTTCCATATTTTCTGGCCAAGGGCGTTTACAAACCGGGCAACATAATGGTACTAAAGGCGTTCCTCCGCCAGTATAAGGAATTAATGTCTTAAGAACTAAACCAGTAATCGGAGCTTCATATTCAGTAATTAGCGAACCATCTGAAAGGAACTTATTGGCAAGTTCCTGTGAATTAATTTCTAGTCGCTCAAATTGTCGCATGATTTTAGGATTATTGGCTAAATATTCTGCCACGGTCTGACTCGAATCAAAGTAGACCTGTTTAATTATTTTTTTTGCTTGGGTGTTAAGAAGATTTTGAAACTCTCTTGGTTCTTCAGGTTGCTCTTTAATGGCAATTTTTACTGACCAATTGAGAAAATCAATCGTATCAGCAAATGACAAGCCTATACAAATTAAGAGAATCAAAATTAGTAGTCTTTTTTGCATTTTTGTTCCTTTTTCTTGCATATTACACATAGTTAAACCTTTAATTTTTAGAACAATTATCAAACATAAAGCGGGCGACGGGATTCGAACCCGCGGCCCCGAGCTTGGGAAGCTCGTGCTCTACCAAGTGAGCTACACCCGCAAAGATATCTCTTTTTGCAAATTTTCCAATTTTGGCTGTTTACCATAATAAAACCTGTAGATACCTTAGTAATCAGTGCTTTTATGATTTTAGTCAAAAACATAAGCCTGTCAAGGATAAAATGAAAATAGAAAATAAGAATAACTTTGGTAATATTATGATGTTTATGATGTATCTAGGAAAGGAGTTAATATGGCTGATGTTTATTTAGGCGTTGATATTCATAAAAACTAT